>ONXC01000022.1 GCA_900321715.1 uncultured Bacteroidales bacterium | reverse complement strand
TCCTGTTTGCAGATCCCCGAGCCTTTTCGCAGCTTACCACGTCTTTCATCGCCTCCGGATAGCCTAGGCATCCTCCGTTCGCTCTTCTTTTCTTTCTCTCTTCGTGCTTCAGCCACTCACGCAGCCTCCACACTGTGAATCACATATTTCTATGTTTTGCTCTTGCCTATTGAAATTGTAGTCCACAATCTTCTTCAACGAAAATTCCGTATTCAAAGTTACAGACTAATATTTTCTATCTTTTGCTTTACCTCTAATCTATTCTCTCAGTATTGTCAATGAACTTTTTCTTTGAACACATTTTCCCAATCTCTGCGTCAGACTCGGCCTCCGGTCCTCACAACCAAAAGGTTGCTGCGGTCCTCGACTGTCGTCTTCCTTGATCTTGGAAAAATGTATTTCAAAGACCTTTTTGAAACCTCATTTTTGATGCTCGTTTCAAACGGGACTGCAAAGGTAGACAATTTTTTTAACCTGACAAATTTTTTAAACACTTTTTTCAACATTTTTTTAAATTTTCTTAAAATGCCCGCCAAAACCATGGAAAAAGCGTATATTTACACTTCAAGATGAAGTTCAGATAATATGGAAAAACTACTAAACCGTTTTTTACGCTACGTTTCCGTAGACACCCAGAGTAATGAAGAGTCGGACACCCAGCCATCGGCCGCAAAGGAGTGGGATCTGCTGAAGATGCTCCGCGACGAACTTGCAGCGCTGGACATTGACGTGACCCTGGACGACTACGGCTACGTAATGGCCTCAATACCTTCTAATATAAATAAGGAAGTGCCCGCCGTAGGTTTCATCGCCCACGTAGACACCGCCCCGGACGCTTCAGGCGCAGATATCAAGCCTCAGATTGTGGAGAACTACGACGGCGGCGCAATTGCCCTCAATGGCGTTCCCGGCCTGGAACTGAAGCCCTCGGAATTCCCGGAAATGCTCCATTATATCGGCCAAACCCTTATCACAACAGACGGAACAACCCTTCTTGGGGCCGATGACAAGGCCGGCGTTGCGGAAATCATGAACGCCGTCCAGTATATTGTGGAGCACCCTGAATTCAAGCACGGGCCCATCAGGATAGGTTTTACCCCGGACGAAGAAATCGGCCGCGGCGTTGTGAAGTTTGACGTCAAGCGCTTTGGCGCAGACTACGCCTACACCATGGACGGCGGCGAGATTGGAGAGCTTGAGTTTGAGAACTTCAACGCGGCAAGTGCCAAAATCCATATCCAGGGCTGCAACGTCCACCCCGGCTATGCCAAGGGCAAGATGAAAAATGCCATCCTTATCGGCCAGGAATTCAATGCCATGCTTCCCGTTATGGCCCGCCCGGAATACACGGAGGGCTACGAGGGCTTCTTCCATCTCATCTCCTTCAAGGGCGCGGTGGAGGAGGCAGACTTCGCCTACATCATCCGTGACCATAACCGTGAGAAGTTCGAGGCCCGTAAGGAAATGATGTCCAAGGTGGCCGATTTCATCAACGCCAAATACGGAGAAGGCACCGTAAAGCTGGACCTCAAGGACCAGTACTACAACATGCGTGAGCAGGTGGAACCCCACTACCACATCATAGACAAGGCCGTGAAGGCCATGGAGATGGCCGGAGTCAAGGCCAAGATCCAGCCCATCCGCGGCGGCACGGACGGCGCCAACCTCTCCTTCAAGGGCCTTCCCTGCCCCAACATCTTCGCAGGCGGCCTGAACTTCCACGGCAAGATGGAGTTCGTCCCGCTGGAGAGCATGGAGAAAGCCTCGGAGGTAATCCTCAATATTATCGGCCTGTTTGCTTCTGGCCAATAAACCCCTGATACTCAGCAATTTAATAAAAGTCGGGTGCACTTCGCGGTGCACCCGACTTTGTATAACCCATTGACTCAGCGTCAGTTATGCGCCAGGGGTCTTTTTCATTGACGCGCGTACCATATATATAATAAGGAGTACGAACGGAATTATTGCCACGGCTTCTCCGTACTGGGCGTTCCAGCCGGAGAGGAAGATATCCACGCCGGCAAAACGGAGGATGGCGCTCACTACACCCATAAGCGCGCCGCCGGCAATGAAGCCGGAAGCTATAAGCGTGCCCTTTTCCTGACGGGCCGAATTAACGGCCGCATCCTTTGAGCGGGAGCTCACGTACCATGAGATGGCGCCGCCGATAAGCAGCGGAAGGTTCAGGTCCAGAGGAATGAACATACCCAGGGCAAATGCCAGGGCAGGAATTCCAAGCCAGTTAAGGATGAGGGCAAGGACCGCGCCGATGCCGTAAAGCAGCCAGGGAGCGCCGCCGCCGCTCATAAGAGGGCCGATAAGCGCTGCCATTGCATTGGCCTGAGGTGCTACAAGGGCGTTGTCACCTACAAAGCCGTAGGTCTTGTTAAGGATGAGCATAACGCCGCACACCGTGACGGAAGAAACCGCCACGCCAAGGAACTTCCAGCCTTCCTGCACTTTAGGAGTAGAGCCAAGCCAGTAACCAATCTTGAGATCCGTGATGAAACTTCCTGCAACGGAAAGCGCAGTGCACACCACGCCGCCAATCACAAGGGCCGCCACCATACCGGAATTGCCCTTAAGGCCGGCCGCAATAAGAACCACGGAGGCCACGATAAGGGTCATCAGTGTCATGCCGCTCACGGGGTTGGAGCCCACAATAGCGATGGCATTTGCCGCCACGGTGGTGAACAGGAATGCAATCACAGCCACAATAAGAAGGCCCACAAGCGCCTGCCACACATTGTTCACAATGCCGCCGAAGGCAAAGAACGCAAAGATAAGCACAAGCGCTATCACAATGCCGTACACCACGGATTTCATGGGCATGTCCTCATCCGTACGGGCGCCCTTCTGAACAGCCGCCTTTCCGCCCTTGAACTCACTCACGGCAAGGCCCAGGGCGCTTTTGATAACTCCGAACGACTTTACAATGCCGATGATACCGGCAGTTGCAATGCCGCCTATGCCGATAGGACGGGCGTAGGTGCTGAAGATATTCTCAGGGCTGAGGCCTGCCGCCTGAGCCTCCGGGAGCACATATCCTATGAGCGGGATGATGAAGAACCATACCAGGAATGAGCCGCAGCATATGATGAGGGCATATTTAAGGCCGATTATATAGCCAAGTCCCAGCACCGCAGCGCCGGTATTGAGCTTCACCACCAGTTTGGCTTTATCGGCCACCATGGCGCCCCAGCTTACCACGCGGGAAGTGAGGGTTTCGCTCCAGAGACCCACGCTTGCCACTATGAAATCGTACAGACCGCCGATGAGGCCTGCGGTAATGAGCGTCTTGGCGCTTGAACCGCCGCTTTCACCGCTCACAAGCACCTGGGTGGTTGCCGTAGCCTCCGGGAAAGGATACTTTCCGTGCATCTCCTTCACAAAGTACTTGCGGAACGGGATGAGGAAAAGGATTCCCAGCACGCCGCCAAGGAGTGAACTCAGGGCCATCTGCCAGAAATTCACCTCAACGCCAAGGATGTAGATGGCAGGAAGGGTGAAGATGGCGCCGGCCACAACTGCTCCGGAGCAGCCGCCGATGGACTGGATAATGACGTTCTGGCTCAGGCCCTGCTTGAGCCCGAGGGCTCCGGTAAGGCCAACTGCGATGATTGCGATGGGGATAGCAGCCTCAAACACCTGGCCCACCTTGAGGCCAAGGTATGCCGCCGCAGCACTGAAAAGGATCACCATCAGGACACCCATTCCCACGGAATAGGGAGTGGCCTCGGCGTACTTCTCATGCGGGCTTAGTATGGGCTGATACTCCTCACCGGGAGCAAGTTCCCGGTGTGCGTTCTCCGGAAGGGAGACGTTCTTCTTGGGAGCCATAAGCCGCTACTCTGCAGAACTTACTACCTCGAAGAGGTTCAGGAAGCCGGTCATCATGAAGACCTGGCGTATTTCCGTGCTGATGTCCTTCACGATCACCTTTCCGCCCTTGGCGGCCGCAGCCTTGCGGATGGTGAGGAAAATACGCAGACCGGAGCTGGAGATATACTCAAGATCCTTGCAGTCCAGAATGAGAGTTCTGTCTGCATTGTCTACAAGGGGTTGAAGCTGAGCCGATACTTCCTGTGAAACGGCCGTGTCAAGCCTGCCGGCAAGCTGTGCTACCAGGGTCTTGTCCTGTTCTGTAATCTTAACTTCCATTTTATTTTGTGTTTTTTATCATTGTCAGTATGTTCATTCCGTTCTTGTTCTCATAGGAGATGCTGTCCATGATATTCCTTACAAGGTGTATACCAAGACCGCCGATGGCCCTTTCCTCAACGCCCAGGGTTGTATCGGCCTCAGGGGCGGCGGTGGGATCGAACGGGATTCCCTTGTCCCAGAGGACAAATTCCACGCACTTTTCCTTCAGGATGGCATTGAGGTTCACGCTGCCGCTGGCTCCTTCCGGATAAGCGTACATCATCACATTTGTGACGGCCTCCTCCAAGGCAAGGTTCAGGCTCATCGCAAGCCCGGCATCAATGCCCGTAGCCTCACGGATCTCCTCTATGAAGCCTTCCAGCTTGGGGATCTGGCTTATGTCGTTGTCAAATGTGATCTTGAGAACCTTGTTATCCGTTTCCTCCTTGCCAAGATAGTGGATGAAAAGGACGGTAATGTCGTCGCTCTGGGCTGCTTCTCCGCGGAATTCCCTGACTGCATCGGCCACACAGGCCATCTGCTCGCTGGCGGAACGGCGGGTATGAAGCACCTTTATCATCCTCTCTTCGCCAAATAGCTCGTGATGGATATTCTCCGCTTCGGTAACTCCGTCCGTGTACAGGAAGATAGCGTCGTCGTAGCGGATATCGGCCTCCTGCTCCGTGAATGCGAATCCCGGCATTACGCCAAGCGGGATGTTTGAGTCTACGGGAAGTTCCCCTATGCGGTCCGTGAGGGCGATGGGGGCGTTATGGCCGGCATTGCAATATACCATATGGCCGGTCTTCATATCCAGGACGCCGCAGAAGAAGGTAACAAACATTGAGGCGTCGTTGGACTCCGACAGGCTGTCGTTCATTGTGGTGACAATCTTTGCCGGGCTGTGCTCATGGTTGGAAACGGAGCGGAACAGGCTTCTTGTCACGGCCATGAACAGGCTGGCGGGAACGCCCTTGCCGCTGACGTCTCCTATGCAGAAGAACAGTTTCTCGTCCCTGATATAGAAGTCGTAGAGGTCTCCTCCCACTTCCTTTGCCGGCACAATGGCGGCCGCCATATCTATGTCGTCCCTGCTGGGGAAAGGAGGGAAGGTCTTGGGGAGCATGGAGCTCTGGATGTCGCTGGCCGCCTGAAGTTCACCCTCTATGCGGGTTTTGCTTTCTGACGCCTGATTGAGTTCCTTCTGGTTCTTGATGGTGAAATAGAGGATCACTATGAGAAGAAGCACGCCAAGGATCTGGAGAAGCATCACCACAAAGCCAACGCGCTTGGATTCCCCGTATATTTCATCTTCCGGGATAATGATGGACATTGACCAGCCCGTCCTTGAGATGGTGTCAAAGAATACGCGGAGCATCTTGCCCTTGTACTTTAACTGGGTATCTCCTGCCTGGCCGGCAAGCATAGCCTCTCCCACCTCCGCAAATACTTCGGAGCCGTCCGTCTTCTCAGCCACCTCCTGGATGGAGTGGCGCATCACAAGGGTTTCGGCGGGACTCACCATTATGAGTCCGGCACGGGAAATCATGAAATTGTAGGTGTTGGGATACACCTTCACTTTCCCAACAAGTTCAGTGAGCCAGTCAAGGGAAACATCGGCCGTAAATACGGCTGCGGGCTTTCCCTTCACAAACACCGGAACCGAGTAGGTGGTCATTATGACGTTTCCGCCGCCCTCGTCAAAGTAGGGCTCCGACCAATAACCGGCGCCCGCCTCCAGGGGCTTCACAAACCACTCCTGGGAATGGTAATCGTACTCCTCGGTTGCAAGGGAGGACTTTGTGACGTGGTCCCCGTCCTGGAACGAGTACGGCGCCACCATCTTGTCTACAAGGGCAACGGTCGATCCATATATGACGGGGTTTCGTTCCACCATCCTTGAAGTGATGGCGGCAAGGCTGTCGGGCTTGCCAATCTGATATTCCACGCTCCAGGCGGCGTTCCTTACGGCAGTTTCCACCTGCTCCGTCACGGAAAGGATCTGGAGTTCCGTGGCCTTTAACTGGCCTTCGGCACGGCGGTTGGCCTCCGCAGTGATTGTCTTTGAAGAGAAGTAGTACTGCAGAAGGGACGTTGCCTCAAGCGTGACAACGCTCACCACAACAATCATAAGGCCCTGCAAGGCAGCCCTCTTGATTGCCTCGGATTCTTTTTTTAATGACTTTCTGGCCATACTGCTAGATTATTCCTTTGAGACAGGCCCTCATTTCCGGCATGGGGCATTTGGTGTCTCGTTCAACGATAAGAGTCTTTAGACCGGCATATGGCAGAATCTCCTCCGTGATATCCTTCAGGGGGCGGTCCTTACCAAAATAAGCAGGAGCAAAATACTCCCAGAACTTTGTGGAGAGGGATTTTGGCATATGGAAGACCTCCTTAATGAAGGCTTCGTCGCTAACGCAGCAGCAGAGGTACACCATGCCCACGTCAAAGAGATTGTATCCGTAGCAGAAATCTCCAAGGTCAATGAAGTAATTCTTGCCGCCGGCCATGATGAGATTGCTGAACTGAAGGTCTCCGTGGATGGCGGTATCGGTGTCGGGGGCATCGGCAATGAACTTCCCTATGGCGTCCTTCTGGGCCGATGTAAAATTGGGATTCTCTTCAAGGAGCCTGTAGTAGCGGTCCTTTACGTTTTCAAAATCTGCCGGATCCACATGGACCTTATGAAGCTGGAGGCACATCCTGGCAAACTCCGATGCATATTTTTCCACTTTTTCAGGGTTATCGGCCGTTGCCCTGGAATAGGAAACTTTTCCGGATATGCGGCGGAAACGGATGCCGTAGCGCACGCCGTCCGTGACATATTCTCCGGGTTCCGGGGTGGGAATTCCAAGCTCATAGACCTTGCGGGCCATGAGCATCTCGTCAAGGGGCTGCTGCACTTTTCCCGGATTATAGAGTTTCATCATTATGTCCGGGTTTGTGCGGTGGTTGAAGCTTTCTCCATTGGCGCCTTCGCCGGAGTGCACGTAATCTTTGAGGTCTATTTTCAGTGCTTCCATATCTGATTGATAAGTGATTCGAATTCTTTGAATGCAAATGTGTCCTTTAGGTCTCGGAGGGAATTGGCAAGGCCCCTGTAATGCCACTCGTGGTCACTGGGATCCGGGGCGTGAAATATCTTCCACAGCTCATCTCCCTTCACGGCGTAGTCCCTTGCAATTGCCCTCATGTTGGACAGCTTATCTCCCATGGCAACTATCTTGGCGTCGCGGGGAGCGGCGGCAAGGCGGTCGATGGCGGCCTGCTTGCGGGCACGCCAGCTGTCCTCCTCTGAAACGCCCTCCGGGAAAACGTCGGATTCCGCCACAACTAGGTTTGCTATCCTGTCCCCGAATTCCGCGCGGAGTTCATCGGCCGATATATCCGTGTCCTCAATTACGTCATGGAGAGCTGCGGCGGCAAGGAGTTCCTGATCAGGAGTAATGGTGGCCACTATTTCCACGGCCTCCATGGGGTGGACAATGTAGGGGAAGCCCTTTCCGCGGCGCTCAGTGCCGGCATGGGCCTTGACCGCAAAGATTATTGCACGGTCAAGAAGGTCTGTATTAAGGGGTTTGTTTGCCATTACTGGTTCATGAAGGGAAGGTTTGACGTCTGTTCAAAGAGGATTTCGGCCATCATGTTATTGGTATCGCTCACTCCGTTTATGATGTCCAGGAGCATCTTGAGGCCGGCTTTTCCGCCGCCAACCTTCACGATGTAGGCAATGCACAGGTCCTGAGGGCCGATGGAAGAAGAGATGATGTCAAGGTCTGTAAGGCCTATCTGATAGCAGGCCAGCTGGAAGGCGCCCTCAGAGTTGTCCTTTATGATTTTGGCAATGTCTCCAAGGGTTTTGCACTGGAGCATCTTGAAAACTTCCAGATATCCCATGAGTGAAACTTCTTGGATTTCTGCCTGGTTCATGGAGGCTATGCGGCGATTGAGGGGGTCGAAGGGCCGGGTGTTGAGGAAACTGCGGAAGGAGTCTCCGTCCAGGGGAACCTCTGACAGGTTGCCGGATGCCACAAGGGCCTGGATGCGGCGGCGGTAGTCGGCTAGATCGGCCCTAATTTCGGAGAACTGTTCATCGGCCAGCTCCAGAAGACCTGAAAGGCGGCTCAGGCTGCGCCTGTATTCCAGGGGGATTTCCACGCCGGACTTGTAGCCGGTGTCGTGGTTCATGTTGGCCCAGGCGTGCTGGAGAACCGTCCTCATCTGGATCTCAAAGCGGTAGGGGAAGCCGTCCATGGAGCAGATGTAGTGGAGGGACATGTAGCCGAAACTGTCTATCTCATGGATCTTTCTCTTGTCTACGGAATTCTCCCAGTCCACCTTGAAGAGGCGCTCCACGGCCGATGCCACCTTGTCTACGTCGTCAATGTAGAAGGTGATGACGCGGACACCAACGATATCCGTAATATCGGCCAGGGACGCATACTTGGAGCCTTTCAGTTCAAGTTTGCCGGCAAGGGACTCCTCCGTTTTCACGCGGGATTCTATGGCGGCAACTATGAGCCCAGACTTCTTGAACACCTTCTCAAGGGTGGCCTTTACCTTGACGGCGGCATCGTCGCAGGCGGGTTTTGCCTGCCTGTATTCTTCCAGAATAGCCTGGCAATGGGGGTCTAGATTATTCATCCGGATCTGTTACTGTAAATTTAACTTCCTTATCCACTCCGTAGCCGGCCCAGTAGCCAAGGGCTCCGTCCAGGTTGCTCTCCAGGTCGTTCTCAAAGAACATGCTGAAGGCATTGGAGGCCAGCATTATCTCAAAATTGTTCCAGTACTCGAACGTCTTTCTGTCCGTGGAACACAGCTTTATCCACAGAACGTCACCGGTATGGATGTTGGGCATATCAATGTAGTCCATAAGCCGCTGGGTGCTGTATACGAAGACTTCTGTATAGCCGTTCAGGGATTCGTCGGAGATATTGGTCATTGCCGAAGGGTGATAATGGGAATCCTTCCCTTCAGTCTTTGTGAATATCTTGTAGAACTGGCCCGTCTGAGGGGGATCCGTGAAGCAAACCCTAACGGAAGCTGTAGTATCCGTTACGGCCTGGACATAGACCTTGTCTATGGGAACAGGATCCGGAATCTTGGTGGAGGCTTCCACCTTGTAGTCCTTATACTCCACCTTGAGGGTGTAGGTCTTGCCCACTTCTCCGGTGATGGCCGATGTAGTATAGATGTACGGCGGGAAATACTCTGGATCCGGAATTCCAGTAAGAATCTCAGTCTTTGTGCCGTCGGAGATGCTTACCTTGGCCCATTTTGCAATATGGTCAAGGATGCCCTTGGAGTCCATCTCACGGCCGGTAGCTATGCCGATTGATTCAGACACCATCACAACCGGATTCCCTCCGTTCTCTATCCAGCCCTCAACCACAAGCTGTGACCGGCCCACCTCCTCCGTCTTGGAGCAGGCCAGGAGCAAAGGAAGAAGGGCGATGACTACGATATGAAGGATCTTTTTCATCTAGAATCTCAGGAAATAACCGACGGACGGCATGAAACGGATCTGGATAAGGTTGGGACGGAAAGAATAGGTCATATTCTTTCTGTTGAAATGGAGCCCGTAACCAACAGCGTTAACCCTTCCAAGGACGTTGTACATTGAAAAATTGATGCCGTGTGTGAGCCTTGGGCTCTTCTTTATGTACCAGTTGCCGCTAAGGTCAAGCTTGGCATAGGGAGAGAGGGTTTCCGCGTTATACGGGCCGTAGGTGCACACCATACGGCTTCCCACAAGGTAGAAAGAGGTGGGACGGGTGTAGGGCGTACCGCTTGCCACCACGAACGTGCCGCCAACGTCAAAGCGCCCGAA
The DNA here is from genome assembly GCA_900321715.1 of uncultured Bacteroidales bacterium. GTDB lineage: Bacteria > Bacteroidota > Bacteroidia > Bacteroidales > UBA932 > Cryptobacteroides. Next base: position 28,978 of record ONXC01000022.1, on the reverse strand, counting down.
GTCGTAGGTTGCAACTATGTCAAGCTCATGGCGTCTTTCATGGGCCGATGTAAACTCAAATGAGTGCCAGTCGTTGAGGAAGGTGCGGAGGCTCCTGGCCCAGGCATAGCTGATCCAGCCGGTGAATCGGCCTTTCTGCTTCTGGATCATGAGGTTGAAGCCGAATGCGCGGCCGTTTCCCTTGAGGGTGCTTGTCTCAAGGGAATAGTCTCCGGTGTACATGTCCATGAGGCTGCCAACGTACTCCAGCTGGTTGTAGAGCTGTTTGTAGTAAACTTCTGCCGACACAGACATCATCTGGTCCCAGAAACTGTTGTTGTATGCAAGTGAGAAGCAGTGGGCCCACTGCGGCGCCTGGAGATCCCCCGCCAAGGTCCAGAATTCCGACGGAAGGCCGGAAGAGGTGAGGCCGGTCTGGAACAGGTTCTGGCGCTTGAGACCATAGGTGAAGTCAAGTTTGCCGCCTTCCAGGAAATCGGCCACAAGGCTGACCTCCGGAGTGACTCCCCAGTAACTCTTGCGCTGCGGCGAGAGGTACCAATCGGCCCCGAAACCGGCCTTGAGGCTGAGCCAGTAGCCAAGGCTGCGGCTGTATTCGGCATTTAAGGCCGCGGCAAAGGCGCTTTCCGTGGGAATGCCGCCGTTGTTGCGGGCGTCGTTGAAATGCCCTTCCGTATAGGGATTCTGGGGCTGGGTGTAATATGCGCTGAAGCGGGCGCCGAAGTCCCAGTTTTTCCAGTGGAGCTTTGCGCGGTAGCCGGCGTCCATTATGTAGGACTGCAGCCTGGCATAGACCCCGAAGGCCTTCAGTTTGGGGTCAAGGCCGGCCGTGGTGTAGTAGACGGTCTGCTTGAGGCTGGCCTCCGTGTAATAGTGGTTCCAGTGGACGGCGCCAAGGCCGTTATACCACTTGGCATCCATATTCTCAAAAAGGCCCACGCCCGTGAAAAGGCCCATGTCAAGGCCTCCGAAGAGGTCTACGGTGATGCGGTCCTTCTTTGTGGGTTTCCACGTCCAGGTTATGTTGGCGTCAGTGAAGTTGTAGGTCATGGCGTTGTCCTCGTAGCGGAGCATGCCGCCAAAGAGGAGGTCCAGGTAGGTGCGCCTGGCGCTAATCTTGAGGGAAGATTTTCCAAGGGGAATATCCACCGTTCCCTGGGCCGATAAAAGGCCCACGGATGCATCCACGCTGAGCTTACGGGCAACGGTATCGGCCAGTTGCATATCTATGAGACCGCCGATACGGGATTCCTGGCCGCAGCTGGTGGCGTACTTCATTCCCTTGTAATGAGGGGAGTTGAAGGCGGAGAAAAAGCCCAGCATATGCCCCGTGCCGTAAATGGGGACGCCTTCCTGGGAGATGAGGGTGTGGGAGTGTTCGCTTCCCTGCATATACAGGCCGCCGTCAACCTCCGTGTTTAGCTGCACGCTGGGAAGGAGGCGCACAAAGCGGATGGGGTCAGGAGTGCCCAGGATGGAGGGAATCTTAGTTATCTCGTCCGTGTTTATCTGGCCGCTTATGCCGCGGCTGTTGAGGACCAGCGGCTTTTTTGTTTCCTCCGTGATGACGGATTTGTCCAGGTTGAACGTGGCTACGGTATCCGGCTCCTGCGCACGCGCGAAGAAGCAGGCCGCAAGCAGCGCCAAGGCCGCCAGGCTATTCCGTAGATAACACATTCTTCAGAAGGAAGTCTATAAGCGGTTCTACAAGAAGGACCCCCGTTACGGCGTATGTGGTGCCGTCCGGGAAGCGGAATACGGGCGTGGGAACGTTGTTGTAAAGGACCATGTCCAGGGTTGCAAGCTGGTCCCCGTCAATGAACACCTTTGTCCCGTTTTCTCCAAGGCCCACTCCCTCAAGACGGATGCCGCCGTGGAGGGTAGCCACGAAGCCGCCGGAGCTCACGTCCATGGAGATGAGCGTAAGGCCGTTCTTGGTATAAGTGTAACGGATCACGCCCACGCTGGGTATTGTGACTTTGCTGTTTGAGAGGATTTCCGCGGTGGGATTATCCACCTTGTCCAGATTGAACTTCTTGAAAAACACCGTGAAGGCATCGTCCAGACGCTTTTTCTGAAGTTCTTCCTGCGTGAACTCATGCATATCCGTGCCCTCCGTCACCGGGGACTTATTGCAGCCGGCCAGAAGGAGCACTGAAAGAATGTATATGTACACACGCGCACGCATAGACTGCAAATATAGCATTTTCCGTGGTTTTCAGAAAGAGTTCTGGCGCCTTTTTCACTTTTTTTAATTTTACGCTTGCAGATTTGGAAAAAAGCAGTAAATTTGCAGTCCCAATTCGGGGCACATTGAGATATGGTGTAATGGTAGCACTACAGATTCTGGCTCTGTCAGTGAGGGTTCGAGTCCTTCTATCTCAAGGATCGTGACCCACTCCCGCTACCACACCAACAAAACATATGTCTTGATTGACTACGATCAATCTCACAGACAAAACTCTCTATATACCCGTCACAACCCCCTGTGATGGTTTTTTGTTTATAGGGGGTGGGGATGGATTTGAATACGATCACACACCTCTATGACAAGAGCAACCCGGTACATTTGAAAGTGCTACAGGGGGTACATTTAATCCGCTGCTATCATTTTATGCTTTTATTCTCGAACAGCAAAAAAAACACGGCATAAACCATCTTGTTCCGTTCCATAGGTGGAGTGGAACATGCGGAACGGATGGAACGACTGAGTTAAAGAGTGATTTCCTCAGCAAATAAGAACCCACTGAAAATCAGCGAGTTAACTTTTAAATGGATTTCCTGTGCAAAGAAGGCTACCGGTGATAGTCGTTATATGAGCCCTTTGTGAGCCCTTTGCAACAAGAAAATAATCGACTGAAATTCAGCCGATTATTAACAAAAACCACACGCGCTTGATCGTGTTAGTCAGCGGAATTTGAGCCCATTGTGAGCCAATTAAATGGCCGGCTCAAACAACGCATCCATTATTACAATCCGTTGGATGCGATTGCTATACATATTCATCTTAAGGCCATACGTAGTAACTAGCGTAGGCTGGATGTTTTTCTTGTTCTTGGTGGCTGTCAATAGTGCATCTATTTTATTCCGCAATTTGGCGTCATAATCTTTGTCTATGGCAAAGTCACCACGAGTGAATTTCATCTCGCAAAGATTAACCACTCGATCTGCTCTGTCAATAAGCATGTCTATCTGAGCGCCTGGCACATCTCCATCTGCAGTTGCTCGCCAGGGATATATCTCTGCCTGGACTCCAGCGATACCAAGCGAGGCTCGAATCTGCTCCTGATGGACAAAACAAACATCTTCAAAGGCGATTCCCCGCCAACGGTTGAGCTTCGGAGATGCCTGATTGTCTCGCCAGAAATGCGGATTATTGGAGGGATTCTTGCTGACAAAGCCTAGATAAAAGAGACAGAACATATCCGTGAGTTTGTAGTAGAGGTTCCGTTTGGTTTCTCCAAAGTTATAATAAGTTGAAACCAGGTCACTCTTTACGAGGGCTTTGAGCATTGCGCTTAAAGTACCCCCCTCCGAGATGCCGGTAACGTTAGAGATTTGCTCACGCGTGGCACCATACCTAAGCCCAGAGAGTGCCTCAACTATTTTTCTGTAGTTCTCATTGTCGGCAAACAAAGACGTAAAGAGACGGTCATACTCTGCACGGAGAAAGCCACCCTCCCGGAAGAAGATATCGTCAATATTATCGGCAAGGGATTTCCCGGGCTCAAAGAAAGACATATAATACGCTACTCCGCCCATAATCATATAGGTCTGGGCAAGATCATAGCGGTCCATTGTGATATTCCTAGACTTGAAATATCGCTCGGTCTCGTTCAAAGTGAAAGGATGCATGTGCATCTCCCTATTGGTGCGTCCATAAAGCCCTCCTTTGTTGTTGATGAGTTTGTCCAACATCCAGGTAGTGGCACTGCCGCAAACAATCAAGAGAAGATTATGCTTTGCACAGCCCCAATCGTTCCAAAAGTGCTCGAAGGCAGACATGAATCCGGACTTAGCCGTATCGAGCCAAGGCATTTCATCAAGGAAAACCACCATCTTTTTCTTAGACCTTTTGCGGTCAAGCATCTCTTCCAGTTTATGAAAGGCATCAAACCAGCTCACAAGAGGGCCGTCCAATTGCGCTCCGTATTTCTCTAGGGAATGAGCGAACTCCTCCAACTGTATTTTGTAGAGAAGCTTCTCGTCTTTATTCTCCAATTCCAATGGAGAGATGGCGGTATGCCGGAAAGCAAAGTTGTCATCAAAGTACTCCCGAATCAGAAACGTTTTTCCTATACGACGCCTGCCGTAAACGGCCAAAAACTGCGCCGTGGGTTCTTCTAACAACCTTTTGAGCGTGGCATGCTCTCTTTCCCTTGCAATAATGAATGATTTCATAAGCAATAAAAATATCCAGCCGCGAAGATACAAAAAATATCGTTCACGGCTAAATATTTTTCAATTATTTAACTGTTCCGTCTGTTCCACTCCACTGTGGAACGGAACAGAACAGGAAGGTTTGTAACCGAGCTCCAGAGCCTTCTTAATCTTGCGGTGGACGGTAGTAGGGGCAAAGCCGGTTTCTGCCGCAATTTCCCGCACGGTTTTGTTCTGGGCCTGAAGGTCTATGAGTTCCTGGAAGTCTTCGGCTTCGGTGAGGGCATTCTTCTGACGAAGGTGATCGGCCTCACTCACTGTGTCTTCATAAATGAACTGGGTGTAGCCTTGTTCCTGCTTCAGTTTGAAGAGAAGGACCTTCTCGCCATCGTACTTGTTCAATCCGGTGCGGACCTTGACCTGCTTGACATAGCGGAGTTCCGAACTCTTGGCGCTTCGGCCGATGGCGATGCCTGCATCAAAGAAGTTCATCAGTTTGGCTGAGCCGGCAAGGTCGTTCTGGACCATCGGCGTGCGGGGCTGGCGTTTCGGGGAATGGCCGACGATGACCATGGTAAGGCCGTACTTCCTCTTGAGGGCAAGAATCTTCTTCATGAAGGCACCGGCGGCCTCGCCTTTCTCGGAGTCGTTGAGGAGGAAAGTGATGTTGTCCACGAAGATGTGGCGGATACCGCGGTATTCGGCTGCGACTGCAACACTGTCAAGTATGGCATCCTCCAGGTTGGTGTCCACGATGTCGTCCGGGCGGATTTCGGCCCTAAGGAGGGTATCAGGGAAGCGGTGGATGATGGGAGAGACCGTCCCCTCGACGTAGCGCATCTGGAACTGCTTGGCCGAGAGTTCACAGTCCAGGTAAAGGACTATGTTCTCTTTGGCAACAGCCTCGGCCATCTGGGTGGCCAGGACGGATTTGCCGGCGTTGGAGGAGGCAAAAAGGACGGTGCATTCCCCTTCGACCAAGAGGTCGTAGAAGTACATCTTTGGGTCGGGTTCCTGCAAGGCGTCATCGACCCGCTGGTTGGCGCTCTTGACGGACATGATGCCGATTCTATCCGGCATCTTCTGGAACTTCTCTATCTCGGCCGTAATAGCGGCGATGGGGTCAATTTCATCGAGCGTTCTCATACTGATAGTTCTTAAAAAGGTCTATGGCCATATCGGCATCAACGATGATCTTCCTCCCGTTCTGGATGCAGGCGGGGGCGAGGAAGCCATCCTTGTAGCGCTGGGCCGTGAGGTGGCACACGCCGAAGAGGTCCTGGATTCCTTTGAGTCCATAGACGTAGCGCTTTCCGGGTATCTTTTGCTCGCGGAGGGAGTCTTTGAGCAGTTTCTTAAGGTCCGCAACGGTGAGCGCTGCGATGGGTGTCGTGTCTTCGATAAACATAGTTCAACCGAAATTAAGTTAATGAAAACACAACCGGTTGTGCGTGTTACGCAGATTAATCTAACGCAAAGATGAGCGCTTAATTTTGAACTGTCAAGAGGCTGATTATACGCATTTTACACTATTTTGAATGTTGAAAATCTATGAAATTTCAATACACTCAAATACATGATTGTGGTATAACCAATTTGACACAAATCAGCCTTTCCCGAAAGAAACTGTCAAATCCACAGTTCACTTTCGGGAATTAGAGTGTAATGTAATAAACTTACGAAGGTCAGTGTAAAATGAGCTGAGTCAAATGTATCTTTAGAGTATGAAGAAAAAGGGTTAACTTTGTAAAAAATGATGATTATGAAAAAGAATCAGAAACAATCATATATCGGCTGGTATGTTTTGACCGGCGTGATTATTCTATTTGCATTATTCGCACCATTTCTCTTTACGCGACCAGGTGTAATTGATTTTAGCGAAACTGGCCAGATTGGGGATACTATTGCTGGCACAATGGGGCCATTTATCGCCATTGCAGGGGTAGTAGTAACCTTTTTAGCCTTTTTGATGCAGAAAAAGGCTAATGACATTCTTTCCACGCAATACGAGTTAGATAAAAAGGATGAAAGACAAAGAGTATTAGACTTGTACAAGACCCGCATCGAGTTGATGAAGTCAGATGTTACAATGGCTAAAAATGACATCAACAACCGTATCGAAAAGATTAGTGAATTCAAGCAGTCTCTGTCCGATAATCCGTTCAGAACAATTCGGTTACAAAGAGCCCCGGCAGATTTGTATAGAAGGATGAGCGAGAGTGACCGGGAAGACTTATTACTAGCGTTAACTGGCCTTTCCGTTGAAAAACCCACTCTTGTACTTAACAAGTATTATAGTATTTCCGATTACATGTCGCCGGCAGTTGCTTTAGTTAATGAGATGTGTGATGGGCTTTCAAATGAGATTCATGATAAACTTGTTATCATAGGAGGAACCATACAATCAATTCAGGAGGCCGCATTGGCATATGGTTGGCTTGGACATAATGAAAAAACGTGTGTAAAAGCATTCATCCAAGTTATTCGCAATAATAATAGGACAGGAGAATATGGGGAAAGTAATTTTCTGCATTACTGGAATGCTTTTGATAAACTACGTGTAGAATTAAACGACGAAATATCAAAGACAGAGGATCCAGATTCGATTCCTGTGATGGAGAGAATAATTGGACTTTGCGAAAGTGCTCTGGAGCAGTATCAAAGAATCCACAATGCTGCTGCTCAAATGATTACTACATTAGAGCGTTCAATGGGGGATTTTAGTATTATTTCCAACAGATGTGAGGAAACACTAGAATCTCTCGCCGCCCAGGAATGATTACCGCTTATTGAATTTATCCATTGCCTTGCTCTTTTCGGACTGGGCGATGTCGATGTAAGGTTTCATGGCGGCGTAGTCGGAGTGGCCGGTCCATTTCATGACGATATCGGCAGGGATGCCCATGGAGAGGGCGTTGCAGATGAAGGTACGGCGGCCGGCGTGGGTGCCAATGACGGAATATTTGGGCTTGGTTTCCTCGATTCGTTCGCCGTTCTTGTAGTAGATCTGAGTGACGGGGGCGTTTAGGCCTGCCAACTCGGCCAGTTCCTTCAGGTAGTCGTTCATCTTCTGGTTGCTGATGACAGGAAGAGCGGTGCCGCCGGGAAAGACCATGCCTTCGTATTTGTCCAGAATGGCCTTTGAGTAATCGTTCAGCTCGATGGCAATCTTATCGTGGGTCTTGACGGTGGTGAGGTTAATGACACCATCCACGATGTCCGAGCGCTTAAGGTTGCGCATATCAGAGTAACGGAGGGACGTGAAACAGCAGAAGCAGAACATATCCCGGACGCGATCCAGAGCGGAAGAGAGGCCGACGGTCTTCTCATACTCGATGCCGTCGTATGTTGTGAGTTTGACTTTCTTTCCGGTCTTGGGGACCTTGAATTTGTACAGGCGCATCAACTCGTCCCAGTCCAGGAAGACGATGGTCTTGTCGGTTGTTTTGAACTTGGGCTTGAATCGCTGATAGGCTGTGTTGGTATTGTATCCCTTGCGGGTGGCCCAGTCCAGGAACCATTTGAAATAGCGCCACTGCTTCTCCACGGTTACTTCCCTCTGATCAAGATCTGTGCGATGATAATTGATATACTGGCTGAGGACGGATTCCGTGAGCAGATCAAAGCTAGTCTCCGGATTCCAGGCCTCAATGTGGCCTTTGATAACGTTGAGGGCGCGCTTGGTGGATGGCACCCACATATTGTTGATGCTCTCCTCCTTGATGAATTGTTCGAAACGCTCGAAGAAAGTGGGCTCCTTGGGCTTTTCGGTGGCGGCTAGGATTTCCTCCTTGACTTCAACTCTACCCATGAAGGTCTTGAACTCCTTTCGCAGCTCTTCTTCCGTCACTTCACCATGGTCCTTCTCGTAGGTATCGAAATGTCGCCTGATGTCGCCAAGCGCTGTATTGATATCGTAGGTGGTCTGCTTCTTCCAGTTTTCCTTTCTGGGCTTGACCTCGTGCCTCTCTGCATTCCAATCCGCAGGCTTGATATTGTACCCGGTTGAAGTGACCAGGCGGGCTCCGCGGATAGCGATGGAGACCCTGATGACGGCCTCCTGTTTCTTGTTCGTGCGATTCTCCAAATAGAAGTTGACCATAACTTCCTTCCTTTAAAATTACGCACGCAATTTACGCACACTTTTCGATATATCCAAATTTATCTTAGTTTATTATGATTTAGTAACAAGCAAATAATCAAATATATAGCTGTTTCTAAAATAAACCGTAGTTTCCTAAGGGTGGTTGTCCTTCTATCTCAACAGACTTGGCGGGGTAGCTCCTATCTCAACAGACTTGGCGGGGTAGCTCAGCTGGTTAGAGCGTCGGATTCATAATCCGGAGGTCGTGGGATCGTGACCCACTCCCGCTACCACACCAAACATCATACAGTCCTGGCCCAATATGCCGGCCACCTCTGAACCTCGCTATATACCCGGCGCTATCCCAGCGGCGGTTTTTTGTTTATATCTACAGCCAGCACGTCACCAAGACCGGAATCCCAGGAATCCGGTCCTGGAGAGATGCTACAGCACGCCATCAAGACCTAAATCGGCCCATTCAGGTCCTGGACAGGTGCTGACAGCGGTACGGACGGAAAATATCTAAACAGCCGAGGATTACTTGCCGATTAACTTGAAGGCCTGGGAGGGGTGTGGTGAAAACCACCACAAGAAATATCTCGCACGGGGTTATATTTGCAAAAAGTAATGACACCATGAAACGTTTTGCAATTTTGGCGCTGGTGATGATGCTGCCACTGGCGCTCCCGGCTCAGGAGAACAGCAACCTTGGGAAGAAATACGGCAATTACGAGATCAGGTACGGCAAGGGAAAATGGACCGACGAGGCCCGCGTGACCGCCATCTATAATGTTGCCACCGGCGCGTGGGTAACCTCACCGAAAATCAACAAAAAGACCGGCGACATATTCTTCCTGCCCAACACGGACGTTAACTTCCTTGAAGGAGAAAGGTACGTCAAAGAGGCCCAGGGCCTAGTGGAGATTGGCAACGCCTTCTCCTGGAACAAGAGCATAGAGTATCCCCAGGGAAAGTGGCTGTGCAAGGAGCATTGCGGGGTGTACAGGATTGAGAACGACCAGCTTGTCCCCATCGTGGAGTCCGGAATGGAGCTGGAGTATGCCGAAGTTTGGGGCGCACGCTACCTTAGAATACTCGTGATACCGGAGCACGCTCTCATCATTGCGTCTTACCATCCCAAGGACAAGGAAATCTACCACAAGAAGAGTTATTCAATCTTCAACCTGAACGGCAAGCGCCTCTACGACAACCTGCTGGATTTCAATCTGAAGGACGGGCCCACCGTCCACATCCAGCTTGAGGACGGCAGCTGGCATTTCCTGGACCAGGCCGATGGACATATGCTGGACTAACAACCCAAATCCGCCACTAATGGCCAATTATGCTGGATTTGCCTTTGACAAAAAATCCTTTCCTGCATTTTTGGCCATTTTTTCTTAACTTTGTATCGATCACATAATTAGCATATGGACCAGCAGGAAACAGATTTCCAGATGCGTGAACAGATGCGCATCAATCAGGAAATAGAGCAACAACGTATAAATCAGGAATTTATGTTTGCCGATAAATCAAGAGCCCGGAACGGCTGGATAGTGGTGGTAATATTTGCACTCATTCTGGCCGGAATCCTTGTTTGGTGGACGGCATCGGCCCAATTGCCGCCGGTACAAATCGAGGGCTACAGCGCCACCGCCCAGGACCCGCCGTATGTCGATGCTGAAGTCTGGCGCTGCGCGCTGAAATCGGCCGATGCAAACCAGGACGGCGTGCTCTCGAAGGAAGAGGAAGAGGCCCTCACGGAGCTCAACCTCACCTCCTACCGCATCCATATGTTCTACGTCAAAAGCTACGAGGACCTCAAGCGCTTCCCCCACCTGAAAAAGGTCTGGCTTGGGGAAACGCAGCTGGCCGATGTTGACCTCACCGCCAATCCGGAACTGGAGCTGGTATGCATCCAGAGCGATGAAACCAAGGTGCTCACCCTGGCCGTTGGCTGCTGCCCGCAGCTCATAACACCCACCCGGGAAGGAGAACTCACCATACGGCGCCGCTACAGCGAAAACAACCCCAACAACATTTGGTACAAATGAAACGGATAATCATAATACTGGTCCTGCTGTCACTGGCCATCACCGCCAATGCCCAAAGGGTTACCGGACAGTTTGGAGCATATTACCAGAACGGGCCGCTGAACGAGGCCACCTGCCATCATATAGGCGCGCAGCTTGGGGTGTCGTTTGATCCGTTCTTCCCTTGGCCTTTTTATCTTGAGACGGGCATCAACGCTGCGCTTTACGGCAAACTGAAAGGCGCTCCAGACAATCAGAGGTTCGAGATTCCCGTCAACCTTACCTGGCAATGGGAGCCGTCACCGTACTTCAGCATCGGCCCATATGCAGGAGTGAACGCTGCCCTGAACATCATCCTTGAAGGAGGCAAGACCTTCTTCACCTGGGGCTGGCAGGCCGGCATAAGCATCAGGCCTTCGATGTTTTACATCAACATCGCTTACCACAGGGACCTCCTTCCTTTTGCAGATACCCCTGACTTTGTAAAAGGCATACGCGGAACCATCGGCGTCTGCTTTTAATCAATCACGCATATGAGAAAACTCATCCTGATACTGGCGGCCCTTGCCTGCATATCGGCACAGGCCCAAAACCTTAAAAAGACCTTCACCGGCACTGCACAGGGGTTCACTGGCATCCCGGCGTACCAGGAAGGCAAGGACTTTTACCTCAACCCCTATCCCGGCGGACAGAGCGGAGACCTTGTCATTGTAAAGCTGGCCGATAAGACCTTCCGTATCTGGGACAACCTCACAAAAACATGGTTCACGGAGCCAATGGAGAACGTCAGTGTCTGCCTCTTTATGAACCCAAATATGTTCTTTGTGGGCAAGACAAACGACCGCTGCGGAATCTACTTTGCAGACATCCTGGACGGTTTCAAGGCCGAGGATAAACAACTGATGTTCACGGACTGGCGCTTCCACCAGAACGGCAACGGGGAACTGGACTGCATGCTGTTTGCCCTTGGCGGGAAGTGGGGCGTAATGGGGCCGAACGGCCATTTCCTTGTGCCAACACGCTATGATAAGCCGGAGGAAGCCCTTGCGGCCCTCAAGGAGCGCGCAAAGGCCGAAAAGCCCCTGGGGATGAGTGAAATGGACTTCCTGGTGCAGGAATTCAAGCGCCTCAGGAAAGAGGGAGTGTTTGACTGCGTTCATCTGGACTGGCAATGGTACGACCCCGTGAACGGGGCCCTTTTCTACACCATTGAGGAACTGCCCTGGGCCGGGCCCTACATCCGTTTCATAGGCAACTTTGACTATATCCCGGATACAGAACCGGAGGCGGTAGTAGATGGTGATGAAGAATATGAAGACGAGGAAGAGCCGGTCGTGGAAACCTCACGTGAAGTCATTTACCGTATATGCCTTGGCATTGAAGACGATGTACTGTCCTTCATCGTAAACCCCGCTTATTACCATGGGAAAATGCTGCCGCTGTCATTTGATGTCCTTGGGGCCCTTACCTATGATCCCGTTCCTATTGAGGATACGGAAGGAGACCTGTTTTATGGCTTCAAACTTAAGGATTACGGTGTGAGCTATGAAGGTATGAGACTCAACAGGGACGGAAGTTTCCAGAATGGCTACTTTATTATTCACGGTTACGAATACGGCCCCGTTAACCCCTTCTATCAATACGTACCCGGAGATTGGCGTTACGAAGATTTCCTGCTCCATTATGTGGCCTCCCAAAAGAATATCGGAAAGGATCCCACGGAAGAGGAAGTCCTGGAAGAGTTCCGCAAAAGGCTCTGCACAGACTACTACAACGACAGATTCAGCATATGGAACACATTCGCAGAGAACGGTACAATCAAGGTTTTTGTGGAACCTTTAATTACGCTGGAGATTCCCACCACCCGGGCGAATGCAGCCAAGTTTGTGAAAGACTATGAGAAGTATGTTTACGACAGGTACAAGTTTGACACAAAGATTGAGCGTGCTGTCAGGGACGATGGAGAAGTTTACGTTACCTATTTGAGAATCACTTCCCCCAGCGGGGCTGTTTTAGAGTATTTTGGCGAATGAAAAAGATAATTACCATATTGATGCTTTGCGCCGTGGGTTCTGCGGCGCATGCCCAGAGCGCCATCGAGCAGTTGGAGCGTATGTCGGGAGTTTCACTCCCTCGCCATCATGGCAGCAATTGGGTCTACGCGGATGATCACACCTATAATCACGCCTATGATGCCGGCGCAGCTGCCGGCGCAGCATATTTGACGAGCAGGGAGGATGCCTGGGCCGAGCGAAAAGCTGCTCAGGAGGCAGCCAGGGCAAAGGCACGGAACAAAGTGACGTACCACCGCACCAGCCACTATAAACTTAAGGATGTCAAGCCCATAGACCCCAAGGCCGGAAAATCCCTCCCGGCAAATTTGGGTGCCACCGGAGACCTCTCCGTATACGCCAAATACGACAAAAAGGGCAACGCCACCTACGGCATATGGAACTCGGCCAAAAGCAAGTGGCAGTACAAGCCGCAGTACAGCGCCCTGGAGATTGTGGGCCCGCACGCCGCAGCCGCAACGCTCAAAGGCAAGGTTGGCATCATTGACCCCACCACCGGAAAGCCCACCACGGACTTTACCTTTGACAAGTACAGGGGCTTCCACTACCCTGAGAGCGCGCTCAACACCATTATCGGCCTTGGCAACACTTCCCCGGAAGGCAACGTCACCTGGCGCCTTTTTGAGGCCGATGCAAACGGCAATTACGTCCAGGTGGGACCGGAAATGTCGGGCTTTTCCTGCATAGAGGATGGTACCGGCTACAAGGCCGTATATCGCGTCAAGGACAGCCAGAAAGTGGGTATGATGGACGAACTCGGAAAGGAGGTTCTCCCCCCTGTCTTTGACGGGCTCAAGTACCTGGAATTTACGGCCGATGACGCCTCCTGCTACCAGTCCCGTATGGTTGACGCCAAGGGCAACAGCAAGTACGGAATTGTGGACGAGAACGGCCGCATCCTTGTGCCCAGCATCTACGACAAAGTGAGCGCCCCGGAGCACGGAAAATATGGCATAGAGGTGGTTCAGGGCAGCAAAATCGGCTGGTACGGAACAGACGGGCAGGAAATTTTCCCCGCCGCTTATGACACCCTGCAGATGGAGCATTTCTGGGACGGGAACAAGCATAGCGCTTATTTCCACGGCTCCTTTATTGACGAAAACGGCACAGCCTGGCACGCGCTCTACGACACCCAGGGCAACCGGCTCACCGAGCTTACGAATTCCCGGCCATCGGAGGACTCCATCCGTGACCTTGCACCTCAACTTGAAGAATACAGAATCTACTGATCATGAACGCCATACTTTCACTTTTTCTCTTTCTGATCCCCCTTCAGGCAACCTCCCCGGAGGAGATGTACAAAGACTATATTACCCCGGAAGTCCAGGCAGTGCTGGATGAGGCGGATCGCATTGCGGAGGAGTCCAGGGAGGCCGAAGAATCGGCCCGGAATAAAAAGACACTGGCGCTTGTTTTCTCACTGGCGGTGGGGCTGATTCCGGTGGTGCATATCGGCCTTAAAATCCTGAAGAGGAAAACCTGGGAGGCCAACCCCAGCGGCACTTTGGCAAGCCTTGGCATTGCCCTGGTGGGCGGTGCGGCGCTGTTTGCCATCAACTTTGGCATCCTGATGCTCAAGATAAAGATGGGAGACGCGTTCAACACCACCCTGGCGTTCCTGCTGGTGGTGGCAATTATTGTGGGAGCCGTATATCTTATGAAGAAAAAGGGCTAACCCTTGATGAAGGAAAGAATCAGTTCCACGGCCTTATCCTCGGAGATGTTGTCCATGTTGAGGACAAGCTGGTAATTGCGGAGGTCGTAGCGGCTGACACCGGCGAAGTTCTTGATGTAGGTGTCGCGGTCCTTATCGATCTTATCGATGAGGATGCCCGCCTGCTCAGGGGTGAGGTTCTGCTTGCGGGAGACGCGCTCTATGCGGTGCTCACGGGAAGCGGTGATGAAGATATCCAGTTTGTTGGGGCAGTCCTTAAGCACAAAGAAACCGGAACGGCCGGCGATGACGCAGGATTCCTCTGCGGCAATTGCCTTAAGAATCTCAGACTCTGCCTTGAATATATCGGCCGATGAAACATCAGGACGGAATTCCGCCACATATTTGTCATCGTAGCCGGTGAGGAGGGACATCTTGGGGACGGGCGCCACCATCTGGAGGAAGTCCGATATCCAGGTCTTTTTCTCTCCTTTGAGTTTCTCAATGCCGGAAACGGTGAGATTGAAGCGCTTCATGAGCTCATGGACAAGCTCTTTGTCCGAGTAGCGGACATCAAGTGCCTCTGCGAGTTTTCGGCCCACGGTGCGTCCTCCGGAGCCAAGCTCACGGCTGATGGTTATGACAAATTTCTCTGATGTGTTCATAGTTGTGGTTATTTTCAGTCCAAAGGTAAGAATTTTTGCCGATAATTAAAAATGCCTATCTTTGCAAAAGTTAGTAGAGTATTATGGCAAACAGAAAAATTAACGGCTGGCTGGCCCTGAGTCCACTTTTGGTATTCATGGCAGTATACGTGGCGGGGTCCGTCCTGGCAGGAGATTTCTACAAGGTCCCCGTAGCCGCCGCATTCATAATTGCCACCGCCTACGCCATGCTCACCACCCGCGGTGTACAGAAGACCGACGAAAAGATTGCCATATTCTCTTCCGGCGCAGGAAACCACAACGTCCTCCTCATGATCTGGATCTTTGTGCTGGCCGGAGCTTTTGCCTCAACAGCAAAGGATATCGGCGCCATTGATGCAACCGTAAACGCCACCCTGAGCATCCTTCCCGGGAACCTCCTCTATGCCGGGCTTTTCCTTGCCGCATGCTTTGTATCAATGGCCGTAGGAACATCTGTAGGCACTATTGTGGCACTGGTTCCCATAGCATCAGGCATTGCCGCCGGAACAGGATCAAGCGTTCCTCTCATCACCGGAATCATAGTTGGGGGTGCTTTCTTCGGAGACAACCTCTCGTTTATATCTGACACCACCGTTGCAGCCACAAAAACCCAGGGGTGCTCCATGCAGGACAAATTCAAGGTGAATCTTTGGATTGCAGCTCCTGCGGCTATCATCGTGGCCGCCCTCTACATAGTTCTGGGCCACGGCATCACGGCCACTCCGGAGGTCTTGGGCTCCAACTGGTACCTCATGCTCCCCTACCTCCTTGTAATAGTGCTGGCCATAATGGGCATAAACGTTGTGACGGTACTCACAATCGGCATTGGAGTTAATGGAATAATAGGCTGGATCACAGGCGCTTACAACTTTGTGGGATGGCTCACGGCCATAGGCTCCGGCATTGGCGGAATGGGAGAGCTCATCATAGTTTCCCTCCTTGCCGGCGGCCTCCTGGAGATCATCCGCTACAACGGCGGCCTTGAGTTCATCATAGGCCGATTAACCCGCCGTATCAGAGGCCCCCGCGGAGCCAGCGCATCCATTGCGGCGCTTGTGTCCCTGGTGAACATCTGCACAGCCAACAACACCATCGCAATCATAACCGTAGGCCCTCTGGCCAAGGATATTTCCTCCCGTTTCGGCCTGGATCCAAGGAAAACCGCATCCATCCTTGACACCTTCTCCTGCCTTGTCCAGGGCATACTCCCCTACGGTGCCCAAATGCTCATGGCAAGCGGTCTCGCGGGGGTATCGGCCCTCTCAATCATCGGCAATCTCTACTATCCCTTTGCCCTTGGCATCATGGCCTGCCTTTCCATCCTTTTCCGCTTCCCCCGGCTCAAGAGCTGAATTTGGCACTATTTGTGCAAATTTTTGGCTACTTTTGTGATATGTATAGATTATTCCGTCAAATTACTTTGGCCGGGGTGCTTCTGACTGTTGCCGGAACTGAGGCAATGGCCCAGGCCGATGATACCGCGGCGCAAACCGCCGCGTGGCAGCAGAGCATCACACAGTATATCGAGAGCCAGATAAGCAACGGTCCCCTGAAAGGGGCCGTGGTGGGGGTGTGCGCCGTGGAGATTGCCGGTCAGGCCGGCAATGACGGGGGCAGATCTATGGTGGCATACAATGCCTCCACGCGAATGGTGCCGGCGTCTAACATGAAGCTTGTCACAACGGGCACGGCTCTGAGGGCATTCGGGCCGGAGTACCGCTTCAAAACGGAAATTGGCTATACTGGAAGCATAGACAAGGACGGCACGCTGAACGGAGACGTATACATCATAGGCGGCGGAGACCCAACAATTGGCGCCGCAGACACCACGGCATATAAGGCCGATGCCCTTTTCTGGAAGTGGAAGACCATCCTCTCCGGCGCAGGAATAAAGCGCATCAACGGCAACATAATAGGCGACGGAAGCGCCTGGGAAGGCAGCCTGGAGCATCCCGGATGGGAGTATGCCGATACCTGGACCTACTACGGAACAGGCTCCAGCGCCCTCTGCTTCTACGAGAACACAATTGACCTCCAGGTAAGCGCCGGAGCGGAACCCGGAGCCCCCGTGAACATGACCCAGACATACCCGGAAACTCCCTGGCTGAAGCTGCAGAACCAGGCAGTGACAGGCCCTGCCGGAACGGGAAACAGCCTCTATCTTCAAACCTCCGATAAAAGCACTGAGGCCACTCTCACGGGCACTTTCGCCGTAGACCGGCGGCCAAAGAGGGAGCAGGCATCCAACAAATACGGAGCCCTCACCTGCGCCCATGAGTTCTACAAGAATCTCAAGGCAACAGGCTGGGAGGTGACAGGAACATACGGGACCCACGATCAGGTCGGGGGTGACAGGGTTGTGAAAATCGGCCACACAGAGTCCCCTGCCCTGGCGCAGATATGCCGCAAAACCAATGTGGACAGCGATAATTTCTATGCCGAGTCCCTGCTTCGCGCAATGGGAGAGGCGGCAACGGGGATAGCCGTCTACGACAGTTGCCTTGTTGCAATAAACGAGGTCCTGGAAGATATAGTCCCCGGCACCTCAAAGGGCATTGTCCAGAAGGACGGAAGCGGCCTTTCAAGGGCTTCTTCCGTAACTCCGGAATGGATGGCCAACTATCTTACGGCTATGAGCGGCAATAAGGCTTTTGTGGAATCTCTTCCCCGCCCTGGAGAAGGCACCCTGAACAACCTTAAGAACCTCACGCCCTGGAAGTTCCGCATTAAGAGCGGCTCCATGGGAGGCACGCTCTGCTACTCCGGATACGTACTTGACGAAGCCGGAAATCCCCGCATCAGTTTTGCCATCTTCACCAACAATGCAGTGGAAAAGGCCTCACTTGTGAGGCCCGCCCTGGAAGGCCTCATACAATTAATCGGCAAAAATTGATTATATTTGTAGGATTCTATGAAAAGGCATATCATCATAGCACTCTGTGCCCTGGCGGCCCTTACCTCCTGCAAAAGTGCAGGGCGGTTCCAGGAGGCTGCCCAGGAGCTTTTCCGCGGAGAGGTGGTGGCCCGCGCCGGAGACCATAAACTCCATCGCGGGGAGCTGGAGAAGTTCATCCCCGCAGGCGTCTCCCCGGAAGACAGCGCAAACCTTGCCGCCCGCTACATCAAGGCATGGGCGGAGGACCTCCTCATGGTGGATATGGCCGAGGCCCAGTTATCGGCCTCTGAAAAAGACGTCTCAAAAGAGCTTGAGCAGTATAGGAGGTCCCTCCTGAAGTACCGCTATGAGCAGCTCTACATAAACCAGAGGCTGGACACCCTTGTCACGGACGCAGAGATAGAGGCCTTCTACGCGGAGAATTCGGCCAAATTCATCCTGGAGCGTCCTGTAATCAAGGCCCGCTACCTCATCATCCCCTCGGACTCCCGCCAGCTGAAGAAAATCAAGTCCATGATGTCCTCGCAGGACGACACAGAGGTAACTGAGGCAGAGCAGCTTGCATATACATCGGCCATAAAGTATGCCGATATGTCCGACACCTGGATGGACGCAATTACCCTTGGACAGGAGCTGAGCGTAGACTACAAAATCCTCCTCTCCTCCATCAAGAACGACTTCTCTGAGATTAAGGACGATTCCGGTAATATTCATCTGGCATATATCGTGGATATGGTTCCCGCGGGCAAGACCGCCCCGCTGGAATACTGCCGTGAGCGCATCAGTGACCTTGTCCTCAGCGCCCGCCGCCACAATCTCCAGCTGTCCCTGGAGGAAAGCCTCCTTGAAGACGCCCGCAAGAACAATAAATTTGTAACTTACTGATTATGAAAAATATATTCATCTTCTCACTGTGCCTCCTCATGTGCATCGGCGCCAGTGCCCAGAAATACAAGGGCATTGTGGACAAGACCGTAGCCACCATCGGCGGAGAAGTCATCCTGCTCTCAGACGTTGAGGCCGAGGTCCAGCAGATGCGCGCCGGCGGCTCTTCGTCCGACAAAGACATGCGCTGTGAGATCCTGCAGAACATGATGGAATCAAAGCTCTTCCTCATGCAGTCCCGCCTTGACTCCCTCACGGTGAACAACGACATGGTGGAGGGCAACCTCACTCAGAGGATAGACTGGTTCCGCACCCAGCTGGGAGGCGACGAAGAGATGGAGAAATACTTTGGAAAGCCCCTCTACAAGCTTCGTCAGGAATGGCGCAAGACCCTTGAGGAGCAGAGCCTCACGGAGCAGGAGAAGTACCAGGTGGCAGACCGTATCCCCGAAGTAACCCCCTATGATGTCCAGGAATACCTTGACAACACGGCCGCAGAAGACCTTCCCGTGGTCCCGGTGAAATACCAGCTTAGCCAGATCTGCATCTACCCTGACCGTGAGGCTGCCGCAGTTTCCGTGAAGGAGAAGCTCCTGAACCTTCGTGAAAGGATCATCGGCGGCGAAAAGTTCGCAACCCTTGCCCGCATCTATTCCGAGGACCCCGGCAGCGCACGCCGTGGCGGTGAGCTGGGAATGGCCTCCAAGTCCATTTTCTGGCCGGCATTCTCAGATGCGGCCATGGCCCTGAGGCCCGGAACCGTTTCCCAGATTGTGGAAACCCCGGACGGCTATCACATCATCGAGGTCCTGGAAAAGAAGGGAGACATGTTCAACGCCCGCCATATCCTCCTGAAGCCGCAGTATACATCGGCCGACAGAGACAATGCCTTCAAGAAACTTGACAGCATCAAGACTGAGATCATGGCCGAGAACATAAAGTTCGAGCTTGCCGCACGCTTCTTCTCCGAGGATCCCGCTTCCCGCACCAACGGCGGCCAGATGGCCGATCCCTCAACCGGCAGCGCATATTTTGAGATAGACCAGCTCAAGCCGGCCGATTACGCTGCCATCAAGGACCTCAAGCCCGGCGAGATTTCAGAGCCTGTGGAATCCCTTGACAACGAGGGCTATCTCCAGGGCCGTCAGGGCAACCTGGTGTACAAGATTATCCGCGTGGACAAGATTATCCCCGCCCATACCGCCAGCTTCGAAAACGACTACACCCAGATTCTGGAGGGCGTGCAGCAGAAAAAGCAGATGGAGGCCGTAGACGCCTTCCTGGAAGAAAAGATCAAGAGCACTTACATCATCATAGACCCTCTCTTCAAGGAGTGCGAATTCTCCCGTGAGAGCTGGAATGCCCGTAAATAGTGACCCCCAGGACCCTTCATAGGCATCTTCTTGCTCTGGCACTGTCTGTAGTGACGGCGTCATCGGCCCTTATGGCACAGGACAAGGTGCTGCTCATAAAGGCCGAAAGCGCCCAGCTTCTGGATATTGACGGAGAAAGCTACAGGAAGGTTACCGGGCCCGCCAAATTCCTTCACAACGACACCTACCTCCTCTGCGACACAGCATATTGGAACATCAACACCAATATCATAGACGCAATGGGGCACGTGCGCATCATCCAGGACCGCACAACCCTTTCCAGCAACACCCTGCAATATGTGGTGGATCAGGACCTGGCCAAGTTCCGCGGAGACCTTGTGCAGCTGGTAGACCAGGACAAGAACACCCTCCGTACAAAATACCTGGACTACAACACCAAGGATTCCGTAGCCGTCTTCCAGGACGGCGGCGCCATGAGGGACAAGGACGGCCAGGTGATAGAGAGCCTCTACGGCACCTATGACTCCAAGGCCAAGCTCTTTGTGTTCAACGACCAGGTGAACATGTACATGGACACCACCTTCATCAAGACTTCCCGCCTGGAGTACCGCAGCGACCTTTCCACCGCCTGGTTCGGCTTTGGCACGGACATGTGGCAGGACGACAAAATGCTCAGTGCCGATGACGGATGGTACAACCGCAAGGAGGAGCTTTTCATGTTCAGGAAGAAGGTCCACACCCTCACCAAGGAGAAGGAGACCTGGTCCGATTCCGCCTACTACTACAGGGCCGTCAACGACGTAGAGCTTCTGGGGAAGGTGGAGGTGATGGATACCGTCCAGAACATGTACATCCTTGCCGGATATCTGCAGTGGACGGATTCCCTGGAGAGAGCCACACTCACGCGAGACCCCGCAATAATGTCAGTGACGGAAGAGGAAGGGCAGTTGCCGGATTCCCTCTATCTTGGGGCCGATACCCTCATCTACCGCGCCTTCAAGAAGTATGAGATCCCGGAGGCCTGGATCAAGGACTCCGAGAAAAGGCTCAGCGACATCTCCGGCGACGCCATCATGGAGTACAGGCGCAAGGCCGCCGAAGCCGCCGCCAAAGCTGCGGCCGATGCCATGAAGGACGACCCTAACCGCCCGCCGCAGGGCGCGGCCAAGGGGCGGAAGGCTCCTGGGGGGCCTACCCCTACTCCTCCGGCCGGCGCGTCTGAAAAGGATGCCCCGAAGCCCGTGCCGCCTCAGCCGGACACACTCCCGCCTGTGCGGGATTCACTGAGTGTTCCTGCAGACTCGCTTGCCGTATCGGCCGATACCCTGGCTGTACCTGTAGATACCCTTGCCGCACCTGTAGACACCCTTACCGTGCCTTCGGACACGCTTTCCGTCATTCCCGGCCCCACCCTGGAATCTCCCCCGGCAGACTCTTTATCGGCCCCGGCAGACTCCGTCATCGTTCCCAAAGACTCCACCAAGGTGGGCTTCATCTGGGGAAACAAGGACGTGAAACTGTTCCGTCGGAACATGCAGATGAGGGGCGATTCCCTCGCATACAGTGACCTTGACTCTCTTGCCAGGGTGTACAAGGATCCTATATTCTTCACGGATGGAAACCGCCAGTACGCGGCAGACAGCATTTACCTTGTCATCCGTAACAAGAGGACAGAAAAGGCGCACCTCCTTTCCAATGCCTTCATCACCATCCAGGAAGACCCCGTGAGCTATGACCAGGTGAGCGGCACGGAGATGGTGGCCTACTTTGACTCAACCCAGGCCCTTACCCGTTTCGATGCCCTCGGAGGCGCTTCCAGCATCTTCTTCCTGGAAGAGAACGGCGCTCTTGCAACCGTGAACAAAGTGGATTCCAAGATGCTCTACGCCACTTTCACTGACGGAGAGATAGACCACATGTACTACTATGAGAATCCAAAGAACGACGGTTATCCTTCCGTCCAGCTTCCCAAGCAGGAACGCCAGCTGAAGGGCTACCGCTGGGAGCCCGAGAAGAGGCCGGATTCTCCTTTGGCAGTTACGGCTCTCAAGCCCAGGAAGAGCCAGCGCACGGCATATCTGGCGCGTCCTCATACCACTTTTACCCAGACGGAAATCTACTTCCCCGGATATATCAAGAAGGTTTACAGGGACATTGCCATCAGGGATTCTCTTGAAGTTGTGAGGAAGCAGGCCCAGATCCGCCTAGAGGACTCCCTGGCAGTTGCTTTGCCGGATTCCCTGGCGGTACCGGCCGATTCCCTGGCTGCTTCGCCCGACTCCCTCTCCGGAAGCGTGTCCACCCCCAGGACCGCCCTTCCTGACAGTCTGCAGGCTGGAACGGATTCCCTGTCCGTAGAGGCCCCGCACGTACCCACGCCGGCAGAGATAAAGGCAGCAGAGAAAGCCCGAAAAGCGGAGGAAAAGGCCATCAAGAAGGCCGAAAAACAGAAGGCCCTTGAGGCCAAGTGGGCCGAAGAAGACAAGAAATATGAGCAGAAGCAGGCCGCCAAGGCCGCCCGCAAACTGGAGCGTGAACGCGCCAAGAAGCTGAAGATGCTGCGGCGCCTTGAGAAGAAGTCGCTGCGGGAACAGAGGCGGCTGGAAAGATACATCGCCCGGGAGAGGGCCAAGGCAGAAAAAAGGAAAACTAAATCTTAATACCATTATGAAAAAGACTGTTCTTGTTTCAGGAGGCGCCGGATTTATCGGCAGCCACGTAACCGTAGAACTCATTGAGGCTGGCTATGACGTAGTTGTAGCCGACAATTTCTCAAACTGTGACCGCACCTGCTACGAGGGTGTGAAGAAGATCACCGGCCGTGAAGACCTTCCCCTGGAGGTGATGGATTTCTGTGACCTGGACGCCGTAAAGGCTCTCTTTGGCAAATACCACATTGACGCCGTCATCCACTTTGCGGCATACAAGGCCGTGGGTGAATCCGTGGATAAGCCCCTTATGTACTACAAGAACAACCTGTTGAGCTTCCTCAACGTGCTTGAAGTGGCCCAGTCTACAGGCGGATGCAATGTGCTGTTCTCTTCATCGGCCACAGTATACGGTGAGCCTGACGCAGTTCCCGTGACGGAGGCTACTCCCCGTAAGCCCGCCACCTCCCCTTACGGCAACACCAAGACCATGTGCGAGGACATCCTCCACGACGCAGTTAAGGCTTCAGGAGGTGCTCTGAAAGGCATTCTCCTCCGCTACTTCAACCCTATCGGCGCACATCCCAGCGCACTCATCGGCGAACTTCCCCGCGGAGTTCCCAACAACCTGGTCCCCTTCATCACCCAGACCGCTATCGGCAAGCGTGAGTGCCTGAATATCTTCGGCAACGACTACCCCACTCCGGACGGAACCTGCCAGAGGGATTTCATCGATATTGTGGACCTTGCACGTGCACACGTGTATGCCGTCACCCGCATGATCGAGGGCAAGATGAAAAAGCCCGTGGAGATCTTCAACGTGGGCACCGGACGTCCCCTGAGCGTTATGGAACTTGTCAACGCCTTCGAAAAAGTGAACGGCGTGAAGGTTCCCCACAAGTTCGCTCCCCGCAGGGCCGGTGACATCACAGCCATCTGGGCCGATCCGACCCTTGCCAACACGGAAATGGGCTGGAAGGCCACCCGCACCATAGAGGAAACCCTCAAGGCCGCATGGGCCTGGGAGTGCCGCCTGGCCGGGAAATAATCTTTTTTGGCCCGCTTTTTGCCTTCTTCGCAGCCATGTGTATTTAAAACCTACAGCTATGAAGAAGGCAATTTGTTTCCTGCTCTCGGCCGGGACGGTTCTGGCAGGATGTTCCAAGGAAGACATCTTTTCCTCAAGTAACAACGGATCCACTTCTTCTTCCACTCCGTCTAGTGATACAGATACCTACGAAGAGGAAGAGGACGATATCTCCAAAACCACCTTCGACCGCACAATCACAATTGTGTGGGACGGCTCCGGCGCATCAGTGAGCGGTGACGCCAAGGGCGTTGTGACCGTTAACGGGGCCGATGTAACCGTGGATAACACCAAGACAACGGAAAAGGTAAAGTACGAACTTTCCGGAAGCAGCACCTCCGGTTCATTGAAGATTTACTCCAACAACAAGCAGGCGCTGGTCCTAAGTGACCTGAGCCTCACGAATCCCAGCGGCGCAGCCATCAACAACCAGGGCAAGAAACGCTGTTTCATTGTGCTCAGCGGCACTTCTTCCCTTGCCGACGGCAGTTCGGCCGCTTACGCCGCAACCGGCGAGGAAGACCTCAAGGCAGTGTTTTTCTCCGAAGGCCAGCTCATCTTTTCCGGCAGCGGCAGCCTTACCGTGACGGCAAATAACGCCCAGGGCAAGGCCGGCATCACCTCTGACGATTACGTGCGCATAATGGACTCCCCGTCCATCAAGATAACCGCCGGAAGCGGCGCAGGCCACGGCTTAAGAGGCAAGGACGCCGTTGCAATTGACGGCGGCTCGCTGGATGTGAGTGTATCGGCCAACATGAAAAAGGGCATCGCCTCCGACTCCCTGGTGGTTCTGAACGGCGGCGTAACAACTGTAAAAGCCACTGGCGGCACCGCTTATGACAGCGAGGATGCGGAGTACAAGGCCTCTGCCGGCGTAAAGGCCGATCAAGTTTTCAAGATGAACGGCGGCTCCCTCACCGTGACTAATTCCGGCCAGGGCGGCAAAGGCATAACCGGAGACGCCGTGGCATATTTCAACGGCGGCACCGTGAAAGTGACCGTAACCGGCAGCAACTACGGCTCATCGTCCTCTGGCGGTGGCGGCCGATTCGGCCAGGGCAACTCTTCCTCAGACAATTCCAAGAGCGCCAAGGCCATAAAGTTTGACGGAGACATCCACTTCAACGGAAGCACCGTAAGTGCATCGGCCTCAAGCCACGAGGCAATCGAGTCCAAAGGCGCGATGAGCATCACAGATGGCGTGGTTTACGCCCAGTCGTCGGACGATGCCATCAATTCTGCAAAGGATATGACAATCACCGGCGGCAGCGTATGCGCCTACTCCACCGGTAACGATGGCATTGATGCCAACGGCAACATGTACATAAAGGGCGGCCTAGTGTACGCTATCGGCGCCTCCTCCCCCGAGGTTGCATTTGACGCCAACACGGAGGGCGGCTATAAACTCTACCTTACCGGCGGTACCATCATTGCAATCGGCGGCCTTGAAAACGGCTCCTCACTGTCCCAGAACTGTTACAGCGCATCTTCCTGGAGCAAGAACACCTGGTATTCCATCACTGTTGGAAGCACCACCCACGCATTCAAAACCCCTTCCAACGGCGGCAGCGGCCTTGTGGTTTCCGGCGCCTCTCAGCCTACTGTCCAGAGCGGAGTTACCGCAAGCGGCGGTGATGACGTCTGGAACGGAATGGGCGTGCTTGACTGCAGCGTAAGTGGCGGCCAGACCGTAAGCCTCAGCGCCTACTCCGGCGGCCAGGGCGGCCCCGGCGGCGGTGGATTCGGCCCAGGAGGAAGACACTGATATCAAGGTTTTTCTTATATTTGCATTCATTATGAAAAGATTACTCATACTGGCGGCCGCAGCCCTTCTCCTCATCCCGGGAGCAATGGCTCAGGACACGGAGCAGAAAATAAACAAGAAAAACCTTGTCATCAAGGAATGGAACACTGACCCCAAGGGCACCAGCAAGGTCCTTGACCACGTCACCACCTTCTCTCCGGAAGGAAAGAAGATAGAGGAGATAGAATACGGCTCCAGCGGACAGAAGTGGCGCAAGCGCTTTGAGTACGGCCCTGACGGCAGGCTTTCCCGTGAACTTGTGTACGATGACCGCAACCGGCTCCAGACCTACAAGACCTTCGAGTGGAACGAGTTCTCCCGCAAGAAGGTCCAGTACACCTACAGCGCCAAGGGGAAACTCCTCAGTATAAAGCACTACGAATACACCGCCCAGGATGCCGGGAAGTAGCAACATACGGCTTGAGAAGGCGGTGGAGGAAATCGGCCCCATCTCCCTTGAAGAGATGGGTTCCGTAAAGCTCCTTAATCGGATAGACACCAAGTACCTTACCAATGAGAACGGGCTTGTTGCGGTCCTTAAGGACGCCGCAGCAGCCGGGTACAGGGCGCTTGTGGTTGAGGGAAAGAAGATGAGCCGATACACCTCCGTCTATTATGACACGGATGGACTGAGCATGTTCCTTGACCACCATAACCGCCACCTTGTGCGCCAGAAGGTACGCACCCGCACGTACGTTGAATCCGGGGAAACCTACCTTGAGATCAAGCGAAAGAACAACCACGGCCGCACCAAGAAAAAGAGGATGGAGATCCCACAGGCGGAACTGATGGATTTCAGGGCCGATACCAAGGCGTGCGAATTCCTCGCCGCCAAATCCTGGTTCACGGTGGATCAGCTCTCCCCCGTCCTTGACACCCGTTTCAGGCGCATCACGCTGGTGAATCCCGCCATGACGGAGCGCCTCACCATCGACACAGAGCTTTGCTTCAAGAACTTCCGCACAGGGCATGAGACAAGCCTTCAGGATGCGGTTATCATAGAGCTCAAACAGGACGGCAGGTCCCGCAGCCAGATGAAAGGCATCCTCCTTGACCACCGCATCAAGCCCGTCCGCGTAAGCAAATACTGCATTGCAGAGACCCTCACGGACCCATCGGTGAAAAGCTGCAGGTTCAAGGAAAAGGTGAGAACAATTGAAAAAACTATCGGCAATAAATTAACAGTCAAATGATAAACTTCCTTTCACGCTTTGTCCAGGAGGACCTCTCCGATTTTGGGAACCTGGACGCCGCCGACGATATGCTCCTTGATGTCCAGACCATCACGGACGCCATGATGACAACCGCCCAGAAGATAGGGGAACTGGGAATCCGCTTTGCCCTCAACCTTCTGGTGTGCTGGCTCCTGGTGCATTTCTTCTACTATAAGAAAAGCCGCAGAAGAGACTACTATTTCACGTTCATCGTGTTCTCATCGGCCATGCTTACCCTCCTCTATATCATGGGCAACGTGGAGGTGGGAGTAGGCCTCACCCTGGGCCTGTTTGCCATTTTCGGAGTTATCCGCTACCGCACGGAGACGGTTCCCATCAGGGAGATGACCTACCTCTTTATCATCATCGCCCTGGCGGCAGTAAACGGCCTTGCGCCGCTGTACCACGTGGTAGACCTTGCAAGCGCCCCTCACTATGTCCTTGGCTGGGGCAATGTGGGCGTTATGGCCCTTGTGAACGGCCTCATGCTGCTTCTGGTGTGGGTTCTTGAGAGCGAGAGCCTGGTGAAGCACGTCACCACAAAGCTGGTGCAGTACGACAGGATAGAGCTCATTGTCCCGGAAAAGAGGGATGAACTTATTGCCGATCTTGAAAAGCGCCTCGGCGTGAAGGTGGAGAACGTGGAGATAGGCCACGTGGATTTCCTGAAGGATTCTGCCATGATAAAGGTGTATTACAGGCTTGGAAAAGGTGAGAGCAATTCCGTGAACACCGTCACCCGTGCAAAAGATTACGTGGGATGAGAAAGATAGCCCTCATACTGGCCCTGATGGCCCCTATGGCAGCTTTCGGCCAGACATTCTCTACCGGAGTCCGTGCCTCCGTTGGCGTTGACTACAAAATAAAGAAAGGCCTCCACATAGAGGCCCGTGAAGAGATGAGGATGGCCGATAATTTTGCAGGACTCAGTAGCCTCAGAACCACCCTTGGCCTGACATACAAGCCGCTTGACTTCCTGAAAGTGGGCGTTGGATACACCCTCATCAATCCCTACAAGATAAACAAGGAACTGGACAATGACGCCCTCTACACAGGTTTCTGGGCTCCGCAGCACAGGCTTACGGCCGATGTAACCGGAACGCTGAAGGCCGGGAAGTTCAGCTTCTCCCTCAGGGAACGTCTGCAGTTAACCCACAACACTTATGATGCCCTCAACGTGTATCAGAGCACAAGAAACGCCCTTGCCCTAAAGTCAAGGATAGGCGTAAAGTATAAGGGCTTCAAGTATGTGGACCCTTCACTGTCGTTTGAGGTACGTGCTGCCCTGAATGACCCCTGGGGCACAGTTTCCGGAAATGCCCAGACAACAAATGACACCAATAGGGAGTACTACACCTACACCCACACCGGGTACACTCACGCTTACATCAACCGTCTCCGCCTGAACCTTGGCGCAGACATCCTTCTCAGCAAGAGCCACACCATCACTCCGTATGTTCTCTTTGATTACTATATGGATTATGAGATAGACACCAACGGGGCCGATAAATGGGCAGAAAAAGGTGTCCGCATCTTCACCGACAGCACCGGCTGGGTCTACAGCACTGCCCTCATCCTTGGGCTCAAATATACGTTCAGCTTCTGATACAAAACAAGCCCGCTCGAATTGAGCGGGCTGTTTTTATGGAATAAAAAATTATTCTCCCAGACCTTTCTTTACGGCGGCGCTTAACTCGTCGTAGAGGGCGTCCGTCTTTTCGAACAGTTCCTTGCGGATGCTGGTGAAGCACACCTTGGGCTTCTCTGCGCCTGCGCTCTTTGCAACCTTCTCACGGAGATCATTGAAAAGGTCTACGGCCTTGTCAATGAGGTTTGCAATTTCGTCGGCGTTCTTGCCGGGGTTTACGTTCAGGAAGAGGGTGCAGTCATCTACGAATGCGCCGATCACGTACTCAATGTCTTTTTTGATGTCTCTTAAATTCATATCTCTCTGAATTAATTCGGTGCAAAGATAGCAATTTTCCAATTATTATAAAAATAACTAACTTCTTAGAATAGATATCAATCGGCCATCTCCTGTTATAATTCTTTGCCCTCTAAGCGATTAAAGCGTCACCTCTTCCTTTTCCACCCAGGTTTTCTGCCAGGTTTCTCCGCAGCGGGCGCAGGTAAAGTCGCAGTGGTAATACCGGGTTACGTCCTGGACCATGACTGTGCGGTATTCTGTGCGGTACTGGGCC
>ONXC01000028.1 GCA_900321715.1 uncultured Bacteroidales bacterium | reverse complement strand
AACCTGTCAAGGTAATAGGGCCAGACTCTCCATATCTTACATCTGCCACATTGTCTCCGATATCCGGCGTGCGGACCGGATTGCAGCAAAGACCATATCTTGAGACAACTGCGCCCGATGCAGAGAAATCCAACGACTCTACCCAAATGGTTGTTGCAGTTGAATGGATTTGGCTTTTGGTGAGATAGAAGAAACGGTTATAATCCGGATCCGCGACCGGGGCGTTTTTATCCTTCACGGCGCAGGATGCGGCAGAGATGGCAAGAAGAAGAATCAGGGCAAACTTTTTCATATTGAAAAGCCTTAAAAATTATAACCCACGCCAAGGTTGAAGCGAAGACAGAAGACATCCAGGGGGATAACCGCGGCTCCGGCCATAAAACTCAGATGCCCCGCGTGGAAAATACCTCCAAGCTCTGCCTGGAATGAATCGAAATCGTCATACTCCACCCATCCTTTATCCTGCTTCTGATACAGTTTCTGGCCTGTCGCATAACCGCCGCCAAGATATAGATTTACGGCAGGGGTTATTCTCCAGATTCCGCCGGCGACAGCAGAGATGCGGGGATCCCGGCGCATACCGTTGAGAACGAAATCCTGCGTATAGCCCTTCTCTGTCTTGGCCGGGAAACCGCCAATTCCGGTTTCTGCCCCAACGTAAAAACCAAAATGCCATACCATACCGAACCTGAGTCCGAAAACGCCGGTTGCGTCAAAATGGTTTTTCCGGAACGAAAATAACTCAGGACCTCCGGTGGCCATTATGAAGGCTTTGCGCTCATAGACTTTCTTCACGCGTGCCGTATTGATTGAGACGCCGGTGAAGTCAATGGTGGTCTGGGCACCTGCCGACAATGCCGCAAGAAGCAAGGCAGCAATAAGTATCAGCCTTTTCATAACTACTTGACCTCCATCTTGGTTTCAGTCTGCACAGCCTCAGTGGAGGATATGGACCTCACGTTCTTGCTGCTGGAAAGGGCGCTGTTGATGTACACGATGGTGGTGTCAGAAGGCTTGACGTTACGGAAATTGGTGTAACGGGCAGGATAGCCTTTCACCCTAACGGTAAGAGAGATGATGCGGCCGTCGCTCTTGTCTGTGACAACGGAGAAAAGCGGCGCCACGATAAGGTCTGCGCCGGCACTTTCCGCGAACTCAAACAGGGCCTTGGCCTTGAGTTCCTCTATGCCGTCCAGGATAACGTGCTTGGCGTCTGCGGCATAGCGCTCCAGTTTTGCGGGGTCCTTGGTGTCCGGGACCTCGGGGATGACGATGGTGCCCTGGGTCTTGAAACTGGAAGAGGTGGCCTGGATAATAGAAATGTCGGCCGCGATGGGGGTTACCAGCATCTTGGGCTGGGCCTCAACGGAGGTTGCCTCAAACTTGGTGACGTTCACTCCTGTGACTGTGGTTTGGGCAAATGCCGATGTGCAGGCCACGGCAAAGATTACGGAAAGAAGGAGTCTGGTTTTCATATAGCGGTGTGTGTGTTAGTCTGAGACAAATATAATATAAATAATTGAGATTCTTCGACTTCGCCCTTCGGGCTACGCTCAGAATGACTACACTATTCCGGAACGACGATGATTTCCCCGTGCTCCTGGGCGACGGTCTCTTTCCATAGTTCAGTGTAGCCGGGCCACTCTATCTTTTCAGGGATGCCGGTGGAGTACTCAGAGTGCTTGAAGGAGCCATCAGGGTTCTGGGGCTTTACGTTGCCGTCCATGAACTTTACAAGAAGCTCTTCCTCCAGTTTCTGCCAGGCCGCAAACTGCTCCTGGGCAGTGTTCACGGAGTAGTCTGTGACGTATTTGACTATTTTGGCAAAGGGTTTGGCCGATACCATTACGTCTCCCTTTGAGGAGAGCTTCTTCTGGAGTTTCACTACCACCTGGTTGTACATCACCACGGCCATGGAGTCTACGGAGTGGGTGCGGCGTTCCATCTGGTCACGCTCAAAGGAATCGGCCTTTGCCCTCACGTACGGGGCCATGATGTTGTACATCTTGTAGCAGGCGTTGGAGATGCGGTTGTTGATCCAGAAAGATGCTGTAGGAGAATAATGCAGGAGGTCTCCGTTACCCTCGCGGAAGCAGTCCGGAACCTTAGTGATGGAGGTGTAGATGGGGCTGAGGTAGGATGTTGAGGCATCGTCCGTGCCGAACCACAGGATACCGCCAACAACGTCCGGGACATAGTTTCTGGCCTGGCCCACCATCCAGAATCCGGTTTGCTGGGTGGCTATGGCACGCTCGTTTACATAGGTTTTGCCGTCAAATTCCCACTCCATGGGTCTCCAGCGGTACGGAAGGGCGTTTCCGCCGGCGCCGATATCCTGGGTCATGTCCATGGGGGTGCCCTCGAAGTGATCCCTCATTACATCGGCCAGCTCTTTTACGCCAACTTTCTTGCGGGGGAATACAAACAGCGGGAAATCCCCCTCAAGATTCCGGCCCATTACGTAGTCCATATAGCCGTAGGCATCCCTGGTGACGGCATTACCCTGCTCGTCGTAGAATGAGAACCAGCCGTCTGTGAGGATGTTGAAGGCGCTCCAGGCGCGGGCGTCGCAGCCGCGGACGGTGCCGAAATCGGCCGGACAATATGCCTTCTTGAAGGAGAACTCGGAATCTGACCCGTCAAAATAGCCTTTGCGGCGGGCGAAACGGATTACATCAGGGGCATAGAGGCAGTTGTCGGGGTCATTGAGCGGGAATTTTCCAATGCGGGCCTGATTGGCGTGGGCGCAGATGGCGCCGTCAGGGACGCGCATGGCAACCCACACGATGCCCTTGTTCACGTTCACTCCGTTGCGGATATTCATTCCCTTGCCGATGAGTTCCATTATCCAGGCCTCGTTTTTATCGGCAATGGAGAAGGTCTCCCCTTCCGATGCATAGCCGTAGGTGTTGGCAAGGTCTACTATGATGTCAATGGCTTCCCGGGCCGATTTTGCCCTCTGGAGGGTGATGTAGATAAGGGAGCCGTAGTCTATTCCGCCCTTCTTGTCCTCAAGCTCCGGGCGGCCGCCCCAGGTGGTTTCGGTGATGATGACCTGGTACTCGTTCATGTTGCCCACGGTCTGGAAGGTATGGGGAACCTGCTCTATGTCTCCAAGATAGCGGTTGGAATCCCAGTCGTAGACCTTAAGGACGCTGCCGGCTTTCCAGTCTGCTGCGGGCTTATAGTAGAGCTCTCCAAACAGGTAATGGGAGTCTGCGGCATATGAGACCAGGACGGAGCCGTCCTTACTGGCGCCGCGGCTTACAATCACATTGGTACAAGTATTGCCTTCTATGCCGATGGTCATCAAAATGGCCGAAAGGAAGAGGGTTTTAAGGATATTTTTGCCTTTTTCCATTAATTGCGTAATTTTGCAAACATTGTTACAAGACTACAAAGATATGAAAATTTGTAAGATTTTCCTTGCCGCCCTGCCCTGTTTGCTTCTGGGCGTGAGTGTATGGGCACAAAACCCGCCCCAGACACCGGAGCAGAGGGAAAAGCAGATGACGGAGTTCATAGATAAGGAGGTAAAGCGCCTCACGGATATGCTGGAACTGGAATACTGGCAGGAATTCTATGTGGATTCCACTCTTAACCATGACCTCCGTGCACGCCAGGCGGAACTCCTTGACATGCAGAAGGCCCGCGTTGAGAACGCAGACCTGTACATGACCATCTCCGACAAATGGATGGAAAAGATAGACTCTTCCTACAAGCGATTCTTCACCGAGGAGCAGTGGGCCAAATACTGGAAAAACGGCGGAAAACGCGCCAGCAAGGAAAGGGAAAAACGAAAAAAGACCAACTAGCATATGGCAGAATCATTCTCCGAGATAGGAAAGATAGAGGCTATTGAGCAGCTTTACAGGCTGTCGGCCTATAACCCCGTGAGCGGGCTCAGTTACACTTCAAAGGGCGGAAGCATCATTACGGCCTCCAGAATGTACCTGGAGGGGCCGGATTTCAATCTGGTGTACTTTCCCCTGAAGCACCTGGGATACAAATGTGTTGTAGGCGTTGTGGGTGAACTTTACGCTGCACTGGCCCGTCCTAAGCTCCTGAATGTAATTCTTGGGGTATCGGCCAAACTGGACCTTCCGCAGGTAAAGGACCTTTGGATGGGTATTACCGTGGCGGCGAAGGAGCACGGCTTCGAGGCCGTGAACCTGGACCTCCAGCCTTCCCAGAACGGGCTTTACGTGAGTATGAGCGCTACGGGTGAGACATCGGCCCTCACTGCAAAACGCCGGATGGCGGCAAAGAGCAAGGACCTCATCTGCGTTTCCGGGGCCCTTGGAGCCGCTTTCCTTGGCCTGCAGGTGCTGGAGCGGGGCGCAAAGGAGTTCTCCGAGAAAGGTACGCAGCCGGATATGAGCCAGTACAAGATGCTGGTGGGAGATTACCTTCGTCCGGAGCTTGACGCCTCCGTTGTGGAGCGCCTGGAAGATGTTGAAATCTACCCTTCCTACGGCTATTTTGTGACGCGCGGGCTGGCCGATACCCTGAAGAGGCTCACGAGTGACAGCGGCCTTGGCGCAAAGGTTTATGCCGATAAGATTCCATTCGAAGGCGGCAGTTTCCAGCTTGGTAAGGAACTGGACCTGGATCCAGTATCGGCCGCAATGAACGGCGGCGACGACAACCGCCTTCTATTTGTGGTTCCCATCCTCCATCTGGAGAAATTCAGGCGGGAGTTCCAGACGTTTGATATCATCGGCCATCTTGCACAGCCGGAGGCCGGAACAGTCCTTGTCACCCCCGAAGGTGTGGAATTTCCGGTAAAAGCACAGGGCTGGGCCGATGAAAGTGAATAAGTTGAAAGATTTTTTCTTATATTTACAAGTTGAAACTAATTAAGCTTAATTAATATCATGAAGAAAATCATCACCGTTATCGCTTTGTCAGTGGCCGTAGCAGCCTCTGCAAATGCTCAGAGCCTTCTTGGAAACATCCTCAGCGGCCTTGGCAGCTCCAGCGCCGGTACCACTGTCGGCAACATCATCTCCGGTCTTGCAGGCACAGTTTACAGCGCTCCCGTAAGCCTCAACGGCACCTACACCTACAACGGCGTAGCATGCTCCGCTTCAAGCTCCGAAGGCAACGTCCTCACCAACCTTGCCGGTACAGCCGTTACCGCTGGTATGGAATCCAAGGCCGATGAATACCTTGCAAAGGTTGGCATCAAGCCGGAAAGACCATGAAGTTCCTGTGCATGACCGGCACCCTTGAGAGCAGCCTTAACGGCGCCAAGATGCTGTTCACCGCCGACAAACTCCTGTCCCTGATGAAGAGCATCTCCTCCAAGCTTGGAGAGAAGTCCTCAGAGATTAAGGCCATCGCAGGTCTTGCCGACGGCTACGACCAGTTCCGCGTAGGTTTCAAGCTGGTGAAATAATCTGTAGTGCGTGGAGATAACACGCTAACTATAAAGCATTTACGTAAAAACGTCTACCTGGTTTCAGGTAGACGTTTTTGTATAATGATCTGTGCATGAGTTGTTTAGCTCCACGGCGTCCCGGAACGGAACCGGCACTGCCAAAATGGCAGGAAACTCCTAACGGAACGGAGATTGATTCTATCCATAGCACAAGGAGGACAAAACTATGGATCAGAACAACAATAATAATCAATCTTTCCTGCAGAGGTTTGCAATAAACCTCAACGAACGTGCTGCGCAGGGGAAACTGGACCCGGTGATCGGCCGTGACGACGAAATCCGCCGCGTGCTTCAGATCCTTTCCCGCCGCACCAAGAACAACCCTATCCTGGTTGGTGAACCGGGTGTGGGTAAGACAGCAATATCTGAAGGCATTGCCCAGAACATAGTGAACGGGCAGGTGCCGGAAAACCTTAAATCAAAGAAAGTATACTCCCTGGATATGGGCGCGCTCATTGCGGGCGCAAAGTATCAGGGTGAGTTTGAGGAGCGTCTGAAGGGCGTTGTGAAGGAAGTTGTGGACAGCGCCGGTGAGATAATCCTTTTCATCGATGAAATCCACACGCTTGTGGGCGCAGGCCGTACCAGCGGCGCTATGGACGCTTCCAATATCCTGAAGCCAGCCCTGGCCCGCGGTGAACTCAGGACCATCGGCAGCACCACCCTTGATGAATATCAGAAGTACTTTGAGGCCGATAAAGCCCTGGAGCGCCGTTTCCAGATGGTGATGGTGGTCCATTGCCATCCTGAGAGGTCTTAAGGAGCGTTATGAGAACCACCACAAGGTTCGCATTGAGGACGACGCCCTGATTGCCGCCGTGAACCTTTCCCACCGCTACATCACCAGCCGTTTCCTCCCGGACAAGGCCATCGACCTTGTGGATGAAGCCGCCTCAAAACTCCGCCTGGAGATGAATTCCGTGCCGGAACCCATTGACGAACTCAATTCGGCCATAAGGCAGAAAGAAATTGAGCGTGAGGCCATTAAGCGTGAAGGGACATCGGCCAAAATGGAAAAACTGGAGGCCGAACTTAAGGACCTGCAGGGCAAGCGTGACGTCCTCATGAAGCGCTGGAACTCCGAAAAGGAGATCCTTGAAGGGCTCCAGACCGCCCGCCAGCAGCTTGAGGAACTGAACATTCAGGCAAAGGCCGCCGAGCGCGCCGGAGACTACGCCAAGGTGGCCGAAATCCGCTACGGCAAGATTGCCGACACCCAGAAGCGCATCGACGAGCTCACCGCAAAGGCCGAAGCCATCAAGGAACCCATTGTCACCGAGGCTGTTACGCCGGAAGACATTGCAGAGGTGGTGGCCAAGTGGACCGGCATCCCCGTGAAGCGAATGCTGGAATCCGAGAAAGAGAAGCTCCTGAGGATGGAGGCCGAACTCCACAAGAGAGTCGTGGGCCAGGACGCCGCCATCAAGGCCGTGGCCGATGCCGTGCGCCGTAACCGCGCAGGGCTTTCCAACGAGAAGCGGCCTATCGGCAGCTTCCTCTTCATGGGTACCACCGGCGTAGGCAAGACGGAACTTGCAAAGGCCCTGGCCGAATTCCTGTTCAACGACGAGAACATGATGACGCGTATTGATATGTCAGAGTACCAGGAGCGTCACACCGTGTCCCGTCTTGTGGGCGCGCCTCCGGGATACGTAGGCTACGACGAAGGCGGCCAGCTCACGGAGGCCGTTCGGCGCAAACCTTACTCCGTAGTGCTTCTGGACGAGATAGAGAAGGCCCACCCGGACGTTTTCAACGTGCTCCTGCAGGTGCTTGACGACGGCCGTCTCACGGACAACAAGGGCCGCACCGTGGACTTCAAGAACACCATCCTCATAATGACCTCCAACGCCGGAGCGGACATTATCCAGAGCTACATGGAGCGTCTTCCGGAAGTGAACGGCATTGACATGGAGGCACTCACAAAGCGCCGCCAGATGCTTGACGAGTGCAGAGCCCGCGTTCTGGACGTGCTCAAGCAAACAGTTCGGCCGGAATTCCTCAACCGTATCGACGAGATAATAATGTTCGACCCTCTCACCAAGACCGATATCCGCGACATCCTGCACCTGCAGGAGGAGGAACTCCGTAAACGCCTTGCAGACAGCGGCATAAGCGTGGAATTCACCGCCGCCTTTGAAGACCACATGGTGGAGAAAGGCTACGACCCCGCATACGGCGCCCGCCCCGTGAAGAGGGTTATGCAGCGTGAGCTGGTGAACCTCCTTGCCAAGGCCATCCTTGACGGCACAGTGAAGAAAGACTCCACCGTCCACGTAGACGCTGTAGGCGGCGAGGTTGTGGTGCGGTAAACGCCTGTCATTTCGAGCGAAGCCCTGTCAAACCGAAGTGCCTTTCTGTCATTTCGAGCGAAGCCCGCAGGGCGGAGTCGAGAAATCTCCCGCCGTGGAGCCAAACGACTGAAAAACAGAGTATTACACAAAAGAGGGTGCTGGAAATTCGGCACCCTCTTTTATGTATATAGCTTATAATCAGTCACTTCCCTCCACGGGGTTATTTCTTCACAACCTCGTAGTGCTCTATGCCGATGGCGTGGAGGTCCCGGATGAACTCAGATGTGACGGCTACCTGGAACTTCTTGGAGTAGAACTGGATGCGGTAGCGGGTTCCCGGGTCATAGAGATAGAGCGTGAGGGGGATATTGCCCTTATGGTGCTTCACCACATTCACAAGGTCCTTACGGAACTTGTCCGTGAGCATGGTGGTGGTGATATCCATTGAAAAGCCGCCCAGGATGTCTTCGGCCACATTGCCAAGGAGGGTGACCTTACGGAGTTTGAATACGTACGGAGGCGCGGGTTTTCCCTGCGCCTTTTCTTCAGGCTTCAGGAAGTACTTCTCTGCTATCTCTCCTTCAAGGAAAAGGGTGGCTTTTGGCTGCATGTACTGCATGAACACCTCATGGTCCTTCCCAAAGAGGGTGAGTTCAAAGGAGCCGGAATAGTCTTCCAGCATGGTGCGGGAATAGGGCTTGCCGGTCTTTGTGGTAAGCTGCTTGAAATCCGTCACAATGCCAGCTATGGACACCTTGGCGGTCTTTTTCTTGGCATCGCAATCGGCAATGAGATCCTGAAGGTCACCTATCTTGCAGGTGGCGAAGTTCTTTATCTCAAAGTCATAGCGGTCCAGCGGATGAGAGCTGAGGTACATCCCCACAAGGTCCTTCTCCCTCTGGAGTTCTTCCATTATATCCACGTTGGGGACTCCTTCGGGGAGGCCAGGGCGCTCAGGCTTCATCTCCTCCATGTCTCCAAAGAGGGATGCGCCGGCCTGCACTGAGTCGTTCTTGTAAAGGTCTCCGTAGCGGGCTATCTGGTCTATGAAGAGGTCTCCGCCGCCCTTTCCGGGAAGGAAATACATTCCGCGGGGATGGCCGAAGCTGTCCAGCGCACCGGAATTCACAAGGTTCTCAAAGCTCTTGCGGTTGACGCAGCCACTCATCCTCTCCACAAAGTCATAAACGTCTGAGA
The DNA here is from genome assembly GCA_900321715.1 of uncultured Bacteroidales bacterium. Classification (GTDB taxonomy): domain Bacteria; phylum Bacteroidota; class Bacteroidia; order Bacteroidales; family UBA932; genus Cryptobacteroides. The sequence continues at coordinate 2,417 of ONXC01000028.1, read as the reverse complement.
AAAGGCCGTTTTCGTCACGTTCTTTAACAATTGCATCCACAATATTGCCGCCGAATCCCTTGATGGAACTGAGGGCAAAACGGACATCTCCCTTGGCATTTACCGTGAACTGGCCGGAGCTTTCATTGACATCCGGACCAAGGATCTTGATGCCGTGGCTCTTGCAGTCGTCCATTATCTTCACGGTTTCCTCCATGGACTTTGCGCAGTTGAGGCAGCTTGCGAAGAACTCTGACGGATAATGGGCCTTGAGCCATCCGGTCTGGTAACTCACCCAGGCGTAGCACGTGGCGTGGGACTTATTGAAGGCGTACTGGGCAAACTTCTCCCAGTCTTTCCATATCTTGTCCAGGACTTTCTCCGGGTGACCGTTGGCCTTGCCTCCTGTCATGAACTTGTCCTTGAGGGAGTTCAGGATGTCTATCTGCTTCTTACCCATGGCCTTGCGGAGTTTATCGGCCTCACCCTTGGTGAAACCGGCAAGTTTCTGGGACAGAAGCATCACCTGCTCCTGGTACACCGTTACGCCGTAGGTGTCCTGGAGGTATTCCTCCATTTCAGGAAGGTCATACTCTATCTTCTGCTCTCCCTGCTTACGGGCCACAAAGTCAGGGATATAGTCCATGGGGCCAGGCCTGTACAGGGCATTCATAGCGATGAGGTCCTCAAAACGCTCCGGCTTAAGCCTCTGGAGCCAGGATTTCATGCCTTCCGATTCAAACTGGAACACGGAAGTGGTGTCTCCGCGGCCGTAAAGCTCCAGGGTGGGTTTGTCGTCAATGGGGATGGCCTCAATGTCAATATCCTCCCCGTGGTGCTCCTTGATTAGGTCCAGGCAGTTGTGGATGATCTGGAGGGTGATGAGGCCCAGGAAGTCCATCTTGAGCATACCCACATCCTCAATGTAGTGGCCGTCGTACTGGGAAGTACGCACATAAAGGCCCGTATCCTTATCCTGGGAAAGGGTTATGGGAAGATATTCAGTAAGGTCTCCGCGGCCGATAATGGTGGCGCAGGCATGCATTCCAACCTGCCTTACGCAGCCTTCAAGGGCCTGGGCGTATTTCAGGACCTCCTTATTGATTTCCGGACCGTTCTTGAGTTCCTCTATGAACTCCGGAACAAGGCGGTAGCAGTTCTTCAGGTTGATCTTGACGTCTACGTCCTCCATACCCACCTGGAAGGTTTTTCCGTCACGTTCCACCACCTTGAAACCGGGCTTCAGCTCATCCAGCTTGGGGTTGAAGGGGTATTCCTTTTCCTTTTTCTCAGACAGGCGGTCAGGGACCATCTTGGTGAGGCGGTTACTCTCATCTATGCTAACGTGGGAGATACGGGCAACGTCCTTGATGGCGCTTTTGGCGGCCATTGTACCAAAGGTGATAACGCGGGACACGTGGGAGGCTCCGTACTTGTCCTCAACGTACTGGTGGGCCTTTGTGAGGTCTTCAAAGTCCACGTCAATATCAGGCATACTGATACGGTCCGGGTTGAGGAAACGCTCAAACAGGAGCTGGTACTTGATGGGATCCAGGTTGGTGATCTTGAGGCAGTAGGCCACAACGGAGCCAGCGGCGGAACCACGGCCCGGGCCTACCATTGAGCCCATTGCGCGGGATGCGGCAATGTAGTCCTGAACTATGAGGAAATAGTCAGGGAAGCCCATTCGGCAGATGGTCTTGAGCTCAAAGTCTATGCGCTCTGACTGCTCCTGGGTGAGGGTTTCCCCGTAACGCTCATGCGCGCCTTTATATGTAAGGTGGCAAAGATAGGCTACGGAATGGCAGAAGCCGTCTCCGCGGTAGGTGCCGTGTTTGTCACATCGGCCTGCATCTATTACGTCCTTGTACTCCTCCAGGTACTTGTCTATCTGGGCCATGAAGGTCGGGTCAATCTCATAGACGGGCAGCACGGGGTCCCTGTCGATGGAATAGGTCTCTATCTTGTCTGCAACCTCAAGGGTGTTGGCGTCCGGGAACAGGGCGGCCATCTCCTCCTCCGTCTTGATGTACTCCTGCTGGGTGTAGCGGAGGCGCTGGGGGTCATCAATGAAGGAGTTGGTGGTAAGACAGATGAGGCGGTCATGGACCGGGCCGTCCTCCTTACGGACAAAGTGGGCGTCGTTGGTGGCAATGACCTTGACGCCGTGTTTATCGGCCAGTTTAAAAATCTCCTCCGTGTAGTAGCACTGCTGCTCATAGAGGTCATTGGAAAGGCCCGGAACCTCAGTGGGGTGCTTCATTACCTCCAGGTAATAGTCTTCCCCAAACACCCTCTTGTGCCACTCTATGGCCTTTTCAACGCCATCATTGTCATGAGCCATTATAAGGCGCGGGATCTCTCCGGCAAGGCAGGCCGATGAACAGATGAGCCCCTCATGGTACTTCTCAATGATCTCATGGCTCACACGGGGGCGG
>ONXC01000020.1 GCA_900321715.1 uncultured Bacteroidales bacterium | reverse complement strand
TCCCTCATACATCTTATCAAGGAAGCGGAATGCCATGGCGTTGCCGGCCTTCATATAGCCCTTCTCCGTTTCTGTGAGCGATACCTTGGTGATCTGCTCAGTGGGCGTAGGTGTCTCCACAGTGATAGGGTCCTTGACCGTTGTCTGTTTATTGCATGAGACAAGAGCCATAAGGCCGATTAGAGGAATCAAAAGCTTCTTCATACAAACTGTCCTTTTTTCTTCCAATGATAATATCCATATACGGCCGATGCCGAATAAACAATGTAAAGGCCCGCCATCCACCACTGACCCGTCTGGAGGCAGAGGGCCGTGGACATAATATCGGCCACAATCCAGAGGATCCACTGCCTGAGGTAACTCTGAGCAAGCCACCAGGTGGCGATGACGCTGAGAACCGCGGCCGATGCATCAAGAAGCGGCGCAGCGTCTCCGGTTTTCCTGAGCACCCAGGTAAGTGCCAGGGAGCCAAGCACAAAGGCCACGGCGCTCCAGGCCATAACGCTACCGGGAAGCTTCCTCAGGTGAATCTCTCCCTCCCCTACCTCAACACTGTCCTTACGCCACTTGTAAAGGCCGATAACGGAAACTGCCAGATAGTAGATGTTAAGGCCCATGGAAGCCCACACATGCTGGACGGCAAAACTGAAGGCACAGGCTGCTCCGGTGAGGATACCGATAACCCACATTGCGTTCTTCTGCAGGATCTCCAGCAGCACATAGAGTACGCCGGTAACCGCCGCAAAGATCTCGATTGCCTGAATAACAGTTTCCATAATCAAAAAAGAGGGTACCGTGTCCGGCACCCTCCTGGAGCCACTCATCAGGCTCGAACTGACGACCTGCGCGTTACGAATGCGCTGCTCTACCGACTGAGCTAAAGTGGCCTTAACCGACCGTGGTGAATCGGGACTACAAATATACAACTTTTTTTTGTATTTTTGTCATTATGGAAAAACTACTTGAATTATACCACAGTCATTTTGGTGTTAAACCCTCCGGGGCGGAACTCCTTCCGCTGTCCGGAAGCGCACGTAAGTATTACAGGATTACGGGTGAGGCCGGAACCGTGATTGGCTGCAAGGGAACTAACCTTGCAGAAAACCGCGCATTTCTTGCCCTGGACTCAAAGTTCTGTGCCGCTGGGCTTCATGCGCCCAAGGTTTATGCCGTGGCCGATGACCAGATGTCATACCTTCAGGAGGACCTTGGTGACGGGCAACTGTTTGCCCTTCTGAAGCCTTCCATAGAAAAAGGCTCCTTCACGGAGGAAGAGCTGAAATGGCTCCACAGGACTATGGAACTGCTTCCCGCCGTACAGTTTGAGGTGGGTAAGGGTTTTGACTGGAGCGTATGCTTCCCGGACAGGGAACTCAATGACCGCATGGTGAGTTTTGACCTCAACTACTTCAAGTACGATTTCCTTAAGTTCACGGGGATTGACTTCAATGAAATCCGGCTCCAGGACGACTTCGACCGTATCCGTGAAGATGCCGTGAACTACTCCGGAGACACTTTCCTGTACCGTGACTTCCAGGCCAGGAATGTAATGATAAAGGATGGGGAGCCCTGCTTCATAGACTTCCAGGGAGGCAGGCGGGGGCCTGTGCAGTATGACCTTGCATCCTTCCTCTGGAATGCCGGAACCCATTTCAATGCGGGGTTAAGGCGTGAACTGGAACTGACATATCTGAAGGCGCTGGAGAAATATCGGCCCGTAGATGAGACGCGGTTTTATAAGGAATACCGCCTTATGACACTTCTGAGGCTCCTGCAGGAAACCGCCGCATACGGCTTCAGGGGCCTTGTGGAGCGTAAACAGATATTCCTTGACTGCATTCCCACGGTCCTTGGATGCCTGAGGGAACTGACAGCAGAGCCTTTCCCGCGTTACCCGTATGTGACGGAGGTCCTCCGGAAGGTTGCAAATGAATGGGACGGCAGTACCAATATGCCCGGAATGAAGGTAGAGCTATGAAAGCATTAGTATTTGCAGCCGGCCTTGGAACACGTCTGAGGCCCATCACGGACCACATGCCAAAGGCCCTTGTACCAGTTGCTGGCGTGCCCATGCTAGAGCGCGTCATCATGAAACTAGCCTCTCAGGGCTGCGATTCCTTTGTGGTGAACGTCCACCATTTTGCCTCAATGATTGAGGATTATTTGGCCGATAAAGGCAATTTCGGCCTCCCCATTGCCATCTCCGAAGAATTGGCAGAGCCCCTTGAGACCGGCGGAGGGATCAAGCACGCGGCGCCGCTCCTGACATCACCGGAAGGCCGCTTCCTTGTCCATAATGCCGATATCCTCTCAACCCTTGATGTGAGCTGGTTTATCGGCCATGATTGCCCCGGCACCCTTGCAACCCTTCTTGTGAGGGATGCTCCCGCAGACCGCTGCCTCCTTTTTGACGACGATATGCGCCTTACCGGTTGGACCAACGTTAAAACCGGGGAGGTGAAGAGCCCGTATCTGCCGGAGTATGATCCGTCGGCATACCATAAATTCAGCTTCTGCGGCATCCATATAGTATCCGAGGATGTTTTCCCGGCAATGGCTTCATGGCCGGACAAGTTTTCAATCATAGACTTCTACCTTTCCATGGCTGCTCTAAGGCCCATAAAAGGCGTCATTGCCCCGGCCGATATGCGCTTGGTTGACATAGGCAGCCCGGATGGCTTGAAAGAAGCAGAAGACCTAGCTGCCCGTTTTTGATAAGTTCCTCATTATTAGCGATTTACAACATTTACTCCCGGCTTTTTTGCTGGGAGTAAATGTTGTATCTAACTCATTATCAATAAGATAAGAAAAACGGGCACCTTATCTTACCTCTATGATCTTATGGGTCTGGAGGGATAATCGCCAGGCGGTGTGGGACTTGATGTATGCCACGGTATCTCTCAGAATCTTGGAGTTGCGGGAAGGATCACCTGTGTCACAGGGCTGCAGGAAGTGCCATTTTGCGGGGAACTGCGCCCAGCGCTCTATTCGCTCAGGGCTGAGCGTTCCGTCAAAGACCAGTTTCACCTCCTGGGCCTGGTCCAGAACCACTTTTGCGGCAGGGCCGATGTACCTCACATCCTCCTTTGGACTTAGCGTAACCCAGTCTACACCGCGCGGTACCAGTTTGGTGCCGTTGGTCTCCACATGGATGCTGTAATAGAAACGGTGGAGGGCGTCAATGAGGTCAGTGCCCAGTTGAAGGAGGGGCTCACCACCAGTAATGCACACATGGCCACAGTTCTCCGGGTCCAGGGCGGTAACCTGCTTAACGATATCTTCCACGGTCATGAGGCGGAACTCGCTGTGATTGGTGTCACAGAAGGGGCAGCGGAGGTTGCACCCGCTAAGGCGCACGAACACCATGGGCGTTCCCGTCCAGAAACCCTCTCCCTGAAGGCTGTAGAATATCTCGTTGACTTTATACATTACAGTGCTTTGGCGGCGCTTTGACCGGCAAGGTATCCGGTGCAGAATGCAACCTGCATATTGTAGCCGCCTGTGTCGCAGTCCATATCCAGGACCTCTCCGGCAAAGTAGAGGCCGGGCTGCTTCTTGGACTCCAGGGTTTTGGCTGTTACATCGGCTGTGGAGATGCCTCCGGCGGTGATGACGGCGCGCTCAAAGCCCACAAATCCGGCAATGTCCATACGCCAGTCCTTAAGGGCCGATGCAAGGGTGTCCACGCTCACCTTGGGGTTGCACTTGAGGAATGCCAGAGTAAGGTTCCAGGGGATGAGCTTTCCAAGCATGATGCGGAAAAGACGCTGGAAACTCTGGCCCTTGGAGCGGTCGTCGTGGATAACTTCCTCCCACTTTGCGTGGATATCGGCATCCAGTTTCTCAAGTTCCACTGCGGGCTTGAGATCAAGCGCCACATACACCTTCTGGCCGTCTATGAGGGCCTTCACGGCCTTGCGGCTTACCATGAAGCCAAGGGGGCCTTCAAGGCCGCCGTCCGTGAATTCAATGTCTCCAAACTCCTGCTGTGAAAGGATGCCGTTGATGTAGAGGGACAGCTGGACATTGTCCAGATTATTGCCGTTGAACAGTTCTCCAAGTTCACTGAGAGGTGTTACGCGCTCTATGTGCTTCTCAAATTTAGGGTACCAGGACGGAAGCGGTGCAATCTTTCTCTCCTTGGTCTTTCCGTACACGGTGCGGCCGCGGAATGCCTCCTTGATCTGGCCCTGGAGGGGGTTGGGATCCTTGTAGCCGGCGGGGACAAGTGCCGTGAGTGAAGGGAAGCAGGAGTCTATGCCGTGGCCAAGTTCCTCGGCCCACATATAGCCGTCTCCGGTACTGCCGGTGCCGGGGTAAGAGAGGCCGCCGGTTGCCACGATGAGCTTTGTGCAGTTGTACTCTACCGGTTCAATTGTGAGTTCCTCACGTGTGGGAGCGGGTTTTCCGCGCATGGGGGGACGGTCTGTGTGGATGCGTACCTGCTTACGGGAGGTCTGGACGCAGTCGAGGCTGAACCCGCGGGGCGTTACGTCAATGGTCTTCACCTCACAGTCCGTGACCACTTTCACGCCGGAAAGCGTGCAGGCACGGAGAAGGGTATCCACCACGTCTCCTGCCATATGTGATTCCGGGAATGCGCGGTCTCCGCGTTCCACAACGCTCCTGAGACCGTTACGCTTCAGAAGATCTATTACGCCCTGGGGGGTGAGGGTGTGCCAGGCCGGGTTAAGGAAATTCACATCCGTACGGATATGGGACTGGAAGTCTCCCCAGTCTTTTACATTGGTGAAATTGCACCTGCCTTTACCGGTAATCATAACCTTACGGCCTGCCTTGGGCATTTTCTCAAGTACGGTTACGGTACCTGCGCCGCCGCCTGCGGCAATCTGTTCCGCAGCGCCTATGGCTGCCATAAGTCCGGCGGCTCCTCCGCCTATTACAATGATGTCAGAACGCATAATGATCTATTTGGCTGCAAAAATACAAAAAATACGGCTCTGCTGCAATAAACAATTATCTCAGATGGTACCCCCGGGCAACGAAAGAAGGTTACAGCGGATAGAGGGACGCGCCCACAAAGTCTATGAGTGCCTGAGGAGCAATGCACAGCTGAAGGCCGCGGACTCCGGCCGAGACGTAGATGGTGTCCCACAGCAGGGCGCTCTCATGGATGAATGTGGGAAGCGGCTTTTTCATGCCGATAGGGCTGCAGCCGCCACGGATATAGCCCGTAAGGGGCAGAAGCTCCTTCACATGTATCATGGCGCAGCTCTTGTTACCGGATATGCGTGCCGCAACCTTCAGGTCAACTTCCATGGAGCCGGGGATTACGCACACAAACAGCCCGCCACGGTCTCCGCGGAGAACAAGAGTCTTGAACACGCGGTCAAGGTCCTCCCCCAGCTCCTCCGCTACATGAGAAGCCTCAAGGTGCTCTTCATCAACCTCATACGGCACTAGGGTATACTCAATCCCCGCTGCGTCAAGAAGCCTCGCGGCATTTGTTTTCTGCACATTCATACCACAAATCTAAGAAAAAAGACGTATCTTAGCAAACTTCGAGTCCCTCCCCCGAGGGGAGGGGGTTCGGGAGGGGGTAACGTAAGTGGAATTAATGAGTCCTAAGGAAACACTTAAGACATATTGGGGCTATGACTCATTCCGGCCCATGCAGGAAGAGATCATCCAAAACGCTTTGGATGGCCGGGATGTCCTTGCCATACTTCCAACAGGAGGCGGCAAGAGCGTGTGCTTCCAGGTGCCCGCCCTCATGAAGGACGGAATAGCCCTTGTGGTCACTCCCCTCATAGCCCTCATGAAGGACCAGGTCCAGAACCTTAAGTCCCGAGGCATAAGGGCAATAGCCATCCACGCCGGCATGAACCGCCGTGAAGTGGACCTTGCCCTGAACAACGCCGCCTACGGAGACTACAAGTTCCTCTACCTTAGCCCTGAGCGCCTCAAGACCCGTGCCTTCCACGCATATCTCTCCGTCCTCAACGTGTCCTACATAGTGGTAGATGAAGCCCACTGCATATCCCAGTGGGGCTATGACTTCCGCCCTGATTACCTTGAGATAGGAAAGATCAGAACGCAGGTGGACGCCCCCGTGATAGCGCTCACCGCCACTGCCACTCCCCTTGTGGCAAATGACATAATGGAGCGCCTCTCTTTCAAGGAGAAACTCCTCCTTAAATCAGGCTTCGAGCGCCCCAACCTAAGCTACATAGTCAGAAAGACCCAGGACAAGGCCGGCCAGATCCGGAGCGTCTGCAACGGCGTTCCCGGCACCGGGATAGTGTATGTGAGAAGCAGAAGCCGCTCAGAGGAATTATCGGCCCAGCTCAGGAGCGCAGGGATATCGGCCTCATTCTATCATGCAGGCCTTGGAGCGCATACAAGGGCGGAAAGACAGGAGGAATGGATAAGCGGCAAAACCCGCGTGATCGTGTGCACCAACGCCTTCGGGATGGGAATCGACAAGCCTGACGTCCGCTTTGTAGTTCATGCCGATCTCCCTGATTCCCCGGAGGCCTACTTTCAGGAAGCGGGCCGCGCCGGGCGTGACGGGAAGCCTTCATACGCCGTCCTTCTCTGGAACGGCACGGACATAACCCGGCTTAGGCAGATTGAGCAGGTCTCCTTCCCCTCCCTGGAATACATTGAGGACATATACCAGAAGCTCCACATCTTCTATGAGATTCCCTACGAAGGCGGAGAAGGGCGCATGCTCAAATTCGACATCCGGGAGTTCTGTAAGCGATTCGGCCTTCAGCAGGCGCCGGCGTGGTACGCCATAAAATACATCGGCCGGGAGGGGCACTGGTCCCTTGCCGAGGATGCCGATATTGACACCCGCGTGAAGATAGACGTGGACCGTACCGCCCTTTACGGGATAGACCTTCCGGATCCAAGGATGCCGGATGTCCTGGACGCCCTCATGAGAATGTACACCGGCATTTTCTCATACGCAACGCGCATAGAGGAAGACGCCGTGGCGGGCCGCATTGGCGTACCTGTATCGGCCCTGAGGCAGCTTCTGTATGGGCTTTCAGTGAATCACGTCATACGTTATATCCCCGCCGACCACGCCACCATCATATGCCTTGCGCATAACCGCCTCATGCCCGGGAACCTCCAGCTTAGTCCCCAACGGTATAAACTCCTGAGGAGCACCTTCCATGAAAGGGTCCAAACCATGATGGATTACGTTGAAGAGGATTCCGAATGCCGGTCACAGTTCCTTCTGAGGTACTTTGGCCAGATGGAAAGCGCCCTCTGCGGCAAGTGTGACATCTGCCGCGCCGGGGCCGCAAAGCCAAAGGGCCTGAGGGAAAAGCTGGCGACCTGGATAGAAGGGATGGGCGGGGAATACACCCTTCTGGATCTAAGAAGCGCATTCGGCACTGCGGAGGACTCCTATCTGGAAGTCCTCAGGGATATGATAGACAAGGGAGAAGTACCTGGATATGGCAAGTAGGAAAGACATACTCCTTGGGATACTACGCGGCGGAGGGCAGCTCACCACCGGGCAGCAGATAAAGCTGTGCCTTTCCATGAGTTACCCCGCAATCCTTGCCCAGCTCTCCTCCGTCATGATGCAGTACATAGACACCGCAATGGTGGGGCATCTGGGGCCGGCGGCGGGAGCTTCTATCGGCCTTGTGTCAACCTGCCTCTGGCTTTTTGGAGGCTTTGGGATGGCTGCGACAAGCGGTTTCTCCGTGCAGGTTGCGCATGCCGTTGGGGCCAACAATTTTGAAGGAGCACGGTCCGTGGTACGCCAGGGCCTTGTGTGCGCGCTTGTATTCAGCGGGATCCTGGCACTTATCGGCATAAGCCTCTCCCCTTTCCTTCCCGGATGGCTGGGAGGCGGCCCCGACATAAGCCAGGATGCCACAAGCTACTTCTTCATAATGTCCCTCTTCATGCCCGCCATGGCACTTGACTGGACCTGCGCCTACATGCTCCAGGCCAGCGGCAACATGAAGGTCCCAAGCATCCTGAGCATAGGGATGTGCGTGCTTGACGTGGTGTTCAACTACGTTTTCATCTATGCCCTGGATATGGGTGTGGTGGGAGCGGCCATAGGAAGCGGCCTTGCAGAGGTAGTGACCGGAATAGCCATGTTCTCCTTCCTTGCCTCCAGGTCTAAGGAGCTTGGGCTCACCCAGGAAAAAGGCAGCTACAGGCCCACCAGGACCGTTATTGGGAAGGCCCTTGGCATAAGCGGCCCCATGGCCCTTCAGAACATCCTCATGAGGGGCGGATACATTGCCGCAACAATGATAGTGGCCCCTCTTGGCACCATAGCCATAGCCGCCAACTCCTTTGCAATTACCGCAGAAAGCCTGTGCTATATGCCGGGAGTAGGTATTGCCGATGCCGCCACGGCCCTTGTTGGCCAGTCCATAGGCGCAGGGCGTAAACCCATGGCAAAGCGCTTTGCCTGGATAACCACCCTCATGGGCATGGGAATAATGGGCTTCCTTGCCATCCTCATGTGGATCTTTGCCCCTGAGATGATGGGAATAATGTCTCCGGATACCGCCGTGATAGACCTTGGAGCACGCGTTCTCAGGATAGAAGCCTGGGCGGAACTTGGCTACGCCGCATCCCTTGTGATATACGGAGCCTTTGTGGGTGCGGCCGATACAAAGATTCCAAGTTTCATGAACTTTGGCTCAATGTGGCTTGTGAGGATTATTCCGGCCATATTCATTACCCGTATCTACGGCCTTCCCGGATTCTGGATGTGCATGGCGGTGGAACTCTGCTTCAGGGGGGCAATCTTTATCATCCGCCTTGCAAGCGGCGCCTGGCTAAAGGGTAAGTAGCGGAGACGCCTCTCCCCTTCTGAGAACCCTCAGGGCCACACTTCCCTTCTCTATACCCATAGATTCCAGCGCGGCAAGGGCGCTGTCATATGCCAGCTCCGGAGTATTGTTGTTGCCGCTTAGGTGACACAGGAAGATATTCCTGAGGCCGGGGTGCATGAACCGGCATATGGCATCGGCACAGGCGTCATTTGAAAGATGGCCGATTCCGTGGCTTATCCTGTCCTTCAACTCCTGCGGGTAGGAGCCTCCCATGAGCATTTCAAAGTCATAGTTGGACTCCACCACCACGGTTTGCGCCACCGAAGCCCATTTGAGTGCCTCCGGCGTAATATGGCCGAGGTCCGTCATAAGGACAAAGAGTTCCTCCTCACAGCGGATCACGTATCCAACGCACTGGGTGGCGTCGTGGGGAACCACAAAGAAACGCACGTCAAAATCTTCAGTCACAGGATTCCAAACGCCCGGCTCCAGCACCTGGCGGCATGGGCCTATCCAGTCACGCGTAAAAGGATGGAACGCCAGGGCGTCCTGAAGCTTGGCGGTGGTCCACACCGGCGGGGTGAGTCTCTTGCAGAAAGAGCCCAGAGACCGGATATGGTCTCCGTGGTCGTGGGTTATAAGGATGGCCGATATATTATCGTAGCCCAGTTTAATGGCCTCCAATTCCTTTTTCACGCGGCGGATGCCCACTCCGGCGTCTATCATCAAGCCCGAAGTAGGGCCAAGCAGCAGGTAGCAGTTGCCGCAGCTGCCGCTGGAGAAGCTTATGAATCTCATCACGGCCTCTCCTCCTTGTCACAATAACGGGATATGACCCCGTAAGCTCCTTCCACGCCCAGTTCTCCGGCGCGGGAAAGGTCTATGCAGCCCTTCTCACGGTCCTTGAGGTAGATAAGCACCAGGCCCCTGTTAAAATAGGCGTCCCCCATCCAGGGATAGAGCTTTATGGCCTTGTCATAGCTCTCTATGGCCTGCACAAAGCGTGAACTCAGGCAGTAGAGATTGCCAAGGTTAAACTGGATATACGGTACGGAAGGCAGCACCGCGGCTGCGGCCTCCATATCCTGGAGGGCCTCGGAATAGTCATACTCACGGGTAACCTGCTCCCGGACACGGGCGCGGGTGTTTCCTTTGTCATCCATGGTGAGGGTCTGGACATTGGACTCGAAGGATGCGATGAACTCTATCATCTCTGCCCTCAGCGCAGCCCTGTTCATTAGGTAGAAAGCCTTGTAGTAGGTGTCGTACGGGCCCTGAGGCTCTGCCTCTACAGCATCCGTAAAGTGCCCGAGGGCCTTGGAGTACTGCCTTGAGCCCATATCCTGGAGGCCTTTCTCGAAGGACCCCTTCACAAGCTTCTGGAGCAAATCCTCCCCGGCTGGGATTGATGCAGCGCCGGAGCTCACCTCCACTGGAACCTCAAGAGAAGCCATGAAGGTATCAAGGAGCTTGTTCTCATACCTGTGCTGGAGGATGTTGGCGCCTCCACCTGAAGCGCCCGCTATCACAAAGCGGTACAGCGGCTTCAGGTTTATGTCCACGTCACGGTGACGAAGCATCTCGTCCTCAAAGCCGCCGTTACGCGCGAAATCTGCATCCAGGGCAAGGAGGGAAGAGTATTTCTTTGTTGTGTCGGAGAAATCGGCCCCGGAGGCGGTGGCCTTCTCATACTCAGCCACTTTCTTCCTGGCGGTGCGGTAATCCTCCTTTGAGGCGCGGTTCATACCCAGCTGGAGCTCTACGTAGGCCCTGTTCATATAGGCCTTGGCAAAGTCCGGGTACAGCTCGATTGCCTTGTTGTAGTCCGCCAGGGCATCGTCCCAGCGCTCCATCTCTATGAAGTAGCTGGCACGGTTAAAGTACGCGAGGACGTTGCCGGGGTTGATGGCAAGCACCCTGTCCATATCGGCCAGGGCTCCGTCATAATCCCCCACCTGGGCGCTCAGAAGACTCCTGTTGTATAGCGTGAGGGCGTTGCCGGGCTCATACTTGAGAACGGTATTAAGGTCATTCATGGCCTCCTTGAGCTTGCCTGTCTCGGCATTCACAAGGGCTCTCTGGAAATGGGCCAGGGTAAGGGTGGAATCAAGGTCTATGGCCTTGTTGAAATCGGCCAGGGCATCGTCAAACTGCCCTCTGGATGCCTCCAGGCCGCCGCGGCGGATGTAGCCCTCCGGTTCAAAGCGGTCTATCTTGATGGCGTGATTGTAGTCGGAGAGAGCCTTTGTGGTGTCTCCAAGGAAAAGGTATGAGGCGCCGCGGTTAAGGTAGGACGCGGGGTCCTTGGGCTCCTTCCTTATATATTTGTCAAAGTCCTTTACGGCACTCTCAAACTGGCGGCTAAGGAAATACGTTACGCCACGGGTGAAATACAGGCCGTGGGAGCCGGGACGGAGCTCGATAGCTCTCTCAAGGTCCTGAAGGGCGGCATCGTAGTCTCCGGTGCGGCTTTCCGTGATGGCCCTGTAATGATAGCCGGAAGTGAATACGGGGTTGAGGCGCACGGCGGTGGAAAAATCGGCCCTGGCGCCGCGGATATCCCCAAGATTGTATTTGGCTATGCCCCTGTAGAAGAAGGTCCAGTGGTCCGTGGAGTCAAGCTGTGCCAGGATGTTGAAATTGGCCACGGCCTCACCAAGGCGGCCGTCCTGGAGGGCGGTGCGGCCCCTGAAAGAGAACACGTCTTTGTCCCACTGGGCACGGGAATTGATTCCCATGCATAGCAGCAGGCACAGAAAGAGTATTTTCAGAGGTTTTACCATCAAAAAAATTTCCTTTTCTTAAGTGAAATAGCTAATTTCGCACCAAATGACAAAGTTAGTAAAATTTTTAATCATTTTCGGCCTTCTGGCGGGGACAGCTGCGGCTCAGGCACAAAGCGTCCGCTACAGCATCAGTCCCATGAATGCCGATATGGTTCTCAATAAGGAGCATATCCGCTCCACCGTAGATTATCTCACAGACCCTGCAATCGGCGGCCGTGCAACCGGCTCTGAGGGGGCTCATAAGGTAGCGGACTGGCTGGACGGCAATTTCCGCGTCCTGGGGCTCCAGCCCCTTGGCGGGGCCTGGCTTCACGGCTTCAGCACGTCGGAGGGCATGGGCAGGAACGTCATCGGCCTTATTCCCGGAAGTTCCACCCCCGCCAAATACATCATCGTGATGGCCCATTACGACAACCTGGGTATCCTCAACGGCTCTTTCTATCCCGGGGCCGATTCCAATGCCTCAGGGGTTGCCGCCCTTCTGGAGATTGCCGCAATGGTAAACCGCATGAACACCTGCCACAAGATTTACAGGCATTCCCTCATCCTGGTAGCACTGGACGGCAAGGAGAAAAACCAGGCCGGTGCCGTGGAACTGTGGCGGCAGATAGACGGTAAGAAACTTCTGGACCCGGTTTCCGGGCAGCCAGTATCGGCCTCACAGATAGCCCTGGTGGTGAATCTGGATCAGATTGGAGGCACAAGCGCCCCTCTTACGGACGGCAATCCCCGCTTCCTTATGATGCTCTCTGATGACGCCGTTTCCCACCGCTCCTCGCTGGAATCGGCCAATAAGGGAAAGGGCTTCGGGCTGGAGCTTGGCTATGACTATTACGGCAGCAAGGACTTCACGCGGCTTTTCTACCGCCGCATCTCCGACCAGCGCATCTTCCTGGAGCACAAGATCCCGGCCGTAATGTTCACTTCAGGCATCACGCTCAATAACAACAAACCCTCGGACAACGCCGCCTCCCTGGACTACGACGTCCTCAAAGACCGCATCCGCCTCATCTTCTACTGGCTGGACAAGGTGCTGTAAGGTTTTTTTCTTATCTTTGTAGTCTATGAAGGAATTCCTCAAAATGATGAGGCAGTACGCCTCTCCGTACAAGGGGTATCTGGCCGGGGCAGTTCTCCTGAACATATTATCGGCCATATTCAACATTTTCTCCTTTACGGTACTGGTGCCGCTGCTCAATATCCTTTTCAAGGTGAACTCGGAGGTGGAGGCCTATGAGTTCATCCCATGGGGCACGGGCAGCTTCAAGGATACCCTGGTGAACAATTTCTACTTTTACGTGTCGGATTTTGCCGGGAAGTTCGGGCTTATGAACACCCTTCTTCTCCTTGGCGGCACCATGATCTTCTTCACCCTGCTCAAGACCAGCTGCTATTTTGGCTCAAATGCCGTGATGGTGCCCATCTCAACGGGTATCGTCAGGGAGCTCCGCTGCCGCATCTACAATAAGATACTAAGCCTTCCCATAGGCTTTTTCTCCGAGGAAAGGAAGGGGGACATTATTGCCCGTATCACCGGAGACGTCTCCGAGGTAGAGAATTCAATCACAGCCTCCATAGCAATACTCATAAAGGACCCTATCCTCATTCTCCTGTACTTTGCCTTCCTCACCTTCCTTAGCCCGGACATGATGGCCTTCACCATCCTATTCACTCCAGGGTTTGTGTGGATCATGGGGGTTATCGGCAAGCAGCTTAAGAGAGGTTCCCTGGAGGCGCAGGAACTCTGGAGCGACACTATGTCCCAGGTGGATGAAACCCTTGGCGGCCTTAGAATAGTGAAGGCTTTCAACGCAGAGAAAACCATGTCAAAGCGCTTTGGCAATGTCACAGACCGCATGCGCCGTAAGATTGCCAAGGTCTCTACCCGCCAGCTCACAGCCCATCCCGTGAGCGAATTCCTGGGCACAACCATGCTCATGATAGCCCTGTGTGTGGGCGGTGCCATGATCATCCGCGGCAGGGGCCTGTTTGGCAGCACTTTCATGGACGCTTCCCAGTTCATCCTGTTCCTTGTGATCCTCTACTCCGTGATAGAGCCCATCAAGGAACTCTCTACCGCCACTTACCGTATTCCCAAGGGCCTGGCGTCCATGGAAAGGATTAACAAGATCCTGGAGTACGACAACCCCATCAAGGATCCTCAGAATCCGCTTCCCATGAAGTCATTCCAGGATGCCATCCGCTTTGAGGGCGTGCGCTTCGCCTATGACTCCTCCCGTGAGATCCTCCGTGGGATAGACCTTGAGATCCCACGCGGCAAGATGATAGCAATTGTGGGAGAATCCGGCGCCGGAAAATCAACCCTGGTAGACCTTATCCCCCGTTTCTGGGATGTTACAGGCGGCAGGATTACCATTGACGGCAAGGATGTCAAGGACCTTGCGGTGAAGGATCTTCGCGCCCTCATGGGCAACGTGAACCAGGAGCCCATCCTTTTCAACGACACAATCTTCAACAACATAGCATTTGGCGTGGAAGGCGCCACAATGGAGCAGGTGGTTGCAGCGGCAAAGATTGCAAATGCCCACGACTTCATCATGGAAAAGCCGGAGGGCTATGAGACCAA
Organism: uncultured Bacteroidales bacterium; assembly: GCA_900321715.1. Classification (GTDB taxonomy): domain Bacteria; phylum Bacteroidota; class Bacteroidia; order Bacteroidales; family UBA932; genus Cryptobacteroides. Next base: position 8,713 of record ONXC01000020.1, on the reverse strand, counting down.
CATCGGAGACCGCGGCTCCAAGCTTTCCGGAGGCCAGCGCCAGAGGCTTTCCATTGCCCGCGCCATCCTGAAGAACCCTCCCATCCTTATTCTGGATGAGGCCACTGCGTCCCTTGACACTGAAAGTGAGCGCCTTGTGCAGGACGCCCTGGACCGCCTTATGAGCACCCGTACAACCATAGCCATCGCCCACAGGCTTTCCACCATCAAGAATGCCGATGAAATTGTGGTGATGCATGACGGCAGGATTGTGGAACGCGGCCGCCACGACGAACTAATTGCCCTCAACGGATATTACAGGAAACTTAACGATATGCAAGCCCTATGAAAACCATTAAAGTACCCCTTGTAAACTTTGATACCCTGGACCTTGACAGCGTTATGGAGCTCCAGGCCGCCCGTTTTGACGTGAACACGGTCAACTGGCCTTCACAATTCCCCTATGCACCTGTGTGCGCCGGGCGTATTGCCCGCACAGAGGGCTCCCTGGTGGTGGATTTCCGCGTAAGCGGCCTTGACCTGAGGGCTAAGAATAAGGAGGACAACGGTTCCCAATGGGAAGACAGCTGCGTGGAGTTCTTCGTAGAGGATCCTGACGGCTCCGTTTACTACAACTTTGAGATCAACGCCCTTGGAAAGGTGCTTGCCTGCGCAGGCCCTGACCGCAGTCACCGTACTCCCCGCCCGGAAGAAGAGATGAAGGCAATCGCCCGTTTTGCTTCTGTGAGTAAGGTGGATACGGAGAAGGAAGGTCTCCAGAACTGGAGGGTTTGCATCATCGTCCCGTTTGAATTAATCGGCATAGATCCTGAGAATCTTCCTAAGAAGATCCGCGCAAACTTCTATAAGTGCGGAGACAAGACCGCCCATCCTCACTATGTAAGCTGGGCTCCAATTGATACTCCCCAGCCCGATTTCCACAGGCCGGAATTCTTTGGGGAACTGCGTTTCTAATGAGCCGCGGCAATAAGATAGCCTTCCAGATTATCTTCTGGCTGTATGTAGCAGGGGTTCTTTTCCTCTGCTTCGGTCATTTTGACAATACTCCGTCCATTCCCACATCTTTCCTTGGCATCCCCACGGACAAGATTGCGCACTTCACAATGTTCTTCCCGTTCCCCATCCTGGCCTTCTTTGCATTTGACCGGTTTACGGAAACGGTAAAGAGCACACTGCTTTTTGTGGGCATCACATTCATTGTGGGTTTGCTGCTGGCCTTTGCCACTGAATGGGGCCAGGCCCACCTTACGGAATACCGCAGCGGAGATCCACTGGACCTTACGGCCGATACAATAGCCCTTCTTATCAGCTCTGTGGTTGTGGCTTTGGTGGATATCAGCAAGCAGAAGAAAAAGCCCGTTTCCGCTAATTAACTAACTATCAACTACTTATAACATTTACTCCAGGCGATAATGCCTGGAGTAAATGTTATAAAATACTGTAAATCAGCGTATTAGCAGAAACGGCCGTTTTACATCCTTTCCGGAAGCTCAATTCCCAGAAGGCCCATGGCGCTGCGGAGCGTGCGGGCCATGACGGCAATCAGTTCCAGGCGGTACTTCAGGACAGCCTCATTCTCTTCCTTGAGGATGGGGGTGTCGTGGTAGTACTGGTTGAACTCCTTGGCAAGCTCATATGCGTAGTTGGCAATGACGGCTGGGCTAAGCGCTGCGCCGGCCTCTGCAACCTTCACGGGATAGAGGTCAAGGAGCTTGACAAGACGCACTTCCTTGGCCGATGGCTGGGCATCCGCGCAAATATCTGACGGGCCGAAAGCAACGGTTGCCTTGCGAAGAATACTGCAGATTCGGGCGTGGGTGTACTGGATGAAGGGGCCGGTGTTGCCGTTGAAGTCTATGCTTTCCTTGGGATTGAAGAGCATGGTCTTCTTGGGATCCACCTTGATTATGAAGTACTTCAGGGCACCAAGGCCGATCATATGATAGAGCCTGTCCTTTTCCTTCGCGGAGATATCGGCCAGCTTGCCGCTTTCCTCGGAGGTTTTCTTTGCCTCAAGGTACATGCTTTCAATGAGGTCATCGGCATCTACAACCGTGCCCTCGCGGGATTTCATCTTGCCTTCCGGGAGCTCTACCATGCCGTAACTCAGATGATAGATCTGATCGGCCCAGTCAAAGCCCAGTTTCTTCAGGATGAGCTTAAGCACCTGGAAGTGGTAGTCCTGCTCATTGCCAACCACATAAACGTGTGAATCCAGCTTGAAATTCTGGAAGCGGCGCTCTGCGGTGCCAAGGTCCTGGGTGATGTACACTGAAGTTCCGTCTCCGCGGAGAACCAGTTTGCGGTCAAGGCCGTCGGCGGTGAGGTCACACCATACGCTGCCGTCAGGATCTGTTGTGAACACGCCCATCTTGAGGCCTTTCTGAACCAGTTCCTTACCAAGAAGGTAGGTTTCGCTTTCATGGTCCACCTGGTCGAAGGTAATACCAAGGGCGGCGTAGGTTTCATCGAAGCCGGCATACACCCAGCCGTTCATCATGGCCCAGAGTTCACGTACGTGAGGGTCTCCCTTCTCCCAGTCCACAAGCATCTTATGGACGTCATCTATGACCTCCGGATGCTCTTTCTCCATCTTGGCGTAGGCAACGTAGCAGTCTCCCACAAGGTGGTCTCCCTTCTTGCCGGTGCTCTCTGGAGTGGCGCCGTTGAAGCACTTCTCCCAGGCATACATGCTCTTGCAGATATGCACGCCGCGGTCATTCACAATGGTGCTTTTCACCACGTCATTGCCGCAGGCCTTGAGGATGCGTGACACGCTGTCGCCAAGGAGGTTGTTGCGGATATGGCCAAGGTGAAGGGGCTTGTTGGTGTTGGGGGAAGAGAATTCCACCATGATGCGGCGGCCGGTAGAGGGCAGCTGACCGTAATCCGGAGCTTCTGCAATTGCCTTCAGGGACTCGTTCCAGTAAACGGGAGAGAAAGAAAGGTTGAGGAAGCCTTTCACGGAGTTGAAGGCCGATATTTCCGGCACATTCTTTACCAGCCACTCCCCTATTGCATTGCCGGTGACGTCCGGTGCCTGACGGGTGATCTTGAGGAGAGGGAAAGTGACAAGGGTGTAGTCTCCCTCAAACTCCTTGCGGGTAACAGAAACCTGAAGTGACGTTTCCGCCACTTCAGTTCCATAGATTGCCTTGATGGCCTCTGAGGCCTTATTCTGAATAAAAGATTCCGGGGTCATCCAAGATAGCTCTTAAGAAGTTTACTGCGTGAAGGGCTCTTGAGGCGGCGTATAGCCTTCTCCTTAATCTGACGCACGCGCTCACGTGTGAGGCCAAAGCGCTCTCCAATCTCTTCAAGGGTCATTTCCTGGCAGCCGATGCCGAAGAAACTCTTGATAATCTCCCTTTCACGGTCTGTGAGGGTGGAGAGGGCACGCTCGATCTCAGTGTTGAGGCTCTCGTTCACCAGGGTTTTATCGGCCGACGGGGAATCGTCGTTGGGGAGAACGTCCAGTAGGGAGTTGTCCTCTCCTTCCACGAAGGGGGCGTCTACGCTGACGTGGCGGCTGCCTACGCGGAGGGTATCGGAAATCTTGTCCTTGGGGATGTCTATCATCTCTGCGAGTTCCTCGTTGGAAGGCTGGCGCTCGTACTCCTGCTCAAACTTACCAAGGGCCTTGTTGATCTTGTTCAGGGAACCAACCTGGTTAAGGGGAAGACGTACGATACGGCTTTGTTCGGCAAGTGCCTGGAGGATGCTCTGACGGATCCACCACACTGCGTAGGAGATGAATTTGAAACCACGGGTTTCATCGAACTTCTCTGCGGCCTTGATAAGACCAAGGTTTCCCTCATTGATAAGGTCCGGAAGGCTCAGGCCCTGGTTCTGGTACTGTTTTGCAACGGATACCACAAAACGGAGGTTTGCCCTTGTGAGCTTTTCCAGTGCCTCCTGGTCTCCTTTACGGATACGCTGAGCCAGTTCTACTTCCTCGTCCGGAGTAACCAGTTCTTCACGGCCGATCTCCTGCAGGTACTTGTCCAGTGACGCGCTCTCGCGGTTGGTGATGGACTTTGTAATCTTTAATTGCCTCATGGGTGCTATAAATTTCTACTTGCCAAAAGCCAGGTAGAAAGTTTTGCCGTTTGCGTCTATACCTTCAATATATACCGCTCGGGCGCCTTTCTTGGCCTTGGCCACAACTTCTGAAGGTTTTGCTACGGCATCACCGTTCACAAAGAGGATGATTCCGCCCTCCTTGGCTCCGGCATCGGCCATCTTGCCCTGACCTACGGAAACTATCTCAACGCCCTTCTGGGCTGCCCTGAGCCTTGCTCCATAGAAAGCAACGGTTCCTTCCGCGTCCACTTCACCGTTTTCAGTTGAAGCGGCCTGGAAAACCACAGTTGTGCGGGCCTCTTTTCCGTCTCTGAAATAGACAATATCGGCCTGGTCTCCGGGGTGGTATCCACTCACCTTTGCCTGTACGGATGAAGCGTCTGTAATCTTCTCACCGTCAATGGCTACGATTACGTCGTTTTTCTTAAGACCGGCCTTTTCCGCGGCGCTGCCTTTCAAAACCTCGTTAATATATACGCCTGAAACGGAGGAAAGTTTCATTTCGTCGGCAATTTTCTTGTCAACGGAGCCCATGGTGATGCCAAGCATAGCGCGCTTTACGGAGCCATAGTCTATGAGGTCTCCGGCCACCCTCTTCACAATGTTCACGGGAACAGCGAAGGAATAGCCGCTGTAGGCGCCTGTCTGGGACACGATTGCGGTGTTGATGCCCACCAGCTCACCCTTCTTGTTCACAAGGGCGCCGCCGGAGTTTCCGGGGTTCACGGCTGCATCGGTCTGGATGAAGGACTCAATCTTGAATTCTCCTGAATTGTCAGGCATACTGCGTCCCTTGGCCGATACGATACCTGCGGTGATGGTGCTTCGGAGCTGTACGCCGAGGGGTGAGCCTATTGCAAGGACCCATTCTCCAAGACGGAGTTTATCGGAGTCACCAAGCGGGATTGTGGGAAGGTTTGCGCCGTCAATCTTTATGATTGCAACGTCAGTGACGGGGTCTGTACCCACAACTGTGGCGTCGTACTGGGAATTGTCGTTGAGCGTCACGGAAATCTTGGTGGCGCCGGCCACAACATGGTTGTTGGTCACAATATAGCCGTCAGGGCGGATTATGACGCCGCTGCCGCTGCCCTTCTGCTCACGGTACTGAGGCTGGGAGAATTCATCGCCAAAGAAGAAGCGGAAGAAGGGGTCTATGTTCTGGTATTGCTGGCGGCCCTGGACGGTTACTTCCACGTATACCACGGCCTCGACGGCGGTTTCTGCGGCATAGGTAAAATCAGGGTAATCAGAGTCTGCCAAATTGACAGTGCGGTACTCCACTGCATTACCTTGCGAATCTTTTACAACAGTGGCCTGGGCGGCCTGCGGTCCGGTTACTTTCACTACGCCATAGGCGGTAAGACCGCCTGCCAGTACTGAAAGCAGTACAGTCAAGAATCCTTTTTTCATAGTATTTCTTTTTTAAACATTTTCCGCGCGGAGATAGCTCAAACTCCGTGCCGAACCTTAGAAAAGTTTGCCTGTATTGAACTTGGAAGCCAGGCCCTGGAGTTCGTCATCCGTAGCAGGACGGTTGAGGGCCTCCTTGCGCTCTTTCTGGAAGCGGGCCTTGAGGAGAGCGAACTGCCTCTTGGTGTCCAGCGTGAAGTCTCCGCCCTCAATCCAGGCAAAGTAGGAAGGCTCCGTATTCCACACGTCACGTGCGGTGCGGCCCTTATGCTTTCCAAAGCTGATGACGGGCTCCCCGTCCTCACCCTCTATCAATCGGCCTGCAAAATCTACGGTCCTAGAACGGGCGCCAATCTTTGCAAGGGCATCAACGTCGTTCTTCAGAACCTCCGGCTGATACTCCGTGGGCTCCTGGTAACGGTCAAGCTGGCCTTTCAGGACCTCATACGTTGCAAGGGTATCGGCCTCTGCGGTATGGGCGTTCTCAAAGTCCTTGCCGCCGCAGTAGAAGCGGTATGCCGCCCTGAGGTTACGGGGCTCGAAGTGATGGAAGATATTCTGGACGTCCACCATCTTGCAGGAATGGAGGTCCAGTTTCTCAATGAGAGAGAGCATTTCCTTGGCCTTCGGGGCCGATTTTTCATCCTTGAGGCGGGTTCCGCAGTACTCACGTACGCGCTCGATTTCCTCGGCAAGGAGAGGTAGGTCGAACTTGGCGGAATTGTAACCAGCAAGGTCACTCCCCTCCAGCCAGGAAGCCACTTCCGGCAGCACCTCAATGAACTTGGGGCAGTCCACAAGGTCCTCGTCCTTCACACCGTTCACCTCCGATGCCTGCGGATTGATATGGATCACACAGTGATTCACATAGTCCCAGGGCTTGATCTTCCAGGTTTTAACCCTGGTCTCCCCTCCCGGGAACGCCTTTACAAAACTGAGTTCAATAATGCCGTCAGTGGCAATATTAAGCCCGGTGCTCTCTATGTCAAAAAAGAGCAACGGGCGCTGTAGATTGAGTTCCATAGGATTCCTATTGGATCATGATAGGCATGAGAATTCCGCAGACTTTTTCAGTCTCAGCTTCTTCCTCTGCGGGGAGGATAAGGGCTGCGCGGCGGGCATCGGCAAACTTCACAACCAGGGAGTTGCAGTTCATATTGGCAAGGATTTCCGTGAGGAAAGTGCTCTTGAAGCCAATTGTGAGTTCATCTCCGGAGTAGTTGCACATGATCTTCTCATATGCGGCAAGCGCAAAGCCAAGGTCCTGGGCCGATACTTCCAGCTGGCCTTCCTTGAGGGTGAGCTTGATGTGGTTGGAAGCCTTGTTGGCGCACACTGCAACACGCTTTACGGTGTTCAGGAGAAGCTGACGGTCTATCTGAAGGACGTTAGAGTTGTTCAGGGGAATCACATCACGGTACTTGGGGTACTTGCCCACAACAAGGCGGCAGATAAGGGTTGTTGCGCCAAAGCTGAACTGGGCCGATGAAGAGTCAAATGAAATGCTCACATTCTCCACATCCTTGCCGATGATTGAGCGAAGCACGGATGCGGGCTTCTTGTGAAGGATGAAGGAAGCCTTCTCCGGGGCCTTTACGTCCTTTGTGGTGTAGCAGATAAGTTTGTGGGAATCAGATGCCACAAGGGTGGTACTGTTCACATCCATGTCAAAGAAGATACCGTTCATGGCAGGACGGATCTCATCATCTGCGGTGGCGTAAACGGTGCTCTGGATGCCTTCCACAAGGGATTCTGCGGGGAATTCCACGGTGATGGCGTCATCTCCGGTAGACTTGATCTCAGGATAATCTGCTGCCGGGAAGTAAGGGAGGGCGGAGTTACCGCTGCCCCAACTGCACTCGAAGGAACTGTCAGAAACAGTCTTAATGGAAAGCGGAAGATCCGGGAGTTCCTTCAGAAGGTCTATCATATGACGAGCGGGAACGGCGATGGAGCCGTCTTCCTCCGATCCTTCCGCCTCAATGCGGGTGCGGAGAGTGAGCTCTGAATCCGATGCAGTGATTTCAAGGACGCCCTCCTTGAGGACGAACAGGAAATTCTCCAGGATGGGAAGCGGAGATTTTGACGGGATGGCCTTGGAAACGTCCATGAGGGCCTTCAGGAGATTGGTACTGGAGATAGTAAGTTTCATATATGGTTCTTTTTTGTTTTCTACAACTAAAGCATACAAATGTAAGTAATTTCTCTCAAAACTCAAAGCCGCCACGCGCCAAAAACAGCAGTCCCCGGTTGCTATGAACCGGGGACTGTCAGAAAACTCTGAATTAGAGCGCTTAGTTAAGCTTGAAGACTACGGGGAAGGTGTATCTCACGTTGACGGGGATACCAGCCTGGTTGCCGGCAGCCCACTTGGGGGAAGCGGACACTACACGGACAGCCTCTGCGTCAATGACGGGATCTACGCCCTTTACCACCTGAACGTCCTTGACCTCACCGTCCTTGTTAACGGTGAACTGAAGGATGACTCTTCCGCTTACCTGACGGTTCTTGGCATCCTCAGGATATACGATGTTCTCACTTACCCACTTGGAGAAATCATTGGCGTCACCGCCGTTGAAAGTGGGCTTCTCCTCTACCACAGCAAAAGGAACTGCGGCGTCAGGATTGCCTGCAAGCTCATCAGAGAGGTTTGCACCTTCAACCACCTGGGCGCGGGAAAGAGCCTCAACGGCCTCAAGGGCTGTCATGCTCTCTGAAGCCTCAACTTCTTCGATGGCCTTGTTAATACGTTCTGCCTGCTCAGCGGCAGCCTCTTCTGCAGCAGCCTCTGCAGCGGCGGCTTCCTGTGCGGCCTTCTTTGAACCGATGTTCTTGCAGCCCACTACCATGATAGCGGCAACTGCCATAAGGAGATAAACTTTACGCATTGCTTAGAATTTGGATTTGAATACGCAAATATAAGATTTTTCCTAAATATTCTTATGGATTTTCCAAATGATTCGGACAGAAGTTGGGTTATAGGTCATCACTTCGATTCAACGGTGTAGTTTGTGGATATTTATTGCGCTCATAGGGGCGTCCCGCCCCTGGCCGCGCGGCCACCCCTGGAGCGCGTCTAACATGCAGGTTTATATTCCTTTGTGTATTCGGTGTCTCGTTTTATAACGGAGAACATTCTGTGAACGAGCTTTGCTCGAAGCACATTCAGGATACACATAACGTGCTTACCTTCTTTGAGTTTGCGTTCGTAGTAGTC
>ONXC01000019.1 GCA_900321715.1 uncultured Bacteroidales bacterium | reverse complement strand
GCTGTTCTCCCTGCTGGCGGTGCTGCTGTCGCTGGTGGGCATCTGGGGCCAGGTGCTGATGGACGTGCAGTACAAGCGGATGGAGATTTCCGTAAAGCGTGTGTTTGGGGCCGATATGGGCCAGATTACCTCGGAGGGACTGATGCTGTATCTGCGGACGGTGGCCATCTGTTACGTGATTGCGGCGCCCATCGGCTGGCTGGTAGTGAGGTATTACCTGCAGCAGTTCTCCCACCGGGTGGGCTTCATGCCGTCGGTGTTCCTGCTGGCGCTGGTTATTGTGGGAGTACTGTGTTCGGCCGTCGTGCTGTACCACTACCTCAAAACCGCCAGGATGAATCCGGCAGAGACGCTGAAGAATCAGGATGAATCCGGCAGAGACGCTGAAGAATGAGTAGGCTTCATAAGCAGTTAAACATAAATACTTTCTATCCTGATGCCAGGCGGGGCCTGGGAGGGTCCTGCCTGGCGGAAGGAGAAAAACTGAATATTTACAGGCAAGATTTTGTACTTTTATACGTTTACTAAGAAAAAGACGATGATGAAGATACTGAGAGCTTTGATTTGTGCGGCGCTGCTGGTGGCAGGAGCGGTTGTGAGAAGATCGACGTGAACAAGCTGGAAGGCACTTGGACCGAACAGTATGACCCCACGGTTTTCGCGATGGATGGATCTGTCACGTTCACCTTCGACGGAAACAATGGCTACCAACTTCACGTATATGATGCCCTAAGTGGCGAATCTCACGACTACAGCGGCCACTATGCCATCGACCTAATTAACAAGGGCACTATTACCATCAATCCGTCGATGTCGGACTTCAGCAACGTCACCTACAAGCTTGTGAAGTTGACGTCAAAGGAGATGGAGTGGCAGAAGGAGGGCACAACCTATTCTGTTGGAACCTGGGGATCTGATTACAGGCACTTTGTTCGGGGAAAATAGATCCTTCGGCTGCGCCTCAGGACGACAGAGAAACTACCGCTATCTCGGGCCCGAGGTGGCGGCAGTTTATTTGATTCGGTTTTAAAGACTACTTACACAGGCTCCGGTAGAAGCCTATCATCTGGGCTTTGAGGGCGGCGGGGTCGAAGGCTTTGCCGACGGCGGCGTGGAAGGAGTAGCCGTAGAAGAGGGACTGGAAGGTAGCGGCAACGGTATCGAGATCCTGCTGGGCGGCGATTTCACCAGAGGTCACGGCATCGGTGAGAACTCTCTTCCAGAGGGCGACTTCTTCTTGCATAATGGCATAATAACGTTCGCCCAGGTCCGGATAGTAGCGCTTGATTTGCAGGATGAGGAGAAGGTAGGCGTGGGTGGGGTTCTCGGGTAAATCCCCACTGACAGCATCCAGATAGTATGTCCTGGTGTGAACGACACCCTCCAGATAGGCCTGGATGAAGTCCTTGAGGGACATCCCCTCCGTGTAGTTCACTTTGCGGTGGATGTCCTGCTTTTCCAGTACCTCGTTGATGATGACCTGGCGGAAGAAGTCCAGTTTGGTCTTGGCATAATAGAAGATGGCGCCGCGGGTGAAGCCCGTGGCCTTTTCAACCTCGTCCAAAGTCAGGTCACCGATGTTGCGGGTGAGCAGCAGCGAAAAGGTTTGCGCGAAGAGCTTCTCCTTATTGTTCTCTCTCATTGCCAATAATGTAGGTTTTCACAAAGATACGCACTTTTTTTCTTTATTAGCATACTGTTCGGTATGTTATTAGCATACTTTTTAGTATCTTTGCACTCCAGTTAGTAGAACCTTCAAGAAAATGGAAACGATTGAACAAGATTTGTATGAAGCCCCTGTAGCGACAGTAATAGAGGTAAAAGCCGAGGGAGCCATCCTCGTTGTCTCTGGTGATGCACCGCAGTATGAAGGACCTATAGGTTTTTAGGAGGAGGAGAAATGAAAAACAGTAAGACTATCATATCGGCATCTTTGTGCCTGTGCCTGTGTTTTGCCTCCTGTGGCAAGGTGGAACAGATTATCGAGGAGGAAGCCCCCGTTATAGAAGAGGAGACTACTGATCCCGTTGTAGTAGAGGAAGAAGTCTGGACACTGAAGGTGGAAGCCGGCGAGAAAGGTGATGCCGTCACCAAAGCGTTGTCGTTGAACGACAATGGCACTATCAAGTCGGAATGGACGCAGAATGATGAGGTCGTTGTCCATAAGTATCTGGATAACGGGCAACTAACGCTCGTTGCCAACATCGGGACACTCTCAGCTGAAACAAGCGGTGCCCATACCACATTCTCCGGCTCTCTGACTTCCGTCGATGGTCTCTCCGTAGGGTCGAAGTTGCGTCTGTCATATCCAGATTACAATACTGATTATCGGGGCCAGAATGGCACGCTGCAGTATATCTCCGATCATTGCAACTTCTCTTTTGCCGAGGTGGAGATTACGGAGTTGAACACGGATACGAAAGTGATCACTACTACCAATGCTGCCTTCAAAAACTGCCAGGCCATCTGGAAAATGAAGTTCAAGGATGCGAATGGCGACATTAACGTGACAAGTGTCACGATTGCCGCAGACTACATTAAGAACTATACAAGCGGTAGCCTGGCTTTTGTAGGGCAGATAAACATTACTCCTGCAACATCTACTAATGAAATATGGGTGGCCGTCAGTTCTATGAATCGTGATAATAACTATGTAATCAAATGCGTCACGTCCGATTCCAGGAAACTGAGTTGTGTCAAGAAAGGGAACCTTCAATCCGGGAAGTATTATACTTCTACGCTGACAATGGAGCCCATCGATGCAAACTTCATTACAGAAATCAACACTGTATCGGATTTGGTACAGTTGTCCAATGAAGTGAGTATCGGCAAGACTTATGAGGGTCAGACTGTAACATTGAACAGTAATCTTGACCTTTCTGAAATAGATAATTTCCAGCCCATTGGCTTAACTGCCTCCCTTCCTTTCAAAGGGAGTTTCAACGGTAATCACAAGACCATCTCCAACCTGAAGATTACTACGGAAAGCAGTTCTGCAAATTACACAGGCCTGTTTGGCTATATATCCGGAACTGCAACTTCTGTCTATGACCTCACGCTGGCCAATTGTGCCATCTCATCAAACAATGATAATAAAACAGGTGGGATAGCCGGTTACGCTGAAGGCGCGTTTACTAATTGTCACGTGACCGGGAGCGTCACTGGGCAAACAAGTGTTGGCGGCATCATCGGCAATGCATCAAATAATAATGTTTCAATAAGTGGATGTACTTTTCACGGCTCTGTAACTGCTGAGAAAGCCAATGGAGGCAATGCCGGCGGAATCGTCAGTCTTTGTGGTCCTAAACTAGTGAATTGCACCAATTACGGAACGGTTACTGGAACGGAAAGAGCCGGAGGTATCACATCGCAAACCCAGAACTCCGCCGTGGATGCAATCACCTCCTGCATAAACTATGGTGATGTGACAGGAAGAACGCGCGTAGGCGGTATTGTCGGCCAAGCCACCGGAGCAATGGGGATTATCAATTGCACTAATCACGGGAAGGTAAAGAGTAATGGTAAAGGATGGTTTTCTCATAACTCTTCAAGCAGCGAGAACTTATATGGCAGTTTTACGGGTGGTATAGTCGGATGGAACGATCATGAAGGAAGCGAGACGACCATATCCGGCTGCATTAATAATGGAGCCGTAGAGGCCGTTGACAATTATGTCGGTGGCATCATAGGCTGGGCCTCCTTAACTAATAGCTCTACGGACAATCATGATACTTACATAACAATTACCGGTTGTAAGAATAACGGCGCGGTGCAATCGGCAAAGAATTGTGTCGGCGGTATTGTTGGAGCCACTTCCGTAGGGCGAAAGAACGCCATTATCCGAATCCTCTCTTGTGTAAATACTGAATCTGTCACCGGAGTCAACTATGTGGGCGGCATCGCCGGACAATTGAATGGAACCACGTATGACTATGCGGAAATCAGCGGTGCAGGACCGTCCAAGAACAATCTTGAGAACAATCTCAATCTGGGGGCTGTTTCCGGAACTTCATATAAAGGTGGAATCGCAGGGGGACTGCATAATGACACGTATGGCCAGTTCAACTATGTGTCCAACTTTTATACTTCAGCCAGCATAGTCTCCGGCGGCGTGAACGGCGTTGACCAGGAGGGCGCCAGGGGTGCTTACAAGATTGTCGGCGCCGGTGGCGTGACGGTGACTCCTACCACGACAGAGGACGTGCAACACGACGGTGTCAAATACTTTGTCTCCGGTAAGTCCGTTACCCTGACCTTGTCCGGCGGCTCTTCCTACAGCGCCGTAGATGGCTCGAGCAACAACGTCACCTTGACAGACAACGGAGGCGGTTCCTATACCCTCACCATGCCGGCCGCTGATGTGACCATATCGGCCAACTAATATACGAAAACAATGAAGATACTAAGAACATTGATTTGCGCAGCGCTGCTGGTGGCAGGGCTGAGCGGTTGTGAGAAGATCGATGTGAACAAGTTGGAAGGAACCTGGTCTGAGCAATATGACCCCACGGTCTTTGCGATGGATGGTTCCGTGGAGTACACCTTTGACGGGAACAATGGTTATCAGCTTCACGTATATGATGCATTAAGTGGCTGACAAGGGGACCATTACCATTAACCCGGCTATGTCGGACTACAGCAATGTCACCTACAAGCTTGTGAAACTGACGTCAAAGGAGATGGAATGGCAGAAAGAGGGTACAACGTATTCTGTGGGCTCATGGGGCTCTGACTATCGGCACTTTGTGAGGGTAAAGTAGATCCTTTCGGATGTAATTGGCCTCAATCTTTGAAAATTACATTCGTTGTGATGTAATTTGAGAAATAATTTATATATTTGCATTCGAACGAATGTAATTATGAATAGTAACGTCATATCTTCAGCATTAAAAAAACTGCGGAAAGAGCACGGTCTGACGCAGGTTGACCTTGCAATGAAGTCCGGCGTAGGCCTGAACTTCGTCCGTGAGTTGGAGCAGGGAAAGGCCACTGTCCGTATGGATAAAGTTGCCCAGGTGTTTGATTTGTTCGGATACGAACTGGTTCCTCAAAAGAAGGTGAGATGAGTAAAGCGTTGATTCAATACAAAGGGAAGGCGGCAGGCATCCTAAAAGAGACGGATGAAGGCTATGAGTTCCAGTATGACAATGAGTATCTTGCTGATGAGACCTCCAAGCCCGTCAGCCTTACACTTCCTTTGTCGGTGAAGCCCTACAAATCTACGGTTCTTTTCCCGTTCTTTGACGGCCTCATCCCGGAAGGGTGGCTCCTGGATGTAGCGCTGCGCAACACGGACATCAGTGAACTGGACAGGTTCTCCCTGCTTCTTCTGTGTTGCAAGGACTGCATTGGCGCTGTAAGTGTAATACCCATAAAGGAGGACGGCGATGAGTAAGTGTTTGTATTGCTACAAGGAACTCGGGCCCGGAGAGGTCGACTTCCACAAATCCTGCTGCCGGAAGTTCTTCGGAACCCCCACGGCTCCTTCGCTTGATTATACACGTGCACAGATGGATGAATTGGCGGCCCAAGTCATCCGGTCGCAGACCACCTTGACCGGCGTCCAGCCAAAACTGTCCTTGAATCTGGATAAGCACAAGGACTCACAGAAGCTGACCATCGTCGGCCTTTGGGGCGATTATATCTTCAAGCCTCAGACGGATCGCTTTGCGATGCTGCCCGAGAATGAAGACTTGACTATGCATCTGGCTGAAATCGCAAAAATCAAGATTGTTCCACACACGCTCATCCGAATGAAAGACGGCAGCATTGGTTACCTGACTAAGCGGATTGACCGTAAGGCCGATGGTGAGAAGATTGCGATGGAAGATATGTGCCAGTTAACGGAACGGCAGACAGAGAACAAGTATCGTAGTTCCTACGAACAGATAGGCAAGGCCATCCGGAAATATTCAACCTCTGCCCAGTTGGATATGGTGGATTTCCTTGAACTGGTGTTTTTCTCCTGGCTGACAGGGAACAACGATATGCACCTGAAGAATTTCTCCTTGTATTCTCCTGCGGACGAGCCCGTTCTCACTCCGGCCTACGACCTTCTGAACGCCGTATTGAGCAATCCTGACGATGACGAAGAACTGGCACTTAATCTGAACGGGAAAAAAAGGCGTATTAAGGATGCTGATTTTAGGGCTGCCTACCGAACGTGCGGAGTCCCTGAAATTGTATTTGACCGCGTCAGGAAGAAGTATGTGAATCTCCTTCCTAAGTTTGAGGAAGAGATTCAGTGCTCGTTCCTTTCCGAGGAATTCAAAGCATCGTATATTGATCTGCTTCACAGGAGACTGAAGGTATAAGTAGCCGTCGACCTCATTAACAAGGGCACAGGTATATTGAAGATGATATTGAAAACTTCAGCATCTTGCTGAAGAATTGGTGTCGCAGAATCGTCAATAACCCCTTGACGATTTTCAAGTAACTGACAATAACGGCGGTGGAGGCTAAGTGCTTCATTTGTAATTACTTACAAGAGTTTCTACCAGAAATAATTCTGGGAGAAACCTCTGTAAACGCCAGAGTGTCAGCAGCTTAGCCTCCACTGCCCACCGAGAACCACTAATGGAAACCTCCAACTCAGAACCAAACCGGGCTGCCCATCGGAAATTTCGTTAATTACCGCAATTTCACTATCTTTGGGAATATGAAACGTTCACTGATTCTATTCCTGATGGCAGCAATTGCATTTGACGCCTGCGCGCCCAAACCTGTGGTGACGCGCAAAGACAACACCGTAGACACATATTTCGGCACAGAGGTTCCGGACCCTTACCGCTGGCTGGAGGACGATTCCTCCGAAGAAACCGCCGCGTGGGTGAAGGCCCAGAACAAGGTGACGGACTACTACCTCAAGCGCCTTCCGGGCCGTGAGAAACTCCTGAAGCGCCTCACGGAAGTGGCCAACTATGAGAAGGTTGGCATTCCCTTCCATGAGAAAAACGGCAAGTGGTACATCTATAAGAACAACGGCCTCCAGAACCAGAGCGTCCTCTATGAGATGGAATCTCCGGAGGATGTCCCGGTGGTTTTCCTGGACCCCAACACCCTTTCAGAAGACGGCACGGTTGCCCTGAAGGGCTGCTATTTTTCAAATGATGGCCGATACATGGCCTACACCATCTCCCGCAGCGGCTCCGACTGGGAGGAAATCTACGTCATGGACGCCCGTACAAAGGAACTCCTTCCGGACCACATAGAGTGGGCCAAGTTCACTGAGGCGGCCTGGTGCGGAGACGGCTTCTACTACAGCGCGTATGACCGCCCCGGCGAGGACCACGCCTACAGCGGTAAGAACGAGGGTCACAAGATCTACTACCATAAGATCGGCACACCTCAGTCGGAAGACGTCCTGTTCTTTGAAAATCCGGCCGAACCCCTCCGCTTCTACCAGTTCACGGTCAACGAGGCAGAGACTATGGGCTTCCTTTATGAGGACGGGGCCGATATCGGCAACAATCTCTATGTCAAGGATTTAAGGAAGGCCGATTCCCCGTTTGTGCAGATAACCCGTGACATGAAGAACGCCTGCTACCCCGTGGAGACGGACGGCGAACTGATCTACCTTTTCACCAACGTGGACGCCCCCATGAACAAGCTGGTTGTCACAACTATCGGCAATCCAAAAGTGTGGAAGGACCTTATCCCGGAATGGGACTGCGTGCTTAACGGCGTGTCCTTCATAACGGACGGTTTCATCATTGCCAATTACTCCAAGGACGCCTCCACGCACGCCTACCTCTATGACCGTAGTGACGGCCGGCGTGTAGAGGAGCTGCACCTTCCGGGCGTTGGCAGCGCTTCCTTCAGCGCAAAGCTTGGAGAGCCCTGGTGCTACTATTCCTATTCCAGTTTCACTACCCCCGGAACCATCTATTTCTGGAACATTGAAACCGGCGACAGCATTGTGTACAAGCAGCCCAAGACCGCTTTTGACCTCTCCGGATTTGAGACGGTGCAGGTGTTCTTCCCCTCAAAGGACGGCACCCGCATCCCCATGTTCCTTACCTATAAGAAGGGTATCAAACTGGACGGTTCCAACCCCGTTTACCTCTACGGCTACGGCGGCTTTGACATCTCGCTTTCCCCGTCATTCAGCTCAATGAGGGTGCCTTATCTTGAGGCCGGCGGCATTTACGCGCAGGTGAACCTTCGCGGCGGCGGAGAGTACGGAGAAGCCTGGCACCTTGCAGGTACCAAGATGAATAAGCAGAACGTGTTTGACGACTTCATCGGCGCGGCTGAATGGCTCATCGCAAATGGCTACACCAGTTCTGAAAAGCTTGCCATCGTGGGCGGCTCCAACGGTGGCCTCCTGGTTGGCGCCTGTATGACGCAAAGACCTGAACTTTACGCAGTTGCTGTTCCCCAGGTTGGCGTTATGGATATGCTCCGCTACCACAAGTTCACAATTGGCTGGAACTGGGCCCCGGATTACGGCACGTCAGAGGATTCGGAGGAAATGTTCCGCTACCTCCTTGGCTATTCCCCGCTCCATAACCTGAAGCCCGGAACGGCCTATCCCGCAACGCTTGTCACCACCGCCGACCACGACGACCGCGTGGTTCCCGCCCATTCCTTCAAGTTTGCCGCAACCCTCCAGGAGTGTAATTCCGGCGACAAACCGCAACTCATCAGGATAGACTCAAAGGCAGGCCACGGCGGCGGCAAGCCCCTTGCCAAAGTGCTTGAGGAGCAGGCCGATATCTACTCCTTCATAATGCACAACACGGGTATGTAGGACAGGCCCCGGTACAATGTTTTCAAAAAATGTTGTATCTTTGTATGATTAAAATGAAGGTTAAATGAAAAAACTCATTGTAATTGCAGCTGCACTGCTCATTGGAATGCAGGCAAACGCACAGCTCATTTTTAACGGAGGATACCTCCACGCTACGGAAAACAGCACATTCACGGAAAAACTCACAAGCGGTGACGTTACGGTTTCCGGCACTGATCTGCTTGACGGTTTCTATGCCGGAGCAAAATATCGTATCGGCCTTGACAGCATCACGGAAGGTCTCAGCCTTGCACCTGGTGCCAATGTGTCTTTCCTCTTTGGCCGCCACGCCCAGATGGATGTCTTCGATCCCCTTGACGACAAAGCCGTCATGAACCAGATTGCCCTGAATGCCCCGCTGCATATCCAGTATCTGTTTGAGGTCACCCCTGATTTCAAGCTTGAGGCCTGGGCAGGTCCCACTTTCCAGTTTGGAATCTATGACCGCGTCATCGACACCGACGACAACCCTACCATGATCTACAACCAGTACAAGACAATCCCCGGTACCGTCAAGTCAAGGGAGATTGCTGCGCGTAACCGCTTCAATCTCTATCTGGGAATCGGCCTTGGCGTTGAGGTTTCTGAACTGATCCACGTGAACGTCGGATATGACTTCGGCCTTCTCAACCTCAGCACAAATCCCAACGGAAAGGTTACCCGCAACATCCTCAGGATAGGACTTGGATATAATTTTTAACCTAATATAGTTTTACAATGAAAAAGATTTTTGCAATTGTTCTTGGCGCAGCCCTCATGCTGGCCGGAACTAACGCCTTTGCACAGCTTTCAGTTGGTGCAGGCTGGCTCAATTCAACAGAGACTGTAAAGAGTGGAAATAACAATCCCTCCAATACAAACCTTAACGGTTTTTACGTAGGTGGCCAGTACAACCTTCCCATTGTTTCCGGTCTTGGCGTAGCCCCCGGACTGTATGTCTCCGGTATTTTCGCAAAAGTGAACAACAGCGATTCTCTTTATGGTGTTACAGGTAGCACAAATGCCGACAGCAGGGAGTTTGATCTCAATGTTCCTGTAAACGTGAATTATGCATTTGAAATCGGCAGAGATTTCAAGGTGTTTGTTTATGCAGGCCCCGTTTTCCAGCTCGGTATCGTGAGCAAGGCTTCTTATGAGGCATCTATTGGCGCTGGCGGTATTGGTTTATCTACCGGAAAGTATACCACCGACAACTACAGCGGAAAGACTTACAACGCAAAGAATGAAGAAGTTGGCCAGCACGACGGTGGCTATCAGAATCCCTTCAACATCTATCTTGGTGGCGGCGCAGGTATCCAGTCCGGAGCTTTCCAGGTTATCATCGGCTATGATCACAGCCTCCTCAACTTCTCCAAGAACAGCAACGAAACAGCTTCCCGTTCCCAGATTAAGCTTGGTGTAGGTTACGCCTTCTAATCTCTCAGGTGAGAAGCCAATTAGAAAAAGCCCTTTCCAGTAAAGGGCTTTTTCTGTAAAACAGTAAGAAAATGAAGAAAGTATTTGCTATTGTTTTCAGCGCTGCGGCACTGCTTCTTGGAACCCAGGCTCATGCCCAGCTCTCGTTTGGTGCAGGCTGGCTCAACTCAACTGAAATAACAAAATACACAAACGGAGATCCTGACGACAAGACCAACCTCAATGGTCTTTACCTCGGTGGCCAGTACAACCTCAATCTGGTTGCCGGTCTTGGCGTCGCTCCCGGAGTGTATTTCAGCACCCTTTTTGACAGAAGGAACAACGGTGAGGCCATTTATGGTACCTTTAAGAACGAAAGGGAAACCTACAGGGAATTTGCCTTCAATGTCCCCATCAACCTGAATTATACATTCGAGTTGGGCCGGGATGTCAATCTCTTCGTTTATGGCGGCCCTGTTTTCCAGATTGCGTTCAGCAGCAAGGGATCCTATGAAGCCTCTGCCGGAATCGGCACCTTTGTCCAATCTACCGGAAAATACACTTTGAACTACTTTGACGGAAAAGTGTACGGCTCGGATAAGAAGGAAGTTGTCACCCTGAACGAGGGCGGTATCTCCAATCCTTTCAACATCTACCTCGGCGGTGGCGTGGGCATCCAGGCTGGTGACCTTCAGGTTATCATCGGCTATGATCACAGCTTGCTCAACTTCTCCAAGGTGAGTGGTTCAAGCACCTCCCGCTCCCAGATCAAGGTTGGAATAGGGTTCTCCTTCTAAGCCATCAGCGTCGCGGGTCCAGCACTTTTTTGTTGCGGGTCCTGCCCTTTTGCGTCGCGGGTCACAAGCGTTTTCGTCGCAGGTCTGCAAAATTTGCCGGACCTGCGACACTTTTTTTCTCCTGTGGCCGATTTGCGTCGCAGGTGACGCCAAAAACGCAGACCTGCGACGTTCCGTGCCCGGACCTGCGACGTGCCATATCTGGAACGGGGGTATTGCCATAACGCGTAAAATGTGTATATTTGCAGTTAATGAAAAGACTACTAACCATAATATGCCTTCTGGCCGGGCTAACGGCCTATGCCCAAATGCGTACTTATTCAGACAATGAGTCCAAGACCTTTATCGTGGGTCTTGAGAGCTATTTCTTTGGTGAAAGCGGAACGCTTGACTTCTCTATTGACAAGGCCAGTTTCAAGGCCTCGCTGGCTTCCGGGGCCGTTTCTGTAAATGGCACAGACTTGGAATCCGGGGAGGGAGACACTGTTATCGGCATTCATGATTTCACCGGAAACCGCGCTCCGGACCTTGTGGTTGCAAGGCGCAGGGATGGCGGCGTTTATGCCAATGTGTATACTCTGGATGGTGATGAATGGAAGCTTGCCGGCAAGGTTGGATCTCCGGATGCAACTGAGATCCGTGTGTTCCGTCAGGTCCTTTCCATCCGCAGCGGCAGCGCCCTGCTCTCCTGGACCTGGCACGGCTCCAAGTTTGACTACAAAGCCTCCGACGGCTCTGCAGAACCTGTTCTCTGAGAAAACTCGCAGCCGCAGAACAGCTGATTGTAGAAGTTCTGCTCCCTGATAATTTCATTACGGCGGTCCTGGAGGCCGCCTTTTCTCCAATTCTGGCCCCACCACGTCACGCCGCTTACCTGAGCGCAGGCCCATGTGCCGGCCTCGTTCACCTGCTCCAGGCTCTTCCAACGGGAAGATGCCAGGGTGGTTGTGAGCACATCAAAACCATTTGCCGCAGCATACTGCGCTGCTCTCAGGAGTCTGTGTTTGAAGCACTCCAGACAGCGTGCACCACGTTCCGGCTCTGTCTCCAACCCGGCGGCGCAGGTGAGCCAGGAATCGTGATCATAGTTATCCTCAACCACCTTAAGGCCGAACTCCCTGGCGTAGCGGATGCATTCGTTAAGCCTGTGACTGTACTCGTCAAAAGGGGTGATGTTGGAGTTTGAGAAGAAGATTACGGGCCTCACGCCGTGCTTTACCAGGTATTCCACAATGGCCCCGGAGCACGGAGCGCAGCAGGCGTGAAGAAGGATCTTCCCGCTGCCTCCCGGAACTTCTATCTGAAATATCTTTTTCACGGTACAAAGATAATAAATTCGTTGCAGGTCTCATCACTCCACGTCGCAGGTCCTTCGATAAACCGTCGCAGGTCTGCGTTTTTGGTGTCACCTGCGACGCAAATCGGCCACAGAAGCAAAATACTGTCGCAGGTCCGTCGTTTTTTGCAGACCTGCAACACTTTGCCCCGTCACCTGCGACACCCCGTCCGTCCTGCGACACTTCGCCCCGTCACCTGCGACACTTCGCCCCGCCCGCCAGCCCCCCAGGGGGCAATTATCTTCAAGAGCCATCGGCCATAAGCCTTGGAGGGAGGCTAATACAACACAAAAAAATCAGTGGGCGTTCATACTTTGTTTGTTGTTTCAGGTGTTTATACCCGTGAAACAACACATTATTCACAAAAAACGTAAAAATCTGCATCGGCGTCTTGCTGCGGGACATTAAATAACATATGTTTGCAATCGGGCAGCCCCCAAATAATCTTGCAATCCAGGTGCTTCAAGGCAATCCTGCCAGGCCGGGCACAATCATATAAACCATATAATTATTACTGTTATGAAAAAGTTTTTGGAAGTCTTGGTGGACGACAACGGCGAGATGCTGTTCAGTACTGATTTTGAGTTTTCCGACTCCCTGGAATCGCCTCCTATGGATTTAGATGAGGAGGCAAAACTCGTAGACCAGAGGTACAGGCAGGTGATGCGCGGGCTTGTGAATGCAATATGGAGGGATCACAACCTGAATGTCAGCAAGGCTATCCGCTATCTGTCAATGGGTGAGATTATCTCCTGTGCCGAGCCTTACGACAATGCCGAGCAACTATGGAGTACAATGATGTTCAGTTTCATTCCTCATTATGAGAAGTATTCCTCTTCGCTGAAGAAGCCTTATGGTTTTGACCCGTCAAATATAATCCGTCCGATCAGCGGGGTCTTCCCTATGGGGTTGTCATTCTCGGATATCGGCAAGCCGGTGAACTGACTATGGCATTCCAGCGAATCGTAACGCGCACTTTGCCTGACGGTAAAGTGTGCAAAGTGTTTCCATTTCATATAAGTCTGGAGGGGATGGAGACTGCTCTGCTATGCAAGGACGATGAAGACTATGACCATCTTGAAAAGTGCTTTTATGTATCGGCCCATATGGCTAATTGCATTGTAATAATTGCAATAGCAATGTCTAATCACGGGCACTGCTCCTTGCTGGCAGAGAGTATTGAATCGGCCTTCAATACGGCTTCCCTGATAACAAAGCGCCATTCCCAATACTTGAGTTGGAAATATAAGGAGAAGGCTGTCCTGGCCCGTTCGGATATAAGCGTGAAGTATCTGGATTCTGACTGGTACGTCCGTAATGCGCTGGCGTATATTCCCCGTAACGCAATAGACGCCGGCTCGCGCGTGGAGGACTATCGCTGGTCCGGCTACCGGGGAATGTTTGCTGATGGCCGATGTCCGGAAGCCGTGCGTCGGGTTGCCGATATGAGCCGGCGGGAACGGGAAGCGGTCTTCCATACCCATGAAGATTTGTCCGGTGTGCCCTGGCTCGTAAATGCCGATGGCGGTGTAGAGCCCGCAAGCGCCTGCGACTATGCTTATCTGGAGAGTGCTTTTTCCAATGACCAGGCGTTCTTTCTCAAAACGATCGGCTCTGTCAATGTCCCGGAAATACAGCAGATGCTGGTAAGCAGCGGACGCCACTCTCAGACAGACACCGAGATGTTGGCCGTGATAAAGCAACTGGCCGATAAATGGTACCATAAAACCATCCCCGAAATGACCCCGGAGGTAAAGGCTAGACTCCTGCCATATTTGTACAGGTCGTACAGGACCACGGTACCGCAGCTCTCAAGATGCCTGGGAATGCCCCGCGATGTAGTGGCCGGATTGCTCTCTTCAATGGGGGCAAAAACATCGGCCGGAAAGATGGTGCCGATGGTATAGCGCCGCAGCCGGGAGCTCCCTGTGTCGCAGGTTCGGGCTCATTCCGTCGCAGGTGACCGTCTGCTTCGTCGCAGGTCTGCAAAAAACGCTGGACCTGCGACGCTTTTTTGCTCCTGTGGCCGATTTGCGTCGCAGGTGACGCCAAAAACGCAGACCTGCGACGTTTTGCCCCGCCACCTGCGACGAATCACTGCTTGACCTGCGACGCACGGTGCTGCCACCTGCGACGGCCCTCGCTCTGACCTGCGACATTTCCGGAAAAATCGGCACAGACTATCCAAATTTTTTCTAATTTTGTAAGATGAAACCTCAGGTGTCCATAACGTCCATCAGTCCGGCCATGAAGATGGCAGACCTGCTGGACGTCAATTTTTCTATTCTTGGGGTGTTTTCCCGATTCGGGATGAGTTACGGCTTTGGTGAAGCCACGGTGAAAGAGGTCTGTGACGGCATGGGCATAGACCCGGAAACCTTCCTCATCATCTGCAAGGTTTACGCTTTTGATGGTTATCGGCCTTCGAGGGAGCAGATGGAAGGAGCCTGCCTTGAGGATATTGTCCGCTATCTGCGTCTGTCCCACACCTATTATCTGGAAACAATGGTGCCGGCCCTTGCCGCCGCCATTGAGGAAATGATCTCCCCCTGCGACGATATGCACAAGAAGGTGATCCGTAAGTTCTTCGGGGATTACAAGGAGGAGCTGGAGCGTCACTTTGACTATGAGGAAAAGACGGTTTTCCCGTATGTAGAGGCTATGATTGACAGCCGTGAGAGGGAGCCCTACACCATTGGGGAATATGAGAAGAACCACTCCAACGTGGAGGAAAAACTGGATGACCTAAAGAAACTGGTCACCATGTATCAGCCCTCCCAGAGCAGCTCCCAGGACTGCTTCAGGGTGCTTTTCTACCTCTACAGCCTGGAGAGTGACCTGGAGCGCCACACCTTCATAGAAGACGGCATCCTGGTGCCCGTTGTGAGCCGGATGGAGGATGAGTCGGATGCCCCCAGGGGAGAAGGCGGGGAGCTCAGCGCCCGTGAAAAGGAAATCCTTGTGGCCGTTGCCAAGGGTATGCTCAACAAGGAGATTGCCGATCTTTACAACATCTCCATCTACACCGTCATTTCCCACCGCAAGAACATAACCCGCAAGACCGGCATCAAAACCGTTGCCGGCCTCACGGTGTATGCCCTCCTTAACAACCTGATAGACATGAACTCAATAGAATAAGTTATGGACTACACTAAATTCATCAAATTCTATCCGGATTTCCCCATCAAGGGAGTGAACTTTGTTGACATCATCCCTTTCCTTCAGGACAAGCAGCTTTTCAGAAGCCTTGTGGATGACCTTGCCTCAATGTGCGCAGCTCCAAACGTGGCCGCCCCCGAGGCTCGCGGTTTCCTCTTCGCCGCCCCTATGCTTTACAGCCAGGCAAACGTTCACAACGTGATTCCTCTCCGTAAGAAAGGCAAGCTTCCCTTCAGTGAAGGAGACCTTGTTCAGGTGGAAATAATGAAGGAATACGGCCCGGACCACGTGTATTTCCGTAACAGTGACCTTGCTGCCAGCAAACCCACCGGTGACACCGTGGAAATAACATTCTTTGACGATATCCTTGCAACGGGCGGCACCGCAAAGGGCCTCGCAGAAGGCCTTAACGCCCAGAAAGTTATAATCGACGGCAAAGAATATAAGGTAAAGGTAAAGGACTTTGTTTTCCTGGTAGAGATTGATGACCTCCCCGGCCGCGCCAAGCTGGAAGGAATCGCCCCCGTCAAATCACTTATTCACGTAACTGAAGGATGAGCCTGAAAGAGCGCATAATGCAGGAAGGCATTACCTTCGACGATGTCCTCCTTGTCCCCGCATACTCCGAGGTCCTTCCCCGCGAGGTGTCCCTTAAGGGCCGATTCTCCCGTAATATCGGCCTTGAAAGCCCATTTGCATCGGCCGCCATGGACACCGTCACGGAGGCCTCTATGGCAATAGCCATGGCTCGGAAGGGCGGAATTGGCGTCATCCATAAGAATATGTCGGCGCAAATGCAGGCCGATGAAGTTTCCAAGGTTAAGGCCGAAGGCCTCAAGGTTGCCGCCGGAGTGGGCATTACCCCCGACGTCCTTGACCGCGTTGAAAAGCTTGTGAAGGCCGGTGTGGACGCCATTGTCCTGGACTCCGCCCACGGCCACTCAAAGGGCGTCCTGGATGCCCTCAGGGCCGTAAAAGCCGCATTTCCCGCCCTTGACGTGGTGGTTGGCAACATTGCCACCGCCGCCGCAGCCAAAGACCTCATCGCTGCCGGCGCCGACGGCCTCAAGGTTGGAATCGGCCCCGGAAGTATATGCACCACCCGCATAGTTGCCGGCGTAGGGATGCCCCAGCTTACCGCCATTGCCGATGTCGCCGACGTTGCCGGAGACATCCCCGTCATCGCCGACGGCGGCCTCCGCTACTCCGGAGACGTGGTGAAGGCCCTTGCTGCAGGCGCCTCCTGCGTGATGTGCGGCAGCATGTTCGCAGGCACCGACGAAGCCCCCGGAGACATTGTTGAGGTGGACGGCGTGAAGATGAAAGGATATCGCGGAATGGGGTCCATAGATGCTATGGAGGCTGGAAGCGCAGACCGCTATTTCCAGAAAGGCGCCAAGAAACTGGTCCCGGAAGGCGTTGTAGCCCGTGTCCCGTACAAAGGCTCCGTAGAGGATGTAATCTTCCAGTTGGAGGGCGGCCTCAGAAGCGGTATGGGCTACTGCGGCGCCAGGGATCTTGCAGCCCTTCATAAAGCTCAGTTTGTGAAGATAAGTCCCGCCACCGTGAAGGAAAACCATCCCCACGACGTAGCGATAGCTAAAAATGCACCCAACTACAGTAAATAAGTATTAAACTTTATTTAGCATGAAAAAATTATTACTTACAGCCCTTCTGGGTCTTGCAGTCAGCGTAAGCATGTCTGCACAGATTTTCGTCGGCGGTCAGCTTGGCATCAACGCCACAAGCAACACCGATAAAAACGTAAACCCCGTTGTAACAACCAGCAACACCACCGTGAGCGTTCTCCCCAACGTTGGTTATATCCTGAATGACAAGATGCTCGTCGGTGCCCGTGTGGGCCTGAACTTCGGCTCTACCGGCGCAAACAACAGCACATTCGGCCTTGGCCTTCAGCCTTACCTGCGTTACAAAGTGCTTAACATCGGAAAATTCTCCCTTGCTGCAGAAGCCAATGTGGGCATCGCCACCTCTACCACAACCAATAAGATTGGCGGTGTAGGCGTGAACAAAGTCTCCAATTTCAACTTCTCTCTTGGCGCAGTGCCCGTAGTCCTCTATCAGCTTAATGAGCACATTGCCCTTGAGGCCGATATCAACGTGCTCAACTTCGACCTTGGCTTTGGCAGCGTGAAGGAGACCAACACCCCCGAGGGCGGCAATGCCTTTACTATCAGGGACGAGGGTGACTTCAACCTCGGTCTCGGCGCCAACAGCAACAACATTTTCGGAGCAGGTCTTGGCGCAGTCATCGTGGGATTCACTTACGCATTTTAATTTTTAACAGATATGAGTACGAGCAACGTCCGCCCCGCAAGTATGAAGCGCATCACTCCCACTCTATGGTAGAAGGGGGTTTGGAGGAGATGTCGTAGACTACGCGGTTCACGCCGCGCACCTTCCGGATAATCTCGTTGGAAACGTCCCGCAGGAAATCGTACGGGAAGGGGAACCAGTCGGCCGTCATTGCGTCCGTAGAAACCACGGCGCGAAGGGCAACAGGGTTCTCATAAGTGCGCTCGTCCCCCATCACGCCAACGCTTTTTACCGGTAGCAGGATAACGCCAGCCTGCCAGATGGCGTCGTACAGGTTTGTGGCCATTTCACGTGGGTCTGAGGCCGATGGAAAGCCCATACCGGCGCAGTCGTAACCCCGGAGCCCGCGAATGAAGATGTCATCGGCCTCCCTAAGGACAGCCAGTTTTTCTTCCGTGACTTCGCCTATAATGCGAATTGCCAGCGACGGGCCGGGGAAGGGGTGACGGCTCACCAACTCTTCCTTGATGCCAAGGGCGCGGCCAACGCGACGTACCTCGTCCTTGAACAGCATCCTGAGGGGTTCCACAACCTTGAGGTTCATATGTTCCGGCAGGCCGCCCACGTTGTGATGACTCTTGATTTTTGACGCAATGCCTGGGATTCCGGCCGATTCAATCACGTCCGGATAAATGGTTCCCTGGGCCAGCCAGCGGGCGCCGTCAATCTGCCGGGCGTATTTGTCGAAGGTCTCCACAAACAGCCGGCCGATGGCCTTGCGCTTGGCTTCCGGCTCCGTTACGCCCTTGAGGGCTGCCAGGAAATCCGCCGCGGCATCGGCCCCTATCACATTGAGACCCATGTCTTTATATGAGGCAAGGACGTCCTTGAACTCGTTTTTGCGAAGAAGGCCGTTGTTGACAAAGATGCAGGTGAGCTGACTGCCGATGGCTTTATTCAGCAGCATGGCCGCAACCGTGGAATCCACACCGCCGCTGAGGCCAAGAATCACTTTATCCTGGCCGATGATGGCCTTGAGTTCCGCCACCGTTGTCTCTATAAATGAATCCGGAGTCCAGTCTCCCTTGCAACCGCAGATATTCAGCGCAAAATTGGCCAGTATTTTGGCGCCTTCCGTGGTGTGGTACACCTCAGGATGGAACTGGACGGCATATGTGGGCTCATCCTTGAACTGATATGCAGCGTTTTCAACATCGGCTGTGGAGGCGATGACTTCCGCTCCTTCCGGCAATTTGGAGATGGTGTCTCCGTGGGACATCCACACTTGCGTTTTCGGGCTTATGTCCTTCAGAAGAGGCGAATCGGCCACCTTCCGGAGGATGGCCCTGCCGTATTCACGGGTATTGGAAGCCTCTACCTTTCCCCCGCGGGTATGAGCCAGATACTGTGCCCCGTAGCATATTCCCAGCACGGGAATCTTGCCTGTTGTGATCTCCGCCTTGGGCGCGTTAGCATCCCTCACTGAGCATGGGCTGCCGGAAAGGATGATGCCTTTCACGGAATCATCCAGCGCCGGGACCTTGTTATAGGGATATATCTCGCAGAAAACGTTAATCTCCCTCAGCCGCCGCCCTATCAGCTGTGTCACCTGGGAGCCAAAGTCCAGTATGATGATTTTTTCCATAGCCCAGAAATATGCTGCAAGTTACAAATTCTTTGGCAAAAAACATTGCGCAAGGTTAGCCTCGCGCATTCTTCTCCAGCGCAGCTTTTACCAGTGCTACAAACAGTGGATGCGGGTTCTCAGGAGTGCTCTTGTATTCCGGATGGAACTGTACGCCGATGAAGAAGGGATGATTAGGGAGTTCCACCACTTCCACAAGGCCGGTGGAGGGGTTTGTGCCTGAAGCCACAAGACCGGCGGCGGCAAAATCGGCCGCATATTTTCCGTTGAACTCATAGCGGTGGCGGTGACGCTCGTGGATAAGTTCTGAGCCGTATATCTTGGCCGCTAGTGAACCCGGTGTGAGTTTGCACTCATAGGCGCCAAGACGCATTGTGCCGCCTTTCAGCGTGGTCTTTTTCTGTTCCTCCATAAGGTCTATCACCGGATGGGTGGTCTTGGGGTTGAGTTCTGTTGAGGATGCATCGACCCAGCCAATAACATTACGGGCGTATTCCGCCACGCACATCTGCATTCCAAGGCAAATTCCAAGGAAAGGGATGCCGTTTTCACGGACGTACTTAATAGCGTGGATCTTTCCTTCCAGGCCGCGCTCGCCAAAGCCCGGGGCAACAAGGATGCCGTTCATTCCGGAGAGCTTGCCGGCTACATTATCGGCCGTTATGTCGTCGCTCAGGAATAGATGCACTTTCACCTTGCAGCGGCAGGCGGCGCCGGCGTGCACAAAGGCTTCCTGAATGGACTTATAGGCGTCCTGAAGGGCAACGTACTTGCCCACAAGGCCGATATTTACCTCCTGGAACGGATTCTGGAGATTCTCCAGGAAATCCTTCCATCGGCCCAGGTCCGGCTGGTTGAAATTCTCTATTCCAAGTTGGCGCACCACAAGGTCATCCAGATGCTCCGCGTGCATGTTCAGCGGTACCTGGTAGATGCTCCAGGCGTCCTGGCTCTCTATCACGTGACCGGGCTTGACATTGCAGAAAAGGGCAATCTTGCGCCTTAGTTCCGGCCCCAGGGGATGCTCCGTTCGGCATACAATCACATCCGGCATCACTCCTGCGTGCTGGAGTTGCTGGACGGAGTGCTGAGTGGGCTTTGTCTTGATTTCCTTTGCGGCGCTCAGGTACGGCACAAGAGTCAGATGGATGCACATGCAGTCGCCTTCCGGAAGTTCCCACTGCAACTGGCGCATGGCCTCAATGAAGGGGAGGCTTTCCATATCGCCAACCGTGCCGCCAACCTCGGTGATAATTACATCATACTTGCCGGTCTGGCCAAGCAGGAGCATCCGGCGCTTGATTTCATCCGTGATATGGGGCACAATCTGGACGGTCTTTCCAAGGTATGCGCCCTCGCGTTCATGCGTAATGACGGTATAGTAAACGCGCCCGGTGGTGACGTTGTTGGCCTGGGAGGTGGGAACGCCCAGGAAACGCTCGTAATGGCCCAGGTCAAGGTCGGTTTCAGCCCCGTCGTCGGTTACGTAGCATTCCCCGTGTTCGTATGGATTGAGAGTTCCCGGATCTATATTGATGTACGGGTCAAATTTCTGGATTGTGACTCGAAGCCCGCGGGCCTGCAGAAGCTTTGCAAGCGAGGCCGCAATTATTCCTTTTCCCAGGGAGGACACAACGCCTCCGGTGATAAATACGTATTTTGCGTTCATAACTAACTGATAAATAGCAGTTCCCTGTATTTGGGCAGGGGCCAAATGGCATTATCGGTAATTTCTTCAAGGGCGTCAATGCTTTCCCTCAGGCACATAAGGGCCGATGCGGCTTTCTCCGCTGCAATGGCCTTGGGATAGGCCTCTTCCAGGGCTTCGGCCTTTTCCCTTGCGCGGTCAAGTTCTCCGGCCCGGCTGCGGATGCTGTCTATAATCTCAGAGCATTCTTTTATGAGGCCGATTTGCGTTGCGCCCATCACCATGTACTCTCCAGGGAAGTTCTGGCGCATAAGGTCCAGGTTCTCAAGCAGTTTGCGCTGATATGCGAGGCCTGCGGGTAGGACGTGGTTGAGGGCCATACGCGCGGCCATACGGGCTTCTATAAGCACTTTGGTGGAGTAGGTCTGCCACCTGACGTCGGCCCTGGCTTCAAGCTCTCTAAGACTGCAGATGGCCTGGCCGGTGAAAAGCTCCACGGCCTCGGCCGACGTAAACTTGCAGAACATCTTGGGAACGCTGGATTCCGTGTCAAGACCGCGGCGGGCGGCCTCGGCCTTCCATTCATCCGAATAGCCGTTGCCCTCAAAGCAGATTGTGTCAAGAATCGATGCGATTAGCGGCTTCAGGCAGTCCATTACGGCAGTTTCCACGGGTTTTCCGGCGGCCATGGCTTTGTCAACATCGGCCTTGAAGGCCTTGAACTGCTGCGCGACGGCAGCGCTCAGCACAGTGAGGGAACCGGCGCAGTTGGCGCTTGATCCTACAGCCCTGAATTCAAAACGGTTGCCGGTGAAGGCAAATGGTGATGTGCGGTTACGGTCCGTATTGTCCACAAAGATTTCCGGGATTTCCACCAGCCCCACCTTTCGGCCTTTCTTACCGGCAATCTCAATGGGCGTATCTGACGGAACCTCAAGGAGTTTGCGGAGCACGGCCGTCATAGTCTGACCCAGGAAGGCCGATACGATGGCCGGCGGCGCTTCATGCGCGCCAAGCCTGTGGGCATTGTTGGCGCTTGCTACGCTAGCTTTGAGAAGACCGTTGTGCCTTTGCACGGCAGCCAGGATGTTTACGAAGAACGTTACAAACTGGAGATTGCCTTTAGCGTCTTTGCCGGGGGCCAGAAGCTGAACTCCGGTGTCGGTCCCCAGCGACCAGTTGTTGTGCTTGCCGCTTCCGTTGATCCCCTCAAAGGGTTTCTCGTGGAAGAGGACCACAAAGCCATGCTTCCGCGCGATGCGCGTCATCACGTTCATAATCATCTGGTTATGGTCGTTGGCGAGGTTGGCTTCTTCATAGACTGGGGCCATTTCAAACTGGTTGGGGGCAACCTCGTTGTGGCGTGTTCGTAGGGGAATTCCCAGCTTGAGCCCGGCCACTTCAACATCTTTCATGAACGCGGCCACGCGTGAAGGGATGGCTGCAAAATAGTGGTCGCTCAGCTGCTGGTTCTTGGAGGATGAATGCCCCATGAGGGTGCGTCCGGTGAGCATAAGGTCCGGCCTTGCCGCATAAAGGTCCTCATCCACAAGGAAATACTCCTGCTCCCAGCCAAGGTAAGAGAACACTCGGTTTACCTTAGGGTCAAAGAGGCGGCAGATAGGCACAGCAGCGTCTGAAACGGCCTTCAGGGCCTTTTTGAGAGGGGTTTTATAGTCCAGCGCTTCTCCTGTGTATGCTATAAACACAGACGGAACACATAGCGTATCGTCCTGGATGAATACCGGTGAGGTTGGATCCCAGGCAGTATATCCGCGTGCTTCAAAAGTGGCGCGGATACCACCGTTAGGGAAGGACGATGCGTCTGGCTCCTGCTGCACAAGGGCCTTGCCGTCAAACTGTTCTATGGAGTCGTGTTTCTCTGCGGTTCCCTCAGTGAGGGGCTGGAACCAGTGGGTTACGTGAGTGGCTCCGTGCTCCAGAGCCCATTTTTTCATTCCGGCGGCAACTTTGTCGGCCGTCTTGGCATCAAGCGGCTCTTCCTGGTCAATACAGTGGACCAGCCTCTCATATGTGGAGGCGTCCAGGTACTGTTTCATTTTGGAGCGGTTAAAGACTTGAGACCCAAAGAATTCCGAGGTTTTGCCTGCGGGGGTGTCTATTGTGGCGGCCTTCTTTTTAAAGGCGTCCTGCACCACGTCAAATCTTAGATTTCCCATAATGATCAAAAAATCAATACGGGACTCAAAGTTGGCTATTTTCTCCGGAATAATCAAGAAAAACCGGCATTTTTACGATTTGCAACATATTATTTATCTTTTGATATATGCCACTCCGTTTTTTTGAGTGGCATTTTTTATATTTGTGCGTTAACTATAACATTACGAGTTATATGAAACGTATTTTGTCAGTACTTATTATGGGCGCTTTGGCTTTTGCCTGCACCGCCCCTGCACAGCCGGAGCAGAAACCTCAGGGGCAGGATAATCAGGATCCCGGAAACAACACCAATCCAGGTGATGATACTAATCCCGGGGATGATACTAATCCCGGGGATGATACCAACCCCGGAACCGTAGACCCTGATTTCTCGGATCCGGACTGGTATAACACCTTCTTCTGGGACCGCACGGACCGTCAGAAGGCCGGAATCCGCGGCCCGGTCAAATCCATTCACCGGAGTACACCCCAATACGTGGACGACCGCTACAACATCTACACCTTCGATGAAGCCGGTCACCTCATCAAGAACGAGTACAAACATATTGATACGGACGAATACAACCATTCCTATACATACACCTATGACGATGCCGGCCATAGGATAAAAATGGAGTTCCAAACCCCTTACGAGAAATACGGTTATACCTGTGAGTACAATAACGGAGACCGTTATGTGGCCGTGAACGGCAGTAACTGGATTCATATGTACGGGGTGCTTGTGGATGAAGATGGTGGCTATGCCGATTGCCAGGACCTTTTTGGCATAATGAAAGGGCTCTCCAAGGTGCATTTTGAAAGGATCGGAGAGGGCTTCTGGACAGATATCCGCGACTATGAATATGTCTTTGGAGAAGACGGAAACCTCACCATTACCCTCACCAGGAAATACGGGCAGGATAACAATAATCTCGCCGAGGAAGTTGAAATACATTATCTGACCTACAAGGATGGACTTCCCGTCTACAGCCGTTATTCAACAGACCTTGGCACAACTGAGATTGAAGTTGAGTGGCAGCCTAACGGACTTCCCGCCAAGTGGGTTCACGGAGGGGAAACATACGAATATGCTCAGAACAGCCGTACGGTCCTGCCCCTGAAGCACTACGGATATTCAGATTGGGGCGGAATGCGCGGGCAGGAATACTTCTATGATGAGCATTTTGACCTTGTGAAAAGCAGCCTTGATATAGGAGATGAGCAGTTTGGTCTCCATTACAACGACTTTACTGATTATACCTACGACAAATACGGCAACTGGACCAGCCGTAAGGAAGCCATCACGCCCCTCTTCTGGGATGGCACGGAGTATGGCAAAAGTACCCATACCGTTTACAATGAAATAGAATATTTTGAGTAATATGAAACGGATCTTGTTATTTGCGGCAGCGTGTCTGGTGTTTGCCTGCACCGCCCCCGTCCAGCCTGAACACAAGCCCGATGAGAAGCAGGATGAGCAGAACCCCGGTGATGATACTACCCCCGGTGATGACACAACCCCAGGAGATGATACAAATCCCGGCGGCGGAGATGATAAGTTCGCCCCCGAAGCCTGGTATGAGACCAATTACTGGGAGCGCTCCGACCGCGAAAGGGCCGGTTTCCGTGGTCCGGTGAAGAAATGGTACATGTCTTTCAAAGCCCATAGGGAGTACGAGTATAACGAGGCCGGCAACCTCACCATCATCCGCGATGTAGACCCCGACAGCCCCCGCGGAGAATGGATGGAACAATACGAATATGACGATAACGGTCGCTTGATTAAGAAAACCTTCGGCCGCAGCACGCAGAAAGGCGGGATGGAGTTTGACAATTGGGCGAGCCTTTATACCTGGACGTATGAGTATAACAATCCTGGAAAATACGTGTGGGTGCGTCCTGACGATTCTTCCTTCTCCAGTTTCTATGCCTTCCGCCACCTGAGCCCGGAATCATTCTGCGAGCACGATGTTGAGATGTATGGCAACGCCATCATAATGAAGGACCTTTCTGCCATTCAAATAGTCAACTGCAACTCAATTAACAACATTTGGCCAGTCACGGACGTTACTTACCAGTTTAATGGTGACGGGAACCTGGTATATTCCACCAATAATTACCACATCGATCCTGAGTCGGGAGAGAGGGTGCCGAACGATCAGGATTGGGAACTGGCCTATGACCCCATAATCTACAGCGGCAATTATCCCTCATCCGGAGCAATCGGTTCCGATGGAAGGATTTTCTATGAGATTACCTCCATGACCTGGCAGGACAACGGAATGCCCCTCAGGCTGGAAGGTCCGGACGGTATAACGGAGTTCTACACAGACCAGAAACGCTATATCTGCACCAATAGATGGGACTGCCAGCCCGGAAAACCCCACGACTCCCTATTCGTGTTCGGTTACTGGGAGACCTATAAATACAATGAAGCCGGAGACCTTGTAGAGATGCAGGAGCGTTTCAATGAGGATTCAGATGAGCCCTGGACCCGTCCCACTACCTGGGAATTCGAATACGACTCCCACGGCAACTGGACCTCCTACAAGACTAAGTATATGATTGCCGTTGGCGGTCCAAACGGAGAAGTGGAGGACGGCTCTCTCTCAAGGACAATAGAGTACTATTAATCCCTATTTAAGCCATTCGGTAGGGCTCATTCCGGAGATCTTCTTGAAGCTCCGGTAGAACGTTGTGCGGTCTGTGAAACCGGCTTTATCGGCCACCTCTGCAATTGTAAGGGTTGGGTCGGATTTCAACAGCTTCATGGCATAATCAATGCGCCATTTGTTCACGTAGTCTGAGAAAGACTGCCCCGCCTCATTGTTTATGCAGGCCGATACATACGTCCTGTTGGAGCCCACGGACTCTGCTAGATCGGCAACCGTAAGGCCCTTTGAGCGGAAGATCTGCTGGACTTCCATCTGCTGGTGAATCTTCTCCATAAGTGCCTCCGTGGCCGATATATCCTGGTCTTCGGGCGCGGGTGCCGTCTCCAGTCTCACCTCCTCACGCGG
Source organism: uncultured Bacteroidales bacterium (assembly GCA_900321715.1). Classification (GTDB taxonomy): domain Bacteria; phylum Bacteroidota; class Bacteroidia; order Bacteroidales; family UBA932; genus Cryptobacteroides. The sequence continues at coordinate 20,146 of ONXC01000019.1, read as the reverse complement.
GAGCGCAGTCTTATAGCCAACGTAGAAGATTGTGAACAGCAGGACGGAAAACAGTGCCGCGGGGATGAAGAGGTTGTCCGTCGCCATGAAATTATCCCGGCCGATGATATTGACCGTAAAAGAGGCAAGGGCTGTGGCAAGCAGGAGCGCAATCAGGGACATAATGGGGTTCAGCCTCTTTTCTCCGGGATTGGAGTAGTAGTTGTCTACTCTGGCCCTGAAACGGAAAAGATTGATTGCCGCCACAATGGTTGCGGACATGGAAATGAGCGCAAACAGAATTTGCTCCGTGAGCTGGAACACGTAACTGTCCCTTACAAGTCCGGTGAGCGAAATGACCAGGACTATTGCTGCCGGCAAAAACCAGAGAAGGTTCAGTGCGCCGGGAACCCTCTTTTCCGTAAGGCATTTCACGTAAAGAGAGTAAAGCGGATAGACGGAGAGGTTGCAAAGGTAGTACATGCTCTCTGAATAAACGCTTTGCAGGCCGTTGAAATGCAGATAGTGACAGAAATACAGCAGCGTTGCAGCTATGCCGAAAACTGTCAGGGCCCTACGCGCGGGGTCTGACTTCCTGTACTCCAGGAGAAATATGGTGGTCCATACCAGACACACCATAAAAGGCATAACTGATGCAAGGTGGTACATTAGCAGTACATTCCGCCGTTTACGGCAATTACCTGACCTGTGACATATGAGGAAAGGTCAGATGCCAGATACAGTGCGGTATTGGCTATCTCTTCCACGGTTGCACCGCGTTTGAGGGGGATAAGCTTGATGAATTCATCCTTCACGGCCTGGGGCAGGACTTCCGTCATTTCAGTGATGACATATCCGGGGGCAATGGCGTTTGCCCTCACTCCGCGGGGGCCCATCTCCTTTGCAACGGACTTTGCCATTGCAATGAGGCCGGCTTTGGAGGCCGAGTAGTTCACCTGGCCGGGATTACCGGTCTGGCCGGCGATGGATGCCATATTGATGATGCTTCCTCCCTTCTGGCGTGCCATGATGGGCACAACTGCATGAAGGAAGTTGAAGGCGCTCTTCATATTGACATCTATGACAGCGTCCCACTGAGCCTCACTCATGCGCATCACAAGACCGTCCTTGGTGATTCCGGCGTTGTTTACAAGGATATCAACGCGGCCGAATTCCTTCTCTATCTCTGCTACAACCTCCTGCGTGGCCTCGAAATCGGCCGCATTGGAGGCGTAAGCCTTAACCTTTACGCCAAAGGCTTCAAGTTCTTTTACGGTTTCCTCTGCGGACTCGTTGATCACAAGGTCCGTGAATGCGATTGAAGCCCCTTCAGAGGCGAATTTCAGGGCAATGGCCTTGCCAATGCCGCGTGCGGCGCCTGTTATGAGGGCCACTTTTCCGTTTAACAGTCCCATTTATTTTTTAGCTTTTTTACCTTTTTCTATGGCCGATACAACCGTGATGGCCAGTGAGCCCAGAATGCCTGCAGCAAGCGATCCCAGAAGCACGGCAATCTTGCCGGCGTCCCTGAGGTGCTGCGTGAGTTCCGGGGTGATATTGGCCCCGCCAAAAGACAGGGTGTCCACAAAGATGGACATTGTAAATCCTATACCGCCAAGGCAGGCAACGGCAAAGAGCATGGGCCAGGATGCCTTGGAAGGCATTGCTCCAACCTTAAGCTTGATTGCAAGCCATGAGGCAAGTGTTATGCCGATGGGCTTTCCAAGAAGCAGTCCCAGGAATATTCCAAGGCCCACTCCGCCAAGGGCGGGGCTCCACTGGAACACGTTGAAATAGGAGATGTCCGTAATTTCAACACCGGCATTTGCAAGGGCGAAGACCGGCATAATGAAGAAGTTCACAACCGGATTAAGCCTGTGCTCAAGCCTGTAGGACGGGGGTATGGTTCTCTTGGTGAGGCCGCTCAGGTGCCTGAGATAATACCTCTGGGGACCGTTGGGGAAGGATTCCGACGTGTGGACTTCCTCGCTTTCCACAAGGCCTTCGTAGAGGATCTTTGCCCTGCGGTGGAATTTTGCCTTGTTGTAGCGGGCGTCCATGGGGATGAGGAGGGCAATCACAACACCGGTCATGGTGGCGTGGATACCGCGAGAATGACAACCAGGGCAATAAACAGCAGAGGAAGATTGATATGCCCGCCGTAGAAGAAGGCCACCACAAGGATGGCTATGAGGTCATCGGCAATGGCTAGTGCCGTCAGGAATACCTTAAGGGATACGGGAACTTTGTCTCCAAGGATTGAAAGTATGCCGATAGCAAACGCGATATCCGTTGCCGTAGGGATGCCCCAGCCGGAAGCGGCGGCAGTGCCGTGGTTCACAATGGCGTAAATGGTTGCAGGTACAATTACTCCGCCAAAAGCCGCAATCACGGGGAGGATGGCTTTCTTGAAGGAGGAAAGTTCCCCGCACACAACCTCACGTTTGATCTCAAGGCCCACGGTGAAGAAGAAGATCACCATGAGGATGTCGTTGATAAACTTCTCCATGGTCATTCCGTGCGGGAAATACCAGTCCAGAAGGCCGTCCGGAGACGCCACGTGGATGGTAAGTTCCGTGTGAAGGAAACCGTGGTACAGGTGTTTTGTGAAGGGGAGGTTTGCCAGGAGCATTGCAATCACCACGCATCCAAGCAGGATGATGCCGTTTGCCCAGGGCTGTTTTCTGAAGCTTTCCTGTGAAATCTTGAAGTTACGAACTTCCTTGTTCCACCAGTGAATAGGAATTAGTGCCATTATCCAAACAGATATTTATGCTGAGTTTCTGTCAGAGTGTCAATCTCAATGCCCCAGTCGGCAAGTTTCCTGCGTGCTACGTCAAGGTCAACTTCCCGGGGGACAAGGTTAAGTTTCTCTGTGATGCGGCCCTTGTTATCGGCCAGATACTTTGCGCTCAGGGCCTGGATTGCAAAGGACATGTCCATTATCTCTGCGGGGTGGCCGTCTCCGGCGGCAAGGTTCACCAATCGGCCTTCTGCAATGATGTAGATGCGTTTTCCGTTCTCAAGGGTATAGGCCTCTATGTTGGCCCTTGCGGGGGCGTGGCTCACGGACATGGCGCGGAGCTTTGCCACGGCAACCTCCACGTCAAAGTGCCCGGCGTTGCAGCAGATGGCACCGTCCTTCATGCTCAGGAAGTGTTCCGGGCCGATAACATCCTCGCAGCCGGTGACTGTGACAAAGATGTCTCCAAGGGCGGCGGCTTCCTTCATGGGCATCACCTTGAAGCCGTCCATCACGGCCTCCATGGCCTTGATGGGATCTATTTCCGTGACAATCACGCTTGCGCCCTGGCCTTTTGCGCGCATTGCGACGCCCTTGCCGCACCAGCCGTAACCGGCCACAACCACGTTCTTTCCGGCCACAATCAGGTTGGTGGTGCGGTTGATGCCGTCCCATACGCTCTGGCCGGTGCCGTAACGGTTGTCAAAGAGGTGCTTGCAGTCTGCGTCGTTCACCAGCATCATGGGGAAACGGAGTTTTCCGGCGGCGTCCATTGCCTTCAGGCGCAGGATGCCGGTGGTTGTTTCCTCGCAGCCGCCTATGACCCCGGGGATAAGCTCCGGGAATTCGTTGTGGATGGTGGTTACAAGGTCTCCGCCATCGTCAATTATGATATTGGGGCCGGCCGATAAAACCTTGCGGATATCCTCAAAGTACTCCGTTTCATTGCAGCCGTGGATTGCAAAGACGTTGAGGCCTTCGTGAACCAGAGCGGCGGCTACGTCGTCCTGGGTGCTGAGGGGGTTGGAACCGGTGATGTACATATCGGCCCCTCCAGCAGCCAGAACCTCGCACAGATGCGCGGTCTTGGCCTCCAGGTGCACGCTGAGGGCTACTTTAAGGCCCTTGAAGGGCAGTGTCCTACGGAAATCCTTCTCAATTCCGTCCAGAAGGGGCATGTGGGAGCGTACCCAGCTCAGCTTGAGTTCTCCGCTTTCCCAAAGGTTTATGTCTCTGATGTGGCTCATAAATGTCTACGTCACCCCCGGCCTCACCGGGGGTCTCATTTAGAGTGCAAAGTTACTAAATAAAATTCAGATACACTGCCTCCGCGGCGGTAACTGCCGCAGTTTCCGTCCTGAGGCGGGACGGGCCAAGATGCACGGGGATGTAGCCTGCTGCGAGGGCTTTATCGGCCTCCTCCTTTGAGAAGTCTCCTTCCGGGCCGATGATTACCGTCACCTCCCGGCCCTGGAATGCCCTCAGCGCGTCCATTATGCTCCTGCGCGGATGCGTTTCATCCTCAAAGCAGTAGGCTATGAGTTTAATTCCGTCGCCGCCATCGGCAATGAAATCCTTTACGCTCACCGGCTCATCGATTACCGGAATCCTGGCCTTCAAGGACTGTTTTGTGGCCGACAGGGCAATGCGCTGCGCGCGCTCCGTCTTATAGACTTTGCGCTCAGAGTGGTCTCCAATTAAGGGGACAATTCTGTCCACGCCAATTTCCGTGGCCTTTTCCACAAACCACTCAAAGCGGTCATTGTTCTTTGTGGGGCAGCAGCCAATGGTAAGGCGGTAGGGATGGGAGCCCCAATCGGCCTCCATTGAAAGAATCTGGGCCTCCGCTCCCTTAGGGCTGTCCAACGTGAGGCGGCAGTGATAGAGCGTCCCCAGCCCGTCAATGATATCCACTGCGTCCCCAGCCCTGTGGCGCAGCACCTTCACGCAGTGCGCGCTTTCATCCGGATCCAGGCGGCACACGCTTCCCTCTACTTCATAAGCATAAAACAGTTCCATACCACAAAAATAACTAAAAAAAACGGTGACGCGAAGCTCCCGCTCTCAAAAACGTCCGCAAAAGAGAAAAGGCGTAAAAGTTAACATGCTAATTATCAGCTCTTTATGCGAATTACTCCCGCCTGTTTGGGCGGGAGTAAATGCTGTAATTCGCTAATAATCAGGCGTTTAGTAAAAACGGCTAAATATCCGGGTGCAGTTTCTTGGAGACTTTCAGGGAGTAGCGGAGAGATTTGATGCTGCCCTTTGTGAGGGAAGCCTCTCCAATGCTGAGGTGCTTTCCAAGGCAGCCCTTGTGAAGGGTGCAGAGGACCTTGCTGCCGTCCAGGCAGGTGAATTCCTTCTGCTCCCCGTCATCTTCCGTGAACATCTCAAGGAGCTCCTCAAGGTTTTCCAGGGCATCCTCATAGGTTTCCCCAAACAGCAGCACCGTGCCGTTTGAAGAGCTGAAGGTGGTGGTGGAATTCAGGATCTCCGCCTCAAAAGCATACTCCACACGGCTCACGCTGAGGTAGTAAGCGGGGTTGCCATCGTTGTCCTTTACCTTGTATATGTAAAAGTTGTTGTCGTTCTGCTCTACGCTGGCAACTTCCAGGCTGCGTCCCGGCTTTACATCACGCTGGGCGTAAGAAATAACGGCCATACACGCAAGTACAACCGCTAAAAAAAGTTTTTTCATAGAGTCTTACTTGAACCACTCTACGATATGGTCCTTTGCGTAGAGATAGTAAACCAGAAGACCTACCCAGCTGGTGATAAGCACAAGCACGCAGCAGATGATCTTTCCAACAAGGGAGATGGGCTTCTTGAGGATGTCAAGAACTGCCAGGATGGCCAGTACCAGACCGGCGATGTAAAGGATTGTTCCAAGCATAACTATTAGATTTTTAAAATGTTTTCCTATGCAAATATAGCAAAAAATTTGCCTCAATTATTATCAATGGATTATCTTTGCGTAACACAATTAAACTGATATGAAAAAACTCCCGGCCTTCATTGCTGTACTGGTTGTTGCACTTGCATGCACGCAGAACACTGAGCCCACTCCGGAATGCCTCCTCAGGAATCCCATCATTCCCGGCTTCAATCCGGATCCTTCCATTGTTGCCGTGGGTGAAGACTACTACATTGTAAACTCCACTTTCCACTACTTCCCCGGCGTTCCGGTGTATCACAGCCGCGATCTCCAGAACTGGGAGCAGATAGGAAATGTGCTGGAAAGGCCCTCACAATTGCCGCTGGACGATGCCAATGCCTCCCTTGGCATCTATGCCCCTACCATCCGCTACAATGACGGGGTGTTCTATATGATCACGACAAACGTTTCCGGCGGCGGCAATTTCATGGTCACGGCTACGGACCCGGCCGGCCCGTGGAGCGAGCCCATCTGGCTGGAGCAGCAGGGAATAGACCCGTCCCTATACTTTGAAGATGGCAAGTGCTATATGGTCTCCAACCCGGACGCCACCATCACCCTCTGTGAGATTGACCCTTCAACCGGCGCCACCCTAAGCCCAGGGAAAGCCCTTTGGAGAGGTACTGGTGGCCGATTCCCCGAAGGCCCCCACATCTACAAAAGGGGCGGGTGGTACTACCTTCTCATCTCTGAAGGCGGAACGGAACTTGCCCATAAACTGACAGTTGCAAGGAGCCGCAAGATCTACGGCCCGTACGAGGCCTTCCCCGGCAACCCCATCTTCACGCACTGCTCCCTTGCCGGACAGGAGAGCAATATCCAGGGAACCGGTCACGGGGATATGTTCCAGGCGGCCGATGGCTCCTGGTGGATGGTTTTCCTGGCATACAGAAGGTACGGCGGAGACTTCCATCACCTTGGACGTGAGACATTCCTTGCCCCTGTAACCTGGGAAAAGGACTGGCCCGTAGTGAACGGTGGAAAGCCCGTGGCGGAAGAGATGATGGTGCCACTGAGCACGGCTCCGGCAGTGCCTGAGGCCGTTTCCGTTGAATACGACTTCTCTTCTATAGGCCCGGAATGGATGCATATCCAGCACCCCGTGGAAGACAATTACAGCGCCTCCGACGGTATCCTTACCCTCAAAGGAAGCGGCAGCGGTTTTGACTGGGGAAATCCCCGGCCCACGGCACTCCTCAGGCGTCAGCAGAGTCCCGACTGCACATTCTGGACAACGGTATCACTTCAGGGAGAAGGTGAAGCCGGCATTGCAATCTATCAGACTCATTCCGGCCACATTGAGTTCTATGTTTCCCGTGAAAAGGGCGGAAAGCCCTGCGCGGAAGTGAGGATACGCCTTCACAGCATCCTTCACACACAGGCCTCTGTGCCCCTTTCATCGGCCAAAGCCAATCTTGAAGTCAAAGCTTTTGGAGACCACTATGAGTTCCTCCTTGACGGCAGGGAGATTGCCCGCCTTGATTCCAAACTCATAAGCACTGAGATTGCCGGCGGCTTCACCGGAGTTACAGTGGGGCCTTACTGCCAGAAGGGCACGGCTTCCTTCCAGGGGTTTAATTACAAGGAATGCGGTGGAGCTTAAACGCTTCTGTATCAGTCACTTATGAGGGCTTCTACTAGAAAAAGTTCTGGTAGAAGCCCTCATAAGTGACTGAGTGTTAATGTTTTAGGCTCCACCAAAAGGGGAGAACCATAAAGGGGTTAGAGGCCAAGTTCCTGGAGGACGTAGTCCTGGTGGGCGTAGTGACGCAGGATCCAGAGGATGTAGCGGATGTCCACGCACACGCACATGTTGTAGCCGGGAACGGACTCAAAGTTGGAGGCCAGGGACTCCTTGTTGCCGTCAAAGGCAAGGCCGATAAGCTCCCCGCGCGCATTGAGGACCGGAGATCCGGAGTTTCCGCCCGTTATGTCGTTGTCCGTGAGGAAGTTCACGGGGAAATCCATGGGAGGAAGCGCGTCACGGAAGGCATCCGGGTAATGGAAGTCATAGGCCGATTCTGAGTACTTCTCCCTTAACCCCGCCGCGGTGCTTTGCCAGTGGGTATACACACCGTCTTTGGGGCGCATGGAGCACACCCTTCCGTAGGTAAGCCTCATTGTGGAATTGGCATCCGGGTACTGCGGCACTCCAAGGCTTTCAAGGTAGCGGTACCGCGCGTGGACATAGTCCCTATGCAGCTGCATGGGATCCCCCACATGCTGCTCCTTCCCGTTGAAAAGGTTCATGTTGATGTCCTTCACATAGCGGAAAAGGGGATCATCGGCAATATTGCCGTCAAACCCATCCACAATTGTGGAATCCGGCACGGCGCCAAAGTCCTTCAGGAAAGAGCCCTCCCATATCCAGGCTGCCATGGCCTTGTAATCCTGCCCGAAGCGCTCACGAAGCTCCTTATGGAAAGGAGGGAGGAGTTCCGGGTCAATACCCCCGAAGAGTTCCTTCACGGATGCCTCCAGAAGTTCACGCTCCACCCTGGGGTCCGTTTCTGCAAGCCCCCGGGCAAGGAAACGTTTCTGCTGGGAAAGGTCCTTGGAGGCCCCTCCTATGCGCATGAGCGTACGGGAAATGATGAGCCCGCGGAAGATGGCTTCACGGAAATACAGCTTCTGCTTCTCTATGGAAGATGTGGCCGATACCTCCTCCTGAAGCCGTTTCAGAAGATCCTGGTCCGGCATTCCGGCCTCAAACGCGCGGCGCTTTTCAATTACGCCAAAGCGCCTCACGCATTCAAGTTCACCTTCCTGAAGCTCTGCAACATTTGAGAGGGAGAAGAAGTTGTCGGAGTATTTGAAACGAACCGAGGGGTCCTTGTCCATCCACTTACGGATAATCTCCATCTGGGCAGCCCTGATGCGGTTCACTTCCGGCCTTTCCACAGAAATCATCTGGTCCAGTTCCGCGGCCGATATATACCTCTGCGTGCGGCCCGGATATCCCATGATCATGGCGTAGGAGCCTTCTTTGTAGCCTTTGGTGCTAATCTTGAGGTGACGGCGGGGATGCAGGGGCTCACCGCCATCGTAGATGCGGTACAGCGCGAAATCGGCCTTGTGCTGCGGCCATTCCCAGTTGTCCTCGTCTCCGCCGAAAGCCGCAACCTGCACGGGCGGGGCGCCCACAAGGCGGATGTCTGTGTACTTGGAGTAGAGGCACATGTAGTACTTCTCCCCGGCCCACATGCCCTGCAGGCCTGCCTCCAGGCCGGTTTCGTCCTTGTACTTCTTTTCAAGGATGGAACTCAGCCTGCGGCTTCCGGCGGGCTTCCCGGCGGCTTCAAGCTCCGCCTTCAGCGCCGCCACCTCCTCCGTCACGTCTATGACGCGCCTCAGGAAGAAGAACTCCAGGCCCGGGACGGGGATTTCATCGGCCCTGGAGAGGGCGAAGAATCCGTTTTCCAGAAGGTTGTTTTCCGGGGTGGAGAGCCTTGAGACGTCGGAATAGGCGCAGTGGTGGTTGGTGATGAGGAGGCCGTCATTGGAAATCATGCTGCCGGAGCAGTAGAAGCCAAGGGACACTATTGCGTCCGTGAGGCCGCCCGCTTCCTCGTTGTAGATTTCACGGGCGCCAAGCTTGCAGCCGCGGGCCTTCATGTTCTTCTCCAGAGCCCTGTCCAGGCACTGGACCAGCCACATACCCTCATCGGCCCGCGCACCCGGAAGGATGCACAGGCCGAGGGCAAGGGCTATGAGCCACTTACGCATGGCTTTTTAGTTGTTACGGACGCAGCGGAGAGGGCCGGCGATGCGGTAACTCACCTTGGTTCCGTTGCAGGAGTATTCTGCCTCAGTGGCCTTGTTGGTCATAGGCAAAAATCCCATGAACTGCAGGTTCTTGATGCCGGAGGTTTCGTCGCCGCTGGTGTTGTAGGTTACACCGCCATAGGTGGAGCCGATGAACATGCCGGAAGAAATCTTGTCGGGATAACCGCTTGCCCAGCCCATAAGGGTTCCGGAAGTCTTGGTGTTGTCCTGGATGGAAACGGCGCCGAATGCGTCCATGTTGAAGCCGTCGGCATTCAGGAGGGCTATGGAACCGTTGGATCCGTCATAGTAAGGAGCGGTAGTGTCATTTGTGAGCGGGCTCACGGCTTTTCCTACAAGGCCGATTATATCGTCCCCGGTGGGAACGTGCCAGCCTTTAGGGCAGAGACCCTGTGCACCTTCAAGTGCCTGTGCCTGGGCTACGGAGGTGATTGCGCCGACGCTCAGTCCAAGGGCTACTTCGGCCTGATACAGATAGCCGCGTGCCGCGATAACCTCAACGTCCTTGGAGAATACCGCCTGGGTGTTTTCAGCGTTGACAACCACGGGGTAGTAGATGCCGGCGTCAACCTTGGTGACGGTCTTGCCGTCAAGGGAGCCGTCTACGGTGATTCCTTCCGGAACATAGCGGAGGTTCTGGGTCATCCACCACTTGCCGTCCTTCATCTTGGCAACGGTGTACTTTGCCTCATGATAGGTGATATAGCCGTCGGAAAGTTTCTCGATGAGGGTGTTGTCGGCGCCAAGGGTGCCGCCGTCCTCCCAGTCCTCGATGTCTCCGGAGAAGGTTACCTTGAGGTCTGAAGGGTTCACGATCATATTGATGGTGTACTGCTTGCCGGCAGCAAGGGCGGTTTCCTCAAGTATCTGGGAAAGCTCGTTGTCCCCGGTTGTGACCACGGTGGCAACAAGAGCCACGGTCTGGGGAGGAAGGATGAGGCAGTAGGTGGATGCATCCTTCTTGAAGGCGGTTACTGTGCCTTCTGCGGCGGATGCGTCGGCCGTTGCATTGAAATCGGCATCCAGAGTTGCGGCAAGGCGTGCTCCGCCAAGCTTTACGGCGCCAAGGTCTCCGTCAACATTCTTGGTGACGTTGAGGATGATCTTGGTGAGTTTGTGCTTGAAGGGAATCACAACGGGTGAGGCTGAAGGAAGGACGCCAGTCTTTGCACCTGCCACAAAGTCTGAGGCCGATGTTCCTGCGCTTTGGTCGGCCTGGACGCTGAAGGATGCGGGAACTGCGGCGGCGTAAGGATAGTATGCGCTTACGGTTGCACCATCGGTGCCCTCTGCATACCACTTGAGGCTGCCGGAGAACTCCGTCCCGTTGTAGGTGAGTTTCTCGTTGGTGGCATAGGCGCCTGCCGTGCGGTCGATGGAAACGCCGATTGCATCACCGCTCTCAAATGCGGTGTCCGTGACCTTTGTCATGACGGGAAGGATGCGTACGTCATAGGTCTGGCCATCCGGTGTTACAGCCTGCTGGTCAGGGTTGGTCCATGTGGGAACCTGGTTCTTTTCGCAGGCTGCAAGTGCAGCTGCGAAAGCAAGGAACAAAAGTACTTTTTTCATAAGCATCATATAGTTTAAAAATTATAACCTAGTTTAAGGCCTGAAGTCTGGCGGTCGTTGCCGGAGATGAGGACCACTTTGAAGGCGTGGATCCAGAAGGTGTTGGCCTCAAGGTAGATGCCGCTGGGGAAGCTGTACCTTACGGCCGCTATGACAACGAACCTTGTTGCATCGGCCGCTTCCTGCTCCCTGTCCCACCAGTCCTGGAGGCGGGTGGGGGGCTCTTTGACGCCAAGGGAGGCATCGGCCACATCCACAACATGGCTGTGCTCTCCAATCTTCTGGATAAACTTCACGTTGCCCCTTATGAGGAACCGGCCGATAGCTACCGCGCCGCCTGCATTCAGGCTCATATGCAGGGAGCGATCGTCGTCATAATAGGGGTACATGAGGGTGCTTAGGTCACGGGCGTGGTCGAAGGAAATGCCGCCCATGGCCCTCCAGCCGTTTTTGTGGCCAAGGGCATACTGCATGCTGGCGCTCATGTCCTTATGCCTGTAGATAATGTTGCTTCCGTGTAAGCGGGGAGTTGTGACGCCGCCCTCCGTCACTTTCTCCGTGACGGTTTCATAGTTTTCCATGGAATGCCATTCATAACTTGCCGTTATTTTATGGACCATGCCGTCTCCGGGGAGAGTGAGGATGAGTTTTGTCTCAAGGTTATTGCCGGGGAAGCGGAACCAGTTGTAGCCTTTTTCTCCAACCTCGCCTATTGAATGGGTATACTGGAGGTCTCCGTAGAGGAGTTTTCCGTAGCTGGCCTGAAGGGCTGCGCCGTAGGTGTACTGCTTCACGGGGAGGCGGTTTACGCCGGGTTCATTGAGGTGGATGCCGCTGCCGTCCCAGACCTGCATGGTGCCGTAGCGCATGCCCTTGTCAAGGAAGGCCATGTAGGAATCGGCCTTGGCCTGGCCCACCTGCTCTGCGGTGATGAATTCAGAGTCCTTGCGGAAAATGCCGGTGAGGCCTGCTTCAAAGGCGTCTCCCCTATAGTGGACGGAAGGAGCAATCTCAAATTCCTGCCTGTAGGTGGTGTGGCGGAGGTCCTTGCGCTTTGCGTAGTTCACGCCCTGGAAGGAGGCCGTGGCACCGGGAGTCCAGCGGCTGCCGTTTTTCCATGCGAAGCCGCCGCCTATGGTGTAGGTCTGCTTCACCTTGTCTCCAGGGGTGAATTCCAGCACGTCTATAGGATAGAATCCGGGGTCTGAGAACATGGAGCCCATCATTCCCTTACCGTAGGAAAGGTCAAATCCAAAGACGCCGGTAAGATATAGGTCTTCAAAGGCCGATGTTGCCGCGGCCTGGGCCTGCGTGCTCCAGACGGTCTTTCCCATGGAGGGGGAACGGAAGTTTCCGGAGGTGAAAGTGCCGCCCACGGAGGCTTCGGCCTCATGGCCAAGACCTGCGTTTACGGCTTCTCCGGCTATGTTGATGCCCTCTCCCCAGTGACCCTGGGCAGAGGCGGCCTGAGCGCAGAGACAAGCGCCCAGGACCACCAGCAGTGCTCTACTGGTGAAGTGACTGTGTCTCGCGTTCATAAAAGTCTTCTGTTGAATTGTTGGTGTCCTGAAGAACCTCGAAGCCCTGCTCCGCGGAGAGGGATTCATCGGCCTTTCTCATGAGCGTTCTGCCCTTGAAGGTCTCACTCAGCGATACTGCGCCGGCGTCAATGGTGGCGGGGAGACGCTTCTGGTTGCCGGAGGAACCGCCGTTGAATACTTCCACCCCGTCCACTACCCAGTCCTGGGGGATCGCAATCACTTTTTCGGCGCCGCCGGGAACCTGCGGCTGGTTCTGGGCCTGCTGCACGTAATCCCTGATGTCCGTGCCCGAAGGAGCCCTGAACAGGATGAAGGTGGGGGAGTTGACGGAAAGGGTGTAGGCGTTTGCCTGGCCGGTCTTTATGATGATGTCAAGATATCTTGCCGCCTGGACAAGAGGCCCCGGAGCCGGATGGTAGGAGGCGTTGGGGAAGAGGACGGGGTCATAGAGCGCGAATACGTCCGGCCTGTTCAGATTTACCGAAAGCGGATATTCCGCAGTGTGGTCTATGGCACCGTTAAGGGCTATCACGGCATCTTCTCCGGGCTCTAGCGGGAAATCCGTGCCTTTTCCCGGAATGGCCAGGATGGCCTGGATCACAGGGAGGAATTCCGGAAGTTCCCCGTCATTAAGCCACGGGTTTGCGGCATTGCTGTTATAGGGGGAAAGGGTTCCCATCGAAAGCCCGTCAAGATATTCCGTGTCAAGGCTGTTGTTGTGGAGGATGATGTATTTGTCACTCTGGTAAGTGCCCTCCTTGGGGGCCTTGGAGCAGCCTCCGCAGTAGATTTCCTTCACAACTATGGCGCCGGCCTTGGACGCCTTGAGCTCCATGTCAAGGCTTACATTCTCATTGGAAATGAGGACCTTGTCCTTTGCGGCGTTGAACACAAAATCTTCATTGCGGTCCCTTACGGTGATGCGGTAGATGCCGTTTGGAACCTCCGTGACAACGCTGCCATCGGCCCCCGTACTCACCGTATATGAAGTGATTCCGGAGACCTCCACGATGGATACCGTGGCGCCTCCTTTGGCGGAGATGCCGTCAGGATACACGGCCTTTACCGTGAGGATGTTGAGGCTGCCCGGGGCATACGGCTCTCCGTTGTCCATACAGCCGGCCAGAATGGCCAGGGCGGCAAATAAACCTAGAATTTTATTCTGCATCGGAGTCCGTAATAGAAGTTGGGGGTGAAGATGGCGCTCACGCCTGTTGCGCGGCTTGTGACCATGGGACGGGCGTTTGTGAAGTTATTGGCAAAGAAGGACAGGGACACGTGGTCTCCTATTTCCTTTGTCACGCTGAGGTTGGCGCACATGTAGGGATTGTATCCGTCCTGTGCGAAGGTGTAGATGTTGCCGGAGCGTATGATAAGTCTCTGGAGGGCAGGATCCTGGGCCGATTCCGCGGTCCAAGGATGTACCACACCGTCAAGGTCCATATAGGCGTCCGGGTATATTGCAGTGTAGGAATTGCCGTCATAGATGTTTCCGCCGGTCATGTTTCCTTTATCATCCACCGTGAAGGCTTTGTCTGACGTGTAACGGGAATTTCTGAGAAGCGCCGCCTCAAGGCGTACGGTGATTACCATGCGCGCCCTGGGGATGTGGGTGATGGCGGTGAGGTTGGCGTCTACGTTGTCCGTGATGCGGCCGTTGTACACAGAGATGCCGCCGCGGTAGATGGCTGCATATTCATACGACCTTCCGGGCAGGATGCTGTGGGACCATCCTTCCCTGTAGAGGTTTGAAGAAACGTTGGATGTGTACTGCGTGTGGTTCCAGGCGGCATCCAGGCGGAATGTGGTCTTGATGGGTTTGATTTCCGGGAAGTCCACGGTGAGTTCCATGCCGTAGCGGTGGATATCGGCCCCGTTCTCCTGACGCCGGGAAGCCGCAAAGGAACGGTCCGTGAGCTTTAGCTCCGACGGCACGTAGTACCCTTCCGGATCCATGAAGTAGACCATGCCGGTCTGGTGGTCCACCTGCACCTGGGGATTATCTGGCATGGCGTATCCCGCGGGCACCTGATATATATTATAGGAGAAGGGGGTGTACACCGTTCCCATCTCATACGGTGCCTTGGTTATGTTGCTGAACCCCACAAGGCCGATCTTGAAGCCCTTCCAGTCTATGTCCAGGCCCACCTCCGCGTTCTGGTTGCGCTGCCACCTCAGTTCAGGATTGTACTCCATCCTGTAGGGCTGCGTATAATAGATATAGGAGGCGGAGCTCCCGTGGGAGTAGTCAATTGTGCGGATGTCCCTGTACTCAGGCTTGGGGTAGAGGATGTAGAAGGAGGGAAGCTTTCCGGCAACGCCCCAGCCGCCGCGGAGAGAAACGTTCTTTGAAAGCTCCCACTTGGCGTTGAAACGCGGGGACAGTATGTTGAGGCCGTTGTACATGGACCCCGCAACAAACACGTTCTCGTACCTCAGGCCCGCCATAAGGTTAAGTTTTGTGCGGCCGATGGGAATGGTCACGTTATCCTCCACAAAGCCGGAGAGGGTGTGCATATAGGGGTAATCTGAGTAAGGCCTGGAGCGGTAGCCGTTGGCGGCAAGGGCGGGGTTCTCGTACCATTCGCCGCGGCCCACGTTGCCATCGGCCTTCCACTGCACGCCGGCCTTGAGGAGGTTCTTGACGGCGCCCCAGTGATGCAGCCAATGATACTTGAGGGAGGCGGAATAATCCAGCTCCTTTGAGTCTACAACCTGGTCTGAATAGTAGGTGGTGGGGAGGGCATCGGCCATCCAGTATCCCATCTGGGTGGCGTGTACCGCAGGAAGGGCGGCGGCGTTGGAGTTGTATGCGTGGTCCAGCGAGCGGGAGTCGTGGAAATAGACGCTGCCTTCCAGCGTAAGGTTTGTGATCCAGCTTCGGTTGAGGAGCCAGGTGAGCTTGAAGTGAGGGGTGAGGAGGTTGTCGTTCACCTTTGAATAGGCCTCGGAGAATGCGTCAGGGTCACTCTTGGAGTTCATTCCGCCTATATTTCCGTTCAGGCCGGCCTCCAGACGCAGCACCTTTGCGAAGGTGCGGGTGTAGTCCAGGGTGAAGCCCCTGCGCGTGTACGAAGTATATGGTGAGGTGAGTTTTGAGGTGGCGTTGGCCCATTCAAGGCCCACGTTCATCACGCCCTTCCCTATTTCAAATCCCTTTGAGGCCGATACCTCGTAGGTGCGGGGATTCACCGCAAACACTATGTTCCAGGGCGTGCGGCCCTTCTTGGTGGTGACGCGGACCATACCGCTGCCAAGGTCTCCGTATTCTGCGCTTGGTACGCCCGTAATCACCTCCACGCTCTCTATGTTCTCAACGGAGATGCTCCTAGTGCCGATTCCCGCCATCCCGGCAAAGTTGGCGTTGTCTCCCATTCTTACGCCGTTCACCTCCACGGCCGTGGAGAATGCGGCGTTGCCGGCGTCGGAGCCCGCCGCGCGCAGCGACAGGGCGTTATTCTGAGTAAGGTCCGGATTAATGGTCTTGCCGCCGGGGAGCAGGGCTGCTATGCCGTCCATACCGCTCATCTGGAGGTGGTCCAGGGCCGTGCGGCCAATCTTCTGGGTGGTGTTGAGGTTGTCCTTGGAGGTTTCGGCCGTAACGACAACTTCCTTGAGGGCAAGGGTGTTTTCGGAGATCTTGATTACGATGTCCTCGATGTCCCTTGTCACTTTTATTTCCCGGGTGTAGGTTACGTATCCCAGGCAGGAGACCTCCAGGGCGTAAGTTCCCTTCTGGACACCTTCCAGCTCAAACTCTCCGTCTTCATCCGTTATGGCCCAAAGGTAGTTTTCGTCCAGGCGCACTATGACTCCCGGCACGGGCTCTCCGCTGGCGGCATCCACCACCTTGCCGGAAATCTCCAGCCCGCCGGCGGCAAGTGCCGCCGCCGTAGACGCCAGGAAAAGAATAAGTATGAGGATGGTCCGTTTCATATAGGAGTGCAAAGATACAGGATACGGCGTTTACCGTCAATCCCAATTATTGGGGATATTACCAGGGCTTTACAACTCCGGGGTTCTTGAAGCTTAGCTTGGCGGCTTCCTCGCGTACGTCGTCTTCCTTGTAGGTGATGGTCCAGGGATCCTCATTGAGAAGTTCCCATATGCGGGCCTCGGTGCAGGGAGCCGCAAACCTTATCTGGAGGGCGGGGGTCAGTTCCTCGTTGAGGTTGAGGTACACGCCAATCACGCCTTCCTCCCTGGAGATGTGGTTGCTCAGGAAGGGAAGGTTGCGGGTGAAGACTGGTTTCTCGTAGTTGGCGTCGGCAATCTCGTACTTGAACTGGGGCTTGCCTTCGTACACCAGGGCGCGCTTCTTGATGCCGTCATCGTACTTGCCGTTGAATTCGGCCTTGAAGGGGGAGAACATGTGACGGACATAGTCTTCCACGGGGATAAGTTCCTCGCCTTCTTCCATTTCCACAAACTTGAAGGAAAGAGGAGTGGTCCTGACGGTACCGTCCGGGAGGGGCATTTCAAGCGCCTTTTTCTCTACAATCTGCTTGAACCACTTGGCATCGGCCTGCTCTTCAGGGTCCATGTAAACGCGGATATACAGCGGGCAGCCGAATTCGCTCTCCACGCCGTAAATCTTCTTGCCGGAGAGGCGAAGCTGCATGCCGAAGTTGTTGAGGTCCATCTTGTCCGGCATGGATTCCGTGCGGATGGTTACCTTCTTCACCTGGGTGACGCTTCCAAGATCCGGGGCCGAAACCTTGAACTTGGTGGGTACGAAGATGGCTTCCTGAATCTTTTCCGGGGAGGTGACGGAGGGGTCGTAGGTGATATGGACGCGGTGCTTGCCCACGTAGGTCTTTACGCCGTGGGTGCCGGGAATCTGGGTGAGTTTTCCCTTGAAGGCCATTGAGCTGCCAAAGCACTTGACGCTTCTGAGAGGCTCTATGTCAAAGCTCTTGAGGGCGCCGGCATCCACGTTTTCCATGTTCCATTCCTCGTTGATGGTGGGAAGTTCCGTCTTTCCGCCAATGTATATGCCCACACACAGAAGCACTATGGTGATGATGGCGGGGACGAATTTCCAGGCGCCGCCCTTGGCCTTTTGATTGAGGCCTATTTCAATTGCTTTTTTGGAGCAGGCGCCTACGCATTCGCCGCAGAGGGTGCAGTCCACGCATTCCACCTTGCCCTTGGCTTCGGCAATGTTGATGTGGTAGGGGCACTGTTTGTTGCAGAGGCCGCAGCCGGTGCACAGGGCGTCGTTCTTGACAACGTGCATGACCTGGAGCTTAGGCTTCCCGCAAAGGATTTCCAGGAGGTATCCGGCAAGGCAAAGGACGCCAAGGAGCACCCACCAGGGAAGATGGAGGCCGATGAGGCCAAGGAGCCACCAGATTACGGTGATTCCAAGTATCCATGCCCAGAACTTAAGGGAGTTGGAGATGGCTCCAAGCGGACACAGGTACTTGCACCAGAACATGTCCACAATGAAGCCGCCAAGGATGAGGAACGTTACGGTAACAATTGACATCCAAAGTGTTATCTCTCCCTTGAAGCCCGTTGCAATGGCGTAATAAGGGTCCAGGTTCTTGCAGAAAAGTTCACTGGCCGTTGCGGTCATGTAGAAAATCCAGAACACCAGGATGTACTTCACTATGCGCAGCGCCTTGTCTGCGATGCTTCCGTTTTTGATGCGGATGGCTTTTATGCCAATTCCCTTGCGGAGTTTCATGAGGAGGTCTTCCACCGTGCCCACAGGGCATAGATAGCCGCAGAACAGCTTGCTGAACAGGATTACCGCCGCCGCAAGGCATATTCCCAGGATAATCTGTAGGGAACTCATGCTGCAGGGAAGCGAACCCCTTACCAGGAAGGTGGTGAAGGCCTCCAGCCCTCCCATGGGGCACAAGGCCTCAGGGTCTGCGGGTTCCATCTTTGTGAAAATGAGTCGTGCAAGGCCGGTTACAAAGAAAATGATTGCAGCAAGAGCGCCCCATTGCAGTACATAGCGGGGCCAGTTCTTCTTAACAGGAGACTTCATGGTTGAACAGTTTCGGTTAGTTATACAAAAGTAGTAAAAACTTCCTATAAAACAAGCCTTTTCGTTTCTTTTTGTTTCGATTTCCCACGTTCCGCTTTCGCTCTGCCCGTCCATCTCCCTGCCCGCCCCTTCCTTCGTCATGAAGGAAAGAGGGGACGGGTAGGGGAAAACTGTTGAAAATGATGTTCATAACTTTTGGAAAATAAAATATTTATCCGTATCTTTGCGGTCCGCAATTGTGCCCAAGAGGCCTACAATGAGCGTTAAAGTATTAATAAACAATTAATTAACAAACACCAATGCCTGGTATTATTGGAAAGAAAGTCGGAATGATTTCCGTCTTCGGTGCCGACGGTAAGAATATACCGTGCACCGTCATCGAGGCTGGTCCGTGTGTTGTCACGCAAATCCGCACCGTGGAAACCGACGGTTACGCCGCAGTGCAGCTTGCCTATGACGAAAAGAAAGAGAAACGGACAAGCGCGGCCCTGAAGGGTCATTTTGAGAAGGCTGGCACCACTCCCAAGAAGAAGCTTGTGGAATTCCCCGCAGACTTCGCCGGAGAGGTCAAGCTTGGAGACACCATCACCGTCTCTGACATCTTCACAGAGGATGTTAAGTACATCGACGTTGTTGGTACTTCTAAAGGTAAGGGTTTCCAGGGCGTCGTAAAGCGCCACGGATTCGCCGGTGTCGGTGGTGTGACCCACGGTCAGCACAACCGTCTCCGTCACCCTGGTTCCATGGGTGCTTCCTCATGGCCTTCACGCGTATTCCCCGGAATGCGTATGGCAGGTCACATGGGTAACGAACGCGTTAAGGTTTTCAACCTTGAGGTTCTGAAAGTTATCCCTGAGAGCAACCTCGTAGTAGTAAAGGGTTCCGTTCCCGGAGCCAAAGGTTCTTACTTAATTCTGGAGGACTAAACTATGGAACTTTCTGTTTATAAGATTGACGGCACACTTTCAGGAAAGAAAGTTGTCCTTGACGAAAAGGTGTTCGGCGTAGAGCCCAACGACCACGTCATCTATCTGGATGTTCTCCAGTACCTCGCAGCTCAGCGTCAGGGCACTGCCAAGGCCAAGGACCGCAGTGAGGTTGCATATTCCACCAAGAAGCTCGGACGCCAGAAGGGCGGCGGCGGTGCACGTCACGGCTCCCTCAAGGCTGGTATCTTCGTAGGTGGTGGCAACGTTTTCGGCCCCAAGCCCCGCGATTACCGCTTCAAGCTCAATAAGAAAGTAAAGCAGCTCGCTCGCGTAAGCGCCCTTTCATACAAGGCCGCTGAAGGCAAGATCATCCTTGTGGAGCCCTTCGCAATGGACGCCCCCAAGACCAAGGAGCTTAAGAACATCCTCTCCGCCATCAAGGCTGGTGAGCGCAAGGTTCTTGTTGTACTTCCTGAGAACTCCAACAATATTTTCCTGTCATCCCGCAATCTGCCCAATGTGCAGGTTATAACCGTTGACGAGATCAATACCTACGCCATTATGAATGCCCATTCCCTGGTGCTTGTGGACGGCGTGCAGGACATCCTCGCAGCAAGAGTAAAGTAAAGGAGAAAAGACAATGGGTATTTTAATTAAGCC
>ONXC01000017.1 GCA_900321715.1 uncultured Bacteroidales bacterium | reverse complement strand
TGATCCTAAGTTTCACGATGTGGAAGTTACCCGTTTCGTGAACAATCTTATGCTGCAGGGAAAGAAGAGTATCGCGTATTCTATCTTTTATGATGCCATCGACCTGGTGGGCGAGAAGATGAAAGATTCTGACAAGGCTCCTCTCGATATCTGGAAGACCGCTCTTGAGAACGTGACCCCTCAGATTGAGGTCAAGTCCCGTCGTATCGGTGGTGCAAACTTCCAGGTGCCTACGGAGTTACGCCCGGAAAGAAAAGTTTCCGTCGCTATGAAGAACCTTATTCAGTTCGCACGCAAGCGTTCAGGACACTCCATGGCAGAAAAACTTTGCGCAGAGATCGTTGCCGCTTACAACAATGAAGGTGGCGCATTCAAGCGTAAAGAGGATATGCACAGAATGGCCGAGGCTAACAAGGCCTTTGCACACTTCCGTTTCTAAGCATCATGCTTCATGGCAAAGAGAGATCTTAAATACACCCGCAACATCGGCATCATGGCTCACATCGATGCCGGTAAGACCACCACGTCGGAGCGCATCCTCTACTACACCGGAAAAACCCATAAGATTGGAGAGGTTCACGAGGGAGCAGCCACCATGGACTGGATGGTTCAGGAGCAGGAGCGTGGTATCACCATCACTTCTGCCGCTACCACAGCCTTCTGGCACTACAACGGTGACACCTATCAGATCAACCTTATCGACACTCCCGGTCACGTGGACTTCACCGTAGAGGTGGAGCGCAGCCTCCGTGTCCTGGATGGTACAGTTGCAACATTCTGCGCCGTGGGCCGCGTACAGCCTCAGAGTGAGACCGTATGGCGCCAGGCCGATAAATACGGTGTACCTAAGATTGCCTATGTGAACAAGATGGACCGCGTCGGCGCAGACTTCCTCGCATGCGTTGAGGAAATCAAGAACAAGCTCGGCGCAACCGCAGTTCCCATCTGTCTCCCTATCGGTGCCGAAGATAAATTCGAAGGCATCGTAGACCTCATCGACATGAAGGCCATATTCTACGATGGCAACTCCGAGGAACTTGTCAACTACAAGGAAGGCGAGATCCCCGCAGAGCTCAAGGGAGAGGCCGCCCGTTGGAGGGATATCCTCCTGGAGGCCGCCGCAGAGTGCGATGAGACCCTGATGGAGAAGTACTTCGAGGATCCTGATTCCCTTACCAAGGAGGAAATCATAGCCGCAATCCGCAAGGGCTGCATCTCAATGCAGATTGTCCCTGCCTGCTGCGGTTCTTCCTTCAAGAACAAGGGCGTACAGTTCCTCCTGGATGCCGTAATAAGGTATCTGCCTTCTCCTCTTGACAAGGGAGCCGTTAAGGGAACCAACCCCCGTACCGGTGATGAGATCACCCGTAAACCTTCCGCAGAGGAGCCCTTCTGCGCCCTGGTGTTCAAGATTGCCACGGATCCGTTCGTCGGCCGTCTTGCATTCCTTCGCGCATACAGCGGCCGTCTGGATGCAGGTTCTTACGTGTACAACACCCGCACCGGCAAGAAAGAGAGGGTTGCCCGCCTGTACCAGATGCACTCCAACCACCAGAACCCCATAGAGTTCGTGGAAGCAGGTGACATCTGCGCAGCTGTGGGATTCAAGGACCTCCGCACCGGAGACACCGTGTGCCTGGAGGAAAAGCCCATCACCCTGGAAACCATGGAATTCCCGGATCCGGTTATCGGCATTGCAGTTGAGCCCAAGACCCAGAAGGATCTTGACAAGCTTGGCATTGCCCTCAGCAAACTGGCCGAGGAAGATCCTACCTTCACCGTGAAATCAGACCCGGAGACCGGCCAGACCGTCATCAGCGGTATGGGTGAGCTCCATCTGGATATCATCGTGGACCGTCTCCGCCGTGAATTCGGCGTGGACATCAACCAGGGCGCACCCCAGGTCAACTACAAGGAGTCCATCACCGGAAGCTATCAGCTCCGTGAGGTCTTCAAGAAGCAGACCGGCGGTCGCGGTAAGTTCGCAGACATCATCGTTAACATCTCTCCTGCCGATGAAGGCGTTCAGGGTCTTCAGTTCATCAATTCGGTCAAAGGCGGCAACATTCCCAAGGAATTCATCCCGTCAATCGAGAAAGGTTTCCAGAGCGCAATGCTCAACGGTGTCCTTGCCGGTTACGAGGTTCCTTCCCTTAAGGTAGAGGTCATTGACGGTAGCTACCACCCCGTGGATTCAGATCAGCTCTCCTTCGAGCTGGCTGCCAGGATGGCATTCCGTCACGCTTGCCCCAAGTGTCACCCGGTACTCCTTGAGCCCATCATGAGCCTTGAGGTAGTAACTCCGGAAGACTACATGGGAGACATCGTAGGAGACCTCAACCGCCGCCGCGGCCAGATTGTTGCCATGGACTCCACCGCCAACGGAGCACGTATCGTCAAGGCATACGTTCCGCTCTCAGAGCAGTTTGGTTATGTCACAGTGCTGCGCACCCTTTCATCAGGCCGTGCCACCAGCACCATGACCTTCGACCACTACGCTGAGGTCCCTGCAAACCTTGCAAAGGACATCATCGAGAAGAGCGGATACCGTGTGTCTGACGACGAGTAAACCCAAGCAAAAAGTTAAAAAGTAATTGATATGAGCCAGAAAATCAGAATCAAGCTGAAATCTTTCGATCACATGCTGGTAGACAAGTCTGCTGCAAAGATCGTTGATACAGTGAAGGCAACGGGTGCAAAGGTAGTAGGTCCCATTCCTCTTCCCACCAACAAGAAGATCTTCACTGTGAACCGCTCAACCTTCGTTAACAAGAAGAGCCGTGAGCAGTTCGAGCTGGACTCCTATGTACGTCTTATCGACATCGACGAGTCCAACGCCAAGACCGTAGACGCCCTCATGAAGCTGGAGCTTCCTTCAGGCGTTGAGGTTGAGATCAAAGTGTGAGGCTAGCCCTCACCTAAAGGCCCCATAGCTCAGCGGTTAGAGCAGCGGACTCATAATCCGTGGGTCGCAGGTTCAAATCCTGCTGGGGCCACTTCCTAAAGGCTGCCAGACGGCAGCCTTTACTCGTGTCCCCTTCGGGGATTTGAACCACTTCGTTCAACGTTACCCCCTCCCAAACCCTCCCCTCGGGGGAGGGCTTAGTCGCTCCGCTCCGAAATTTTAACTATATTTGTACTATGAAACCACAGGAGATAATTGCACTGATAAAGCAGGAGGTGAAACCTGCGCTGGGGTGTACGGAACCCATTGCCGTGGCGCTGGCGGTGGCCAAGGCCGCGGAGATAATCAGCGAGAACTGCCCGTGCGGCAAGGACTGGCGCCTGACGGCCGATTTCAGGCTGGATGTAGCCGTAAGCGGCAATATCCTTAAGAACGGTATGGGCGTTGGAATTCCCGGAACGGGAATGGTAGGCCTTCCGGTTGCGGCGGCGTTAGGAGCCGTCTGCGGGGACTCTTCCCTTGGACTTGAGGTTCTGAGCGGCCTTACTCCGGAAGCCGTTGAAAGGGCAAAGGAGCTGGTCTCCAAGGGCTGCGTGCATATTTCCGTGGCCGATACTGAGCATCTCCTCTATGTGAAGGCCACCGTTTCAGTGGAAGGCGGCCTTGAGGCCAGCGCAGAGGTGGACCCTCACGCCTATGCCGTCATCGAAGACGACCACGACCGTATAGTGGAAACCAGTTTTGCCGATAAAATCCTGATGAGTTCGGAATCGGCCGCGGCGGCAAAGGAATACAGGCCAGAAGCATATGATCTTACGGTAAAAGATATCTGGGATTTTGCCCGCACGGCGCCTTACGAAGACATTTCCTTCATCCTTGGAGACCGCGAACTGAACCTGGCACTTGCCAAAGAAGGCCTTCGCGGAGACTATGGCCTGAAGGTGGGAAAAGCCATCAGGGAGAACCAGAAGGAGGTTTTCGGTGACGATTTCCTGAGTTTTGCGATGGGAATGACCGCCGCCGCGTCAGACGCCCGTATGGCCGGGAGCACCCTCCCCGCTATGTCAAACAGCGGCAGCGGCAATCAGGGCATCACGGTGAGTATGCCCATCATCGCCTATGCCATGAAGTATAATGTGGCCGATGAACCCCTTGCCCGCGCCCTCATCCTCAGTAACCTTGTAGCCATCCATATCAAGCATTTCCTTGGAAAACTGAGTGCCCTCTGCGGCTGCGTGGTGGCATCTACAGGCAGCGCCTGCGGAATAGTGTACCTGCAGGGCGGCGGATATGATGAGGTTTGCTACGCCATCAAGAACATGGCCGGAAACATCACCGGAATGGTGTGTGACGGTGCCAAGGTTGGCTGCGCCATGAAAGTGGCTTCAGGGGTGTCCTGCGCGGTGCAATCGGCCGTCCTGGCCCTCCGCGGCACCTGCATTCCATCCACGGACGGCATTGTGGAGGACGATGTTGAGGCCACCATCCGTAACGTGGGCGCCATCGGCTCTGCCGGAATGAAGGCCACGGACAGTATGATCCTGGATATTATGCTGTGCAAGTAGTTATTTCAGTCCTTCCGTTACTTCCTTCAAAGCCCACTCTGCAAGGCGCATTGAGAGGATGGCAACGGGAAATGCCTAACTTGGCAGACAAATGGTGAAGCGCGTACTCACACTGACGCTTCTGGCGTCCATCTCCCTAGCCTGCGTCCAGGCGCCGGCCCCCTGCGGTCCGGTGCCCACCGGGTCGCAGCTGGAGTGGCAGAAGATGGAGATGAACCTCTTCGTGCACTTCGGCCCCAACACCTTCAGCGGCAGGGAATGGGGTCTCGGGACGGAGGCGGAGGACCTCTTCAACCCCTCTGACCTTGACTGCCACCAGTGGGCCGATATTGCCCGCAGGGCGGGGATGAAGGGCATCATCCTGACGGCGAAGCACCATGACGGCTTCTGCCTCTGGCCCAGTCCCGAAAGCAGCCATACCGTGAGGGAGAGCCGCTGGCGGAACGGGAAAGGGGACGTCCTGAAGGAGCTCTCCGAGGCCTGCGCCGCGGCCGGGCTGAAGATGGGTGTCTATATCTCTCCCTGGGACAGGAACGATCCCGCATACGGAACGCCGGAGTATAATGAGAAATACGCCAGGACCCTCCGCAGCGTCCATGACGGCCGCTACGGGGCGCTTTTCGAGCAGTGGTTCGACGGCGCCTGCGGGGAAGGGCCGAGTGGCAGGGTGCAGGAGTACGACTGGCCTCTCTTCCACAGGAGCGTCCTTGGCCTTAATCCCGGAGCCGTCCTATTCAGTGACGTCGGTCCCGGCTGCCGTTGGGTGGGTAACGAACGAGGCCTTGCGGGGGAGACCAACTGGAGCACCCTGGATGCCGACGGCTATGCCCCCGGTGCGGGAGCACCTCCGGAAAGAAGCCTTGGGGAAGGCGATGAGGACGGGCAGTACTGGATACCCGCCGAGGCCGATGTCTCCATCCGGCCGGGATGGTTCTGGAGAGAAAGTGAGAACGGCAGGGTCAAGAGCGTGGACGAGCTGATGGATATCTACATTGGCAGCGTGGGCCGCAACGCCCTTCTTCTTCTCAATGTCCCTCCGGACACCACGGGGCGCATCCATCCCGTGGACTCCGCAAGGCTGATGGAGTTCCGTGAGAGGCTTGACCGTGTGTTCGGTGAGAATCTCGCAGAAGGCGCGAGCGTCAGGACCTCCTCCTCGTTCGGCCCCCGTTACCGCGGTGGGAATATGCTGGACGGCCGATATGACCGCTTCTGGGCTGCGGCAGGGAGGGATACCTGCGCTACCTTCGAACTGGTCCTTCCTGAGGAGCGTCTCTTCAACATCCTGGAGCTGAAGGAATACATCCCCCTTGGACAACGCATCCGCTCCTTCGTCGTGGAGATCCCCGACGGGGACGGGAAGTGGCGCACCCTCGCTGAGGGAACGACGGTGGGATACAGGCGGCTCCTGAGGATTCCTCCTGTCAGAAGTCGGCGCCTTCGCGTACGCATCCTCTCATCCAAGGCGAGTCCCGTCCTCTGCGGGGTTGGCCTGTATTTTGAGGAAAGGTAAGGCGCACTTCTCCCGTGGAGGTACCGTTGCTGGTGACCGCGGAACCGGAAGGGGAGTACTCGCCGAACACCCTCATCATCATGTACGACGAGGCGGTCGGAAAGGAGCCGCTCCTGGAGGCCATTGAGGCCTACGGGGCAGAAGTGAAGTACGATTACAGCCTCATCCCGGGGATGGCCATAAGGATCCCTGACGGGAAGGACATCCATGATGCCATCACCTTCTTCAGGAAGGTCAGGGGGGTGACATCCGTCGAGAGGGACCGTATCATCCGCCTGACGGACCCCGTGAAACCCAGGCTGGAGGTCATGTAGTGCAGAATCCCGGACCGTCTTCGTGAGAGGTCCCGGGGATGAAACCTAGAAATTTCCAGCCGTTTACCGGATACGCCAGGAAATGTCTCCTGCAAAGATAGCTGCTCAGAAATCATCGGCACAATAAGGGAAGGCTTGCAAGAATGCGTAAAGCAGACCGTTTTCCATTATCCAAATCAGATTATCTATTTTGGATTATCTAAATTTGGATATGATTTGTTAATTCATTATATTCGCAAAAAATATGGAAATGATGAATCCTTTCTACCTGACTGGAATAATCCCTGAGAAGTATTTCTGCGACAGGGAGAGGGAGACGGACCTGATCATCACGCAGGTCCGCAACCAGAGCAATGTCCTTCTGACCTCATCCCGCAGGATGGGCAAGACTCAGCTTATCCGTCATATCTTCAATGATGAGAGGATAAGTAAGAATTACCATACCTTCTATGTCGACATCTATGCTACCGGCTCCCTGCAGGAGATGGTGTTCTTCCTCGGGAAGGCCATTTACCAGGAACTGGTTCCGGAAGGGAAGAAGGCGCTGAAGCTGTTCCTTAGTACCATCAGGTCACTTGCAGCCGCATTCAGCGTGAATCCGGTTACCGGGGAGCCCCAGGTCAACCTACAGCTTGGTGACATCCTGCAGCCGGAGCTGTCGCTGGAGGAGATATTTGAATACCTCGAGAAGGCGGACAGGCCCTGCATCGTTGCGATAGATGAGTTCCAGCAGATATCCCGTTATCCGGAGAAGAACGTGGAGGCGCTCCTGAGGACACAGATCCAGAAGATGAATAACTGCCATTTCATATTCTCCGGCAGCAACCGGCATATCCTGGAGCAGATGTTCTCTTCATATTCGAAGCCTTTCTACAACAGCGCCCAGCCCGTTCATCTGGGATGCATCGAGCGGTCGAAGTATGTGGATTTCGTCGTGAGGAATTTCGGCGAAGCCGGGATTGAGATCTCTGCGGAAGTGGTCGGAGACTGCTACGACCAGTTCGAGGGATACACTTACTACAACCACAAGGTCTTCCACGATATCTTTGCGTTTGCCGCTCCCGGGGAAGCCGTGAACGGGGAGACGGTAAGGAAGACCATAGATGCAATCCTTGAGGAGAACGGACATACATATTCCGAGATCATGTCATCTCTCCCCATCCCGATGAAGCAGATGCTGGCTGCGGTGGCGAAGGAAAACCCCGCCAGGAAACCCATGTCGGGTGCCTTCGTGAAAAGGAATGCCCTCCCTTCACCAAGCTCGGCGCAGAAGGCCATCGCCAAACTGCTTGACGAGCAACTCATAACCTACCGCGTTGTCGATAACGAAAAGGAATACAGCATAACGGACAAGTTCTTCGAGCGCTGGCTGAAGGAAACCTACTGATGTGGGTTTTAGAGCGTTCGGCGGATTTTCCTTATCTTTGAATGCTAATCCAAAGACGATGAGACGATATCTGATTGGAATACTCCTTGCGCTGCTTTGCGCCTTTGGCGCCTGCACTCGGCAGGATCCTGTGCCGGCCCAGCCCGTGCTTCAGGACGGCGAGTGGACCGGAACCGGTGAGGGAAGAAGCGGAACCATACTTATTAAAATGACTGTCCGGGATCACAGGATCACGGACATCGTGGTGGTCAGCCAGTCGGAGTCCTCCTTTGCCCAGGAAGCCATCAGGGAGATGATTGCCCGGGCGCTTAAGAAGCAGGCACTTCTTGGAGATGTTGATGCGGTGTCAGGGGCCACCCTTACCAGTAACGGCGTGATTGAGGCCGTCAACATGGCCATCCGTGGGGCCCTGGGGCAGAGTGATTCCGGGAAGACGGCCTACAGGGACGGGAACTGCGACATTGTTGTGGTCGGTGCCGGTGGAGCGGGGCTCTCCGCCGCCGTGGAGGCGGCATCGGCCGGGAATCTCCGCATCATAGTCCTGGAGAAGCAGGGCATCCTTGGAGGGAACACCAACTATTCCACCGGAGGCATCAATGCGGCCGGTACAGAGGCTCAGCGGACGCTGGGCATCACCGACACCCCGGACCTCTTCTACGAGGATACGATGAAAGGCGGCAGGCAGAAGAATATCCCCTCGCTTGTGAGGAGCCTTGTAGACCACGCCGCCGCCACCATTGCCTGGCTGTCCTCGCTTGGGGCCGATCTAAGCGATGTTGGCCTTATGGGTGGGAGCAGCGTCAGGCGGACGCATCGGCCAAAGGGAGGCACGGCAATAGGCCCTCACCTTATGAAGGTACTGAGGGAGGCATCGGCCAAGTCCAATGTGGAGATCCGCACGTCAAATAAGGTAGTGGGACTTCTTACGGAAAACGGGGCAGTCACCGGCGTGAAGGTGGAGGACGCCGGCGGCAATACTTACCGCCTCAGCGCAAAGGCTGTGGTGATAGCAACCGGCGGGTTCGGGGCCAATCTTCAGATGGTCACAAGCTACCAGCCGTCCCTGTCCGGTTTTGCCACCCTTAACCATCCCGGGGCCACCGGCGATGCCTTCTCCTGGCTTGCCGATGTTGGAGGGAGCACCATCCATATGGAATATATCCAGATACATCCCACGGCTGAGGCCGATAACCATATCCTCATCACCGAGGCCGTCCGCGGAAACGGGGCCATCCTGGTGAACAGGGCAGGAAACAGGTTCGTGAACGAGATGGATACGCGAGACGTCGTATCGGCCGCCATCCTCAGGCAGGAAGAGGGCGATGCCTTCCTTGTGTTTGACCAGAGTGTCCGTAGTTCACTCTCATCCATAGAGACCTACGCCAACCAGCATCTCATGACGGAGGGTAAGGATATCGGGGAACTGGCCTCCAAGGTGGGCCTCCCTTCATCGGCCTTATCCGCCACAATGGCCCGTTACGCCGCCTTCCAAAAGGCCGGCACGGATGATGACTTCGGCCGCACCGGCACGCAGATGACATCCCCGCTCCAGACCCCGCCCTTCTACGCCATCCGCATCAAACCGGCCATCCACCACACTATGGGCGGAATAAGGGTTGATGCAGATATGCACGTACTGCGGGCCGATGATTCTCCCGTTCCCGGCCTGTATGCCGCCGGAGAGGTGACCGGAGGCCTCCACGGGGCCAACCGTCTTGGCGGGAACGGTGTCGCCGACATAGTGGTCAACGGTAAAATAGCCGGCCGAAAGGCTGCAGAGTATGTAAAATAGGCATTTGCTGTTTCCGTCCTGATTTTGGGCCGTTTTCCCGGACGGCATGGGTGTTTCCGGTGTTCTGTCCTGATTTTTGGCCGTTTTCCCGGACGGGATGTTTATCTAAAGGATTTTCCGTATATTTGAATAGGTAACTACATCTATGCAGAACGTTAAGCTAAATTGCGGCATAGAGATTCCAATCATCAGGTACTGGGTCTACCTTGTGATTGTTTCCCTGGCCTTCCTAACACTCTGCTGCCGAAGGGGTCAGGAGAGTTCCGTCCCGAGGATGGCGGAGGGGGTCATCGATACAGGCGACAGCCTCTCCCTGGGTCTTAGGAGACTGGAAAGCGCTCAGTGGACTGAGGTCTACCGCTCGGAGGGATACGTCAACAACGCCGTTATCACCCGTTTCAAGGGAAGGTACTACTGCATGTGGCAGCAATCCGAAAGGGACGAGGACACCCCTGACACCCATATCCTCTGCTCATCCAGTGCCGATGGGACATCCTGGGACGGCCCCAAGGTCCTTGTACCTCCTACAGAGGACCACTTCGCCTCTCCCGGCGGATGGATCCAGAGAGTGGATACCCTAACGGCCCTTGTGAACTATATCTCCTCCACAGACCGCTCCGAGGGCGGGAAAGCCTTCTATGTCTCCTCCGCTGACGGCACCAGCTGGAGCGCCCCGGCTCCCGTGAGGATGTCTGACGGCTCTCCCGTAGAAGGCATCTTCGAGCAGGACCCCCTGACGCTTCCCGGCGGGCGTATCGTCGGCGCCGTACATTTCCAGCCAGGGACGAGGCTCAGTCCCGTCTACACGGACGACCCCTCGGGTGTCAGAGGATGGAAGGAAGCAGGCTTTCCGGAAGGGGAGGGAAGCCCCCTGGAGCCCAGTCAGTATATCGCGGGGGACGGGAAGATTGTGATGCTTATGAGGGACCAGAACTCCTCCTTCGTGAAGCTCTTCTCCGTCTCAGGGGACAGGGGAGAGACCTGGAGCGCCCCCGAAAGGACCAATATCCCCGATTCCCGCTCAAAGCAGTGCACCGGGACGCTTCCTGACGGAAGAACCTTCTGGGTGGGTAACCCCACCGGATCCAAGTCAAGACGCGCCCTCGCGGTGGCCTTCTCCGAAGATGGCTATCTCTACACGGATGCCTGCCTTCTGGCCGGCCCCGAGGACCTTCCGGAGCGTAGGAAGGAAGGGAGGTATAAGACGAGGGGGTACAACTACCCCAAGGCTGCTGTCCTCGGAGGGGACGTATGGATAGCCCTCTCAGTCAACAAGGAGGATATCCGGGTCATCTGGGTCAAGCCCTGACACCGTCAGGCCTGACAGTACTCACCGTATTCGCAGCCGACATTCTCGGCGTGGACGCAGTCAATGAGATTCCC
This sequence comes from uncultured Bacteroidales bacterium, assembly GCA_900321715.1. Taxonomy (GTDB): domain Bacteria; phylum Bacteroidota; class Bacteroidia; order Bacteroidales; family UBA932; genus Cryptobacteroides. Next base: position 28,027 of record ONXC01000017.1, on the reverse strand, counting down.
CTTCAGATCGAAGAGCTGGACCGTCCCGCGGCCGTTGCCGCCGTTCCATAGGCGGTTGTGCCTCTTGGCGCCGTCGGGGGCCTCGTAGTTCACAAGGAGCATATCCTTCTTCTCGCAGGTTATATCCGTCACCATCCTGCCAGAGATGGAGCGCTGCTCCACGTGCCAGATGACCTGGGTGTCCGTCTCCCTGCAGTCGAACTCAGTGTGGACGGCGGTCCAGGCCTTGGAGAAGTTGAACTCATAGGGCTTCCCTTCGTACCAGAAGGCGGAAAGGAGCTTGCGGGGGAGGGCGATATGGCCGACTTTCGGCCTGCCCCCTCCGATATCAAATACGCTGTCGGTGAGCCTCTTTCCCGTTATCTCGCTGGTGAGGTTATTGGATGACAGCCACACCCAGGGGCTTGTGAAATCCTTCCCCCAGTTCTTGTCGGCATAGCCGTAGCAGTCCTCCGGGCGCACCACATAGCGGCGGCCGTTCCAGACTACCTCTCCCTCGAACTCACTTTTCATCCCCTCGGCGTGCCAGAACATCTCGAAGGCCTCTGCGTGGCGGAACACCTCATCGGCCCCGAATCCCACATTGAAGGCCGTTATCTTGCGTATCCTGAGGTCCCATGACATCTCACCGTCCTGACACATCCACTCAGGGTGCGACGCGGCGCCCGTCACCATCACGTGGCCGCGGGTGCGGTCCTCGGTGACAAGGCAGTCATCGGCCTCCACCCGGAACGGGACGCTCCAGTCAACCTTGATGCGGTTCCATCCGAAGAAGCGGTGGAGCTGCGCGGCGTCCTCGCCCCAGGCACCGGCCTTGACCATCAGGTAGGACGGCTTCTGCGGCTTCCCTGGGATCTGGCCGAAGACAGGTTCGTCTCCGCCGAGGGCGGGGTTGCAGAGGAAGAACTCGATGAAGAAAGGCTTTGCGGCTCCTGTCTCGGCATCGTAGCCTGTGAAGGAGTGCCACCACCAGTCGTAACCCTTGCTGGCCTGGGCGCCGAAGAGCTGGCAGGCATCGCGGTCGATATCGTGTTTGTTGAACATGCTTTCAGTAGTTTCAGTTTGGGATGACAAAGTTACTAAATTATTTCCATGGCGGGTACACTGACATTTATTTGAGCGTCCGGCGGATTTTCCGTATATTTGAAGGTTAACAGATAGATTTCTGACGTGACCGATGTAGAAAAATACAAGGAGGACCTGACGCAGTATCTTGTGGATGTGTGCACGGGAAACGGTCTCCTGAAGGGGACGCTCCTCAGTACTCCTGACATAGATACGGCTTGGGTACGGCTGGCACCATCCTTCTACGGGGATGCCGTGAGGGAGTTCAACCATTATCCGGAGTTCTGCCTTGGATGCGCGGGTTACCTTGGGATGGCCATAGCTTTCCTTTGGGACGCGGACTGGGCCAGGTACGCGGAGGTCCCATATGCCTTCTTCCAGGGAGAGAGGGGTTTTGACGACATGGACGACCACATCACGGACGAGATCCTCCGGGACCGCCGGCACAGCGTACCCGCCATGCAGTCTACGGCGGCATCGGCCTATCATTTCCTTATGAGGGAAAGCCCGGAACCCGGGACAGCCGAAGCCTACAGGATGTTCCTTGCTACAGTTGAAGTGATGTTCAAGGTTGGGGCCGCCATAGAGCTCTGCCGCCTGGGATATAAGTTTGAGAAGGTAAACCTCACATAGTTATGGCTTTCCACAAGAAAAAGAAACCCAATCCCTACAGGGAGGCCAACGAGGCGTTCCTCCAGGTTAAAGCCCAGGAGGAGGGGATTGTCGTCCTCGATAACGGTGTAATGTACCGCGTCCTGGAAGAGGGTCACGGCACAAAAAAGCCTACGCCACGCAGCATCGTCTATGTCCACTACACGGGAAGGCTCATAGACGGAACCGTCTTTGACACCACGGAAGGGGAGCAGCTCCCCGCGCTCTTCATGGTTGGTGACCTCATCATGGGCTGGCAGATAGTCCTCACCCGTATGCATGAGGGTGACAAGTGGGAGGTCTATATCCCCGCCAAGTGGGGCTACGGAGCCACTAAGATGGATGACATCCCAGCCCACAGCACCCTGGTCTTCACACTGGAGCTTGTAAAGATAGAGAGATAACCACCCCTGACATCCTGCAGCATCTCCTTAACCAGGTATAGTCGTCCTGGCGGTACTCTTTGCTGCACAAAGACCCTTCCGGTTGTGAGTTCCGTCCTGATTTTGGGCCGTTTTCCCGGACGGCAAGGTGGTTTCATGGTTTCCGTCCTGATTTTGGGGCGTTTTCCCGGACAGGGCGGTGGTTTCAGGGCTTCCATCCTGATTTTGGGGCGCTTTTCTGGACGGGATGTTTATCTAAAGGATTTTCCGTATATTGGAAAGTTAATCCAAATTGGTATGAGTGGGATGACCACCCTTGGTGTACCGGCTATCCTCGCTGTGCAGATAGCCGTTTATTACTTCTTCCTGAGATAGATAATTACTTTTATGCACCAAGCGTCGCAACCATCACCGCCTTTATTGTGTGCATACGGTTCTCGGCCTCGTCGAAGACTATGCTGGCGGGGCTTTCGAACACGTCCTCAGTGACTTCAACGCCGTTGAGGCCGAACTTCTGGAACACATCCTCTCCAACCTTGGTTTCACGGTTGTGGTAGGCGGGGAGGCAGTGCATGAACTTGCACTTAGGGTTACCCGTAGCGGCCATAAGTTCGGAATTAACCTGGAAGGGCCTTAAGAGTTCAATGCGCTCTTTCCACACTGAATCCGGTTCTCCCATGGATACCCATACGTCCGTGTAGAGGAAGTCGCAGCCCTTCACGCCGGTCTTGGGGTCATCGGTGATGGTGATGCGGGCGCCGGTTTCCTTTGCAATCTCACGGCACTTCTCTACAAGTTCCGGAGCGGGCTGGAGGGCCTTGGGGGCTACAATCCTCACGTCCATTCCCATCTTGGCGCCGCCAACAAGGAGGCTGTTTCCCATATTGAAGCGGGCGTCTCCAAGGTAGGCGTATGAAACCTGGCTGAGGGGTTTATCCACGTGCTCACGCATAGTGAGGAAATCGGCCAGGATCTGGGTGGGATGGAACTCATTGGTGAGGCCGTTCCATACGGGGACGCCGGCATACTGGGCCAGTTCCTCAACGGTCTTCTGGGCAAAGCCGCGGTACTCTATTCCGTCGTACATGCGTCCAAGCACGCGCGCTGTGTCCTTCATGGACTCCTTTATGCCGATCTGGCTGCCCGTAGGGCCAAGATACGTCACGTGGGCGCCCTGGTCGTAGGCGGCGGTTTCAAAGGCGCAGCGGGTGCGGGTGGAAGTCTTTTCAAAGATGAGGGCTATGTTCTTGCCCTTAAGGCGCGGCTGTTCACAGCCTGCGTATTTTGCCTTCTTTAACTGAGCGGCAAGGTCCAGGAGATACTGGATTTCCTTGGGGCTGAAGTCCAGCAGCTTAAGGAAGCTGCGGTTTCTGAGATTGTATGCCATAGTTTTTAAGGAATTATTCTGGTTCCGCAGGCGGGGTTCTCAAGTTCCCCGGCCTCCGTTATTATACACTGTTTTCCGCCGTTTTCCACAAACATGATGGCGGCTCTCACCTTGGGTGCCATGGAGCCTTCGGCAAACTGACCCTGCTCAAGAAGTTCCTTTGCGCGGGCCACGGTAATGGTGTCAAGGGCTTCCTCGCCGGGCTTACGGAAGTTGATATACACCTTGGGGACGTCCGTGAGGATGTAGAATTCATCGGCCTTCATTGTGACGGCGGCAAGGGCGCTGGCAAGGTCCTTGTCAATCACCGCTTCAATGCCTTTAAGGCCTTCAGGGGTGCGTACGACGGGGATTCCGCCGCCGCCGACGGTGATAACAATTGCGCCTTCGCGGGCAAGCCTTTCCACAACGTCAATGTTATTTATGCCGATGGGCCTTGGGGAAGGCACAACCTTCCTCCAGCCAAGGCCACGGGGGTCTTCCTTGTACGTGGCGCCGTCAAGGGGGCATTCCTTGTAGTAGGGGCCCACGAACTTGGTGGGGTTGAGGAAGGCGGGGTCATCGGCCTTTACCTCCACGCGCGTGACGATTGAGATAACCTTCCGGCCGGCGGCAACCTTGTCCATTCCGGTCTCGATTAGGTAGGCTATTGAGCCCTGGGTTTCCGCGCCACAGAAGTCCATGGGCATGGCGGGAAGGCCGAACTCCTTGCTTCCGGCCTCCTGCCTCAGGAGTTCATTTCCCACCTGAGGGCCGTTTCCATGGCCGATAACTATGTTGTAGCCGCGTTCAATAAGGTGCCCAAGCTGGGCGCAAGTGCGGGTGACATTCTCTGTCTGCTCCTCAAAGGTACCCTTCTGGCCGGCCCTGAGGAGCGCATTGCCGCCAAAGGCAATCATTGCAAGTTTTGCCATAGTAGTCTTCTAGTCTCTTCTAAGAGGGAGGGTGGAGCACCTCAGGAGCCCGCCCATCTTGGAAATTTCACGGTAGGGCACCGTTTCAACGGTCATTCCCCACTTCTCCTCCAGGTGCTTTTTAAGGCGCAGGAAATGCTCTTCCACAACCACTACATCGGGGGAGATGGAGAAGATATTGGAGTTCATCCAGTACATTTCCTCCGTGGTAAGTTCAAATGTGTTTTCCGGGCCGAACATCTCTACAAGGTGGTCTGCGTCACGGGGATTGAGGAAGCCTCTCTTGTAGATGATGCACTTGTCTTTTCCCACCGGCATGAAGGTGCAGTCAAGATGGAGGATGCCCTCGTAGGGGTCTGTGTCGCTCTTTCTGAGGTTGAGGGGGATGATCCTCTTTCCAGGGAAGATCATCTTGAGGTAATCCAGCGCCAGGCGGTTTGTACGGGCGGTCTTTACCTGAGGATAATCCTCAAAGGCATATTGGCCAAGGAAGATGTAATCGTTGTACAGCACCACGTCTCCGCCTTCCACGTGAACGGTTTCCGGAAGGTTGTAGATGTCCTTGTAATGGATTTGCCTGTAGATGCTGCCGTAGGCGTCAATCTCCTCCTGGCGGTCAGGGATGATGTTGGAGACAATTATTTTGTCGTCAATAACAAATCCCACGTCACGGGCGAACACCTGGTTGCAGTCCGGCACAAGGTCCGGCCTGTAAACAGTTACGTCGTACTTTTTGAGGATACGCTCAAAGGCGTTCATCTCCTCAATGATATCCTTCTCTTCCGGGTACACTCCGTGGAGGACGCTCTCATAGGACTTGCTGTCAAAAGTCTGGTCCAGGGTGGGGGTGCCGCCATTTGAATATGGCAGCCCAAGTACTACTTCCCTCAGGCGGGATGTCTCGTTTTGTACGTGAAGTTTCATTGCTTCTTCAGTTGAAGTTGTGTAAGATAGATGCCCACAAGGCCGATGGTGAGGCCCACCCACTGCAGCCCGCGGAGGGTTTCCTCACCAAGGATGAAAGCCAGCACGGCGGTTACAAGGGGCACCACTGCAAGGAATACGCTGGTGCGGGCAACGCCAAGTTTTCCAATTGCGTAGGCCCAGCTGGTGTAGGCCGTTGCACTGCAAAGGAGGGCAAGCGCAAGGATGGGATAAATAACCGGCCAGCTGAGGTAGAGGCCAGGTTCAAAACTGCTTATACCCTTGGTGAAAAACATCGGGATGAAGAAGATGCTGCCAAAGAGGAATTGGTACATTACTATCACCGATGGCGAATATTCGTCGCTGAGAGCCTTTGTGAAGGCAATCTGGCTTACCTCAGATATTACCGCGATGAACAGGATGCCTATTCCCAGCCAGAACATGGGGCCCGTCTGGGTTGTGGTGTATGTTACTATCCAGAGGCCGGCTATGGCTATGAATACTCCAAGGATGTTCAGTCTGGAGAAACTCTCCTTGAAGATGAGCATTCCCACAATCATTGAAAAGATAGGGTTGGTGGCTATGATGAGGGATGTGATTGTGGGAGACTCCGTGAATTTGAGGCCGTATGTTTCTGCCAGGAAATAAATGAACGGCATACACAGCGAAAGGAGCAGGTACTTTATGATGTCCTTCCGCTTGATGAGCATTTTCTGCTTTGTAACAAGGTTGATTATCCACAGAAGCACCCCGGCCATCAGCATCCTTATGGGCACAAAGAATTCCACGGGAATCTGCAGCGCCAGGAGGCGGTCGGCCCAGATATATGACATTGCCCACAGGACCACCGTGAGCATGGCGCAAAGGTATGCGGTTACTGTTTTGTTCATTATGGTTAAAAGTCTTTACAAATATAGCCATTTTCACTGGGATTTAAAACCTTTCTTGGTACCCTGCGTTAACTTGTGAAAGATTTTTTGTAAGTTTGTGAGAATAAATGACGTGCTTATGAAACACATCCGTCTGCCCCTTATAGTAAAGATTCTTATAGCCATAGCGCTTGGCGTTGGATTCGGGCTCATCGCCCCCGGCTGGGCTGTCCGCGCCATGAACACCTTCGACGGCATCTTCGACCAACTTCTGCGCTTCTTCATACCGCTTATTATCATCGGCCTTGTTACCCCGGCCATAGCGGAAGTGGGGGCAAAGGCGGGAAAGATGCTTGTGATCACGGTGGTGCTGGCATATACCTTCACCGTACTGTCCGGCCTTTTTGCCTACAGCTTCTCCAGCGCCTGGTTCCCGTCTCTTCTGGACCGGGACAGCCTGGATGTTATTGATGCCGGAGAGGTGAAGTTCCCCGCGTATTTCACCCTTGCAATACCGCCTTTGGCCGACATTATGACCTGCCTCGTGCTCTCCTTTATGCTGGGAATAGGCATCGCTACATCCAATGCCCAGGCTCTCAGAAAGGGATTCGATGAGCTTAAGGCCATCATTGTGAGGAGCATTGAGAAGATAATCATCCCGGTTCTGCCGTTCTATATCTTCGGCCTGTTCCTGGATATGACTGCGGCGGGGCAGGTGGCTCCGGTGCTGAAGTCGTTCCTGGTGATGATAGGCGTCATTTTCGGGATGACCATCCTGCTTCTTGTGCTTCAGTACTGCATTGCGGGTGCCGTGGCCGGGAAGAACCCCTTCAAGATGCTGGCAGGGATGCTGCCGGCGTATATGACCGCATTGGGCACGGCTTCATCGGCCGCAACCATTCCCGTTACTCTGGAGTGCGCAAAGAAAAACGGCGTCAAGGAGGAAGTGGCGGGCTTTGTGGTGCCTCTCTGCGCCACCATCCACCTTTCCGGAAGTACCCTCAAGATCACATCCTGCGCAATAGCCCTTATGATTATGCTGGGCATTCCCTTTGACTTTGGGACCATGCTTGGCTTCATCATGATGCTGGGAGTTACTATGGTAGCCGCCCCCGGCGTTCCCGGCGGGGCCATAATGGCGGCGCTGGGCGTGCTTGGAAGCATCCTTGGCTTTGACGCCCAGGCCCAGGCTATGATGATCACCCTCTACATTGCAATGGATTCCTTCGGCACCGCCTGCAACGTCACCGGAGACGGCGCCATCGCGCTCATCATGAACCGCATCATCAAATAACACTGTCGCATGTGATGGGCGTTTGCGTCGCAGATGATGGGGTTTTGTGTCGCAGGTCTGCATTTTTGGCTCCACCTGCGACGCAAATCGGCCACAGGGGACAAAAAGTGTCGCAGGTCCGGCTTTTTTTGCAGACCTGTGACGTTTTGTCTTGCCACCTGCGACGCTCCTGCTTGCCACCTGCGACGCTCCCCTGCGGCTACATTATGCCGATAACGGAGAGAAGCAGGTACAGGAAATGGGCGATGATGCCGGCGCAGAGGCCTGCGACGGTATGGGCGCCGATGGCCTTGGAGATGGCTTTGCGGTAGCCAAGGGTGTCCAGCATTGCGGTGTGGGTGGAGAGGAAGCCGCTCCAGCACATGCCGATGGCGGTGAACACTGCAATGGCGTTTCCGTCCAGGATGCCGGCCGCATTGAAGGTGGGAAGAAGGCCAAGGGCTGCTCCCACTGCGCCGAGGGCGGTCATGGGGAAGGCGATGAGGCGCATATCGGCAAATCCAAACAGCCACTCAAACACCCAGTGAATCTTCTGGGCAAGCCAGGGAAGGATGGGTACGCCCTGACCGGAGGAACCGTCGTAGACGCCGCCGTCTCCGGGGCCGAAGGTGATGAGGATCACCATGGTGGTGATGATAAGTACACCGGGGATGATGGCAAGGCCAAGCTCCACGCCGTTCTTTCCGCCGTCAAGGATGGCGTTGAGGAAGCGCATGAAGATGCTGTCCTTGGGAGCGGCGTTATCATCGGCCTTATCCTCAACGCCCTCAGGGGCGTCTTCCACTGCGGGAGACTCCATCTCAGGCCAGGCCTTGAGGCAGCTCCGCTGCATGAGCCTGGTAGAGATGATTGATCCGCAGAACGCTCCCACAAAACCAACCAGCGCTCCGCTTCCGTAACCCAGGGAAATCATGGTGATAAGGACCACGAATCCCATTCCGAAAGCCGTCCCGAAGTTGGTGAGGGACACAAGCTGGTACTTCTTGAAGAAGGATGCGAATGAGCGGTCCTTGGCAAAGGCAATGATGGCGGGGTTGTCTGAAAGGAAGGTCATGAGGGCCCCCAGAGCAGCAGCTCCCGGGAGGTTGAAAAGTGGCTTCATGAGTACCCTCAGGCCCTTTTCCAGCATCTTCACCACGCCAAATTCCGTGAGAAGTTTGGAAAGGGCTCCGGTAAGGACCGTGATGCCCATGAGGTAGAACACCGTGTTAAGCAGCAGGGAATGGGCGGTGTTCATTATTGTATTGATGAGGTTCCCGCTGCCCATGATATATCCAAGGGCTCCGAATACAGCTGCAAACAGGGCCAGGAATACAAGTGCCTCCACAAGGGAGCGATGTGAGTTTTTCATAGGATTACACCAGTGCCAGTGCTACCTCCATCATATTTGTGAATGTGGTCTGGCGCTGCTCTGCCGTAGTGGCTTCTCCGGTTAGGATGTGGTCTGATATTGTAAGGATGCCAAGTGCGCGGTTGCCGCTTCTGGCGGCGTTCATGTAGAGGGCTGCAACTTCCATCTCAACTGCAAGTACGCCCATCTTGATCCAGCCCTTGGTGTTGGGGTTCTCACGGTAGAAAAGGTCCGATGAAACCACGTTTCCAACCTTGTATGTGAAGCCTTTTTCCTCGCATACATCGGCCGCTTTCCTCAGGAGCTCAAAGTCTCCGATGGGGGCGAACATGCCGTCCAGCTGATACTGGTCTGCGTAGTTTGAATCCGTGCAGGCGCCCTGTGCAAGGACAAGGTCCCCGATGTGAAGGCCGTGGTTGCAGGCTCCGGCGCTTCCCACGCGGATGATGGTCTTGACGCCGTAGAAGTTGTAAAGTTCATAGGTATAAAGGCCGATTGAAGGCATTCCCATGCCGTGGCCCATCATGCTCACGCGTTTTCCCTTGTAGGTGCCGGTGAAGCCCAGCATGCCGCGGACCTCATTGAAGCAGACGGGATTCTCAAGGTATTTCTCTGCCATGAATTTTGCGCGAAGGGGGTCTCCGGCCATGATCACTGTTTCTGCAATCTCTCCGTATTTGGCTCCGATATGCGGAGTGGGGGTGTTCTCTTTACTCATAGTGTGTGTTATTGGTTATATGGTCTTACAAAGATAGTTAAAAACTTTCTGCAAAGAAAGTGGCCATGCGGTCCTGGATCTCAAAGAAAAGAGGTGTGAAATTTCCGTCAGGGCCGATATGGAGGCGGTGCCCGGCCTCTTCAATTGGATGGTGCTCACTCCGAAGGCCAAGTTCAAGGGCCCGCTTGTGGATGGCGCCGGTACCATACATCTTTCTGATGAACATCCAGGAGGGCGGCCACAGCGCTCCATCCCTTTTTGTGAAGGGATAACCCTCACCGTACGGCATCACGGGGTCTTTCACTGACTGATAGGAAAGGATGGCGGTGCTGGAATTCTCCAGGGCCGATAAATCATGGAGGGACCCCCACAGGCTGCAGACAGCCCTTATTTTGGGCGCCCCCGGTTTGAATGCCAGGACCATTACGGTGCTTGCTCCGGCGCTGGTTCCTGCGCCAAAGACCTTTTCTGGCTCTATCCTCAGGTCTTCCCGTGAAAGGAGATACCTCAGGGCTGCCTCTGTGTCCTCCACTGCGTATTCTTCGGCCCTTTCAATATCCTTTTTCTTGATATTGAACCCCAGGCGGTAATTGATGGAGGCGGCAACGTAGCCAAGGGAAGCGAAGTGCCGGCACCATGCGCTCTGGCCCTTCTCTTCCTTGTTTCCAAAGAAGAAAGAGCCCCCGTGGAGCATCAGAAGAAGCGGCCTGGAAGCGCAGGAGTCACCTTCCGGAATGTAGATATCCATGTCCAGGGACAGCTGCCGCTGTTTCCCCAGTTTTGAAATCATTTTGCCAAAGGGAAGCCCGGCCTCTTCATCCGCGCTGGCCCAGTACCCGCGGGCCTCAGAGTACACCACGTCCCTTTCCACCTTCACCTCATACTTAGGCGTGGTGAATGGCAGTGCGGCAATTACGCCAACCATTATGCCCGTTGCTCCCATATCACAAAGATAGCAAACCAATTTGCATATAACAATATTTCTTCTGACCTTTGTTAAGACAAAACAATTCTATGAAGATACTTTTTCCTGCTTTTGCAGCCTTTATAATAGCCCTTTCTGCGGTCTCCTGCCAGTCAGACGGCAAGGGGAATGATTCCTGGCGCAGCCTTATTGAAGAAAGTGACCGCTTTGCCGCCGGGCAGGACTGGGAACAGGCCACGGAATATGCCCTGAAGGCTTTATCGGCCCCGGATCTCACGGATGGCGGGAAGTCCCTGTGCCTCAGCCGCCTTGCCGCCCTTGATATCATCACTTGGCGTGACGCGCAGGGCTGGGAGCATGCCGTTGAGGCAGAGCGTCTGGCGCGTGAAAGCGGAACGGATACCCTCATGGCGGCTGCCCTCCTCCAGAAAGGCCGCCTGCAGCTCTGCGGCGCCATCACTGAGGGCGAGGCCCAGGATGAAGAGGCCCTTGAGACCCTTCAGGAGGCGCTGTCCTTCGCCGCCGGCAGTCCTTCCCTCAAGGCCGATATCCTCCTTCAGACAAGCCAGGCCTATATCGGCCTCAACCGTTTCAGGAATCCCATAGACAAGGATATTTACGCAAAAGCCGGGGAGGCCATAGATGAGGCTGTAGTATCTTCCAATGACCCGTCCTTCCCTTCCAGGGCCCTTCCTTACTGGATGCGCTGGTACCGTCAGGGCGGCAACTGGAAAGATGGCATAGAGTGCTGCCTTAAGGTCCTGGATGGCCTCGGCGATGAAGATTACCTCATGCAGAGCCAGTGCTGGAACAACCTTGTGATGCTCTATGCGCAGGCCGGGGATGTGGAAAGCTCGGCATCGGCCCATCAGCAGTATGTCTACGCCATAGAGCATTATATGCAGAAAAAGGCCGATTCCCGCCTCCAGGAGATGGAAACCCGCTACGAGACCTCTCTCAAGGAGGTGAGGATTGCCCGGATGAATATTGTGCTGGTGGCGCTTATAGTCCTTGCCGTTGCCCTTATAATAATGATAGTCATCTCGCAGGCCTATATCCGCCGCATCGTGGCATCGGACCGCGGCAAGGAGCAGCTCCTGAGGCTCATCTCAAAGGACCTGGCAAGTCCCAGGGCCGGTGAGCCGGCAGTCCCGGACAAGGAGACCATCCGTGCCCGCTGCAGCGAACTAATGGGGGAAGAGGACGGCATCATGGCCGATGATATCGCTTCCTACATTAATAACCTCGCGGAGGAACGCTCCCGCCGCGTGAAGGAACTGGGCCTTACCGCCCGTGAGATTGAAGTGATACGCCTGAGCGCGGAAGGCCTTTCCGCCGCGGGCATAGCGGACCGTCTCCACGTGAGCGTATACACCATAAAGAACCACAAGCAGAACATCTACACCAAGATGGATGTGCGTAGCAACGCTGAGATGCTCAGAATTGCCAATGAACTGGGGATAGTGTAAAATAGTGCTTTTGTACTATAAAATTAAGGTCCTTTTTGCCGATATTCGCCAATCGAAGGATTTAACACTATAACCAACAATATGACTAAGAAATTCTTTTCAGCCCTAGCGGCAATTGCGATGCTGGCCTTATCGGCCTGTACGCAGGATGAACTTAACCAGTTCCTGAATGATGGCAAGGAAATCCCTGCAACCTCCATCACACTTGATGTTCCCCTCGATGCCGAACTCAAGGTAGGAGAGACCTTGACCATTACCGCAAAGGTGGAACCGGAAAACACCACGGATAAGGTGGAATGGGTGTCCCTTTATCCGGAAATCGCTTCCGTTGAAAACGGCGTTGTTACCGGATTAAAGGAAGGAATCGCTTCAATTGAGGCCAAGGCTGGAAAAGTTATGGCCTCTTGCCGTCTTGTTATCCGTAAGGCCGATGACGGCGGCGGAAACGACAAGGCGGTAGAAAGCATTGCCGTAGACCCTGCAGTTACCAAAATTACAATTGGCGCTGATGGCATTCTTACGGCCATCATTACGCCTTCAGACGCAAAGGCCGATATCAAGTGGGTGAGTGACAATACCCAGGTCGTTACGGTGGAAAAAACTTCCGACAGGCAGGCAAAGATAACGGGCGTTTCCGTTGGAACCACCAAGGTTCTGGCTATGGTAGGCGATAAGATGGCTTTCTCCGAGGTTACCGTAGAAAGGGATGGCGGCAGCGGCGGCGGTGGTGGCTCTTCCACCATTAACAGCGCATCTGTGGATCCTTCTTTCGTTGCCCTTGGATTGGATCAGGAACAGGTGGTCTCATTGGTTATGGACCCCGAAGACGCAGAGGTTACCATTTACTGGGAATCTCAGGCCAGTTATGTTGCCAAAGTGCAGATGATTTCCAAGACTCAGGCTAAGATTACCGGTGTGGGCGTGGGGCAGACGGTTGTAACCGTACACGCCGGAGACCTTACCGCAAACTGCCAGGTTTCCGTTACAGACTCTGACAATTCCGTACCGGTAGAGTCCGTTACCCTTGACAAGCACGAACTTACGCTCAGTGTAAACCAGCAGTACCAGTTTACGGCTACGGTCCTTCCTGAAAACGCTTCCAACAAGGCAGTTGTCTGGGCAAGTTCTGCCAACAGCGCAAAGTTATATATCAGTTCAACCGGCCAGCTTACTGCCCTGCAGCCCTGCGAGGCCACAATTACGGTCCGGTGCCAGGCCAATCCTATGATATATGATACCTGCCAGATAACAGTGACCGGAGGATCTTCTGATCCGGGTGAAGAAGTTGTTGACCTTGGACTCCCTAGCGGCTTGAAATGGCGCTCCATGAACGTAGGCGCATCCAAACCGGAGGATTACGGAGATTATTTTGCCTGGGGAGAGACTTCGCCTAAGGCCAGCTATACCAATAGCAATTATAAGTATAGATCATCAGACATATATGGCGACGGCATAGGTAAGAAAGGAACAGTGCTGATCCCTGAAGATGACGCAGCCACTGTAAATGTTGGAAGTGATTGGCGCACCCCTAAGTTCTCAGAATGGAAAGAGCTGAAAGAGAAATGCACGTGGACGTGGACTACACGTAACGGAGTCAAAGGAATGCAGGTGACAGGCCCTAGCGGAAAGAGTATCTTCCTTCCCGCTGGCGGTTGCTACGGAAGCAGCGTGACGTACCGTGGAACTCAGGGACACTACTGGTCTGCATCCTATGGTTCCGACATTTGGGCCGAAGACGTAGAATTCATGAGCACCGATGTCAATTATGGCCTTGTCGACCGGTGTATAGGACGCTCCATCCGCCCGGTCAAGGACTAACCCCCTCCATTTGAAATTACAGCCCGCAGTTCACTCCGCGGGCTGTTTTTATATATGGTTACTGCAAAAATAACAGTTTCCGGGGAATTACTCTTCAGGAGCGGAGATGTCATTGAGAACGCCCCGGTAAGCTATTTCGTCGCGGTTTAGGAAAAAATGTTGTACCGTGATACTTGCACGGGTAAATAATTTTACGGAACTTTGCAATGCTGTCCTAAGCAGCGTTTAAATAGTGTAGTATATGATGAAACGGGTAGTTTTGTTGGTTTTTCTGCAGCTCTTCTGCTCCTGCCTTTTCGCGCAGGTGTTTGAGCCTTATATTCCGGAAGCGGAAATGCCTGATGTCGTGAAGGTTTTGCCGGCCCCGCCCCAGGACCCCAGCAGTGAGTTCGACCGCGACATAATGCGCTATATGTGGGGCAAGCAGCAGCGCCGGGACCCCGCCCGCCTGGAAATGGCCGTGCGTGACGCCATCTGGAGCATGGACACCACTCTGGTTATCCTTGGAGAGCATTTCGGCCTTAAGATTTCCAAAGAGGAGACTCCCGCCATCTATGAGGTGCTCACGCGTGGAATAACCACCATAGAGAATATTCGTTTCCGCCCCAAGGCGCATTATTTCCGGATCAGGCCTTTTGCCTATTTCAAGGAGCCTTCCATTTTCCCTCAGGACGATGAATGGCTGTCCGGTGAGGGTTCATATCCATCCGGCCACACTATCAGGGCATGGGCATGCGCCCTCCTTATGGCACAGATCAATCCCGCTTCGGCCGAAGCCGTCTTTGCAAGGGCATGGCTCTCCGGCGAAAGCCGCGTCATCTCCGGCTGCCATTGGCAGAGCGACGTAGACGCAAGCCGCCCCGTTGCCGGCATAGGCTTCTCCCGTCTTCAAAGTTCCGAGAAATTCCAATACGACATGGCGCGCGCCCAGGCCGAATTCCGCCGCCTGAAAAATGCCGGGAAGTAATTGATCGCCCTGTCCTTCCTTTCCGGAGGACGGGAAGCGGACTTCATCGTCTCCGAAAGCCCGTCTACAGAGCGCATCGCAGACTTTTCGCAAAACCGTGATCTGTGGACCTGGTCCAGGGGGTGAAATGCCACCTGGTCCAATAAAGGGTTACACCTCGTCCAAAAGACTTGCCAACCTCGCCCGTTAGTGCCTCATTCTTGTGTCATAGCATTGCCAACCTCGCCCGCTGGTGTGCCGAAAACTTTTTTTGGCGGGGAGCTGATTATTTGTTATATTTGTGGGAAAATTCTAACTTTTACCACTATGCAGGATAATGAAGGCAAATACATCTTCGGAGTAGTGAAGGTGGGTGACAAGGGCCAGATAGTTATACCCAAAGAGGCCCGTACAGTGTACAATATCAAGCCGGGGGATGCCCTGCTTATGCTTGGAGACCAGAAAGGAATGGCACTGTTGAAGACTGATATTTTCCAAAGCGTAATAGACCAGACTATGGAGGAACTTACAAAATGAGAAAGCATTGGATAGACAACCTGCGGTGGGCAACCGTACTTCTGGTACTTTTGTACCACGTCATCTACTTCTACAACAACAAGGGTGTGTTTGGCGGAATAGGGGGCTTTGGAGAGTATCCGGATGTCCCGCAGTACCAGGATGTGATTATGTACATCCTGTACCCGTTCTTTATGCCGCTTCTCTTTATCCTGGCTGGAATCAGCGCCAGGTATGCCCTGGACAAGTACAGCGCAAAGGAATGGTTCAAGGCGCGTACGCGGAAACTGCTGGTGCCGGGGACTATCGGCCTTTTTGTTTTCCATTGGATGGTGGGATACTTCAACACGGTGGTGGCGCAGAGGCAGGGTGTATTTGACGGGGTTCCCGCAGTGGCAAAATATATGATTATGGCGGTGAGCGGCACTGGCCCTCTGTGGTTCATCCAGGTGCTGTGGCTGCTGTGCATAGTGCTTCTTATTGTGAGGGCCCTTGACAAAAAGGATAAGTTCTGGACCTGGTGCGGTAAGGCAAATATCGTATGGGTGATTATGCTAGGCGTGCTCTTCTGGGCAGGGGAACAGACTCTTATCCGGAACCCCCGTCCGGAATCGGCCGACGGCCTTCTGAACCTGTACAAGCCCCTTTTCTACCTGGTTCCGTTCCTCCTTGGATACTTCGTGTTCTCTCACGACGAAGTTCAGGAAAAGGTGGGAAAGGCCTGGATTCCCCTGATGGTATCGGCCGTTATAGCGGGCGGCGTTCTCATAGGCACAACCTTCGGGCAGGACAATACTTCTCCTGAGTACCTTGGAAGCCCTCTCAACTCAATTTACGGCTGGCTTATGTGCCTTGCGATGATGGGCCTTTTCCAAAGCCGCTGGGACTGCACAAACGCCTTTTCCGGCTATATGACCCGCTCAAGTTACGGGATATACATTGTCCATTACCTTCCCGTTGCGGCCTTTGGCTATATGATGAAAACCTACACTCAGCTGCCTCCGTTGGCGATGTACCTTATCCTTGCCGTGGCGGTTTTCACCTTGTCTCCGCTCCTTTATGAGATAATCCGTCGCATCCCGCTTATCCGCTGGTGTGTGCTGGGAGAAAAGAAAAGCGTATAGAATTTGCCATCCTCACACAGTGACAATTCCCTTGGCGGCGGCAGTGGCAACGCATTCCACAATGCTGTCAAGGCCGAATTTCCCCTTGATGCGCTCCTTGTAGCTGTCTACGGTGTTTACGGAGATTTCAAGGGCCGATGCAATCTGGGAGTTGCTGTAGCCGGAAGAAGTGAGTTGCAGCACTTCCAGTTCCCGGGGCGTAAGTCCCTGCGGCTTCCGTGCATTGAGGTTCTCCTTGCCCCCGAAGCTGCGGAGAATCTTTCCGGAGTCTATGGTCTCTCCAAAGAACAGGCACTTGCCGGCGGCTACATCCATGATGGCTTCCACTATTGATTCCGGAGATGAATCCTTGGCAAGGTATGCGCAGGCTCCGGATGTGATGGCCCTGAGGATGTATGACGGAATCTTGTAATGTGAGAGCACAAGGGCCTTTACGCCGGGAAAAGCGTCCCGGAGAATACCCAGAAGCGTGAGGCCGTCGGTCTCTGCCTCCAGCGTTATGTCCACCACGGCGATATCCGTTTCAGGGTGGGCGTTGAGGTAGGCCACAGCGGCTCCGGGAGAGGCCACGGATTCAATGCTCCCGAAGGTGGGATTGTCGCCAAGGGCAAGTTTAAGCCCCATTACAAATACGGCGGAGTCTTCAATGAGAAGGACGTTGATCATAGGTCGATGGTTATTTCAAGGCCTCCTTCGGGCCTGTTTTGCATTTTCATCTCGGCTCCAAGCTTGTCCAGAAGTTCCTTGGTTATCATAAGACCAAGGCCGTGGCCCCAGTGTGGATCCTCTTCCCTTATGCCAGGGCCGTTATCGGCAATAATTATCCTTTTTCCACGGGCCTTGAGGGTTACTCCTCCCTCCGGACTTGCCTTAACGGCATTGTCAAGGAGGTTCCTGAGGCACGTCAGGAGCATATTCCGGTCTGTTTTCACGGTAAGGCCGGAAGGAATGTCAACAGAGATCACTTCCCCGTTCTGGAGAGTGCCGATAGCTTCCGCGGAAAGCGCCTTGAGGTTCTCTTCCCGCATTACCGGCTCCAGCATCCCTTTCTGGTTCAGTGACCACAGGAGGAGGTTTTCAAGCAGGGAGGATGTGTTATCGGCCGATAAAGCCAGTTTCTCAAGCCCCTCCCTGAGCTGCTCCGGAGGCAGTTCCGGAAGGCGTTCAAGGAGCTGGCGGGAAAGCAGCCTGTTCCCGAAAATTGGATTCCGAAGGTCGTGCGAAATGATGGAGAAAAGCCTGTTTCTCATCTCAAGTTCTTTCACAAGAAGACGCCTTTCCCTAAGGCGTAGAACCGTCCACACTATGCCGGTAAGAAGGAGCGCATACAGAAGAAGGAATGGCCATCTGAGCCATAGGGGCTGCGGAACGCGGAGGGTCTTCTCAGAGGTTTCTCCACGGTCCCATCGGCCAAAGATGTCGGAACTCTGCTCCTGGAGGACATACCGCCCGGGACGTATGTTTTCCGGCAGGCCGATAAAGCGTCCTTCCGTCCAGTCTCCGCCGTTCAGACGGTACCGGTGGCGGATGAGGCTTTCAAGCGGCAGATTGCCGGAGGCCTTGATGGAAAGGAGGCTGTCGGGGTGGAAAGAGGCTGCGCCGGCAGCGCCTCCAAAGGCCAGGGCGCCGCCGTAGAGGTGGCAGGAGACTCTCTCTCCGTATATGTCTGAGGGGAAGCCCAGTTCCTTTGGAACGCGTCCCGTGCTGCCGTCCGTGTCCACAAACCACAGCCCGTCCTCCGTTCCGGCCCAGAGACGGCCTTTTTCATCGGCCTCAACGCACTGCACCAGCATCCCGTCAAGGAAATGGTTGCCGGAAGGGCTCCACAGCCCGCTGCGGGTGGCGGCCCAGATGGCGCCGCTAGGGGTTAGACAGAGGTCCGTGACGTAGTCGTCGGGGATGGAGGAATTGCCTTTGTAGTACTTTGTGACGAGGCCTGTTTTGCGGTCTATGACATTGAGCCCGGCCTCTGTGGTGGCGTAGACAAGGTTCCCGCGGGCATCCTCTATGAGCCTGCTTCCAAGCCTTGAACTCAGATAAATGTTTGAATCTACCTGTGCCGATGGATAGCGGAACGGGCTCAGCCAGTGAGGCGGAAGGCTCCGGCGGGCTTTCCGGTCCCACTCATTGAGGCCAACGCCCTCCCAGGTGACAACCCAGAATCGGCCTTCACTGTCTTCCAGGAAGTCCGATATCCAGTTGGCTCCGTCAAGATGCCTGGCTTCCGTCTGCTCCTTGGGAAGCTCACCGGTGAGGCGGTCCTTGTACGCCTTTTTCCCGTCCTTCCACACCTCCCAGCCGGTGTTATTCCAAAGGCCCACGTAAACGGTGCCGGCGCGGTCTTCATAGAGGGCCGATACCCTTTCCTGGGCCGTCCCAATCCACAGTTTCCCGTTATGGTCTTCCATAAGGGCAGATACCTGGGCGGTGGAGACAACTCTCACCTGTTGTAAGGCAGAAGATAGCACGGAGAGTCCGTTGTCGCCGCCCGCCCAGATATTGCCCTGGCGGTCTTCAAATATGCAGTAGAGTTCGTTGGAGGTGGTTTTATAGACCTTTGTATCCTCCGGCTTCTGGGTGTTCACCAGTCCCAGGCCGTAGGATCCGGCAGCCCAAAGGTTCCCGCTGCGGTCTGTAAGGAGCCTTGCGTGAGATATTGGCAGGCGGCCGATGGGGATAGGCACTCCCGCTTCATAGGTGTGAAGGAGGGAGGTGTGGTCTTCAAAGGAGTAGAGTTTCCCGCCCTTTTCCGCGTAACTTCCGTTGCATAGCATACCTTCCCAGGAGGGAAGTGTGACGTGGGGGTTCTTCCGGTCCTCCACATACTGGTTGTGGACCAGGCGTCCGGCAATCCATAGGCGCCCGTCCTCTGCCTCATAAATCTGGAAATAGGGATAATCCCCTTCGTGGTCCCTTTTGTCGTAGAAGCAGCGGGCTTCCTCACGGATGCCGCCTTTGTAGGATAGTTTCAGAAGGAGCGTGTCTCCCACCGTGGCCCATACAAAGCCCTCTTTGTCGGCGTACAGGGCGCGGACCGGCCCTCCGTCATGCCCGACCTGATCGGGCATCACCGTCAGCCCCTCCGTAGTTCCAACCCATAATCGGCCTTCAGTGTCCACCGCAAGGGCATTCACCCTCCCGTACTCCTTGTAACTTCTGAAGCGGGAGCCGTCAAAACTGGCCAGGCCGTTCCTGGTGCCCACCCACAGCACGCCGTCCTGGTCCTGTGCGATGGCATAGACTGTATTTGACGGCAGGCCGTCGGCCGCGGAGTAGTTTACAAACCGCGGCGCGGCCGTCAGCAGACACAGTATGATGGCAAGGCATATCATTCCTTTGCAAAGATATCATTTCCTCCTGAAATATCCTTGCAAATCAGTGCATTGTGGCGGATTCTGCCACAAGGCAATCATTCCTATGGGTTACCTTTGCGAAAAACACTGAAACGTATGAAAAAGATATTATGGACTGCACTGGCCCTGATGGTTTTATCGGCCTGCGAAAAAGACCCCACGTTGAACGATAAATTCTGGGAAGAGGCTCCGCTTGAGATGGAGCAGCACCAGTTCCAAATAGAGACGGAAATTCTGGCGGGTCTGTACTGGCACTGGAACAATGCCTACGCCTCCTTTGTGGAAGACTGGACTCCATATAACAGCGAGAAAAAAGAGCCGGAACTGGTTTTCAGCAACCGTCGCTGGTTCCCGGCCGATTACGGCCCGCGGTTCTGGAGCGATTTTGACCTGGACAATAAAATGGTTCCGGGCACACCCGCCATATCTTATTATGACTGTGACAGCCATCCTTACGAGAAAACAGACTTAGGAGACGGCAGTTACAGGATAGATGTGGGTTTCCTTGGATATGAATGGTCCGGTATCCTCCGTCCCGGAGAAGACTGCATCCTGAGTGCCGGAGACTACGACGAATTCCGTCTCCGTCTTCTCCCGGCCGATGCCGTCTACGACCATTCCCTGGACGACCTCCTCCTTGTTGCCCGGGAGTTCGGAAAACAGCGGAAGAAGTAGGACAATAACCAAAAGTGGAAAAAAAGTGATGTTTTTCCGAAAATAATGTATTTTTGCACAAATAATTAAGAACATTTATCATTAGTATTATTTGTCTGAAAATCATGAAAACAATCAAACTTGTTGCAATGGCATTGGTGGCCTGCATGGCCCTCTGCTTCACTTCCTGTTCAATTAATGACCCCGGTGATTCCGGCTCATACACCGCTACCTGCGATATCACCGTTACTAATAACTCCGGTTCCGGTATCATCTTCAACAAGATCAGGGATGCTGTCATCCTGGCCGGCAGGGGCCGTGATTTCCACACCGCCGCCAATGACAAGGTGGTCATCGAAGCCGCCGACAAAGTGGCTGCCGAATACAAGGATCAGGCCGACAAACCCATTGTGGTTTCCGTAGTTTTCCGCCCCGGCAACGCCATGGGAGAAGCCGAGAAAGCAGATATCGTCATTAAGAAATATACGTTTACTCCTGTAAACTAGGTATCATAGTTTTGCCTTGAGCCTCTGGCGGGCCTTGGTGACGGAGGCGGGTGAGATTCCCAGCAGGATTGCCTGCTCCGATACCGAGAACTGCAGATGCGAGAGAATATAGGCGCGGATATCGCCCTTTGTCAGGCCCGGATGCTCTTCACGGAGAGATTCGGGCCTGAAGTCTGATGAATTTCGGAGCATGCGTTCCAATTCGGCCCATTCTTCATCCTGGATATAGCGGGGCTTGGTACGGAGCTGCTGAAGCAGGTGATTCTGCCCCACCAGCGCCTGCATCAGCACATAGGAATCTACCTCTCCGGAAGGCCCCCCGCCGGCGTTGGGGATGAATCCCTCCCGCACATCCTTTCCGGCGTGGATGACCATCAGGAAGGCCCTGACATTCTTCCCCAGGATTTCGCTCACCTGCTGGATAGTGAGCGGGCTTGAGCCCACGGTACAGGTTGAGGCAAGTCCCAGGGCCACCAGTACAAGTTGATAATAAAGCATTTCGGCCTCATTCTCCTGCAGGCCGAAGGTTTCTTCTATGGCAGAAAGGCTCTCCGCCTTGAAGCCCACATAGGAATCTATGTATTCCCTGTATGAAGCAGGATGAGTCTCAGATTCCATAACAAGGGAGAACAGCTCCGGCTCATCCATAGCGAACCAGATAAGGGCAATCCCGAAACCCTTGAAGGGGGGATTGAGCGCAAATCCGTCGCCAACGCGCTTCCTGTACAGTTTCCGGGCT
Organism: uncultured Bacteroidales bacterium; assembly: GCA_900321715.1. Classification (GTDB taxonomy): domain Bacteria; phylum Bacteroidota; class Bacteroidia; order Bacteroidales; family UBA932; genus Cryptobacteroides. The sequence continues at coordinate 6,421 of ONXC01000017.1, read as the reverse complement.
TCTTCGCGGACGGCATCCCGTACCCCTTTGATTGATCCGAAAGAGGAGAAGATGGCGCTGGCGCCGCAGCCAAGCCGGGCGCAGAGGTTTCTGGCCGTCAGGAGCGGGAGGCCTCCGGATCTCACCAGATCAAGGGAAGCGGAAAGGATTCTTTCTTTTGTGACAGTAACAGGTCTTGCCATAACGGTTGTTCCGTGATTGTTTATGGCAAAGGTAAGGATTGTTCCCCTGTTGTCCAATAGCGCCCACGCCATAATCGGCCAATTGTCCACTTTATTGTCCACATGGTTTTTTATTTCGGAACATAATATACCATAACTTTGCAGGTGAAAAAACATGGACAGACAATGAAACGCTTTATTTTGATTCTGATGCTTGCAGTGGTCTCCTTCCCCCTATTTTCAAAAGAGGACTGGAGGGGAAAAGTGGTGGATGAAAATGGGGAACCGGTCCCTTATGCCAACGTGGCCGTGCTTTCAAAGGCGGATTCTACCGTAGTATGCGGCGTGGTAACTCAGGAGGACGGCACCTTCAATATAGTGACCAGTGAGACTGACGGCATTATGATGGTGGCCATGCTGGGCTACAAGACGCTCTATCTTGCACCCGTAGACGGCGCTGTGATTACCCTTGCAGGTGACTCACAGATGCTGGAGGGGGCCGTAGCAAGCGCCGTTATGCCCAAAACAAAACTGACGGGTGAAGGATTGCAGACAAATGTACGCGGTTCCGTGCTGGAGAACGCGGGATCGGCCAGCGACGTCCTTGCGAAGACCCCCGGCATAATCAAGGGACAGAATGGTCTGGAGGTAATAGGGAAGGGCTCCCCGATGGTATATATTAATGGAAGAAGAGTCACTGACAGCTCGGAACTTGACCGTCTCCAGAGTAATGAAATCCAGAGCGTGGAGGTCATCACCAACCCTGGTGCCCAGTACGACGCCACGGTGAAGTCGGTGGTGCGCATCAGGACCATAAAACGCCAGGGCGACGGCTTCGGCTTCAATCTGAATGCTTCTGACGCCCAGTCACTGCGTTGGGCTAAGGGCAACGACCCCTTCGGCGCCATCAATGTGAACTACCGTACGGGCGGTCTGGACTTCTTCGGCGGGATCAACTATGCCCGCAACACTTCCCGGCAGGAAAGTAATTTGGAGAAGCAGACCTTCGGCATAAAGGCCGATGGCTCCGACTGGCTTTTCGAGAACAAGAGTACGCTCCTGAATGAGTACATCGGCAGATCCATCTATGGCAATGCCGGCGTGAACTGGCAGATGGCCGATAACCATTTCCTTGGCGGAAAGGTGGAGTGGGGCCGTCACCTGACCTACAACGTCCGTACTGAAGTGAACGACAACGTCTTTGAAAACGGGACGCTGACAGACAAGCTGAATACGGTCTCGGAGGACATAATAGGGGACAGGATCCCTTATAACCTTGGCGCCAACATTTACTATAACGGCGTCGTGGGAGGTAAACTCGGGATTGACGTGAACCTGGACTACTACGGTACGGACGACAGCTCAAAATCGGCCTCTGAGGAAACCAGCGAAATGACGCACAATGCGGCCATCCGGAGCAGCAGCAACAACGCCGGACGCATGTACGCCGCCAAGGCGGTGCTTTCATACCCTATCTGGATGGGTCAGCTGCAGGCCGGAACGGAGGAGACCTTCTCCCGCCGCACGGACAATTACTCAATTGCGGGCATTTCCATTCCTGCGTCCGAGGCAACGGTGAAGGAAGACAACATAGCCGGTTTTGCTTCATACGGCTGCTACATCCCCGCCGTGGGACAGCTCAGCGCCGGAGTGCGTTATGAGTACGTCCACTACGCCTATGAGGATGCAATAACGCCCGCAAACAACATCACAAGGGACTACGGTAACTGGTTCCCCAACGTTTCCTATGCGGGGGTTATCGGCCAGAATACCCAGAACCCTGTCCAGGTTATGCTGAATTACAGCACTAAAACCAGCAGGCCTCATTACGGGAATCTGTCCAGCGCAATACGCTATAACAGCCGATATATCTGGCAGAGCGGCAATGCTCAGTTGCAGCCGGAACTGTCACATAACATCGGCCTTACCGCCGTGTGGAAATGGGTGACGTTCATGGTCAACTACACCCGTACCGACGATGCCATTGTAACCTGGTCTTCGCCATACGGCGACGAAGGCGTGGTGCTGGTAAAGCCCCGCAACATTGAAACGCCTTTCCGTATGATGTCGGCCTATGTGAACCTGACACCTACCGTGGGTCCCTGGAATATGAATTATACATTGGGTATCCTGCCCCAGTGGTTCACTATAAATGCTCCGGATCCCCGTGAAGAATCCGGCGTACGAGTGACCACGTTCAACAACAAGCCCATCTTCTTTGCCCAGCTTTTCAATACCTTCACCGTGAAGGGTGGCTGGCAGTTTGAACTGGGAGGAGTGTTTATGAGTCCCGGCTATTCCCGGAACCTGTATATGACCAACTGGTTCGTTAACCTCACTGCCGCAGTGCAGAAGACGCTGCTCCGTGACGGTTCGCTTGTTTTGCGCCTTGAAGGACAAGACCTTACGCGCAATGCGTTTTTCAGCCCCTATTCCGACTTCGGCAGCCATACCATCATGCAGACCAACCTGCTGGATATGCAGAAAGTTAAACTCTCCGTCCGTTACAGTTTCAACACGGCTCAGAGCAAGTACCGCGGCACCGGCGCCGGCGCCGACAGCAAGGCCAGAATGTAAAAAAGTTCGTATATTTGAAACGCAAAATAGTAAAGTGTCATATGGAAATGAAGTTTTGTCAAAGCTGCGGGATGCCGCTCACGGATGAAATCCTTGGCACCAATGCCGATGGAACCAAGAATGAAGATTACTGCATCTACTGCTACAAGGACGGGAAGTTCCTGCAGGACTGCACGATGGATGAGATGATCCAGCACTGCGCCCAGTTTGTGGACGAGGTGAACAAAGGACTGCCGAAGCCCATCACCAAGGAAGAATACATCGGCCAGATGAAGATGTATTTTCCGCATCTGAAGCGTTGGCGCAAGGGTGACACGTAGTACTACCCCGGCGGCGTCACGGATCCCAATTACTGCGTCCTCAAATTCACTGCCATCGACGGCCGCTTCTACAGCGATTTCTATCCGCGCAGTTTTGTGATAGGGTGACGAAACCCAGTATCCGTTTGTCGGCCAGTGCGGGGGATGTGACTTTTTTCGGCACATCTCCCGCAAAATCGGCCTTTTTTGCAGGTGATGAGACTTTTTTCGTCACATCACCCGCACTTTGAACGGGATAATGATTACCTTTGAAAGTTAGATTTAACGAGTCTTATCTGATGGAAACAGACCGGATCATTCTCCGCCCCTGGCGGGACAACGACGCTCCTGCGCTCTACAAGTGGGCATCGGATCCCGATGTGGGCCCCAGGGCCGGATGGCCGCCTCATCAGTCCGTGGAAGAAAGCCTGGAGGTAATCCGGACAGTCTTTTGTGATGCCACAAATACCTGGGCCATAGAACTGAAGGAAACGGGGGAGGCTATCGGCGCCATGGGTTATGGCCCCTCGTGCAATTGCAATCTGCCTGCCCGTGACGGCGAGCCTCTTATTGGCTATTGGATAGCCAAGCCATACTGGAACAGAGGAATTTGCACGGAAGCGCTGGAGTTGATGATTGAACATATCAGGTGCAGGACAGATATCAAATCCCTTATCTCCGGGCACTTCGTGGATAATCCCGCCAGCGGCCGGGTGATGGAGAAATGCGGCTTCGTCCCCACCGGAGAAACCGTCATTGACGAAACCCAGTATCAGGGCAAAGACCGCCCCATTCGCGTGCTTCGTTTGGAAATAAGATAGAACATAATCTATAAGAGTTAATTAAATCAGGATTCGTGTCTTTTATAGCGAAAAACAACATAGATATTGTACAATACAAATATTGTTTTTATCTTTGCGAAAAAGATGATGTATGACGTTTGATAAGATACTTGAAGATAAACGGCTGTGGGCAGTGAAGTATGATGGGGACAACAGTAATTGCTTTGATATGTTGTTTTCCAGTTGGTATGATATGAGGTGGCTCCTTTCCTTCTTTCAAGAGAACCTTGCAGATTTGACTTCATTTTTCCATATCACGGATGTGTATGAGGCCGTTATGGATACTATAGATGAAGCAAAGAGATTGGAATGCGTGATGATGGATATAACCCCCGATGCAAATCTGGACATCCTGTTTAAGCATCTGGAGAACAGCCGATTCTCAGAGATGACATTGGGTAGGGAAAAGGCTTATGGGGATGGCAGTTATCGGCATCAATCATGGCTTAGGATATATGCCATTAAGATTGAGCCGGGTGTGTACCTCGTAACGGGTGGCGCCATTAAACTTACCGCAACAATGGCAGAGCGCAGGCACACGCTGGAAGAGTTGGCAAAGCTGGAGCGCGTAAGAAACTATTTGCTAGATAGTGGCGTATATGATTTAGACGGTTTTAACGATTACATAGACAATGAGCAGGGCAATTGAATTCCTGGAGGCACATCAGTCTCCAACACCATCACGCTGGCGTGAGGATGCGCAGTGGCGCAGAGACAACGAATATTGGCTCAAGTACGCTCGGTATATTACTCTTCAGGTACTGCGTGCAATGGAAGAGCAGTCTATTACACAAGTTGAGCTGGCAAAGCGGATGGGCTGTACGCAGCAGTATGTTTCCAACTTGCTTAAAGGCAGTTCCAATATGACGCTTGAGACCATTGCCCGTCTGGAGAACGCCTTGAGTATAGATCTGGTCAAATCGGCCCTTACTTACGTTAGTGGCTATGGTACAACTGTAACCTACCGCCCCCAATACCTAAGTGATTCTGCCGGGGAAAAACTTGATCCGGATATAAAGACAAGCGATTTCGTTGAAGGCTACAAGCATAGAAAGAACGCTAAATAATAAGAATTCAGAACTTTTCTGCATGATAAGAGAAAGCCTGAAGAACTACATTTATAGTGAAGTCATTCCTGGGTATGCGGCCTTTGATAAGGCGCACCGGGAAGACCACGCACTAACGGTCATTGAGCGTGCCCTTTCGATGGGCAAGCAGTATGATATCAATGAGGAGATGCTCCTGACGGCAGCGGCGTGTCACGACCTTGGTCTTGCGGTGGACCGGAAAACGCACCATTTGGAAAGCGGACGGATTATCCGCGAAGACAAGCGGCTCTCCGAATGGTTTTCACCTGAGCAGATAGAGACAATCGCACAGGCGGCAGAAGACCACCGGGCATCGGCAAAAACGCCGCCAAGAAGCATCTATGGCTGTCTTGTTGCCGAGGCAGACCGTCTAATTGTTCCTGAAACCATCATTCGCCGAACCGTTCTCTTCGGCCTTTCCAACTACCCTGAATTGGACAAGGAAGGCCACTGGAACCGCACTCTGGAACATCTCCATGAGAAGTATGCCGAAGGCGGCTATCTTCACCTTCTGATTCCTGGGTCGCCCAATGAGGCCCCCCTGAAGCAGCTGCGTGAGATTATAAAAGATGAACCGCGGCTCCGGACCATCTTTGAATCCGTTTACGCGGAAGAATCATAACCGTTGGCCACCCGGCCCTCCGGACGATAGGTATTCTTTCAACGCTTCCACATAGTTACCAAAGGCTTCCTGGCCTGCAGGAGTCATCTTGCAGGTGGTGCGGGGCATCTTGCCCTTGAAGCCCTTCTCCACCGTGATATAGCCGGCGGCGGTGAGTTTGTCTATCTGAACGCTGAGGTTCCCGGAGGTAGCCCCCGTCTGTTTTTTCAGATAGGTGAAATCGGCTTCATCCACTCCGGCCAGGATGCTCATCACCGCCAGCCGGAGTTCGGAATGAAGGAGCGGATCTAATTTGGGAAACATAGGCTACTTGTACTGCTGTTTTACAATAAGCCCTGTGGCGGCCAGGACGATTCCTGCAAAAGTGAAGATTAACATCTGCTCGGCGCCCGCTTGCGTAATGTAAAAAATGGCCAGGCCTCCGATGCCTGTAATCCACCCGGCAATCTTTATCGTCCAGTTCTTGAGAACAACGCCGCTGATGGTCTCGGCGATTCCGAATAGAAGGACAATCTGCGCTGTCAGGGTAGCCCCAAGGACAATTGCGGTAAGTTGACTGTCTCCAAGCAGGCTGTAAAGTACCGTGAAGAGGGCAACAGAGCAGGCAAACAGGCCGAAGGAGCCCCAGATACCGCCGTTGATACGGCTGATGTAGTTCTCTGCGCGGGCAGGCTTTTCTTTGCTTTTTATCAGCCGCGCAAGAGGATAGCCTATTGCCGGTAAGGCAAACCATAGGTTGTTCCATACCGCCTTTCCTGTGGTTTTCCAGAGGATGAAGACAAGAAGTGAGAATACTGTGAGCAGAATTCCCCACAAAACGAAGTATTTTCCG
>ONXC01000016.1:26407-70202 GCA_900321715.1 uncultured Bacteroidales bacterium | reverse complement strand
TTCCCGTAAAATATCTATCCAGGGTATGGGGTCGGTCTCTGCTGCGGCCCTGTGGTCAGACTGGGATGCCTACAATTCCATCAATGAGAATGGTTCACACCCCTGCTTCTATGTGGTGGCATCGGCCTCTCCATACGACTGCTCCTATGGCATGAAATACTATTCCAGTTATGGCGCATATTATTATACGGCAGACTATGCCAACCTGCCGTTCCCGGGAGGTAATAATGTGACATCCTATGTTCCCAAGGGCTGGAATAAAGTGGCAACAGCCATTACTCTGTCGGAGATAGGTTATTCCAATAACAAGGCCAGCTTCAAGGTTAGCGGCATTGTGAGTGCCGGATTGGATTACCCTGTTATCTCCAAAGCCGGAAATTATACCGCCGGGCAGAGTTTCCCGCTCGCACTTGATGTTCCGGAAGGGTATGTGCCCGCTTCCGTTCAGTGGACCCTGGACGGAGCAGCTGTCTCCGGTCAGTCCATCACCCTTACGGCTGGCCCGCACGTGATTGAGGCCCAAGTGACAGGGGAGAGCGGGCGCAAGGACATTGTTACGCTGGAAATAACTGTCAAGTAAAAAAAAGTCAATGCAAGGGAGTAAAAAGATGAGAAATAATTTTGGAGGGTAAAAAATTTTTCTTACCTTTGCACTCCCAAGTTTGGTGGGTTCGTATAACGGTTAGTACTCGGGATTTTCATTCCCGCAATAGGAGTTCGATTCTCCTACCCACTACAAAATATAAAAAAGTAAAATAATGGCAAACACTAAATCCGCCGCGCGTGCCGCCCGCCAGAGTGAGCGTCACCGCCTGCATAACAAGTATTATGCAAAAACAACCAGGAACGCTATCCGCGATCTCCGTAACATAACTGACAAGGCCGCAGCTCAGGAGAATGCTCCCAAGGTCTACGCAATGATCGATAAACTTGCAAAGATCGGAGTTATCCACAAGAACAAGGCTGCAAACCTTAAGAGCGGTCTTCAGGTATACATCAACAAGCTCGCCTAAGAGCTTGTTTTTCATCTAAAGCGGGATGTAGCGCAGTTGGTAGCGCACTACGTTCGGGACGTAGGGGTCGCTCGTTCGAGTCGAGTCATCCCGACCAAAAACAGGAAGCCAGTCGGCTTCCTGTTTTTGTGCCGGGATGACGTTTCACTCACGTTGCCCCCACCCAAACCCTCCCCTCGGGGGAGGGCTTAGTCGCTTCGCTCCGATGTGCCGGGATGACCAAACCATATAAGAAAAGCACCAGCATTGCTGCCGGTGCTTTGAGGAGCTCCCCCTGTTGGACTTGAACCAACGACCCTCTGATTAACAGTCAGATGCTCTAACCAACTGAGCTAAGGAGGAAGATATCCGTTACTGGAACGGGATTGCAAAGGTACAATCTTTTTTGAATTCTGCAAAGTAATTACGGAAAAATTTTAAAAAAATCTTTATTTCCTTCTTAGAGAGTTTTTTTGTATCTTTGTAGTCTATAAGAGGTAAGGTTCCCATATGGATATAGATCTTCTGTCAAAAATGGTCAAAGAAGTGGTCATGGACCACGATACCGTGACTCTTCCCGGGTTGGGGAGTTTTGTCACAGAGATTGTGCCCGCAAGCTTTACAGACAGGGGCTATACCATCCTTCCGCCCTACAGAAGGCTCTTCTTCTCTCCTAAGCAGGGTGATGATACCCTTCTTGTGGATATCTACCGTAAATCAAATCCGGATGCCTCGGAAGCGGATGCAACGCGCATCCTGGTGGAGTTCCTCCAGGAGATGAAGGAGGTCCTAAAAGTGAGGAAAACCATCATCTTCCCCGGCCTTGGCCGCCTCAGAGCCACCAAGGAGAACAATTTCTTCTTTGTGGCCGATGAAGACCTTGACATCTATCCCGCCGGCTTCGGCCTGCAGCCCATCTCCCTCAAGACCCATGAGGAAACTCCGGAGGAGACAGAGGCCGCCGTGGCAGGGCTTGCCAATATCCTTGAGGCCGATTCTCCAGTAGAAGTTGCCCCTGACGTGGTTCAGGACTTTGAACCCGCACCGGAACCGGAGCCCGAACCCGAACCCGAACCCGAACCAGAACCCGTGGTAGAACCCGAGCCTGCGGCAGAACCGGAACCCGAACCAGCCCCTGAGCCCGAAGAGATGCCCGATCAGGTCGGGCATGACGAGGTTGAGCCAGTCAAGAAGTCCAATTGGCTGAAGATTGCACTGTGGGTTATCCTAGGCATAATTATTCTTACGGTACTGACGCTGGTGATTCTGGGCAGGGTGTGCCCGCAGTGGCTGGATCAGTTCCTTTATACTCCTGAAGAACTGGAGATACTTTATCCTGGCAAATTATGACACCGGTTAGAAGGGAAGGGTATAAATTCTGTCAGGACATCTGCATTCCTTGTTATGATACGGACCGCAGGGCTTTTCTGAAGCCCGCGGCCTTCATGGACTTTGCCCAGGAGATAGCGTACTGGGCGGCAAATGACCTGGGCTTCGGCTACGACACCCTCCACGTCCACCATACTGCATGGGTGCTCACAAGGATGCATATCCATTTTGAGGAGCCCCTCAAATGGCGTGACAATGTAACCCTCTACACCTGGCACAAGGGCGCCAGCGGCCTTTTCTACCTCAGGGATTTTGATCTCAGGGATGCCTCCGGCCGTAGCCGTGTGAAGGCCACAACTTCCTGGGTTGTGATTGATGAGCGCACCCGCCGTATGGTGCGCCCGGAAGACCTTAAGGACCTTCTGGACCCCGATATGAAGGTTGATGATGCCATTGCAGAGCCCGTGCAGAAGATTGTGCTTCCAAAAGGGGATCCGGAAATGACGGGGGAGCACACGGTGTCATACTCAGACCTTGATATAAACGGCCACACCAACAACTCCCGTTATGTGGTGTGGGCAATGGACTGCCTCCCAAATGAGGTTACGGACAGTCCCGTTAAAGACTTATATATAAACTTTGTGAAGGAAACTCTCCCCGGGGACAAGGTGCAGCTGTGTGCCCAAAATGACGGCAGCACCTGGTATGTTGAGGGGAAGGTTGCCGATAAAACCTGTTTCCTTGTTAAAGCAGTTTTCTGATGCATGATTTGTTCTTCGGGCAGGGGATTGCCCATACAATCCTTCTGCTTGCGTTCGTAATAGGAATCGGCCTTTATCTTGGCCGTTTCAAAGTGAAGGGAATCTCCCTTGGCACCACCTGGATCCTGTTTGCTGGCATCCTGATGGGCCATCTTGGTTTCAAGGCCGATCTTAACGTCCTCCATTTCGTGAAGGAGTTCGGCCTCATCCTCTTCGTGTTCTCAATCGGCCTGCAGGTAGGTCCCGGCTTCTTCCACTCCTTCCGCAGCGGTGGCGTCAAGATGAACCTCCTGGCGGTTATGAACATCCTCCTTGCCGTTGCGGTTACCTGGGCAATATCGGCCCTTACGGGTGAGCAGCTCACCACCATGGTAGGCGTCATGTCCGGCGCTGTCACCAACACCCCCGGCCTTGGTGCCGCCCAGCAGACTTTCATTGACGTTTCCACCGCCGGCGGCTCCACCGCCATGGCGGCAAGCGTTGCTTCGGAGAAGCTGGCATCGGCCTATGCCGTGGCGTATCCAATCGGCGTCCTTGGCGTCATAGCCGTAATTCTTGTGTTCAAGGCTGTCTTCAAGATTGACCATAACAAGGAACTGGAGGAACTCAGGGAGGCCGAGGATTCCGGTGAGCACGCCCGCCGTATGCACGTTGCCGTTGAGAATCCCGCCATTTTCGGCCGTAAGCTCTTTGACGTTGTGAAGGAGTTCGGCGGAGACTTTGTGGTGTCCCGCGTCATGCAGGGGGAGGAGATCCTCCTTCCTGACGAAAATACAGTCCTCAATGAGGGTGATAAAGTGCTTATAGTGACCACTAACGCAGAGGTGGACCGCCTCCGCATCCTCTTTGGAGAGGAAGTGCCCATGCACGTCCAGGAATGGCGTGAGAAGGACCACGTGATGGTTACCCGCCGCATTGTAATCACCAATTCCAAGCTCACCGGCAAAACCCTCAAGGACCTCAGGCTCCGCAGCGCTTATGGCGTTAGCGTCACCCGCGTGATACGTGCAGGCGTTGAACTTGTGGCCCGCCCCACCCTCTATCTCCAGATGGGTGACGGCCTTCTGTGCGTTGGCCCCCAGGCCAGCATAGACCAGGTTGCCGGCATAGTAGGAAACTCCGCCGCTGCCCTCAACAGGCCCAATCTGGTGCCCATCTTCCTTGGAATTGTGGTTGGTATCATCTTCGGTTCCATCCCCATCCGTTTCCCCGGCATCCCTCAGGCCATAAAACTGGGCCTTGCCGGCGGTCCGCTCATCATTGCAATCCTTCTTGGTCACTTCGGCCCCAAGTATAAGATCACTACCTACACCACCACCAGCGCCAACCTTATGATAAGGGAAATCGGCATATCGCTGTTCCTCGCTTCCGTTGGTATAGGCGCCGGTGCAAACTTCTGGTCGTCAATTGTTGGCGGCGGTTACTGGTGGATTCTTTACGGTGCCGCAATCACAATAGTCCCGCTGTGCATTACATTTGTTGTGGCCCGTGTCTGGGGCAAACTCAACTTCTACCAGATCTGCGGTCTCATAAGCGGCTCATGCACCAATCCTCCGGTTCTGGCCTTCTCCCAGGGTATGTATGGAAGTGACTATGCCTCAGTTAATTACGCTACGGTATATCCTCTCTCCATGTTCATGAGGGTGCTTGTGGCGCAGCTTCTTGTCCTTATTGCCATAGGATGACGGACCTAGTGTATCCAGGCGGTCCGGTTATCCTGTACCCGCGCCCATCGGTGGACCATCCCGGTCCTTTTCCCCAGCCAAAGGGGGAAATGCTTCCCATTGTGGAGCCAAGCGGCCTTGTGTACGGCAAGGCCCCCAGGGACTGGTGCCACAGCGGCGCAAAGCCTCTACATCCGGTGGTGCACCTTCACCTCATAGACCGTGACGGCAATATCTATCTCCAGAAGCGTTCCATAGTGAAGGACCTTTATCCCGGTTACTGGGATACTGCAGTTGGCGGGCATGTGAGTTTTGGAGAAACGGCCCAGGAGGCCCTTTTCCGGGAGGCCGATGAAGAGCTTGGCCTCACAGCCTTCAACCCCGTCCAGCTTGGGACGTATGTCTGGGAGAGCGAGTCAGAGAAGGAACTGGTTTTCCTGTATGCCAGCGTGGGACATCCGGAACTGAGCCCCAACGGCCTTGAGGTTTCAAAAGGCAGGTGGTACTCTGTACGTGAGATTGCGGAAAACGTGGGCAAAGACAGGCTTACACCAAACTTTGAACACGAATTTACAAAGTACGGGGAGAAACTGCTGGCAATGCTATAGCTGTCCCCAGGTTTCGTCAATTGCGGCGCGTACCGTGGCATCGGCCTTGTCCGTGATGCCATAATAGGGGCGGCAGTGCTCAGATGCGCAGACGTCAAAGCGAAGATGTGCGGGGGACTCCTCCGCCTTTTTTTCTTCTTCCAGGGGCCGATGCTCCAGCCAGGTTACAAGCGATGGCGTACTGTCCAGCCCCGGACCTCCCATTGCGGCCTTGTGGGCATGCCTCAGCCCCACCTGGGCCATGAGCCACTGCCTTGTGCCTATTGCTTTGGACTTAAGGTCACGGGCACCGGAAGTTGAGACTACGCTCATGAGATAGTCTTCCGCGCCGATGATGTTCACAGCGCACACCTTTCCGCCGTCCACAATGAATTTGAGTGTGCCGGCAAAGCGTTCCGGTCCGTCTTCCCTGTAGATGATAAACGAAGGCTCAGCAAAGAGAGTGGATATTGTGACGGCTTCAAAGTCAAGTTCGTCGTAGAGCATCCCGTTATAGTCTATCTTGCCTTCACGGTAGCTTACGGTCTGGGGACCGGCACCGTCAGATATTATTTCAAAACGGATCTCCTTCTGATGGACTATGCCCACTTCTATCCTTGGCTGAGTGCGCACCAGGCGCCACAGGAGGCGTTTTTCGTTTTCTTCACTGATGGTTACGTCGCTATATATTTCCTGAAGGACGCCAGCATTGAGGCGGTCAAAATCTTCCGGTTCCGGCACAACCACAAAGCCTGCCATCTCTGCGGCTCCGGGAGAAATGGAGAAGTGCTTTTCTCCCTTGGCGTAAAAGCAGCCTGGTTTGGAGTTGGCGCTTCTTATGGTCACTACGGCGCGGTATTCTCCCTCGCTGCAATATGCAAGGGCATTGAAGCGGGGCTCCGTGTCTTCCGTGAGAAGGTTAAGGCAGTCTAGGAGCCTGTAGAACATCTTGGCCATGGATTTGGGCGTAAGTGCCCTGAGCATGAAGATGCCGCGGTGGAATTTCTTATAATGGTAAAGCTCTGCGTCACGGACAGATGCTACAAATTCCATCTCTTCAGTGGACCTTCCGGCCGATACTTCCCTCAGGAGCCGTTCTGCGGCCCTTTCCAGCGGCATATAGCCCTTGGGACATGCCTGGAAATGGGCGTGGCCCGGAACGGTGGTGCCGCTTTTGGGACTGTTGTAAAACACCAGATATCCGTCCAGAGAGGCGGCAAGGTCCAGCATGTCCGGGAAACGGTGCCATATGGTCTGGGGCACGTGGACGTCACGTGTGATTACCAGATGGTTGGGAAAGATTGGGGCGCGGTTTACAAGGATGTTGTATTTTCGGCCTTTCCGGCCCTCGAAGGGGAGCGTGTGCTGATGCTCCATGTAGTTCTCTTCACACAGCGGACAGCCGTGGTCGAAGATTGGGAGACGCCCTGGATTGGACTGCAGCGTTACCAGAATGCCGCCGTAGGGCAGCGTCCTGGTGCGTGTGCTCTTGAGCGCGCGGTACTTTGCCGCCACTGCGGGCCACACGGAGAGCTGGTCATGCACAAATTTATCAATATCCGTAGCCATACGGGTAACAAATATAGCAAAAATAGTTGTATATTTGTAAGGATATGGCAAGGATTGGCATATTTGATTCCGGCAGCGGCGGGCTCTCAGTCTACAGGGAGCTTCAAAAATTGCTCCCTCTGGAGCAGTACAGGTATTATGCCGATAACGCCCATTGTCCCTACGGGGAAAAATCCCCGCTCTATATCCGTCGCAGGGCCCGCTTCATAACAGAGCGCTTCCTGGACTGGAAGGCCGATATTATTGTGGTTGCCTGCAACACCGCCACCGCAGCAGCCATAGCCACCCTCAGAAACGAATACCCGGATGTTCCCTTCGTGGGGATGGAACCCGCCGTGAAACCTGCCGCCCTTGGCACTGAAACGGGCGTAATAGGCGTCCTCGCCACGGCCGGCACCCTCAAGGGATCAAAATACCTCAATACAAGGGGCCTTTATGAGAGTGACGTAAAGATAGTGGAGCACGTGGGGCAGGGATTTGTAGAACTTGTAGAGCGCGGCATCCTGGATGGCCCAGAAGCGGAAGAAACCGTTAAGGCCTCCCTTCAGCCTCTCCTTGACGCCGGCGCAGACCGCATTGTCCTTGGCTGTACGCATTATCCTTTCCTGAAGCCCGTCATAGAGCGTTTGAGTGGCCCGGGAGTCCAGGTAATAGACCCCGCTCCCGCAGTTGCGCGCCAGACGCTACGGATTTTGCAGGACTGCGGGGTAGCAACAGGCATCGGCCCGTTCTCCATCATCCTGGAAGCGTCCGGAAGTCCTGAGCCCCTTAACCGTATTTTTGAACTGATATGAAAAAGATTATATCGGCCATAATAATTGCCTTTGCGTCCCTGACCATAAACGCCCAGGTGGTCCCGGGCATCGAGGTCCTGGAGCAGGACGGTTTCCGCGTGCTTAAGGGAAAGCGCGTGGGCCTTGTGACCAACCCCAGCGGCGTTTCCCGTGACCTCCGTTCCACCATAGATATCCTTTTTGACGCCCCTGAGGTGAACCTTGTGGCACTTTACGGCCCGGAGCACGGGGTGAGGGGAGACGCCTACGCCGGAGATCACGTGGAAGGCGGGAAAGACCCTAAGACCGGCCTTCCCGTGCATTCCCTCTATGGCCCCACGCGTGAACCTACCCCGGAAATGCTTAAGGGGATAGACGTCATGGTCTACGACATCCAGGATGTTGGTACCCGCTGCTATACCTTTATATCTACGCTTGGCCTTGTGATGCGCGCATGCGCCAAGGCTGGCATTGAGGTTGTGGTGCTGGACCGCCCCAACCCCCTTGGAGGCAAAAAAGTGGAAGGGACATACGTGAGGGAGGGTTTCTTCTCCTTTGTGAGCCAGTATCCCATACCGTTTGTCTACGGCCTAACCCCCGGTGAGGTTGCCATTATGATAAATGAGGAAGGGATGAACCGCGGCCAGAAAGGAAACCTTGATCCCGTAAAATGCAAGCTCATAGTTGTTCCCATGCGCGGCTGGCACCGATGGATGCTGTATGAAGACACCGGCCTTCCGTGGGTTCTGCCTTCTCCCAACATTCCTTCTCCCAGAAGCGCCCTCTGCTATCCGGCTTCCGGCATCGCTGGAGAATTCGGCCATCTCCAGATAGGCGTAGGTTACACCATTCCCTTTGAGGTATTTGCAGCAGAATGGATTGATGCAGATGCCCTTAAGGCCCGTCTGGACAGTTACCACATCCCCGGAACGGCTTTCCGCACAATGCATTATAAACCCCTTGCCGGGTCCAAGCAGGGGAAACTTGTCCACGGCGTCCAGTTCTTTTTCACAGACTGGGAACTTGCTCCCGTAACCCTTGTCCAGTTCTATGTGATGCAGGCAGTTAATGAACTTTACCCGGATCACAATCCTCTGCCTCTGAAGAGCACCAGGATGCTGGATATCATTTCTGGTACGGATTATGTAAGAACAGGTTTTGGAGAGCGCTTCCAGGTCAGCGATATCCTGGATTTCTGGACCCGGGACGTCAAGGACTTCAAAGCACTTTCCGCAAAATATTACTTATACTTTTAACTTTTAAAATTTTGATGCTATGAGACGTTTAATGACAATGGCCGCAACGGTGCTAATGGCTCTGTCCCTCGTCGCAGCACCTGATATGATGGCCCAGACCCGCTCTTCCAGCGGCACAAGATCATCTTCTACCCAGGCAACCCGCTCAAGCTCAGGTTCCTCCGTTTCACGGTCAAGCTCCTCTTCAGCTACCCGCTCCAGTTCTGCTTCCTCCGTGTCCCGTTCAAGTTCCTCCAGCAGCCAGCAGGTAAGCCGCTCAACTTCCGGATCTTCTTCCACAAGAAGCACTTCAGGAAGTTCCAGCCAGCAGGTCACCCGCTCTTCCAGCGGTAGCAGCCAGCAGGCAACCCGCTCCACTTCAGGTTCTTCCAGCACAACCAGAAGCACCTCCGGCAGCAGCAGCCAGCAGGTCACCCGCTCTTCCAGCAGCGGATCAAGTGCCTCAGGTACCCGTTCCAGCAGCAGCGCTTCCGGAACTACCGTAAGGAGCAGCAGCTCCTCCTCTGACGGTTCCGTGAGAAGCAGCAGCTCTGGTCAGGCAACCCGCAGCAGCTCTACCTCCAGCAGCTCCACCGCCGTACGCGCCACCAGCAACGTGACCCGTTCCGGCCTTTCCGGAGACAGCTCCGTGACTGAGAACCGCTCCTCTGACAAAGTGTACAGGGATTCCGGCTTCAACTACCGTTACAACGACGACATGCGCGTGGATAACTCCCACAACATGTACAGGGTAGCACCCCGTCAGCGTGACATGATGGCCTGGGACCGTCCCGGCAACTTCTGGGGAGATCATCCTCACTACTACGGATACCGCATCCACAACCGTCCGCCTCAGTGGCGCCACATCAGTCATTGGGGAATCGATTACTACTACTACAATGGTGTGTATTATCGGCCCTACGGCGGTTACTACGTGGTTTGCCGTCCTCCTTTCGGAACTCCTCTGGAGGTAGCAATCAACAGGGCAATACTTCACAGCCTCAGGTTCGCGTACTACTGCGACGTATATCGCACCTTCACCCGCACCTTTGACTACTACAACGTAATTGCCCGCCAGAACCTGATTATCGCCCAGCAGAACGCCCGCATCATAGCCAATAATGCTTCCTATGCCCTCAACAGCAACAGAGCACTTACCGCCTATGAGCTTGCAAACCGTCTGGGACTGGTACAGAGCTACGCTTATGCCAACAGCCAGTACTTCTATCAGGACGGCGTCTTCTACACCATCAGCGCATCCGGAGCCTACACCACTATCGTACCTCCTGCAGGCGCTCTGGTAACCTCCCTCCCCGACGACTATGAGATCATAGTAATGGGTGGCGTAGAGTACTATATGGTAGACAACACCGTGTATCGCACCACACTCTTTGACGGTATGCCTTACCTTGAAGTCCTTGGCCAGATGTACGGTTCCCTCTACAACCAGTACGACATCTATCGCTAGAGTTTATCACACATAATCAAAAGAGTGACCGCCTCAGGTCACTCTTTTTTTGTCGCAGGTGGAGCCATTTTTGCAGACCGGCGACACTTCGGCCCGGGACCTGCGACACTCTCTCTGTGCTACGTCAAGTTTTTTTAGTATATTTGTACGATATGATTACACAGGAACAGATAAGGGACCTGCAGGAGCGGGTGAAAAAACTGGAGGGCTGCCTGGAGATAGCGGCAAAGCGCAGGGAAGTGGCCGCCAAAACGGAAGAAACCTTGGCAGCGGACTTTTGGAACGACCCTAAGGCGGCAGAGGCTTTTCTCAAGAAGCTCGCAGGCATAAAGTCCTGGGTCACAGGCTTTGACAAGGCCCGTGAGCAGGCCGATGATCTTGACGTCCTGTACGATTTTGCCAAGGACAGCATTTCCGGGGCCGATGAAGAAGCCATGGAGACGCCGGAAACCAAGGAACTGGCCAGCGCCTTCGCCGCAGCCCAGGAAGCCGTAGAGGCCCTGGAACTAAAGAATATGCTTGGGGGCGAAGGAGACAACCTTGGCGCCGTCCTCACCATCAACTCAGGCGCCGGCGGCACGGAGGCCAATGACTGGAGCGCAATGCTTATGAGAATGTACCTCCGCTGGGGAGAGCGCAACGGCTACAAGATGACGGTCACCTCCCTTCTGGAAGGGGAAGAAGCCGGCATCAAGAGTTGCACAATTGAGGTGGAAGGGGATTACGCGTACGGCTATCTGAAGGCCGAAAACGGCGTGCACCGTCTTGTGAGGATCTCTCCCTTCAATGCCCAGGGCAAGCGCCAGACCACTTTCTCCAGCGTGTTTGTGTACCCGCTGGTGGATGACAGCATCAATATTGAGATTAATCCCTCAGACCTTGAGTGGGATACCTTCCGCAGCGGCGGCCACGGCGGCCAGAACGTGAACAAGGTGGAAACCGGCGTGCGTGTAAGACACATCCCCTCCGGCATAATGGTGGAAAATACTGAAACCCGCAGCCAGCAGGACAATCGGCAGAGGGCACTCCTCATCCTCAAATCACGCCTCTATGACATTGAGCTCAAGAAGCGCCAGGAAAAGCAGGCGGAACTTGAAGGCCAGAAAAAGCGCATAGAATGGGGATCCCAAATCCGCAACTACGTCCTTCACCCTTACAAACTTGTAAAGGACCTCCGCACCGGCTACAATACTGCCGATACCCAGGGCGTCCTTGACGGAGACCTGAACGAGTTCATGAAGACCTTCCTGATGGGGAAGGGCACGGCGGTAACGGACCCGGACGACATTGACTAAAACCAATATATGAAAGACACAGCACTTGTGATTGTAGACATGCTCTACGATTTCATAGACGGATCGCTGGCCTGCCAGGGGGCCGATGAAGCCGTAGCAAAAACCCTGGAATTCATCCAGAAGCACCCGGACGTCCCGCGTATCTTCGTAAGGGACCATCATCCCGCCAACCACTGCTCATTTGCCGCCCAGGGCGGTCCATGGCCGCCGCATTGCGTGCAGGGCACCCACGGCGCTGAGATTCACAAGGATCTGGAACCTTATGCCGATGACGAAGGCCTTATCTTTTACAAGGGTGAAAACCCGGCCCAGGAGCAGTACAGCGGCTACGAGGGCCTCAATGAAGCCGGCCAAACGATGGGAGAGGTGCTGCGCCTTATGGAAATTGAAAAGGTCCTTGTATGCGGCATTGCTACGGAGTTCTGCGTGAGAAATACCGCAGAGGACATCCTCAAGGACGGTTTCAAGGTAACGGTTCTCAAAGACTGCCTGGCCTGGGTGGATGCCCAGGGCCATGTGAAGGCCATTGAGGAGATGAAACATGAAGGAATCAGAGTGTCATAGCCATATGAACGTAATTAACAACGCCTATGTGTCGGACAAGTACCAGTACACCATGGGAAAGTCCTATCTGGAATGCGGCAAGCAGAACCAGATTGCAGTTTTCAACCTCTTCTACCGCAAGGCCCCGGAAAATAACAACTGGGCCGTAGTGAGCGGTACGGAGGAAGTGATAGAGATGGTCCTCCATCTTGGCACGGAACCGGAGGAGTTCTATGAGAAATTCCTTCCCGGGGAAGAGTACAGGGAGTTCCGGAAATACCTCAGCACCATGAAGTTTACCGGAGACGTGTACACCATGAGGGAAGGTGAGATTGCTTTCCCCAACCAGCCAATCGTTACCGTCGTGGGCCCCATGATCGAGGCCCAGGTGCTGGAAACCCCCATGCTGTGCATCCTCAATCACCAGATGGCCGTTGCTACAAAGGCTTCACGCGTTTGCCGCTCCACGGATAAACCCGTAAGTGAGTTCGGTTCACGCCGCGCCCACGGCCCCTGGGCGGCAGTTTACGGCGGCAAGGCCGCCCAGATTGCCGGCTGTGCCAGCTCTTCCAACATCCTTACCGGCGCCTTCAACGGCGTGCCTTCCACAGGCACCATGGCCCACAGTTTCATCACTTCCTACGGCAGCACCGTGGAAGGGGAGCACAAGGCATTCTGTGACTATATCCGTACCCATAAGGGAGAGAACCTGATCCTCCTCATAGATACCTATGACACCCTCCGCTGCGGCGTCAAGAACGCCATCCGTTCCTTCAAGGAAAACGGTATTGACGACTCCTACGCCCCCGGTTACGGCATCCGCCTGGATAGCGGTGACCTTGCGTACCTTTCCCAGGAGGTAAGGCGCATCCTGGACCAGCACGGCCTCACAAAGTGCAAGATCTTTGCAACCAACGGCCTGGACGAATACCTTATCACTGACCTTGAGCGCCAGGGCGCCCGCATAGACAGTTACGGCGTTGGTGACGCAATTGCAACGTCAAAGGCCGCCCCCTGCTTTGGCAACGTTTACAAGCTGGTGCAGGTGGACAATGAGCCCGTAATCAAGCGCTCTGAAGACAAGATCAAGCTCATCAACCCCGGCTTCCAGATCACCTGGAGAATATCGGCCCAGGATAAGGAGAAGGGCAATTCCCTTGACGGCTATGTGTTCAAGGCCGATGTTACCTGCCTCCGCGGAGACGCCATGGACCTTGCCATCCAGCAGGGAAAGACCATCACCATCCGTGACGAATACGACTCCTTCAAGACCAAGACCTTCGAGGAAGGCTCCTACGACGCCCGTCCGCTCCAACTCCAGTCCATCAAGGCCGGGGAGCGCATCGCTCCTTACTACAGCCTCCTCCAGAAGAGGCAGTTCTACAAGGACAACCTCCACCACTTCTCTCCCGCAGAGCGCCGTCTTATCAATCCCCACTACTACAAGGTGGATATCTCGGATGCCCTGTATGACTGCAAGATGAGTATCATCGGCAAACTTGTGAAGGAGATTGAAGAGTTTGAAATCTGAGTGAAAAAAGCTATCTTTGTTTTTTAGAACTTAAGCGCCATATGAGAATTCCTGAATCAGAACTCATCATCAACGGAGACGGCTCCGTATTTCACATCCACCTCAAGCCGGAAGAACTGGCAGACAACGTGATTATGGTGGGAGACCCCTCCCGCGTAGATATGATAGGGGAATACCTCACGGACATTGAGTTCCGTCACGAGTCCCGTGAGTTTGTCTCCATTACCGGCAGGCGTAACGGCAAGCGCATCACCGCGCTTTCTCACGGTATCGGCCCGGACAATATCGACATTGTGATGACAGAGCTGGACGCCCTGGCAAACGTGGATTTCAAAACCCGCGAGGTGAAGCCCGTCCACCGTGCGCTGAATATTCTCCGCATAGGCACCTCCGGCGCCCTTCATGCCGATATTCCGCTTGGCAGCTATGTCCTTGCCCATATCAGCGTTGGCTTTGACGGCGTGATGAACTGGTACGGCAACCGTGAGAAGGTTACCATCCCCGCCGTTGAGGAGGCTTTCAAGAAGCATATGAACTGGGAGCCCACCCTTCCTTCACCTTATTTCGTGAAGGCGTCCCCCAAGATCATAGACCTTATGAAGGACGTGACCATAAAGGGCGTAACTATATCGGCCCCCGGCTTCTACGGCCCTCAGGGCAGGGTAGTGCGCGTTCCTCTGGCTATGCCCAACATGCTCTCAGACATTGAGAGCTTCCGCTTCTCCGAGGCCGGTGAGGATTACAGGATCACCAACTTTGAGATGGAGAGTTCTCCTCTTGCAGGCCTTGCCGCGCATCTTGGTCACAACGCCAGCACCGTGTGCTGCATCATTGCAAACCGCTATCTCCAGAGCTCCAACCCGGATTACAAGCCGGCCATCCGTAAACTCGTGGAACTGTGCGTAGACCGTATGTCCACTTTGTAATTTTTCTGAAAAAAAGTAAAAAAATGTGGGCTTGTGCCGTAGTTTGGCGCAAGCTCATATTATTTTTGCATCAGAAATTAAAAAAGACAAAGGCTATGCGTAACACAGACTACTCCACAGACGTTCTTTCAAACGTAATCTCTCCGGATACAAATTTCCAGGCCCTGAAGGACCTGATGAAGGACCTTGGCCTGGAAATGGAAGAAGCTATCGCACTTTAGGCGGGAACCACCGTGGTAGATTCCTTGTCGTCAGACAGGATGAGTTTGAGGGCTTTGAGCTCATCGGCCCCGGCTTTACGGGAAGAAAGTGCGCGGTCGGCAATGATAAACTCAGACACAGGGTCTTCCACGTAGCGCATGACGGCCCTTCTGAGAGGACGGGCGCCATAGGCGGGGTCATATCCTGCATCGGCAATGAATCTCTTGGCGGTAGGGGTTATGGTAAGCTTATAACCGGCTTCCTGCACCCTGGCCTTGAGCCCCTTGAGCTCAATGTCAATTATCTTCTCAATGGCTTCCTTGTCAAGGGAGTTGAAATAAACCTGGGCGTCTACGCGGTTGATGAATTCCGGCGGGAAAGCCTTCTTCACGGCCTTTTCAACAACGGACTTGCGGTCTGCCTTAACATTCTTTCCTGCGGTTGCAAAGCCAATTCCGCTGCCGTATTCCTCCATCTCACGGCTTCCCACGTTGGAGGTCATAATCACAATGGTATTCTTGAAATCCACCATGCGGCCGTTGCTGTCTGTGAGCCGGCCTTCGTCCATGACCTGAAGGAGCAGGTTGAAGATATCCGGGTGGGCCTTTTCAATCTCGTCCAGCAGCACCACGCAGTAGGGCTTACGGCGTACGCGCTCTGAAAGCTGGCCGCCCTCTTCATAGCCCACATATCCCGGAGGCGCGCCAATAAGGCGTGAGACGCTGAATTTCTCCATGTACTCGCTCATGTCAATCCTCACCATGTTCTCCTCGCTGTCAAAGAGGTATTCGGCAAGGGTGCGCGCAAGCTGTGTCTTTCCAACGCCCGTGGGGCCAAAGAACAGGAAGGTGCCAATGGGCCTATGAGGGTCCTTGAGGCCGGCGCGGCCCCTCTGGATTGCCTTCACAACGGTTTCTACTGCTTCGTCCTGGCCGATGATCCTCTCTTTCAGGCGGTCTCTCATCTTCACAAGGCGGTTGCCTTCACTTTCTGCCACCTTATTCACGGGAATTCCCGTCATCTTGGAAACCACGGTTGCAATGTCTTCAACTTCCACCACGCCAGATGCGCCCTTTTTCTTTGAAAGGGAGAGGCGTACCATGGAGCCTGCTTCGTCCAGGGCGTCAATTGCCTTGTCCGGGAGGGATTTATCCGTGATATAGCGGTTTGTAAGGCGTACGGCAGCCTCTACGGCATCATCGGCATAAGTTATTCCGTGGAATTCCTCATACTTGGGTTTGAGGTTCCTGAGGATGGCGATGGACTGCTCCACGTCCGTTGGCTCCACCACAATCTTCTGGAAACGCCTGTCAAGTGCGCCGTCCTTTTCCACGATCTTTGTGAACTCGTCAAGGGTGGTGGCGCCGATGCACTGGAATTCTCCGCGTGCTAGGGCGGGCTTGAGCATATTTGCCGCGTCAAGGCTTCCGGAAGCGCCGCCGGCGCCCACGATTGTGTGGAACTCGTCTATGAACAGGATGATGTCCGGGTTCTCAGATGCCTCCTTGATAATGGTCTTGAGGCGTTTTTCAAAGTCTCCGCGGTATTTTGTGCCGGCAACCACGGATGCGATGTCTAGGGAAAGGATGCGCTTTTTTGCCAGCGCGGCCGATATATTCCCGGAGGCAATCTTCTGGGCAATGCCCTCCACTATGGCCGATTTCCCGACACCCGGCTCACCTATGAGCATGGGGTTGTTCTTCTTGCGGCGGCCAAGGATCTGGATTACGCGGGAAATCTCCACGTCACGGCCAACCACGGGGTCAAGTTTGCCCTCAATGGCTGCGCGGGTGAGGTCATATGCGAATTCCTCAATGTCCAGCTTCTTGTTTTCATCCTGGTCATCTTCCGGGCCCTGGGAGGGCTGAGTGTTGCCGTCGGCATTGCCCTGCTGGTCCATGGGCTTCAGGAGACCTTCATCCTCCATCACGGCAAGAAGCCTCCCGTAATCGATGCCGCGGGCGCGGAGGTATGCCTGTCCGTAGCTCTCCGTAGTGCGGCAAAGGGCCAGCAGGAGGTGGTGGGTTTCGGCCTTGGGGCTCTTGAGCCTTGTGGCTTCCATCACCGTTATGCTCAGGACATTCTGGGCCTGACGGGAGAAGTTGATATGGTCTATCTGGTCATAGGGGATGGTCTCATTGGTGAAGATGCGCTGGTCTATGAAGGCCTTCAGCTCTGCGGGCTCCACACCAAGGTTCTGGAGGATGCGGAAGGCCGCATTCTCCTCCTGGCGGATGAGTCCAAGGAACAGATGATCCGGGCCGATTCCGTAGCTTCCGGTACGCATCGCTTCCTCACGGGCGTATTTAATGACGAGGTTGAGTTCGTCGGAAACTTGTAACTGCATATTAAATTTGAAAAAATGCTTACCTTTGCAGGCATTAATTTTGCAAAGATAGCAAGTTATGAGAAAAATACTAGCATTTGTACTGCTCCTTTGCGGTATTTCCGCAGGAGCTCAGAATTTCAGCGGAACATTCGACCAGGTAAAAACCCTCAAGGTCTCAGGTAAAACCATAAAGAGAGCAGGAGAAATCACTTTCACGGCCCCTGACCAGCTTGCCATGCTCTACACCAAGCCGGACGGAGATTTCTTCATCATAGACGGAGACATGATCCGTATGGATATGAAGGGTGTCCAGGCCGATGTAGACACCAAAACCAACAAGACAGTCGCCCTCCAGCGCAATGCACTTATCTACAGCTGCCTGGGTCAGTATGAGAAGATTGCCAAGGAAATGGATGCCGATTGCACGGTATCGGCCGGCAAAAACGGCGGCAAGCACGTGGAACTGAAAGTCCGGAAGGCTTCGCCAAAAGGCTATTCCGGAGTTATCCTTGAATACAACAAGGCAGGCCTCATCCAAAGCCTCACGCTTGAAGAATTCGGAGGCATTTCAACTGAGTATGTGCTCCATGTGAAATAATCAGTTTTTAAGCCCGGATTTCCGGGCTTTTTTTGTAGGTTTTTCCAACATTTTTCCTTATATTTGTATGTTTATAATAAAGCTATAAGTCTTAAGGAAAAATATGGATAACAACCAGGATAAAAATCCGTTGGAGGAGGTAGAAGGAACCGGCTACATTGAGCAGGTAGAGATAGATCACGAGATGCGTACCGCGTACATAGACTACTCTATGTCCGTAATCGTTTCCCGCGCCCTCCCGGATGCAAGGGACGGTCTCAAACCCGTCCAGAGGCGCGTGCTCTTCGGTATGGATAATATGGGCCTGAGCTACAGCGGCCAGACAAAGAAGAGCGCCCGTATAGTAGGTGAGGTGATGGGTAAGTTCCACCCTCACGGAGACTCCAGCGTATATGATGCAATGGTGCGTCTGGGCCAGGATTGGAACCAGCGCTATCCCCTTGTGAAGGGCCAGGGTAACTTTGGCTCAGTAGACGGTGATTCTCCGGCTGCCATGCGTTACACGGAAGCCAAGCTCCAGAAGATGGCAGAGGATGTCCTTGGAGACATGGACAAGGATACCGTGGACATGACCCTCAACTTTGACGACACCCTTCAGGAGCCCACCGTCCTTCCCACCAAAGCCCCGCTGCTGCTCCTTAACGGAGCCTCCGGCATTGCCGTGGGTATGGCCACAAACATGGCTCCCCATAACCTTGGAGAGTGCTGTGATGCAATCTGCGCATACATTGACAATCCGGAAATTACAACGGATGAACTGATGCAGTACATCAAGGGTCCGGATTTCCCCACCGGCGGCATCGTAATGGGCAAGTCCGGCATCAAGGAAGCCTATGAGACCGGCCGCGGCCGCGTGGTCATCCGCTCCAAGACAGAGATAGAGGTAGATGAGCACGGCCGTGAGACTATCGTGGTCACGGAAATCCCCTATATGGTGAACAAGCGTGAGATGATAGAGAAGATAGCCCAGCTCGCAGATGAAAAGAAAGTAGAGGGCATCTCCTACATCAACGACGAAAGCTCCCGCGGTGAAACCCGCGTGGTGATCCGTCTCAAGCAGGGCACCAACTCCGGCGTGGTACTCAATATGCTGTTCAAGTACAGCCCTCTCCAGAGCAGTTTCTCCTTCAATAACGTGGCCCTTGTGAAGGGACGTCCCCGTACCCTCAGCCTCAAGGAGATTATCGGCCAGTTTGTGGAATTCCGCCATGAGGTTGTGGTGCGCCGCACAAAGTTCGAGCTGGACAAGGCCCAGAAGCGCGCCCATATACTGGAAGGTCTTCTGAAGGCCATGGACATCATAGATGAGATTGTCCACATCATCCGCTATGAGACCAAGAGCATAGACGAAGCAAAGCAGATGCTCATGGACCGCTATCAGTTCTCAGAGGCACAGGCCGGCGCCATCGTAGAGATGCGTCTGCGTCAGCTTGTGGGCTTGGAGCGTGAAAAACTTCAGAACGAGTACGACGACCTAATGAAGTTCATAGAGCACTGTGAGGCCATCCTTGGCTCCGTAGAGCTCCAGTTTGGCGTGATCAAGGAAGAGACCCAGGACCTCAAGGCCCGTTACGGGGATCCCCGCCGCACGGAAATCACCATGGCAGAGGATGAATTCAACCCTGAGGATTTCTACGCAGATGAAGATCAGGTGATTACAATCTCCCACCTTGGCTACATCAAGCGCACCCCTCTCACGGAATTCCGCACCCAGAACCGCGGAGGCGTGGGTATGAAGGGAAGCGCCACCAGGGATGAAGACTTCATTGAGCACATCTATATTGCAAATACCCACAGCACCATGCTCCTTTTCACCCAGAAGGGAAGGTGCTACTGGCTCAAGGTATATGAGATTCCGGAAGGAACGCGCACCTCAAAGGGCCGCGCCATCCAGAACATCCTCATGATAGAACCGGACGACGCAGTCCGCGCATACCTCAACGTAAAGACCCTCAAGGACGAGGAATTCATCAACAACAACTACATCATGATGGTAACCCGCCAGGGTGTGGTGAAGAAGACTTCCCTTGAAGCATATTCCCGTCCCCGTACCAATGGTGTCAACGCCATCAACATCAGGGAGGACGACGAACTCCTTGAGGCAATCCTCACCAACGGCCGCTGCAACATCATGATCGCAGCCAATGGCGGAAGGTGCGTAAGGTTCGATGAATCAGAGGCAAGGCCCCTTGGCCGTACCTCCACCGGCGTCCGTGGCATCAATCTTGATGAAGGAGATTTTGTGGTTGGCGTAGTATGTCAGGATCCTGAAGCCGAAGACGTAGCTAAACACCAGGTCCTGGCCGTGTCAGAGAACGGTTTCGGCAAGCGCTCAGACCCTATGGACTACCGCCAGACCGCCCGTGGCGCTAAGGGTGTCAGGACCTTGAACATCACGGAAAAGACCGGCAAACTTGTAGCAATCAAGAATGTGACGGATGAAGATGACCTTATGATTATCTGCCGCAGCGGTCTTACAATCAGAATGCCTGTCAGCACAATACGTGTTGCCGGACGTGCCACTCAGGGCGTGAAGCTCATAAATATTAAGGAAGGAGACGCCATTGCCGCCATTTCCGTAGTCGCACACAGCGAGGAAGAGGAATCCCAGGCAGCGGAAGGCACCCCCGAAGAAGTGTAAAAATGTTTAACTCAAGATAATTATGAAAAAGCTTTTACTCGCACTCGCACTGGCCTGCACCATGCAGGTTGCGTTCGCACAGAAGTCAGACGCTGATATGCAGAAGGCCGTAGACAAGGCCGTTGCTGCCAGCCTGGATGCCAAGAAAGCCGAAAAGGCCGCCACCTGGGTAAACCTTGGAAAGGCTTATCTTACAGCTTATGTCAACCCCACCGCATCTGTTACCCCCGGTATTGACAGGGCCACTTGGGACCTTATGTCCACAAAGGAGAAACCCATGGCAGAAGAAGCTGTAACCATCAATGGTGCGTCTTATAACAAGCTTGTCTATTCCCACGTGGATGTTTACTTCAATGCTGCCGGCCAGCTTGAATTTGCAGTGGTAACCAAGCCTTCCGTAGAAGGAGACCTTCTTGGAGAGGCCGCCAAGGCATATGTCAAGGCTTTTGAGCTTGGTGCCAAGGAGAAGGATGTGAATGACAGGCTTACAGAGATTGTGAATCATTACAACAATGCAGCCTACAACGCATATACCCTTGGGGATATGGAGAAGGCCTGCAAGAACTTCCAGGGCGCAGCAAATGTAGCTTACATGGCTCCTTGCACCGCTCCCGGAGATGATTCCGCATTCAACGCCGCCCTCACCGCCGCTTCCATCCAGGACTACGACACAGCTCTGAAGTATTATCAGATCTGCCTTGATCACAACTATGGTGACAACGGTGACGTACACGCCCGCATCGCAGACGTTTACGGTGCTCTGAACCTCCCCGCAAAGCAGAAGGAGATCCTTGAGGAAGGTTTTGCAAAGTATCCTGAGAACCAGGCCATCATCATCGGCCTTATCAACTATGCAGAGTCCAACAACGAGGATCCCAATTACGTCCTTTCCCTGCTTGACAAGGCCAAGGAGAATGACCCCAACAACGCCTCCATCTACGGCGTAGAGGGTAATATCCTCTCAGAGATGAAGCGTTACGACGAAGCAGAGAAAGCTTTCCGCACCGCCACAGAGAAGGATCCTTCCTATCACTATGCTCTTTATGCATGGGGCAAGATGTGGTACGAGCGTGCCGTTGAATTCCAGGTTGCTGCCGATGAACTTCCTCTCACCGCTCCCCAGCGTGAGTATGACGCCATCATCAAAAACAGGGATGAGGCAGTTGCAAAGTGCATCGAACCTCTTGAGAAGTGCTTCAATGAGAGCTCAGAGATTGACTACAAGGTTGCCTGCGCAGAGTATCTCCGCCGCGCCTACTACCAGCTTTCCAACAGCACCAATGACTACAAGGCAAAGAGCGACTTCTATAAGGAATTCGCAGAGAGCAACGGAAGCAAATAATAATCTCTGATTCGGAGATTTATTCTTCAGATGAGCCTTCGGCCTTTTGGTCGAAGGCTTTTACTATTTTTGTTACAAGGGGATGACGGACAATGTCCTCATTTCTGAAGCGGATGGTGGCTATTCCCTTGATGCCCTCCAGGAGGCGTATGCCGGCAAGCAGACCGCTGTCCTCACGGCGGGGAAGGTCTATCTGGGTAGCGTCTCCGGTAACTATGAACTTGGCGCTTGTTCCCATACGGGTAAGGAACATCTTGAGCTGCCCCAGATTGGTGTTCTGGGCTTCATCCAGGATGACGCATGCTTTGTCAAGGGTGCGGCCTCTCATATATGCCAGAGGCGCAATCTGGATGGTTCCGTCTTCCATGAATTCGTGGAGGCGGCGGGAGGGAATCATATCTGAAAGGGCGTCATAGAGGGGCTGGAGATATGGATCCAGCTTATCTTTAAGGTCTCCGGGGAGGAAGCCAAGGCGTTCTCCGGCCTCAACGGCGGGGCGGGTGAGTATGATGCGCTTTATCTCGCGGTTTTTGAGGGCGCGTACGGCAAGGGCAATGGCCATATAGGTTTTACCGGTTCCGGCAGGGCCTACAGCAAAGATTAGGTCGTTCTCAAAATAGGCCGATATAAGGTCCTGCTGGGTTTTATTGCGGGCGCGGATGGGTTTGCCGTCCGTGCCATGGACAATAATTGAGTCTGAGGTGGGCCTGTGGTGCTGCTGTTCCCCAGAGGCGCCGCTGAAGATGTCCTCTACGTCATAGACGGTAAGGTTCATCTTGTGATGCCGCTTGTCTATTAGTTCTGCAAAGCGCACGTTGAATTCCGCGATGTCACTCTCACTGCCTTCAAGTATGAGTTCAGTGCCCCTTGCCGTCACTTTGAGGTGGGGGAAATAGGAACAGAATTCTATTAGTATCTTATTGCCGACCCCGTAGATCTCAATGGGGTCCATGGCTTCCAGTTGGATGGTTTTCTTCATACAGACACAAATATAGTTCATATTTTTGGAAAAATGATTAATTTTGCAGAATAAGGAGATTCTGTAGCCCCGTAAGGGGCTCTAAAAACTCTTGTTATGAGAAAGTATATCATACTGCTGGCTCTTTGCGCCGCCACTTTCCAGGGCTGTGACTTTGTGCGTACGCTTGCCGGACGCCCCACGGCCGCCAAGCTTGAAGAAATCCGTCAGGAGCAGATGAGGCAGGAGGAAGCCCGTCACCAGGCCCGTATAGATTCAATGAAAAGGGTCCAGGCGGCTATGGCAGACTCCCTTGCCGCACTTGAAGCCCATCTTATTGATTCACTCTCCCAGGCAAGGGGAACAATTGTGAATCCCGCCAAACTTGGCGGGCTTTACACCACAAAACTGGATGCGAAGTACTCAATCATCGTGGGTGCCTTCAGAAACAGGGCATACGCGGAGCGTAAGCTTGCTGCCTGCAACGATGCCGGTTACACAGCTTCCATCATAAGTTTCCGAAACGGACTCCAGGCGGTTGCTGTGTGTCCCTCCGAAAGTCTTGACGAGACTGTGAAAACCCTCAAACAGCTGCGCGGCAAGGGAATTTGCCCAGAAGACGGCTGGATTTTGGTTAACGAATGATAAAACAACGTATTCTTGCCTTAGCGCTTATCCTGGTATCGGCCACGGCCTTTGCCCAGTACCGCGTATCCGTTGAAGACCTCTCGGACTCTGAAACCGTGAGGGCTTACAAGGAGCATGTCGGCATGCTTTCATCGGCAGCACTGGAAGGCCGTAAAGCCGGAACTGAAGGTGAGGAGGAGGCTGCAAAATACGTTGAGGACAAACTCCGTGAGTATGATATAGACATCCTCACCGCCGGAAACGGTTTCAGCGTGGCGGCAGGGGAGGATACCATCCGCTCCCGCAATGTTCTTGGCTTCCTCCAGGGCTGGGACAAGTCCCTCAATGACAGATATATTGTGGTGGGTGCCCGCCTGGATAACCTTGGAAGTGACTTTGTGACCATAGACGGAGAGAAGGTGAGGCGTATATATTATGGCGCAAACGGTAACGCCTCCGGCCTTGCCATGATGCTGGAACTGGCCAGGAAGCTGTCCTATTCCAGGTCCCTTGTAAGAAGGAGCATCCTCTTTGTGGCTTTTGGGGCATCGGCCAATACCTTTGCAGGCGCCTGGTATTTCCTCAACCGCTCTTTCAAGGATGTGGACAACATTGACGCAATGGTGAATCTGGACATGCTGGGAACGGGAGCCCGGAATCTTCAGCTCTTCACTTCCGGCAACTCAGACCTAAATTCCATTGCAGACGGCCTTCAGGGAGAACTTCTTCCCGCAAGGGCATCGCTGGCACCGCAGGCTCCTTATCCCGGAGACTATGTAGCGTTCTACGACAAGGAAATCCCCAGTGCGCTGTTTACTACCGGCCGGTACCCGGAGCACGGAACCAGCCGTGACAGCTTTGACATAATAGACTTTGAAGGGATGGAAAGTGAGCTTGAGTATATCTACAGCTACGTTTCCACCCTCTGTAACGGCCCCAGGCCGCTGTTCAGGAACGATTCAGTCACATCTGCCCCGCCCAAACCCGGCGTCATGGCATACTCCGATGTTGATGTGAAGCCCATGTTCCTGAATTCCCCGGATCCCCGCACCTTCATGGAGAAGTGGGTGTATCAGTATCTGAAATATCCTTCCTACGCAGTGGAGAACGGCATTCACGGCCGCGTGCTGGTAGATTTCATCATAGATGAAACAGGTAAGGTGACTGACGTACGGGTCTCCCGCGGCGTCCATACCTCACTTGACGACGAAGCCTTAAGGGTTATAAGTGCCTCTCCCAAGTGGCGCCCCGGCCGTCATCAGGGCAAGAAGGTGAGGGTGGCCCTTACCGTTGCAGTGGACTTCAAGCTTCAGAAGGATAAAGGTAAATTTGGAATAAACGGAAAAACTTTAAGATAGGATGGACTATAATTTTCAGGAAATAGAGAAGAAATGGCAGGAGCGATGGGCTCTTGAGAAGACCTACAGGGCAGAAGTATCGGCCGATAAACCCAAGTACTATGTGCTTGATATGTTCCCGTACCCCAGCGGTGCGGGCCTTCATGTGGGTCATCCCCTTGGCTATATCGCCAGCGATATCTTTGCCCGTTACAAGAGGCTGAAGGGCTTCAATGTCCTTCACCCCATGGG
Source organism: uncultured Bacteroidales bacterium (assembly GCA_900321715.1). Classification (GTDB taxonomy): domain Bacteria; phylum Bacteroidota; class Bacteroidia; order Bacteroidales; family UBA932; genus Cryptobacteroides. The sequence continues at coordinate 45,244 of ONXC01000016.1, read as the reverse complement.
CTATGACGCATTCGGCCTTCCTGCAGAGCAGTATGCCATCCAAACCGGACAGCATCCGGAAAAGACCACCCACGACAACGTGGCCCGTTACAGGCAGCAGCTGGACCGTATTGGCTTCTCCTTTGACTGGGACCGTGAATTCAGGACATCAGACCCTGATTATTACAAGTGGACTCAGTGGGCTTTCCTCAAGATGTTTGGCTCCTGGTACGACAATTCCATTCAGAAGGCCCGTCCCATAGAGGATCTTGTGGCCGCTTTTGAAAAGGGCGGCTCAGCAGCCGTAGACGCCGCTTGCAGCGAGGGCCCGGCTTTCAGCGCAGAGGAGTGGAAGGCATTCTCTGAAAAGGAGAAGTCGGATGTCCTCATGCGTTACCGCATCGCCTATCAGGGAGAGAGCACCGTTAACTGGTGCCCGGCCCTTGGAACCGTACTTGCCAACGACGAAGTTAAGGACGGATTCTCCGAGCGCGGCGGTCACCCCGTATTCCAGAAGAAGATGACCCAGTGGCAGCTTCGCGTGAGCGCGTATGCCGCACGCCTTCTGGACGGTCTTGACAGGCTTGACTGGACAGAATCCCTCAAGGAGATGCAGCGCAACTGGATTGGCCGCAGTCAGGGCGCAGAGATGGTGTTCAAGGTGAGCTGTGACGGCGTAGAGCATGATGTGACCATCTTCACCACCAGGGCCGATACAGTTTTCGGCGTTACCTTCATGGTCCTTGCCCCGGAAAGCGAGTGGGTGGAGAAACTCACATCGGCATCTGAGAAAGCCAACGTAGAGGCATATCTGGAGCAGGTTAAGAAAAAGACGGAGCGTGAACGTATGGCCGCCAAGGCCGTTACGGGCGTGTTCTCCGGTTCATATGGCATCAACCCTCTTACAGGGGACAAGGTTCCGGTGTGGATATCGGAATATGTCCTTGCAGGATACGGTACCGGCGCCATCATGGCGGTTCCCGCCCATGACAGCCGTGACTATGCCTTCGCAAAGAAATTCGGCCTTCCCATCATCCCTCTCATAGAAGGGGCCGATGTCTCCGAGCAAAGCCTTGACGCCAAGGAGGGAATCATGTGCAACAGCGGTTTCCTCAACGGACTAACCGTGAAGGAGGCCATCCCTGCCGCCATAGACTATGTGGAAAAGCATGGAATCGGCCACAGGAAGGTGAATTTCCGTATCCGTGATGCCATATTCTCCCGTCAGCGCTATTGGGGAGAGCCTTTCCCCATCTACTACAAGGACGGAATCCCCACTCCCGTTCCGTTTGAGGAGCTTCCTCTCACGCTTCCGGAAATTGACCAGTACAAGCCCACTGAAGACGGCCAGCCGCCTCTTGCACGCGCAAAGGACTGGACTTACAAGGGGTATCCCCTCGAGACCAGCACCATGCCTGGCTTTGCGGGTTCAAGCGCATATTATCTTCGCTATATGGATCCCCGCAACGCGGAAGAACTGGTGAGCCACAGGGCAAATGATTACTGGAGGAGCGTAGACCTTTATGTTGGAGGCACTGAACATGCTACAGGCCACCTTATCTACAGCCGTTTCTGGAACAAGTTCCTATATGACCTTGGCTATGTGTGCGAGGATGAACCTTTCCGTAAGCTCATCAACCAGGGCATGATCCAGGGCCGGTCCAACTTTGTGTACATGATTCCCGGCACCAACAAGTTCGTATCGGCCGGCCTTAAGGACAAGTACCAGACAATCCCCGTTCACGTAGACGTCAATATAGTGTACAATGACCGTCTGGACCTTGACGCCTTCCGCGCATGGAGGCCTGATTACAAGGATGCGGAGTTTGAACTGGAAAACGGTGAGTACGTCTGCGGCTGGGCAATTGAGAAGATGTCCAAGAGCATGTACAATGTTGTTAATCCGGACAGGATCTGCGATACATACGGGGCCGATACCCTCCGCCTCTATGAGATGTTCCTTGGCCCCATTGAGCAGGCAAAGCCCTGGGATACCAAGGGTATTGACGGCGTGAACCGCTTCCTGAAGAAGTTCTGGAGGCTGTTCTGGGACAGGGAGAAGTGGCTGGTGACGGATGATGCTCCTTCAAAGGAAGAGCTCCGCGCCCTTCATAAGCTTATCGGCAAGGCTCAGGAGGACATTGAGGCTTTCTCATACAACACCACAATATCGGCCTTCATGATAGCCCTGAATGAACTTGGAAACTGCTCCAAGAAAGCCATCCTGGAGCCGCTTACCATTGTCCTGAGTCCTTTTGCACCGCATATCGCAGAGGAACTGTGGCATCAGCTTGGCCATGAGTCTTCTGTGGTGTATGCCTCATTCCCGGAATATGACCAGTCCCTTGCTGCAGAGTCTTCCGTAAAGTATCCAATCTCCTTCAATGGAAAGACAAGGTTCTTCATAGATGCCCCTGCATCGGCCTCACCGGCAGAGGTTGAGGCTCTGGTAAGGAACCATGAAAGCACTCCCAAGTATGTTGGAGACATGGTAATTGCAAAGGTGATAGTGGTGCCCGGACGTATTGTGAACGTTGTTCTTAAGAAATAAGGCCAATGGACAGGAAGAAGAAAATATTGATCGGAATCTTTGACTACATAGTCATCACAATAGGTGTAGTGCTGTTTGTGATGGCCTGGCAGAGCTTCCTTCTTCCCAACAATATGATTGACGGCGGTCTCACCGGTGCATCGGCCCTGCTGTCTATGGTCACTGGTATCTCCGTGGATATCTGGTACTTTGGGATAAACGTGCTCCTGCTTATCCTGGCGTGGATTATCCTGGGGCAGAGTTTTGGCATCAGAACCATTTACGCCATACTCCTCTCCACGGCGCTTTTCCGCATCCTGGGAGATGAGAGCATGAGGTTCCTCTGGTCCGTGGAAGGCCAGCCTCTGTATGTGGGAGACGGCATCCTGGTGCCCATCATCGGAGGTCTTCTTGAAGCAGTGGGCCTTGCCCTCATAATCATGAGGGGCGGCTCAACCGGCGGCACGGATATCCTGGCGCTTATTGTGAACAAGTTCTGGCCCATCACTATCGGCCGTTTTTATCTTTTTGCCGATTTCGTGGTCATCACCCTCCTTATCTTTGTCCCGGGGCACTGCTTCACCGATGTTGTCTACGGCTATATCACAATGGGCGTGTGCGCATATGTACTGGACCTCATCATGCTGGGCAAGGACTCAACCGTTCAGGTCATCATCTTCTCCAATGAATATGAGAAGATAGGCAACTACATCAACCAGGAGATGGAAAGGGGAGTGACGGCCCTGAAAGCTATAGGATGGTACACCCGTGAAGACCGCCGGGTGCTTATGGTGATGCTCCGCCGTACGGAACTTTCCCTTCTGGTAAAGGCTGTGAAGGAGATAGACTCCAAGGCTTTTGTGACCGTTGTCCCCGCAAACAACGTTTACGGTGAAGGCTTTGACCAGATGAAGACAGGAATAGTTAAGAAGAAGAAATAATAGCGTTATGCCCGTTCTCAAGAAAACCGTATTCACCCAGGTCAAGGAGTGGCTCATGGTCACTCTGGGCATCCTTATCTACACCACTGCGTGGGCTTTGTTCCTCATTCCCAACAACCTCATCGGCGGAGGAGTTTCCGGTATAAGTTCCATGATCCAGTACGCAACTCACGGTGCTGTCCAGATGGGTTATACCTATTTCATCCTCAATGCTGTCCTCATCATTGCTGCAATGGTGGTACTGGGGATGGGGTTCGGCGCCAAGACCATCTACGCCATCATCCTGGCTTCAATTGCCCTGAGATTCCTGCCAGGCTTCATCCCTGCAAGCATCATCAAGACCCTTGCCATTGATAACGGCAAACTGCTGAGCGTACTCATGGGAGGCCTTCTGGCCGGTATCGGCATAGGAATGAGCATCTCAAACGGCGGCTCTACCGGCGGAACTGACATCATAGCCCTCATCTGGACAAAGTACCACAATGTCTCTCCCGGCAAGGTTATCCTGTTCCTGGATTTCATAATCATCGGCTCATCCCTGCTGGTCCCTTCCTTTGTGACTCAGCTGGATCCTGAAACCGGCCTGGCGGTGCTTGATGCCCAGGGGAATCCCGTCATGTTCAAGATGCCGTTTGCAGAGAAGATAACAACTGTCCTATACGGTCTAATCCTGGTGACGGTGACCAGCTATGTGCTGGATATGTACATCTCCGGTTCCCAGCAGAGCGTCCAGCTCTTCATCCTGTCCAAGAAATATGACCAGATTGCCGATTCAATTACCCAGGATCTCCACAGGGGAGTGACCGTCCTGGACGGCAAGGGCTGGTACACAAAGCAGGACACCAAGGTCCTTATGGTGCTTACCAGAAAAACGGACCTTAACCTCCTCCTGCGCTACATAAGGCAGATAGACTCACACGCTTTCCTTTCCGTCAGCTCTGTGAACGGCGTGTATGGAAAGGGATTCGATACAATAAAGAAATAGAAGCTCATTGACATAGAAGGGGTTTACTCCCGGCGGCCGGCCTGTCAGAAGTGAATGCCAATAAACTACCTTGAAATTGTTCTGGCTTCATTCTCAGTACTGGTTGCAACCGTGGTTATTTACCTGGTTGGAAGACTGCAGAGGAAGGAAGCCGAGATAAGGGCCTTGGATATAAATCGGCCCGACGTGGATGAAATGTTCCCGTCAAACTCTTCCGAGGACTTTACGGTGACCGATCAATTCCTTTATGACAGGTGTTGCCGATACATGGTGGAAAGGAGGCCTTTCCTGGTGGTTGATTATCAGCTGCAGGATCTGGCAAATTCCCTCTACACCAACCGGTCTTATCTGAGTAAAACCATAAACCGTTTTTCCGGTAAGAATTTCAGGGCGTATGTCAACTATTACCGTGTGATGTACGCAATGGAATTGTTCCGGGCCAATATGAGCCTGAGGATCAACGACCTTGCACAGCTGTCCGGCTTCAGAAGCGAGTCATCGTTTCTGAACAGCTTCAAAAGCGTCATGGGAGAGCCGCCAAGTATCTGGTGCGCAAGGATCCGTAAGAAATACCGGGATAAACAGAAATGAAAACCGTCTGCCGGGACTGCCTACCCCTCCTGAATCCCTTTCCAGGACTGCGGAACGGGAGCCGTTACATCCACCTCTGTCTTTTTGACGGGGTGGATGAACTGTATATTACGGGCAAGAAGGCTGATTCCTCCGTCTGGATTTGAACGTTTTGCACCGTATTTTAGGTCTCCTTTGATAGGGCAGCCCATGTGGGAGAGCTGGCAGCGGATCTGGTGGTGGCGCCCGGTGTAAAGCTGCACTTCCAGGAGGAAGTAGCGGTCTGTGGTTTGGATGAGAGTATATTTCAGACGGGCTTCCTTGCCGTTTTTGCTTACGTATGACTTGTTCTGGGCCTCATTTCTGGAAAGGAAATCCGTTAGGGTATCACTCTCTTTGGGAGGTTTCCCTGCTGTGAGTGCCCAGTAGGTCTTGTGGATCTCTCCTTTACGGAGCATATCGTTCAGACGTTCAAGGGCCTTGGAAGTTTTGGCAAATACGCAGACCCCGCTCACTGGCCTGTCCAGCCTGTGCGGGACGCCCATGAATACCTGACCGGGCTTACCGTCCCTTTGGGCAATGAATGCCTTGAGGGTCTCTGACAGAGGTTCATCCCCGGTCTTGTCTCCCTGCACGATTTCCCCGCTCCTTTTGTTGAAGATGAGAAGGTGATTGTCTTCATAGAGGATTCTTCCCTCTATATCAGCATATTCCGCGGCCGATATTTCCCTGTAAATACTCATAACTCTTGCAAAGTTAGCAGTTATTTTTTTATATTTGCCTTATGAAAGAGTTTTATGCATCCCTGCTTGTCTTAGTATGTGTCTCCTGCGGTCCTATGGCAGAGACATCTTCCAGTTTGTATAATGGGGACAGGATGGTCAATACGGGATATGAGTATTTCCCGGCCGAATCCCTCACCTCTACGGTTTCCGTCATAGAAGGTGACGACATTGTGCCGTACAGGGATATCTATGAGATGATTCAGGGGAAGTGCGCCGGAGTCCAGGTTACCGGCAGGTCCATCACCATACGCGGTAAGAACTCCATCAATCTGTCTACCGAACCCCTGTTTGTAGTGGACGGCGTTGCCGTGGAGGACGTTTCTCACATCAATCCCCGTGAAGTCAAGAACATTACGGTGTTAAAGGACTCTGCCGCCTCCATCTACGGTGTCCGCGGCGCCAACGGCGTAATTCTCATAACCCTTAAATGAGCTTATCGGAGGCCGAAGGCCGACAAGGGGGAGTTTGAGGGGGCGTAGCCCCTTCAATATTTAAAAAAGAATTGGTCATCCAGAAACAAAAATAGAGACGCATCTAGCGTCTCTATTTTTGGTCTGGATGACTGGACTTGAACCAGCGACCTCCTGGTCCCTAACCAGGTGCGCTACCAACTGCGCTACATCCAGAAGAATGGAACGCAAAGGTACTACTTTTTTATGAAATAGCAAATAAATTTTTAAAAATAATTATCTTTGCACGGATAAGACGAACTTATTATGACAATAATGAAATTTGGCGGGACGTCCGTGGGGACTGCCGCGCGTATCAAGCACGTGGCAGGACTTGTCACGGCAGGAAATGATTGCCCCATTGTTGTTCTCTCTGCGATGAGCGGTGTCACAAATATGCTTGCAGAGGTTGCCGGATATCTGTACAACCGCAATCCGGACAGCGCACGCGAAACACTTAAAAGAATAGAGACCAAACATCTCTCCGTTGCGTCCGAGCTTCTTGGAGACAACACTGCGGATGCATTCATACGTGATATCGTGTCATCTATGATTGCCCTCACAAGGGAGTTTACAGGCATGGAGCAGGAGAAGATCATTCTCTCCCAGGGAGAACTCCTGTCAACAAAACTCATGGAACTGTATCTGAAGAAGCAAGGCGTTGATGCCGTTCTGCTTCCGGCCCTGGATTTCATGAAACTTGACACCCAGGGAGAACCGGACCTGGATTACATAAGGGAGCATCTTAAGCCTCTCATTGAACAGAAAGCCGATGTCTTTATAACCCAGGGATATATCTGCCGCAATGCTCGCGGCGGAGTTGACAACCTCCAGAGGGGCGGCAGCGACTACACGGCCTCCCTCATAGGTGCAGCCCTTGACGCCGATGAAATCCAGATATGGACGGACATCGATGGCATGCATGACAACGATCCCCGCGTGGTCGGGAACACGTCCGCCGTCCGGCATCTCCATTTTGACGAGGCTGCGGAGCTGGCGTACTTCGGTGCCAAGATACTGCACCCTACCTGCATCCTGCCGGCAAAGCTCGCCAACATCCCGGTACGGCTTCTGAATACCATGGAGCCATCTGCACCGGGTACCATTATCGATAATAATCCTGAGACGGGTACAATAAAGGCTGTCGCCGCAAAGGACAATATCACCGCCATCAAGATAAAGAGCTCCAGGATGCTTCTGGCGCATGGTTTCCTGCGCAAGGTGTTTGAGATTTTCGAGAGCTACCGCACACCCATAGACATGATCTGTACCTCCGAGGTGGGCGTTTCAGTCACTATCGACGACACCCGTTTCCTGAGCGAGATTGTCCATGACCTCAAAAAGTACGGCACCGTTTCCGTAGATTTGGACATGTGCATCGTATGTGTCGTGGGTGACATGGACTGGGAGAATCTGGGCTTCGAGACCATGGTCCTTACCGCCATGAAAGACATCCCCGTGCGCATGGTCAGTTACGGCGGAAGCAATTACAACATTTCCCTTCTGGTAAGGGAGGAAGACAAGGCAAGGACCCTCCAGGCCCTGAGCCGCAGCCTTTTTGAAGGATGCTGAAGGGTGTCTTTCCCCTGGAACGGTTTTCCGGACTAGGAACCCCGTTCTACTACTACGACGTACATCTTCTGCAAAAGACTCTTGATATAATTAAAGAGGAACTGAAGAATCCGTCGTGGCAGGTCCATTATGCCGTCAAGGCCAATGCCGACCCTCAGATACTGCGGCTGATAGCTGCCGCGGGGCTCGGTGCCGACTGCGTCAGTGGTGGAGAAATAAACGAGGCCCTTGATGCGGGATTCCAGCCTGGGGACATAGTTTACGCGGGAGTAGGCAAAGCGGACTGGGAGATCCGGCTGGGCCTTGAGAAGGGCATCGGCAGGTTCAATGTGGAGTCCGAGGCAGAGCTGGAGGTGATTGAGTCGGTGGCGTCTGAGTGCGGGAAGGTGGCTCCTGTGAGCCTGAGGATCAACCCGGACATCGGAGCGCATACTCTCGCAGGCATTACAACAGGCCTGGCGGAGAACAAGTTCGGCATATATCACGCTCTGGCGGAGTCAGTAATCATGCGTACCCTGGACATGCCACATGTAAAGTTCTGCGGCCTTCATTTCCACATAGGTTCCCAGATTCTGGACATGTCCGATTTCGCCGCTCTCTGCAACAGAATCAACGACCTCTGCGCAAGGCTTGACAGGAAGGGGATAATAGTGGGGGACATCAACGTGGGCGGCGGTCTCGGGATAGAGTACGGGCATCCCAACCACTTGCCCATAGCTGCTTTCGGGAATTACTTTGAAGTGTTCAGGAGGCACCTGGACGGTCACCGTCCCGTCCATTTCGAGCTGGGCAGGAGTGTGGTGGCGCCATGCGGGACGCTTATATCGAGGGTGCTGTACGTAAAGGAGGGACTGTCCAGGAAGTTCGCCATTCTGGATGCCGGAATGAACGACCTTGTACGTCCGGCCATGTACCATGCCGTCCATCGTATAGAGAACCTGTCGTCGGACGGTCCGGAACAGGCCTATGACGTGGTGGGGCCTATTTGCGAGAGTTCCGATGTCTTTGGCAAGGGGATAATCCTCAACGAATGTCGGCGAGGGGACATCATAGCCATCCGCAGCGCCGGAGCATATGGCCAGTCAATGGCATCATGCTACAATGGACGCCCTCTGGCACCAGCCGTCTATTCTACTGAATAACCTTTCTGATGCAGGGAGTCTGGTACTGATATGCCATCCTGGTGAGGTCCCAGCCGGGCTCGGTAAGTATCAGGGCGGCCTTTTTCCCAGGCGTTATTGAACCGTAGTCCTTGCTTATGCCCATGGCATAGGCACTGTTCAGTGTCACAGCATTGAAGGCTTCAATGGGCGTGAGACGCATCTTGATGCAGCCCTGGGCCATGACAAAGCGCATGTCCCCGGAAGGGGAGGAGCCGGGGTTGTAGTCCGAAGCCAGCGCTACTCCAAGGCCTGCCTTTATGAAATCCTTTGCCCTTCCGTAGGGGAGCCCCAGGAAGAAAGAAGAGCCGGGAAGCATTGTGGGCATAGTGGCCGATCCTTTTAGCGCCTCAATCTCTGCATCCGTAGTGCGTTCAAGATGGTCTACGGAGAGGGCACCGTGCCTTACGCCCACCTGTACGCCACCGCTTACGGCTAGTTCGTTGGCGTGGATCTTTGGCGTGAGAAGGCCCTTTGCCGCAGTTAGGATGCGGTCCGTGTCTTCCACCGTGAAGAAACCTTCGTCGCAGAAGACATCTATGAAATCGGCCCATTTTGCAGCCTCCGGAATCATTCCGATAACGGCATCTACATATGCCTTGTGGCTATATCCGCGGCCTATTGCATGTGCCCCCAGGAAGGTGGATTTCACGGCAGCAGGAACGGTTTCCCTTATCCGGCGAATGACACGCAGCATCTTCATCTCTGCATCCGGGTTGAGCCCGTAGCCGCTCTTTATTTCCATGGCTACGGTGCCCTTTCCCATCATTTCCTTCACGCGCACCATGGACTGCCTTAACAGTTCATCTTCAGATGTACGGTTAAGAAGATCTGCCGAATTCAGGATTCCGCCGCCCCGGGCAGCGATTTCCTCATAGGAGAGACCGTTTATCTTGTCCAGAAACTCCGAGTCCCGGCTCCCGGCATACACAATGTGCGTATGGCTGTCACAGAAGCCCGGAATGAGCATGCCGCCGCAGGCGTCAATGTCTCCCTTTAAGCTACCGGAGCCGAAATCGGCAATCCTGCCGTCCTCAATCCGTAGCCATGCATTCTCCAGAATCCCTGTTTTACCCTGTTCCTTGCCCTCTTTCCTTAAAACTCCTTCTGGAACAATGCCGACTAATAATCCAATATTATAGATAATCATATAAGCACAATTTTCTGTAAGATAAACCCTTCCCAATCTCTGGCCACCCTCGGCCGGATAAGAGGGAGGGGCCCGCCGCGAAGCGGTGGGAGGGGTCGCGAAGCGACGATGGGGAAGGGTTTATCTTACAGATACTCTTCATTTTTCAAAAATGCGACAGATTTTTCTATGAGAGGATGCATGTATGTGTCGGTGTCGATAAACGGCACAACTTTGCGGTAGTCCTCGATGATCTTCTCCAGGCGGGGGGAGGTTTTCAGGGGACGGCGGAACTCAATGGCCTGAACGGCGTTCATGAGCTCAATTCCAAGCACTGTTTCAACGTTATCCACAATCCTCACAAGCTTTGTGGCACTGTTGGAGCCCATGGAAACATGGTCCTCCTGGCCCTGGGAAGAGGGGATGGAGTCGCAGGAAGCCGGCCAGCACAGACCCTTGTTCTGGGACACGATTGAAGCAGCCGTGTACTGCGGAATCATGAATCCGCTGTTGAGGCCGGGGGCTGCCACAAGGTATTTGGGAAGGCCGCGGACGCCGTCTATGAGCTGGAAGGTACGGCGCTCGGAGATGCTTGCAAGCTCACTCATGGCTATTGCCAGGGAGTCCATGGGGATGGCAATTGGCTCTCCGTGGAAGTTTCCGGCCGATATCACCATGTCCTCATCCGGGAAGATGTTGGGGTTATCGGTGGCGGAATTTATCTCATTCTCTATCACGGACTTCACGTACAGGATATTATCCTTCACGGCGCCATGGACCTGGGGAATGCAGCGGAAGCTGTAAGGGTCCTGGACGTGCTCCTTGGGCCTCTCTATAAGTTCACTGCCCTCAAGAACCTCCATGAACTTCCGTCCGGTGAGGATCTGGCCGGTGTGAGGCCTCAGCTGATGCGTAAGCGGAAGGAAAGGCTCAATGCGGCCGTCGTAGGCATCCAGGGATATGGCGCCGATAATATCGGCCCATCTTGATAGCCTCATGCTCTTGAGGATGCTCCAGATAGCATGGGCGCTCATGAACTGCGTGCCGTTAAGAAGCGCCAGGCCTTCCTTGGATTGAAGCGTGAGGGGCTCCCAGCCAAACTCTTTCCAGACATCGGCCGCCGGGCGTACCTTCCCTTTATAGAGCACTTCTCCAAGGCCGATAAGCGGAAGGCACAGGTGTGCAAGGGGAGCGAGGTCTCCGGAGGCGCCAAGGGACCCCTGCTGGTACACCACCGGCAGGACGTCATTGTTGAACATGTCTATGAGGCGCTGGACGGTGCAAAGCTGCACACCGGAATGGCCGTAGGAGAGGTTCTGGACCTTAAGGAGCAGCATCAGCTTCACGATTTCCGGGCGCACGGTGTCTCCGGTGCCGCAGGCGTGGGACATGACAAGGTTGTGCTGGAGCTGGCTGAGGTCCTTCTTGGGGATGGTGACGTTGTAAAGGGAACCGAAACCCGTTGTGACCCCGTACACGGGATGGTCTATGTCTTCCATCTTCCGGTCAAGGTATTCACGGCACTTGACTATGGCGGTGGTGGATTCAGGGGAAAGCACCAGCTGCTCTTTGTTGTCTATTATCTGTTTTACTCTCTCCAGGGAGAGATGGGCTGAGGATATGATATGCATTAGTCTAAAGTTTTTCTTATCAGGTTTTCATCGGCCTCATTGGGCAGGGTAACCTTAAGCTCCGGCGTGCGGGCCATTTCACGCTCAATTGCAAAGCGGGCGGGGGCGTTTCTGGCCCAGCTGCGGCGGGCGATGCCATTGTTGACATCCCAGAAGAGCATTTCCCTGATGTGGCGGGCGCTGTCTTCGGAGCCGTCTATCACCATCCCGAAGCCGCCGTTGATCACTTCTCCCCAGCCTACGCCGCCGCCGTTATGGATGGATACCCAGGTGGCTCCGCGGAATCCGTCTCCGATGACGTTCTGGACAGCCATATCGGCCGTGAAGCGGGAACCGTCGTAGATGTTGGAGGTTTCGCGGAAGGGGGAGTCTGTGCCAGAAACGTCGTGGTGGTCACGGCCAAGGACAATGGGGGCCGATATTTCACCTTTTCGGATGGCATCGTTGAAGGCCAGGGCTATCTTGGTGCGGCCTTCGCAGTCGGCGTACAGAATACGGGCCTGGGAGCCCACCACAAGGTGGTTGCGCCCTGCTTCCTGAATCCAGTGGATGTTGTCCCTCATCTGACCGGAAATCTCCTCCGGGGAAGAAGCGGCTATCTCCGAGAGCACCTTGACGGCAAGTTCGTCGGACTTTGCAAGGTCTTCCGGTTTTTCGCTCATGCAAACCCAGCGGAACGGGCCGAATCCGTAGTCGAAGTACAGCGGGCCCATGATATCCTGGACGTATGAAGGGTAGCGGAAGGAGCCGTCCGGCTTAAGGACATCGGCCCCGGCGCGGGAGCTTTCCAGGAGGAAGGCGTTGCCGTAGTCAAAGAAATACATTCCCTTTGCGGCAAGGCGGTTGATGGCAGCTACGTGCCTTCTGAGGGATGCCTGAACGGCTTCCTTGAAGCGGGCGGGATCCTCTGCCATCATCTTCTTGGACTCCTCAAGGGAGTAGCCAACGGGGTAATAACCACCCGCCCAGGGGTTGTGGAGCGATGTCTGGTCGGAGCCAAGGTCCACGTGGACGTCTTCATCGGCCAGCTTTTCCCAGAGGTCTACAACGTTGCCTACGTAGGCAAGAGAGACTGGCTTTTTGGCCGCCACGGCTTCTTTTATGCGGCCGATAAGCTCCTCAAGATCCGTGTGAAGTTCATCCACCCAGCCCTGGTCAAAGCGCTTCTGGGCGGCCTTGGGATTGATCTCTGCGGTGACGCTCACAACGCCCGCTATGTTTCCGGCCTTGGGCTGGGCACCGGACATTCCGCCAAGGCCCGCCGTTACGAAGAGTTTACCGGCGGGGCTGCCGCCCTGCTTGCGGGCAGCATTCATGACTGTGATTGTGGTGCCGTGCACAATGCCCTGGGGGCCTATGTACATGTAGGAACCGGCGGTCATCTGGCCATACTGGCTCACGCCCATGGCGTTGAATTTCTCCCAGTGGTCCGGCTTGGAGTAGTTGGGGATGACCATGCCGTTTGTGACAATTACGCGCGGAGCGTCCTTATGGCTGGGGAAAAGGCCAAGCGGATGGCCGGAATACATGACAAGGGTCTGCTCATCCGTCATTGTGGCAAGGTACTGCATTGTGAGGCGGTACTGGGCCCAGTTCTGGAAGATGGCGCCGTTGCCGCCGTAGATGATGAGCTCATGCGGGTGCTGGGCCACACGCTCGTCCAGATTGTTCTGGATCATGGCCATGATGGCCGCGGCCTGCCTGGATTTGGCGGGGTACTCATCTATAGGGCGCGCGTATATCTTATAGGAAGGCCGATACCTATACATGTAGATGCGGCCGTAATCCTTGAGCTCCTTTGCGAACTCCGGTGCAAGGTCTTTGTGAAGGGCCTTGGGGAAGTACCTGAGGGCGTTTTTAAGGGCCAGCACCTTTTCTTCCGGGCTCAGGATGTCCTTGCGTTTGGGTGCGTGGTTGATATCTTTGTCATAGGGTTTTGCTTCCGGCAGACCGGCCGGAATGCCCTGAAGAATCTCTTCTTTGAAGGTCATAGTTCTATGTGGTTGTTAACTTCTGAAAGTACTTCTTTTTCAAGCTGGAGGGCTTCTTCTTCAATGGCGTCTGCGCGGTCAAGGAGCGGCTGGGCCTGCGTCTTGTCCTTGAGAGAGGCAGCGTTTATGCGTACGTTGAGGCGGGCGCCGCGTATGCCTGCAACTGCGGCAAGGGCAGCTACGCCGGCGTCCGACGCACTGGCGGGATTTCCGGATTTAGCCATCTGGAGTGCCAGCGGAAGGGCCTTCAGGGCCGTTTCCATGGTTTCCAGCGGGACTTTGGCGGCAAAGAGGGTGGCTTCTTCAATGGCCTGCGCCCGTGCGGCCTTTTCCTCATCCGAGCCCTTTGGCATTGAGAAGCAGTCCATGATGCGGTTGAAGGCGGCTGTGTCTTCATCTATAAGATTAAGGAGACGGTCAAGGAGAACCTGTCCTTCCTCCGCCACGTCACTGAACTCCTTCCAGCGGGCGTCCCATCCGCGCTTGTGGGAGGAGAGGTTTGCTACCATGGTGGCAAGGGCCGCTCCGAATGCGCCCATTGCGGCGCTCACGGAGCCGCCGCCGGGGGCGGGGGATTCGGAGGCGGTTTCCCTTGTGAAGCCTTCAACGGTCATCTGGGCAAGGCCTTTCTTCCTTTCTTCTATAAGGTATTCAATTACTTTCTCCTGAGGGTTGAAGGGCCTTAGGTCGTCAAGGGACATTGACTTCACGGCAATCTTCACAATCTCCTCCTCAGAGATACCAAGGGAACGCTGCTGCTTTGCAAGGTAGTATCGGCCCGCCTCAATAAGGACGCGCTTTGGCACAAGGCCTACTATCTCTGCGCCCGTTACGCGAAGGCCTCTTGCCGCCGCAGCCCTAGACACCTCCTCAAAGGCAACGTGAAGGGGAGTAACGTCTATATCCGTGATGTTCATAGATACCTGGGCGATGCCGTATTCATCTATGAACCAGCCTATGGCCTTGGTGCCTTTGAGTGTGCCGGGGATCCAGCCTTCTCCATTGGGGTTCTTCCTGCCCTTTTCACGGACGTCGAAGGCAACTGCCATGGCGCGGCGGGTGCTGGTGGTGTTGAGGTTGAAGTTTACGGCTACAAGGAAGCCGCGGGCGCCAACGTTTGTGGCTCCTGCTTTCTCTGCCACGGCGTCCCAGGAGCCGCCGAAGTCCGGCTTGCGGGAATCATCGGCCATCTTTTCCCTGAGGGCCTCATATTCTCCCTCACGGCACACGGCAAGGTTCTTGCGTTCCGGCTTGAAAGCGGCTGCTTCATAGCAGTAGCATGGGATGCCAAGATCCTCGTAGAGCCTTTTTGCAAGGCTGCGGGCAAGGGCCGCGCATTCCTCAAGCGTGATTCCGGCTACGGGAATGAGGGGGAGGACATCCGTGGCTCCGCTTCTTGGGTGGGCACCGTGATGCTTGGTCATGTCTATGAGTTCCTTTGCCTTGGCTGCACCGCGGAAAGCGGCTTCGCATACGGGCTCCGGCTCACCCACAAAGGTTACTACCGTACGGTTGGTGGCCTGCCCGGGATCCACGTCCAGGACCTTGACGCCTTCTACGGTCTCAATTGCCGCTACAATTGCGTCTATGATGGTTTTATCCCTGCCTTCACTGTAATTGGGAACGCATTCGATGATTTTTTTCATTGCATTAGTTTTAGTATCTTCAAAGTTAGTCATTTTTTCTCAGAAAAGTGCCATCTTTGCAGTATGAAAAAGTATTTAGGTATTATTCTGCTGCTTGTTGCCGCGCTCTCATGCCGCCAACCTTCGGCAACGCTCCGTGACGGGGACCTTGTATTTGTAGGTATCCCAATTGATTACAGCCTTGAGGCAGGTTCCATGGACGCTGCAATATCGGCCTCAACAGGGAAGGACAGCCTTAACATCATCCACGTTGCAATTGCAGAGGTGAAGGGAGACAGCACCTGGATCATTGACGCCACCATAAGGCACGGCGTGGACCGCCATCCGCTGGACACCTTCCTTACGGACTTTACGCTGAAGGACGGCTCCATGCCTGAGTTTTATATCGGCCGGGTGCAGGGAGTCAATGCCCATGCAGCCGTGGAGCGTGCAAAAACCTACTGCGGCCGCGCCTATGACACCCGCTTCCTGCCGGACAACGAGGAACTTTACTGCTCGGAGCTTGTTCAGCTGAGTTATCTGTCGGCAGAAGGGGAGCAGGTCTTTGACAGTGAACCCATGAATTTCCTGGCCCCGGACGGCACAATGCCCGTGTACTGGGAGCAGCTGTTTGCCATACTTGGAATGGATGTGCCCCAGGGAGTGCCCGGCACAAACCCGCAGGCAATGTTTTCTAGTGATAAAGTAAAAAAAGTGAAAAAAATATTTGGAGATTAAATTATTGTTTGTACCTTTGCGGTGTACTAATAAACTAATACACGCAAACGATATGATTGAAATTTCTGATCTCCAGTTCAGCTACGGCTCCAAGACCGTACTGAAAAACATCTCCCTGAAGGCCTCAGAGGGCAATATCTACGGCCTTCTTGGAGAAAACGGAGTGGGCAAGACCACCCTTCTGACCCTCCTCTGCGGTCTCAAGAAGCCCCAGCAGGGGAGCATCACCGTTGACGGACGCAACCCGTTTGACCGTGAACCATCTCTCCTTTCAGACCAGTTCTATCTGGCCGATGAAGTGACTCCCGTCCATGCCAAGGCCATGAGTTTTGCCAAGGAGCACGGCGTGTTCTGGCCGGGGTTTGATCTTGACAAGTTCTTCACAATCCTTTCTGAGCTTGAAGTATCGGCCGATCAAAGGATGGACGCAATGTCCGCCGGTCAGCTCAAGAAAACCTGGATTGCCTTCGCGCTCGCGTGCAATGCCAAATACTATTATATGGATGAGCCCACTAACGGCCTGGACATCCCTTCCAAGGCGCAGTTCAGAAAGGCCGTCACAAAGTATACCTCCGAGGACTCCACCCTCATCATCTCTACCCATCAGGTGCGTGACCTTGAGAATATCATAGACCCCATCATTATCCTTGACAATCAGGAAGTGCTGGTGAATGCTACCATGGAGGAGATATCGGCAAAACTCTTCTTTGACTACGGAACCGAACTTAAGGCCGATGCCCTTTACCTTGAGCAGACTCCCGGCGGATGCATCCAGGTGTATCCTAATGTTACCGGAGAGGAAAGCAAGGTGAATGTAGAAGCATTCTTCAACACCGTTCACGCCCACAAGGACGTCATCAAGGCAATGTTCAACCTCTAATATATTAAGGATATGAATCAGGTTTTTTCTTTCCAGAGGTTCTGGACTTATTTCAAATATGACCTTACCCAGATGTGGCGTAACCACTCCAAGGCTGCCATCCTCATCGGCGGCGCCAGCGCCATCTTCTATGTGACGTGGCTTCTGTTCTCACTGGTGTTCACCCAGGAGTGGCACACTCCGGTAATCGAAGCCCGCGTGGTGGTGTTTGCACTGGCATTCCTGGCACTTGAACTGTATCAGGTGCGTACCTATGGCCATCTTACTGAGAAGAAGGCTGGCAGCGCATACCTTATGCTTCCTGCTTCAAAGGGTGAGAAATTCGTCTCCATGCTCCTTATCACATTAGTGGTGGTGCCCCTCCTCTTCCTGGCCGTGTATCTTGTCATAGACGGCTTCCTGAGCCTGGTGGATCCCACTTACGGCAATGCACTTGTGACAAGTTTCTCATCGGCCTATGTAAAACTTATTCAGGGCTTGGCGCAGATTGGCGAGGAGTCCCCATTCTCATTGACTCCGTCATCCATGGTCATTCCCAGCATTGCAAGTTACATATGCAGCTTCCTGTATTTCCTCCTTTGCGGAATCTCGTTCAAGAGAAACAAACTTGTTGGTGCCCTTGCAATCCTGTTTGGTCTATCTACTGTACTTTCTCTTGTAATGGGTCTTGTGATGCCTCCCATTTTTGAGAATATTGACTTTGAAAACTTTGACGAAGACACCCTTGTCCGCTGGACAAATGGAATAATCAATGGCGGCGTAATATTCTCCTGCCTCTGCTCAGTGGGCCTTGGATGGGGAGTATGGCACAGAATCAAAACCCTTCAACATTAAAAGATAGACTATGAACTTCAATACAGATAAACCAATCTACCTCCAGATTGTGGACGTCATCTGCGACCGAATTCTGTCAGGTGAACTGAAAGGAGGGGACAGGATCCCTTCCGTCAGGGAATACGGGGCCGATATAGGCGTGAATCCCAACACCATGATGCGCTCCTATGAGAAACTTACCGTCGACGGAATCATTTTCAACAAGAGAGGGATAGGCTATTTTGTGGCCGATGACGCCCGGGACACCGTCCTTGCCGCCCAGCGGAAAGAGTTCATGGAAAAGGATGTTCCCGCCATACTGCAGAGAATGAGGCTGCTTGGACTTGATTCCACCATTTTTGAGGGTAAGTAGGCGGTTTTTGTGGTGGAAAATGCCAAATAATCAGCTCTATAGGGGCCTTTAATGCATTTTTTTGTAAAAAAAGTTTGGAAAATTGTTTGTTTTCAGTAAATTAGCACTCGGAAAATAAAAATACGGCAAACTTTATACAATTAATACATTAATTATTAACCTCTAAACCAACACATCATGGAAGCTATTATCGCTAAGATTAAGGAGCAGATCGCTGCTATCGAGAAGGACATCGACAAGAAGGAGAACAAGGCTGCACGCGCTCGCGTTCGCAAGGCTACCCTCGCCCTCGAGAAACTCGGTAAGGAATATCGCAAGGCCAGCATCTAATCCTGGATCATATTCCATTAAAAAAGCCAGTCGCATTGCGGCTGGTTTTTTTGTGTGGAGTATAGGGCCGTGGCCAAGAAATAATTGGAATCGGCCTTTTCCGATGCCAAAAGTTCTACCGGCTGCGGGTGATGTGACTTTTTCTGGCACACCACCCGCGAAAATAGGCCTTTTTTGCAGGTGATGAGACTTTTTTCGGCACACCACCCGCATTTGTACGGGATAATGATTATCTTTGAGAGTTAGATAAATCGGAATTGAAATGGCAAATCACTCAATAGAAATAGATTGTTCTGGGATGACAGAACTGTCTCTCAACATAAAAATGAAAGAGCTATTGGGCTTCCCTGATTTTT
>ONXC01000016.1:0-26350 GCA_900321715.1 uncultured Bacteroidales bacterium | reverse complement strand
TGATGAAGCGCTCGTTATTTATTGTAAGAACCTTTCAGAGGCTTCCTTCGATATTGCTGTATTTATTGATGTTATTAGGGCAGTCAACGAGAGAGAAATTAATGCGGGTAATAGCGCTCAAATATTCCTTTGCCCAATTCCGTAAATTCCAATTTCTCGGTCTGTACACTGATGACTATTACCCTTCATGCCTGGACACCCTCCGACAAGCCTGCGCTGATGGCGCTGTGCAATGCCGTGGACAGAACCTTTCTGTCGGACCGGCTGCCGTATCCATACACGGAGGCCGATGCCGACTGGTGGCTGGGGATGGTCGCAGAGAGTGAGGGGAAGGAAGGTGTCTGGCGGTCCGTCTGTGCCGATGGGGACCTCGTCGGCAGTATCTCTGTGGAGCGGAAGGACTGTGACGAGAACAATGCTGGTGAACTGGGCTATATGATCCTGACGCCGTGGTGGTCAAAAGGTATCGGCACGGAAGCGGTACGGCAGATGTGCGGGATTGCCTTACGAAAACGGGGGCTGTTGTGAAGGGCGGGAAGGCGATGGATGTGAGGGTGTATATGCTGGTTTGATTTTTGCTTAGTATGCCATTCGGCATTATGACCTTCCGGGACCGCATATCACTCACCTTACGCTATGGGAAAGGTCTTTTCCTGTTAGGGGGAGTGTATAATCTGGTGTGTGCAGGATTCCAATCCGGCGGTTTTTCCTACGCGTTCATGGTGGATTCTTTCATCATCAAGGCTGTTCTTACTGCCATTACCCTGTATTTGATGAAGCAATTCCGTGACAGGGACGCCATCTTCTTCTACATCAACCTGGGATTATCTCGCAGGAAACTGCTTATCAGTGTCATTCTGATAGACTTTCTCTCACTTGCAGTTCTGATGGCCATTATGCATCTGATCTATGGATAAGCACAAACTCATAGTGGACAGTGTGGTGGTCCGATTTGGTCAGAGGACGGTCCTTAGCGGTGGCTATATTACCTCCGAAACAGGAATGGTCACCGGCCTTCTGGGCCGCAACGGTGCCGGCAAATCCTGTATGTTCCGTGCCCTCATGGGCGGCCTCCGGGTAGAGAACGTGATGGTGAGCATGGATGAAAAACCTGTCGACAGGCAGACCATCGGCCGATACATCAAGTACCTGCCTCAAGGCCGACTTATTCCGGAAGGGATGCAACTTCACCGGGCCTTTGACCTGTATGGTGTGAACTACTGGACATTCGTGAACCGCGTCCCAAAGTTCTCACGGTATTACGATTCACCCATATATGAGCTCTCCGGCGGGGAAGCCAGGCTGGCGGAACTGTATCTGGTATTGCTCAGCGACGCCCCTTTCTACATTTTGGACGAGCCATTTACTCAGGTAGATCCCGTGAACATTGACGAAGTCAAGGCTCTGATTCGGGAACGGAGCAGGAATCACGGCATAATTGTCACTGATCATAACTATGACGCCATCTCCTCCGTGGCGGATAACCTTTTCGTGATAGCCGACGGTTACACCAGTCCAGTCCAATGCCGGGAAGATTTGGTCCGGCACGGGTATCTGCGGGATTAACAACTTCAATCAAATACGCAGTATGTTGCTGCACAAAAAACAGCAGGCCGCAGCCTGCTGTTTTTTGTGGAGCATAGGGGATTCGAACCCCTGACCTATAGATTGCGAACCTATCGCTCTACCAACTGAGCTAATACCCCGCGGAAAGGACTGCAAAAATACACCATTTCCGGGAAATATGCAAGAGGTAAAGCGGGTGAAGTTCCGCTATCTTAACTGATGAACTGAGCCTTCAGGGCATCTATCTTGGCGGGGGCGTCTGAGCCCTTGGCGCCAAAGTAGAACTTGATCTTGGGCTCCGTGCCGGAAGGACGTACGGTCACAACGTCACCTGCGGCGTTGTAGAACTGAAGCACGTTGCTCTTAGGGAGTCCGGTTTCTTCGGGCTTGTTGTAGTCTATGACCTTGACAAGGGGACTTCCGGCGATTTCCTTGGGAGGGCAGGCGCGGTAATCGGCCATGATCTTCTGGATTTCCTCTGCGCCGGACTTACCCTTACGCACGATGTAGACCATCTTTTCTACGTACAGGCCGTATTCCTTGTACACCTTCTGGAGTAACTGCCAGAGGGTGAGATTCTGCTCTGCGGCCCATGCGGCGCATTCTGCAACGGCGCAGCCGGCTACCTGGGCGCATTTGTCGCGGACGAAGGAACCAAGGTTGAAGCCGTAGGACTCCTCACCTCCGCAGATGAACTCTGACTTTCCTTCCTGCTGCTTCTGGATCTCTGCGATGTACTTGAAGCCGGTGAGGACGTTGTAGCACTTTACGCCGAAGCTCTCACAGATGGCTGCAAGGAGTTCAGAGGTGACGATTGTCTTTACGCAGTACTGGTTGCCGTTAAGCTTTCCAAGTTCCTGCCAGCGTTTGAGGATATAATAGGTGAGGAAACTCCAGGTCTGGTTGCCGGTGAGCTGGACCATCTTGCCATCGTCGTTGCGGACTGCAATGCCAAGGCGGTCTGCGTCCGGGTCAGTGGCAAGGACAAGGTCTGCACCGGTTTCATCGGCCTTGGCAAGGGCCATGGCCATTGCGGCGGGCTCTTCCGGGTTGGGAGAGGCAACAGTGGGGAAGTTGCCGTCCGGGACTTCCTGCTCAGGGACGTGGATTATGTTTTTGAAGCCTATTCTCTTCAGGGCCTCAGGCATAAGGCGTACGCCGCAGCCGTGGAGGGGAGTGTAGACAATCTTAAGGTCTGAGTGCTTCTTGACAGCCTCAGGGGAGAGCATGAGGGAAAGCTGGTCCCTGAGGTAGAGCTCATCCTCTGCGGCGCCCATTATTTCGATGGGGGCTTTCTCAATGCCGGGGAGGGGCTGGAACGCCACCTGGGCGGGATCCTCTATCTTACCTACCTCTGCTACGATATCCTTGTCTACGGGAGCGGTGATCTGGCCGCCGTCGCTCCAGAATACCTTGTAACCGTTGTATTCCTTGGGGTTGTGGCTGGCGGTTACCATAATTCCGGCGGTTGCCTTCTTGATGCGGATGCTGTAGCTTAGTTCAGGGGTGGGGCGGAGGTCTTCAAAGAGATAGACCTTGATGCCGTTGTTTGAAAGGACCTGGGCCGATATTTCCGCGAAAAGGCGGGAATTGTTGCGGCTGTCGTGGCTGATGCACACGCTTGCAGCGCCTTCCACGTGGGCTTTGATGTAATTGGCAAGGCCCTGGGTGGCCATACCTACCGTGTACTTGTTCATGCGGTTGGTGCCAACGCCCATGGTGCCGCGAAGGCCGCCGGTTCCGAATTCCAGATTGCGGTAGAAAGCGTCTTCAAGGGCGGTCTCATCCGTTTCCATCAGATGTTTTACCTCTGCCTTGGTTTCAGCGTCAAAATTGCCGTCAAGCCAGCTCTGGGCTACTTCTTTGTAAGATTTCATGGTATGTAGTTTTAGTGTTTAAATCTTTAAATCATACAAATTTATGGATTATTCCGTATTTTTGCAATATGGATTTTGCAGAATTCATACTGGCACATGAGGCCGATGACCTTGCCCGCCTTGCCCTTTCCCGTGA
The DNA here is from genome assembly GCA_900321715.1 of uncultured Bacteroidales bacterium. Classification (GTDB taxonomy): domain Bacteria; phylum Bacteroidota; class Bacteroidia; order Bacteroidales; family UBA932; genus Cryptobacteroides. The sequence continues at coordinate 22,771 of ONXC01000016.1, read as the reverse complement.
CAGGTATGCCGCAGAGGTAGAGGATTTTGACATGGCGCTTACCACGCTGGAAGTGAGGCGGAAACTGCGTCTGAAAGTACCTGAGTGGTATGCCGTGCCTTCGCTGCGGTACCCGTTCCGGCTCTCCGGGGAGCAGTGTTCATCGGCCGAAACTGCGTCCTATAAGGCCGCCGTGGCCTCTGTGGCAGGTGGACGGATTGCCGACCTTACCGGCGGTCTTGGAGTGGACAGCTGGGCTTTCTCCAAGGTTGCCGCAGCGGTGCTTTACAATGAGATGAAGCCGGAACTTGCAGCCGCTGCGGAGCACAACTTCCGTGAACTGGGTGTGGAGAACGTGACGGTGCGGAACTGCCGCCTGGAGCCGGGAAACGTGGGTGAGGTCCTTGACGGCTTTGAGCCGGATATCATCTTTCTGGATCCCGCAAGGCGTTCCGAAGACGGCCGGAAGGTGTTCCGCCTTGAGGACTGCCAGCCGGATGTCCTGCAACTGTTGCCGGAACTCTTTTCCGCCGCGCCGCTCATCCTTCTGAAACTGAGCCCCATGGCCGATATCACCCTGGTCTGCAGGCAGTTGGGCTCTGTCCGTGAGGTGCACGTTGTTGCCTCCGACGGCGAGTGCAAGGAACTCCTTCTCCTCCTTGAGCGCGGCTATGAAGGCAATTTCACTACTGTTATCTATGAGAATGGCTCAATAATTCAGGCCGTCGCAGAGGGTGGTGTTCTCAAACCCATGGCCACCCTCGGCCTTGTAAGAGGGAGGGGCCCGCAGGCGGAGCCTGTGGGAGGGGTCGCGAAGCGACGGTTTGAGAATACTACCCTCTGCGACGGCGTATTCCTTTTTGAGCCGGGGAAGGCGCTGCTGAAGGCCGGGGCGTTTGACCTGCCGTGCCGGTTTGGACTGGAAAAAATGGGCCGGCATACGCACCTGTACACAGGCCAGGTTCCGGATGAACTGAGGCCGTTTGGAAAGTGCTTTGAGATACTTGAAGTACTGCCGCTTAACAATAAGACAATCAATGAGTTGGGAAAGCGATATCCACAGGCATCTGTAACAGCCAGAAACATCCCTTTAACATCTGATCAGTTACGTAAGAAACTGGGTGTAAAAGACGGCGGCACCATCCATATCTTTGGACTCCACTCAGATGAGGAGAATTCTAACCTTTTACTTGTCTGTTCAGGAGGGGAAATTCACGGCACCACTCAGTGAGGGGGCAGGAGGAGCATTTGGGGTTGCGGGCAGTACACACATACCGGCCGTGGAGGATGAGCCAGTGATGGGCGACGGGCCTGAGGGCAGGCTCAATGTGGCGCTCAAGGTCCTGCTCCACCGCAAATGGCGTGGAACCGTCTGACAGCCCCAGCCTGTGGGATACCCTGAAAACGTGAGTATCAACGGCAATTACTGGCTTGTCATACACCACGGAAGCAATGACGTTGGCGGTTTTGCGGCCAACTCCCGGGAGGCTCATCAGGGAGTCTATGTCGGAAGGGACCTCGCCGCCGAAATCGGAGAGAAGCCTGGCGGCCATATCAATCAGGTGGCGGGCCTTGGCGTTGGGGTATGAGATGCTCTTCACATAGGAAAGGACCTCCTCGAATGAGGCCGATGAAAGAGCCTCAGGGGTGGGGAATCTCTCAAAGAGGGGAGGCGTAACCAAATTCACCCTCTTGTCCGTGCACTGGGCGCTCAGGATTACCGCTACAAGAAGCTGGAATGGATTTTCAAAATGCAGCTCTGACTGTGCCACGGGCTGGTTTTCACGGAACCAGCCGACGATTGCGTTGAAACGCTCCTTGCGTGTCATAGCTCCTCAATCTCCACGTCTATGGCGCTGTCTTTTTTCTCCTCGCAGCGCTCTCCCTGGCAGGTGAACACGCGGCCGGGATATTTCTCATAGATGTAACGGTTATGGGTGACCATGACTATGGCCGTGCCTTCACGATTGAGGCTCTGGAGGAGCTGGAGGATTTCGTCGGCGGTTTCAGGGTCCAGGTTGCCGGTGGGTTCATCGGCCAGGATTACCTCAGGGTTATTCAGAAGGGCGCGGGCGATGGCTATGCGCTGCTGCTCACCGCCGGAAAGCTGGTGGGGCATCTTGTGGGCCTTGGTGCCCATTCCCACTGCCTCCAGAACCTCCGATATGCGGGCGTCAATCCTGCCGCGCTCCGTCCAGCCGGTGGCGCGGAGTACAAACTCAAGGTTGTCCTCCACTTTTCTGTCCGTGAGCAGCTGGAAATCCTGGAACACTACGCCAAGTTTGCGCCTGAGGTAGGGGATGTCCTTCTGCTTTATGCCGCGGAGATTGTAGCCGCAGGCCTCTCCTTCACCGCTCAGGAGGCGGTTTTCCGCCGTAACGGTACGGATGATGGAGGTTTTTCCGGAGCCCACCTTGCCAACAATGTACACAAGGTCTCCGGGCATTACGTCCATGTCAAGTCCGTAGATTACCACGCTTTCTCCGTTGAGGATATCGGCGCCCTTAAAATGAATGAGAGGTTCCATAAAGATTCTTCTAAATCAAGGCAAAGATAATCAGAAAAATTCGTAAATTTGTCAAAATGTTCTTGAGGATGAAAAAAACCGTAGCGGCACTGGCCGCAAGCCTTATATTCTGCCTTGGATCCCATGCTCAGGACTGGTCCCGCATCCAGTCCCTCTACCACGCCGGGATGTACTCTGAGGTATCGGCCCTCCTTGAAAAGGAATCATCTCCAACCGCCATTGGCTGGAGGGCTCTGTGCGCCCTTTCCATGCGCACCGACGACTCCTATGCCCTGGCCGATGATTTCCTTGGCCTGTACCCCGAAAACATCATGGCCCCGCAGGTGGGGTTCGCCTATGGCTTGGATCTGTTTGACAATGGCCGGTATGAAGACGCCCTTCAAAGGTTCAACCGCATTTCCGTGGAGGACCTTTATGAGGATCAGAAGGCGGAATTCACCTACAAGCTTGGCTACAGCGCATACGGAGTAGGAGAGTGGGAGAGGGCAAAGGGCCTTCTGGTACGCTCCAGAGGCTTTGGCTGGAACGACTATTCCGCCCCGTCATACTACATCCTGGGTTACATCAACTACGCTCAGGGAAACTTCAAGGATGCTGCGGAATGGTTCCTCCTTGCAGGAAAGGACCACCGTTTTGAAGCCCTTGCAAACTATTACGTGCTTGAATGCCGGTTCAACCTCAAGGATTACAAATATGTGGTTAACTTTGGAGAGGACCTCTTTGACAAGGTTCCAAAGGACCGCCAGCCTCATATGGCCCGCATAATGAGTGAGTCCTACCTTGTGCTTGGAGACGTGGAGAAAGCCCGCAGTTACTATGAGGAAAACCTCAAGAGCAAGGTGGCCCTTACCCGTTCAGATTATTTCTACGCCGGTGAGGTCCATTATCTGGCTCAGGACTGGCAGGGCGCCGTGGACAACTTCTCCCAGATGGAGGAGCGCACGGATTCCCTTGGCCAGACCGCATCCTACAATATGGGCTACAGCTACATAAAGCTCCATAACAAGGTGGCGGCAATGGAGGCGTTCAAGGAGGCATCGGCCCTTAAATTCTCCCCGGAAATCCAGGAAGACGCCTTCTACAACTACGCCAAGCTGGCCTTTGACCTGGGCCGCGATACCGCTCCCTTCGAGGAGTACATGAAGCGTTATGACGCTAAGAAGAAAGGAGACCAGATCTACTCCTACATGGCAATGGTGGCTCTCCAGAACCACGACTACGAGGCCGCGGTAGCCGCCTATGACAACGTTGAGGAGCTTGAGCCCAGGATGATGTCAAACTACATGAAGGCATATCTCCTCAGGGCCCGGGAGCTAATGGAAAACGGCTCCTGGCGTGCTGCAGTGCCGCATCTTAAGGCCGCTGCATATTACAGCCCCAGAAGGGATGGCTTCAATCAGCTTGCGCGTTTTTATGAGGCCGAGGCCCTTTACAGGGACGGAAAGTATCCCGATGCCCGTGCAATCCTCACGGACCTTTATAATCTTCAGGCCCTCAGGGGCAGGAAGGAGGGCAGCCTCATAACCTACAATATGGCCTACACCTACTTCAAGGAAGCAGACTATGACAGGGCCCAGAAGTGGTTCCAGAGCTATCTGGAGGGGGATCCTTCCGTGCAGGGCGCAGACGCCGAAACAAGGATAGCCGATTGCTATTTCCTTCGCGGAGACTACGTTACCGCCGTTGCCGCATATGAGCGCCAGATGACGGATTATCCGGATCCGGACAATCTTTATCCCGCATACAGGGCTGGTGTTGCCAGCGGCCTTACCGGAGACAATCAGAGGAAGGTCCACTTCCTGGAGGCCGCAAAGCTGGCCAATCCATCGGCCCCCTATTACGGAGAATCCCTTTACGAACTTGGCCGCGCATATGTTGCCCTCAAGGACAACGAGGATGCAATCCGCGCCTTCCGTACCCTCCGCAGTTCCACCCAGGACCCCGCCCTTGAATGCCGTGCCCTTCTGGAACTTGGCATGATTGCCCGCAACGAGGGCAAGGGTGATGAGGCAATAGGCTACTACAAGCAGGTTGTTGAGAAGGGAGGGGATTATGCCGATGACGCCCTCCTTGCAATTGAGTCCATCTACCGCACCAGGGAGGACCCTGAGGCTTACCTTGCATATGTGAATTCCCTGGGTTCCAAGGCCAACCGCACGGAGGCCCAGAAGGAAGAGGTGTATTTCTCCAGCGCAGAGCAGGTGTACCTTTCCGGAGATTACTCCAAGGCTATCGGCACCCTTCAGGCGTATCTTGAGAAGTATCCCAAGGCCACTTACGGGGCCAAGGCGCGCTTCTATCTTGCCGAATGCTACCGCATAAACGGAAACCGTGAGCAGGCCGCAGACCTTTATCTGGCCGCTATGGACGAAGGCCTTGACGGTGCCCTTTCTGAGAGTGCCCTTGTCCAGTACGCACTCCTGAATTTCGATATGGGCAACTTCGGAAAAGCGTATGGCGCTTTCCTCAAGGTAAAGGAGACGGCAAAGATGGATGCCAACAAAAAGCTTGCTGCCATCGGCCTTATGCGTTCCGCCTTCAAGGCCCGCCAGTGGGACGACGCCCTTGTGTGCGCCCGTGACGTTATGGACCTCAAATCCGGAGATGAGGCTCTTGAGAGGGAGGCCCTCTACGTAAGGGCCAAGTCTTATATGAGCACCAGCAGGAGGGATCTTGCCCTGGCCGATTTCCGTACGCTCAGCGCAGACCCTTCCACGTCTGAAGGCGCAGAGGCCGCATTCCTCCTTATCCAGGACCAGTACGACCGTGGCTCATTCGATGATATCCCGGAAGAGGTCTTCTCCTTCTCCGCAAAGGCCGCCGGCCAGAACTACTGGCTTGCCAAGGCATTCATCGTGCTGGGAGACACTTACGCGGAGAGAGGTGAACTTACCCAGGCCCGCGCAACCTTTGAAAGCATCCGTGACGGTTACACCGCCGAAGGCCCTCAGGATGACGTACTTGACCAGGTAGAGCTAAGGCTCCGTAAACTGCAGAAATAGAAGAATGAGAAAGTTTATCATATCGGCCTTAATGCTCCTTATCGCAGGAGCAGGCCTCCGCGCACAGAATCTGGACCCTACGGTGGTTGTAACCAATACCTACGCCCAGCAGGCGGGAGTGGTGGAAAAACCCTCACAGCTTATGGAAATGCCGGATTCCGTGCTGCGTTTCAATCTGGACTTTGACTATTCCGCACTCAGCGTGCCGTACCGCGGCGCATATGAGTTCAAGCCTTATCTGGTGGAGCTAAGGCCCACAAACCGCCCTTCGGGAGAGTCTCTTCTTTACGTTAGCGGGGGCGCCGGCTATACGGTGCATCCTGAACTGGATGTGATCTGGAATCCTGTCCAGAAGGACTTTTTCAAGCTCAATGTGTATGGGAGTCACCGCTCTTATCTTGGCCAGTACAGGAATATCGGCCTGCAGGGCGGCTGGTTCTCCCATGACGGCTCCTACTGGGGCGGTGCAAATTTACGCACCGTTGCGGGTTTGAATGCCCTCTATACCTGGACCGGAGGCCGTCTGGAAGGGGATCTGAGGTATCGCAACATCTTTGCTTCCCGTCCTGCTGCGGGTGCCAATATAAGGGACTCATACAATGCCGTAGACTTCGGCTTAAGGCTTGAGAGTGAGCCGGATGCAAGTCTCTACTACATTGTGAGGAACCGCAGCACCGTGATGCAGGCCCCACAGGGGAAGGAAGCCCACGTCAAGACTGAGGCAGGAATCGGCACCCGCTTCGGGGAGCATTACCTGAGGCTTGGCGTCATGGCCGATATTCTCTCCACTGAGCCCGCAGGCGCCGGAAACATAGCCATTACCCCGCGCTACATCTTTGAAAACGGCGATTTCACCTTTGACCTTGGGGCCAAGGTGTCGTTCCTTTTCCGCTCCGATAATTCTTTCTACGCCCTTCCGGGCGCTCCCGGCGGATACAATTTCCCGCTGTTCCCGGAGGCGCGCGTCACATACTGTCTTGTTCCGGACAGCATAGCCCTCTACGCTGCCGCTACGGGCGGATACGTGATGAATACCATAGAGTCCCTCTCCGATGAGAATCCGTTCCTTGCATCCTTTGCCGGAACTTTTGACGCTTCCATAGAGCGTGTCAATGCCTGTATCGGCGCCCGCGGAAACATCTCAGAGCGTTTCCACTATGACTTAAGCGCCGGTTACGCCCTGAGGGCAAACGCCCTCCTGTGGGGCTTTACGGATGCCCAGCTGCCTGCATTTGACTATGTGGGCAAGTATCATATGTTCTACGCCCGCCTTGAAAGCGGCTGGAAAGGTGACAGGATTGATGCCGATGTGAACGTTCTATTCCGGAAGACCTCCCTTAATGAACAGCGGCTTTTTGCCCCTGCTATGTTTGAGGGTAACGCTAAGCTGGTGTACAACTGGGGCGGCCGCATCCGCGCAGGTGTAACGTTTGAGGGTATGACCGAAAGGACCGCCGTCCTTGGTAGCCTCCCCGGATACGCAGACCTTGGCCTTCTTGGAGATATCCAGATGACCCGGAATCTGGGTTTCTGGCTAAAGATGGGAAACCTTCTTGACCAGACCGTCCAGAGGGTTCCGTTCTACGCGGAAAAAGGTATCTATTTCACCGTTGGCGCAAGGCTCATTTTGTAGCTTTTTCCTATTGTTTTTCCGCTCATTTTTTGCTATCTTTGTACGTTTTAGAGAATACGTATAAAAATGGCAGATATTGAGCAAATGAAAGAGGCCGAACAACAGTATTCGGCAAACAGTATCCAGGTTCTAGAAGGCCTTGAGGCCGTACGCAAACGCCCTTCCATGTACATCGGTGACATTGGAGAGCGCGGCCTTCACCATCTTGTGTATGAGGTGGTGGACAACTGTATAGATGAGGCCATGGCCGGCTACTGTTCAGACATAGACGTCCAGATCCTTGAAGATAATTCAATCCGCGTAAAGGATAACGGCCGAGGCATCCCTACCGGTATGCACGAAAAAGAGCACAGAAGCGCCCTTGAGGTGGTTCTCACCGTGCTTCACGCCGGCGGTAAGTTTGACAAGAACAGCTACAAGGTGTCCGGCGGTCTTCACGGCGTGGGTGTCTCCTGCGTTAACGCCCTCAGTGACCTACTTATTGCAGAAATCCACCGTGAGGGAAAGATCTTTGTCCAGAAGTATTCCAAGGGTAAGCCCATCACTGAGGTTCAGGTTGTTGGCACCGCAGAGGATACCGGTACCACCATCACCTTCCACCCTGATGCCACTATCTTCACCCAGACAATAGTCTACAAGTACGACACCCTGGCAAACCGCCTCCGTGAACTTGCATACCTGAACAAGGGCATCCGCATCACGCTCACGGACACCCGTGAACTTGTGGATGAATTTGAAACCGCAGAGGATGGTGAACGCAAGGCCACCGGAAAGCAGGTTTTCCGCTCGGACGTATTCTACAGTGAGCAGGGCCTGAAGGAGTTCATCGATTACCTTGACGCCGGCGCTCCCAAGCTCATCCCGGAGCCCATCACGGTAAATTCAGACAAAGTCATCCCCATTGACATAGCCCTCCAGTACAATACCGGCTTCAGCGAGCGTATATATTCATACGTGAACAACATCCACACAATTGAAGGCGGTACCCACCTCCAGGGCTTCAAGATGGGCCTTTCCCGTTCCCTGAAGAACTACGCAGAGAAAAACAACCTCCTCTCCAAGTTCAAGGGAGACCTTAGTCCGGAAGACTTCCGCGAAGGCCTCACCGCCATCATTTCCGTGAAGGTGGCAGAGCCCCAGTTCGAAGGCCAGACCAAAACCAAGCTCGGTAACCCTGAGGCAACATCGGCCGTATCCCAGGCCACAGCAGCCGCTATGGACCAGTACCTTGAGGAGCACCCCAAGGAGGCCAAGACCATCGTAGAGAAGATTGTCCTTGCCGCTACGGCCCGCGCCGCCGCCCGTAAGGCCCGTGAAATGGTCCAGAGAAAAACTCCCATGGGAGGCGCCGGAATGCCCGGTAAGCTTGCCGACTGCTCAGACCATGATCCGGAGAAATGCGAACTATTCCTTGTTGAGGGAGACTCCGCAGGCGGTACCGCCAAGCAGGGCCGTGACCGCCGCATCCAGGCCATCCTCCCGCTCCGTGGTAAGATCCTGAACGTGGAGAAAGCCGCCCAGGACCGCGCCTTCGAGAGCCAGGAAGTGCGTAACATCTACACCGCCCTTGGCGTAACCGTGGCCCAGGAAGACGAATCCGGAGAAAAGCACATGGACCTCTCCAAGCTCCGTTACCACAAGGTTATCATCATGACGGATGCCGATGTAGACGGCTCCCACATCGCCTGCCTTATCCTCACGTTCTTCTTCCGCTACATGTTTGACCTCATCAAGAACGGATACGTCTACCTTGCAACTCCGCCGCTCTATCTTGTGAAGAAGGGTAAGGAGGAACGTTACTGTTGGACCGACGCCCAGCGTGAGGCCGCAACCGCAGAACTAGGCCGCGGCACGGACAAGGGCGTAACCGTACAGCGTTACAAAGGTCTTGGTGAGATGAGTGACACCCAGCTGTGGGAAACCACCATGGATCCTGCAAGGCGTGTTCTCCGCCAGATTACCATAGAGAATGCCGCAGACGCAGAGCGTACCTTCTCCATGCTCATGGGAGACGACGTTCCGCCGCGCCGCGCCTTCATCGAAGAAAACGCACACTATGCAAATATCGACGCCTAGACTCTGGCAGAGATACCTGCCGCTTGTAATTGTTTTCGCAGTCCTTGTGCTACTTATGCCAAGGACCGCGAAATTCAATTATGACTACAAGAAAGGCACTCCATGGCCCTACGAGACCCTCATCTCCCAGTTCGATTTCCCCATCCTCAAAACTGAGGAGCAGATCCAGGAAGAGAGGGAACACGCCGGAACCATTATTGTCCCTTACTACAAGTATTCGGAAGAGGTTGTCTCAAATGTGGTCAAGACCGTCCAGAGCCTTGATCTTGGAAGCCATAACAACCTCAGGCCCACGGTGGTAACCCGCCTTGGAGACATTTACGCAAAGGGCGTGATCTCTGATGCCCGCGTGAAACTTGACAGGGGATCGGCAGAAATCTCAACGGAACTTATATCTGTCCAGAAAGACAAGAGGGCGCATCAGTATCCCCGTAGTGAGGTCTATAAGGTGTCGGAGGCCCGGGACCAGCTTGTGGCAATGGTTGCCAAGACCTATCCTTCCGTAAACCTGGATTCCCTTTTCCGCCGCACCGGCGTTTATTCGGCCATCGTTCCCAACCTCATCTTTGACAAGACAATGACGGAACTCACACACGCGGGTTCGTCAGACTATATCTCTCCCACACTCGGGTATGTGAAGGCCGATGAAAAGATTGTCTCCCGCGGGGAGATCATCACCTCCGAGATAGCCCAGATCCTTGACAGCTACAAGGAGGAATACAACAAGGTTTACGGCTATAGCGGCCCCAGGGTGCTCCTTTACCTTGGCAACCTCCTTCTGGCCCTGGCCCTGGTGGTTATCCTGTATCTTGTGGTGTACTTCACCAACAGCCTGGTATTCCAGGACCGCAAGCGCTACTATTACCTCCTCACGATATTCCTTCTGGCATCGGCCATCACCTTTATCTGTGAGAAAACGGTGCCTCACCTCAAGTACATCATCCCTTATCCGGTGTTTGCCCTGTACCTGCTTGCGTTTTTCCGCAAGAGGCTGGTGATGCCGTTCTATATGGTGCTCCTCCTTCCTCTCCTCATTTTCTGCGGGAACGGGATGGAGCTGTTCGTGATGTATCTGGTGGCGGGTACGGTGACCCTTGAAACATTCGGCTACTTCAGCAAGGGCTGGAGGCAGTTCCTCAATGCCGCCATCATCTTCGGCGTTGAGGCCCTCATCTTCCTCTCTTTCCGCCTTATAGATGTGGGAAGCAATTCGGCATGGTGGATGGACATAATCCTCATCTTCATCGGCTCTGTCGCAACCGTTGCCCTGTATCCTCTGATCTACCTCTTTGAGAAGATATTCAACCTTGTCTCCGTCACAAGGCTCATAGAGCTGGCCGATACTTCCAATCCTCTCCTTCAGGAGCTTTCCGCAAAGGCGCCCGGAACCTTCCAGCACAGCCTCCAGGTAATGAATATGGTAGACGCCGTGGGCCGCGCTACGGATGCCAACGTGCAGCTTCTTCGCGCCGCTGCCCTGTACCATGACCTTGGAAAGATGCAGAATCCCATGTGCTTTGTGGAGAATCAGAGCGCTATCCCGGAGGCCGCATCATACCATCAGGGCAAGTCCTATAAGGAAAGCGCAACAGATATTATCCGCCACGTGGACGACGGCCTTGCTATTGCAGAGGAAAACCGTATCCCTGGTGAAATCCAGGCGTTTATCCGCACCCATCACGGCACTTCGCCGGCAGGGTACTTCCTCAACAAGTACCTCAATGAGGGCGGAGACCCTTCAGATGTTGCGGAATTCTACTACCACGGCCAGAAGCCCACAACCAAGGAGGAGGTGATCCTCATGGTTTGTGACTCCATAGAGGCCGCTTCCCGTACGCTCAAGGACTTCTCCACGGAATCCTGCGACCGCTTTGTGGAAGGCATAGTGGCGGGTAAGGAAAAGGCCGGTCAGCTTGAGGATGCCGATATTACCATCCATGACCTGAATCTTATGAAGCGTATGCTCAAAACGTATCTTCAGCAGATTTATCACGGGAGGGTGAGTTATCCCAAGCGCAGAGGTTGATTCTTCGGCATTTTTTTCCTATCTTTGCCGCCCCAAAAGAAATAATAAATAATAATATAACTATGAACGTAACTAAAATCCAGCCCGATGCCCTGAATTATCAGGTTACCATCGAGATTGCGGCAGCAGATTACGCAGAGCCGCTGAAAAAGCGCCTCAACGAATATCGCCGCAAGGCCGACATTAAAGGTTTCCGCCGTGGAATGGCACCTATCGGCCTTATCCAGCGTATGTACGGAGACCAGGCCCTCTACGAGAGCGTTAACGGTATGGTAGGTGACTCCCTTGACAAATTCATCAAGGATGAGAAAATACGCGTAGTTGGAGAGCCCATGCCTTCAGAGGACCAGCCCCAGCTTGCATGGGAAGCCGGTAAGGACTTCACCTTCAAGTTTGACATCGCCCAAACTCCTGAGATCAACTTTGACGTGAACAAGGACGACAAAGTTGTCTACTACGACATAAACATCACCGCCGCAGAGAAGAAGGCCACCCGTGACCAGATGCTCCAGCAGTACGGTTCCCTCCAGGAAGGCAAGAAGGCCGGAGAGAATGACTACATTGTGGCCGATATCGAGAATGAGGGTCACAAGGCCGAGGGCGTGTATGTTTCCATCGCTCAGGTAGCAGAGGAAGCACGTGGCGCATTCATCGGCAAGAAGGCAGGAGACAAGTTCCAGATGGACGTGAACGCCGCCTTCACCAATGAGACAGACCGCGCTGCAATGCTCAAGGTGGACAAAGCCCAGCTTGCCACCCTTGATCCCATGTTCAACTTCACCGTTGTGAACGTCAAGACTTTTGTTGCCGCAGAGGCCAACCAGGAAACCTGGGACAAGATGTTCGGAGAGGGTACCGTTACCACCGAGGAACAGTTTGAGGAGAAGGTCACTGAGCGCATCAAGGCTTCCCATGAGCAGGACGCCAACTACCGCTTCGGCACAGATGTCCGCAATTACTTTGTCCAGAAGGCCGGCCTTGAGCTTCCTGAGGCTTTCCTCAAGAGGTGGCTGGTGTACGTAAATGAGGGCAAATTCACCGCAGATCAGGTGGAGAAGGAGTTCCCTTCATTCATAGAGGACTTCAAGTGGCAGCTTGTGCGCGGCTACATCATGCAGAAGTTTGGTCTGAAGGTGTCCCGTGAGGATGTAAAGCAGGCAGCCCTTTCATATGTGGCATACCAGTACGCAATGTACGGAATGGGCGGTGTCCCCCAGAACATCATAGAGTCTTCCGCAGAGAACGTCCTCCAGGACCAGAACCAGTATCGCCGTCTTGAGGAGCAGTGCGAGGACAACGCCGCCATCGCACGCGTCCGTGAGGAAATCACCCTCCAGAACAAGAAGATCTCCATGGAGAAATTCCGTGAGCTAAAGTAATTAATTTCAGTTTATGACTGATTTTGAAAAATTTGCAGTGAAGGGAAGGGGCATCTCGTCGATGACCCTTTCTCGTTATTCGTCGGTCTATGACGGATACATCAATCCCACAATCACGGAAGAGCGTCAGCTGAACGTTGCACAGATGGACGTATTCAGCCGCCTCATGATGGACCGCATCGTCTTCCTTGGTGTTCCCATCGATGACGACGTAGCCAACATCATCCAGGCCCAGCTGCTTTTCCTTGCTTCCAAGGATCCGGGTGCCGATATAACCATGTATCTCAACACTCCCGGTGGTCAGGTGCACAGCGGCCTTGCCATCTATGACACTATGCAGCTTGTCCAGCCGGATGTTGCAACTGTGTGCACAGGTATGGCAGCATCAATGGGCTCCGTGCTTCTGTGCGCAGGTGAGAAGGGAAAGCGCAGCGCGCTTCCTCACAGCCGCGTGCTCATCCATCAGCCTCTTGGCGGTGCACAGGGCCAGGCAACTGAAATCCTCATTGCCGCAAAGGAGATAGAGAAAACCCGTACGGAACTCTTCACCATCATCTCAGAGCACACCGGAAAGCCTTACAAGAAGGTGGCACAGGACGGAGAGCGTGACTATTGGATGACCGCTCAGGAGGCCTTGGAGTATGGTATGGTTGATGAAATCCTTCGCAAGCGCAAGTAATGGCAGGTAAGAAACCCCATAATCACTGCATGTTCTGCGGAAGGCCGGACTCTGAGGTCCCGTTCCTTCTGCAGGGCGTGGATGGTTACATCTGCAGTGACTGTGCCACCCTTGCCGCAGATTATGTGAAGGAGATAGAGGGCTCAAGGGCGGGGAAGGCGGCATCGGCCTCTTTTGGAAAATGCCCCAAGCCCCAGGAGATCAAGGCTTATCTGGACCAGTACGTGATTGGCCAGGACCGCGCCAAGAAGGTGCTCTCCGTGGCGGTGTACAATCACTATAAGAGGGTTCAGCACAACCTCATAGATAAGCCTCAGGACGGCGTGGAGCTTGAAAAGAGCAACATCCTCCTGGTTGGCCCCACCGGCACCGGAAAAACCCTCCTTGCACGCACCATCGCCAAGATGCTGGACGTTCCGTTCACCATTGTTGACGCCACCGTGCTCACGGAGGCCGGCTACGTGGGAGAGGACGTTGAGAGCATCCTCACAAGGCTCCTCCAGGAGGCCGATTTCGATCTCCAGAAGGCGGAGCGCGGCATTGTGTTCATAGATGAGATAGACAAGATTGCCCGTAAGAGCGACAACCCCTCCATCACCCGCGACGTCTCCGGAGAGGGCGTGCAGCAGGCAATGCTCAAGCTCCTTGAGGGAAGCATTGTGAACGTTCCTCCCAAGGGCGGCCGCAAGCACCCGGAACAGGAGTTCATCCACGTCAATACCCAGAACATCCTCTTCATCTGCGGAGGTGCCTTTGAAGGCATTGAGAGGCACATCGCCCAGAGGAAGAACACCCAGATCATAGGCTTTGGCGCAGAGGAAAAGCAGCGTATCGCAAAGGATAACCTCCTGCAGTACGTAGATGCCATGGACCTCCGCGCTTACGGTCTCATTCCGGAAATTGTGGGCCGATTACCTCTGGTCACATACCTTGACCAGCTGGACAGGGATTCCCTGAAGCGCATCCTCACGGAGCCAAAGAACGCACTTCTGAAGCAGTATCAGAAGCTCTTTGAGATTGACGGCATGACTCTGGAGATAGATCCAGAGGTCATGGACCTCATTGTGGACACCTCCATCAAGAATAAGCTTGGCGCCCGCGGTCTTCGCAGCATCTGTGAGCGCATCATGGGAGACGCCATGTTTGAGGCCCCCTCATCCCGCAAGAAGGTCTTCCACCTCACCGTAGATTACGCCAAGGCCCGCCTGGAGCAGTAATCCACCTTCATCCAGCACAAATTGTTCTCCCCTTGCGGTGGAGCTTAATTCCTTTATTTACAGTTATTTACAGAGGTTTCTACCAGAACTTTTTCTAGTAGAAACTATTGTAATCACCTGTGTGTCAGTCACTTAACCTCCACCGTATCAGCTGTGGGCGTGCAGGGCAGCTTGTAACACCATTTTACCTCCTGGCGTGTAAGGCCCTGATTCACAGCGCGTTATACAAAATCGGGTGCACCGCGAAGTGCACCCGAGTATACGTATTTGGCTGATAGTTAGCAGTTTACGCGCCAGGGACGGTTATTGGATTGCAATCTGCTTGACTGTTTCGGCCTTCTGGATTTTCTCCTTCTTGGGGATATGGACGTTCAGAACGCCTTTCTCCACCTTGGCCTCAATCTTTTCTGCGTCAACATCGTCCGGAAGAAGCAGCGTCTGCTGGAATTTCTCATAGGAGAACTCGCGGCGGAGATATCGGCCATGCTTTTTGCCCTCCTTGTTTTCCGACTTCTTTTCCATCTCGATATGGAGGTTGTTGTCTTCATCGACGTGGACCCTGAAGTCTTCCTTGTCTAAACCAGGAGCGGCCAGTTCGACCTCATACTCCTTTTCGTTCTCAATTACATTGATGGCAGGAGCCGTATAAGTGGGCCTTTCCATCCAGCTGTTGTCGAAAAAGTCATTGAAAATGTCCGGCAGCCAGTTGTCACTATTCCTTCTAATCATCGGTAACATAACTCAAAAACTTTAATCGTTCCGGTTTTGGGAGTGTCCCTATTTCCGGGGCTCTTTTGCGGGCCGATTAAAAGAATTGCAAAGCCGGGACCACATCAAAATAGATGGACTTTTTGTCACCTGGGGGTGCCAGAAAGTCCATTTTGTGACAAAAAGTCAAAGGCTGCGGCTCTTGTTCACGAGGATTACACCGCTCACGATGGCGGCAGCGGCCACAACCTTCTGCCAGGTAATGACGTCCAGACCGGTCCAGATGCTTACTATTGTGGCAATGATTGGAGATAGGTAGTTGTACATACTTACCAGCGTGGGGCGGATGAACTTCTGGCCGTATGGAATCAGGTAGTAGGCAATCACTGTTGCAAAGACTATGAGATAACCAATTTCCCAGCGCACCAACGGAGGTATGGCGGCGTAGTCAGTTAGGAGAAGCCCTTTGGCCGATAGAGGAAGCGAGTACAGCAGAGAGAACAGGAACGCCCACTTCATGAAAGTTATCACACTGTATTTGGAGATGATCGGCCGGAAGATTCCAAGGTACATAGAGAAGGTGAGGCTGTTCAGAAGCAGCATCACAAGGCCAAGAGGAGTTGTGGCCGATGCTCCTCCTCCGTGGACTGAATTGAAAATGAGAAACAGTACGCCGGCAAGGCTTATTGCAACGCCCCCGGCTTTCTTTCCCGTGATTGGCTCTCCCACAAAGAAGAAGGCGAAGAGCATAGTGAATATGGGTCCTAAAGTACCCAGGATTGCTGAATCGATAGCCGTTGCCATTGTGATTCCTACAAGGAATGTGGTCTGGGTGGCAAATAGCCCCAGGAAAGACGCCAGAGCAATCTTCCACATATCTCCCTTATCAATCTTCTCCCTTGGCATGAACAGGGTCATGATCCAGAATGCGGCCGATGCTCCGATTGCTCTCAGTGTGAAAAGCACAAAAGGAGACACTGCTTCAGAATTAGCGATGTCCTTGCACAGCACCACATTCAGTCCGAATATGGTGTACGCTGCCGCTACGGAAATATGTCCTTTGAAAGAATCTGTCGCCATTGCAGGTGCAAACTTACTCTTTTTACCTCATAAATCCAATCTGTACTGCGTTTAACCCTATGGGGTAATGCTGACTGGGTGGAGGTTAAGTTACTGTCACACAGGTAATTGCAAAAGTTTCTACCAGAACTTTTTCTGGTAGAAACCTCTATAAGTAACTGTAAATAAGAGTATTAAGCCCCACCAGAAGGGGAGAACAATTAGTGCGGAGGGAAAGGTATTACTGTCAAGGTATGATTACCTAGACGCAGAACCCGAAGGAATCAAAGAAGCGGGCGTAGCCCTCATTGTGGAGGTCTGTGCCCTGGGTGTCGTAGAGGTTATGGGCCAGAAGGGCCTTGGTGCGGGCGCTCACGGCTTCTCCATACAGGCCTTCAAGGGAGCCGATATTCCTCTGGAACAGCGCCCCGGCTTCCTTGAAACTGCGGTAGCGGTCAATATCCAGATAGAGGTACCGCTCCGGATGAGCCAGAACGGGCTGATAGCCCATATCCAGAAGGCGCTTTATCTCATCTTCCGGGACGATGTCCCCGATGCGGCTGGCCTTGTGGATGGGGAGTTCTATGAGGATGTGATTGCCTTCCCAGGGGAGGAGCCAGCCCTTTTCCAGTGTTTCTGGCCAGGTTTCGGGGATGAGCCTGTACTCCATTGACGGAGTGAGTTCAATGGGGACGTCCTGCCTTACAAGTTCCTCCTGGAGGGCATCGCAGGCGCGAATGACATCCTCAGGGACATTTGGATACTTTCCAACCCGGTGAGATGTGCACACAGCCTTCCGGAACCCCCACTTTACCTGATAACGGGCAAGGAGGACGGATTCCGCCATACACTTGGAGCCGTCGTCAAGGAGCGGCAGGATATGGCAATGGCAGTCTGTGCGGGAATCTATCATTGGATGCGTTCAGACCAGTTTGTAGATCTCAGAGATGTGGGTGAAGCCGCGCTTTTCAAAGAAGCGGTGGGCCGCGTGGTTGTTTTTGCCGGATTCAAGGTAGATGCCGCTTACCCCGCGCCCGCGAAGCCAGCCTATAGCAGTCTGAAGCAGCGCATCCCCGGTGCCGTGGCCCCGGTAGTCCTCTTTCACAAGGACATCGCATACCATCCCGAAGGGAGTGTCGCCGTCGGCCTCAATATCAGCCACCACAAAACCTACTATCTTTCCTTCTTCCGAGACTGCCTTCCATACCCTTGCAAGCGCATCATTCTCAATGTGCTGCAGGATGTAAGGCATCCACTTCTGCCGGCCGTCAGGGGCGGTTTGCGCTACCAGCACGCCGTCACGGATGACGCCTTCGCCGACGCCCATCTGCATCTCTCCGTGGGAGATGTATTCCGGGTGTGCAGCCAGGTGGCTGAAGAAAATATCGGCCAGAACGGGGGCGTCCTTAACGCCCGCAATTTCAATCTTCATAGTTTATAAATGATTTAATACGTTCCCAGATGCTCCTGGCGGAATTTGTGAGGACCAGCAGCAGGGCAAATATGGTGACACAGGCAATTACGGCCAGTACAACAGCCGATAGACGGCTGCTCTCGAAGCCGAAGTAGGTGAGGAAGGGCATTTCGTCCTCCTGGAAGAAGAGTTCGAAGGTGGAGGCCACGGAAATGATGGCCAGGATTATGTTCAGGAGGAATTCGCTTCTCATAGACTTGAAGTCCGACAGATTGTGAAGGCTGTTGTCCACATTTTCCATCAGGCTTTCAAGGCGCTCGTAGTCCTCGTTAAGACCCAGGCGGGCGGTTGTTCGGTCGAACATAACCTTATGGGAGGGATACTTTGAGTATTTCACCACGTCCAGTTGGGTGACCATCCTTGTAAGGCGCATGGAAAGGGCGGCATTTTCTCCAATGAGGTCCTGCGAGGACTTTTTCTCCGCGTTGAGGGTGGAGAGGACCACGGTGTCCGTGGCAAGGCCTATTACATACTTCTTTGCCAGGATCATCTGGAGGATGAGGAGGTATTCCGGCCAGGAAACGTGGTAGTGGGCTCGCTCCTTGAGGTGCTCTACCCAGTTTACGCCTTCCTCACCGGCCCCGCGCCTGCCATATGTGCCGATAACAACGCACAGGCTGCTTCCGGCCAGCACAAGATCGTCAGTATCTATTGCTATGTTTTCCCCGCAGACTTCGTCGTAGGCCGCAGGGTCACGGTAAGGCCACTCCTCAGGATACAGGGACAGAAGGCCGATGAGTTCATCCTTGTGCTCCTCCCTGATATGGTCTATGATCTGAGCCTCAGTGAGGCGCTCAGGGCGGTCTGTTGCAAAGAGGTCCGTGCCGTCAGGTTCAATGTGCTGGATGTTTTCCCACACGTCCACCATTGCGTAATGGAGGTCATTGTCTACGGTGAAAGGCATTTTGCTCCAGCGGCGGGTGTTCCGGCGGCGCTCTTCAAAGGGAGTATCCTCCTTGAACTGGGAGCAGTGCCGATAGATGAAATTCTTGTAGCGGAGTGCAACTCCGTCAAAACTGCGTCCGGTGCCAAGGTTTGGAATGGACTCCGGCTTATCCAGGGGATTGCCGTCGGCATCCAGCCATATGGCATCTACGGCAAAATGGGTCTGGTAGTCAATGCTGGTTTTGTCGCCGCCCTCTTCCTGGGACCAGAATTCCGCGCTGAGCCAGTTGCTGAGGAAGGCGATGATGTGGTCCGTGGTGACCGGGCGGGAAAGAGTGCACGCATGGCCGTCGAAGAGGAAACGGTAGGTGATGCTCACGGTGTGGCCGAAGAAAAGGTTCATCTCCACGTTGCAGTGGCCCTTGAGGGTGGCCTCGTAGATGGATTCATCCTCTGCGGGGACTATGGGCATAGTGAAGTCGAAGCCCCGGAGGCTGTATCGGCGCACATTTCCCTTCATAGGGATGCGGCGCTTTTTCCCAAACAGGCATTTTTTGGCCGATGCCGGTGCCTCCAGCGGACTTTTGTCCGGCAGCACGAATATCTGGTTCTCTATGTCACGCTCCACCCAGGCGATGGGTACCCCCAGGGCATCGGCCTTTTCTACGGACACGCCGCGTTCCTCATCAAAATCCTCATATTCCCTGTTCATCTGGGCAAGGGCCTCCTCCGGCAGGATGAATTCCTTGGTGTGGTGCACGGAGAAAGTCTGGATGAAAACCACGGAAAAACCGGGGTAGGTGAGCATCTGTGACATACGTTGTTGTTCTATAGTTTGCTCAAATATAGTGATTATTTTTCTATCCCGGAAACAATTGTTTATTAGAATGAAAACGTTATATTTGTAGAAGTTAACACCGATAACACTTTAACCAAGCCTCCGATATGACACCAACAAGAGCCAGGGAGCAGGAAAGGGCTGCCTCCAGGCAGCAGGAAAAGCCGCAGATCCGGGAAAAAGACGCTTCCGGAAAGTGCCCCCATTGCGGCGCGGCGCTGGACCGCCCGGACTATGAGATCTGCCCGGTGTGCGGCGGCAAACTTGTTGACTACTGCACCTTCTGCGGCGCCCCTATGCACCCGGATGACGTAGACTGTCCTGAATGCGGTATGCCTTCAGACGGCGTGGAATGCCCCGCCTGCCATATCCGCAATTTCCGTCCCTTCTGCCGCCAGTGCGGCCAGCCGCTTTCCAAGGCTGCCCGCCGGGCTGTGGAAAAGGCCAAAGAGGACCCAAAGGTCATTGAAACCGCCAGGCTCCTTGTTAAGATTGCCCAGTTGGAAGCGGAACTTGAAACCTCAGGCTCTCCGGAAGACGGCACCCCGGAAGAACCCACGGAGGCGGAACTCCGTCTCAAGGCCCTGATGGCAAAGGTTGGCTTTACGGCGGCGGAAAAGCCCAAAGTGACAAGCCGCCGGATAGGCCGCACCCGTGAAGAGATTATGGCGGAATATGAGAAAGCCATTGAAGATGCCAACAAGGTGATGGAGGAAATGCTTCCGCCGGCAGGTATGACCCCTCAGGAGCAGCGAAACTACTACACCGCCCGCAAAGTGGCCATGATGGAAGTGATGGAAGAGCGCTGGTGGGGGATTAAGGTGACGGAAACCATGGGCTGGGTGTGCAACGAATGCCACGTCCTTCACAACAACCCCTCTGAGTGCTGCGTTGCTCAGTTCGGCGGCCACTGGGTCACCTGTGACTCAATGCAGGTGGTGGAAGAAGGCACCGAGGGCGCGGAACTCTGCATCACCAGAGTGGAGAAGAAAGTTTATAAAAGACAGCAGTAGAGTTTTTTATGGCCGATATTAATGATCTCCTGAAAGACGTCCAGAAGACTGCAGCAGCGTCGCAGAAAACTGCTGCGGCCCCTCAGAAGACCGCCGTCCAGAAGACCGCCGCCATCGAGAAGACGGCAGCCGCTCCGGCTCCGGATGGCGGCACTCCTCAAGATGGCTCCACAAAACAGTATGAGCCCGGCTCTGCCCTGCAGATAGGGCCGCATTCCCTCACCGTAAAGAAGGTTATCGGCACCGGCTCCGAGGGCGTCCTTTACCTTGTGACTGACGGCAGGCGGGATTATGCCCTCAAACTTTGCAATCCCGGTTTTAGGACCAATATGGCCCTTATGCCCGCCATAAAGGGCCTTCCAAAGGGCTATGTGGCGGAACTTGTGGATTACGGGGAGAATTATGAACTGATGGCCTACTACCCTGAGGGGAGCGTAGCCAGAGCCGGCCTCAAGGGCAATGCGGAATGGATCCTTGCCATAGCCCTTAACACCGCCATGGCCCTTGACAAGTTGCACGCGGCGGGCGTCCTTCACAAGGATGTGAAACCGGCCAATATCCTTATCCGGGACCGGGAGAAAATGTCCACCGTCCTCTGCGACTTCGGCATTTCAGACCAGTTGGGTAAGGACGGAAAATGCGCCACCCAGCAACTCCGAACCCCCATCTATGCCGCCCCGGAGGTGTACACGGACACCGTCACAATTGCAGACAAAACCTACATAGAACTCACTCCCAAGGCCGATTTCTACTCTCTTGGCATGACCATCCTCTCCCTCTGGATGGGGGAGGGCGCCTTCCTGGCAGAGAAGCAGTTGGCCATCGACAAAGTGAAGGGCCGCATAGCCATTCCCGCCGATATGCCGGATCCCCTTGCCCGTATCTGTCGCGGCCTTCTAATCAGGGACCCTGCCAAGCGCTGGGCCTGGGAAGAGATAGAAAAGACCTTGGACGGGAAGGATGTCCCGGTGGATGAAGATGAGATAATAGAGGACCTTGGCATCACCTACAACGCTTCCAAGCACCTTACGGCCAATACTCCGGAAGAACTCTCCCAGTGTATGGCCGATGACATAGACCTTGCAAAGAAATACCTCTACCGCGGCCAGATAGAAAAGTGGCTGGCACCCTATCCTGAGCTTATGACGGAGATCCATGACATAGTGGAAAACCGCTATCCTCTGGACAAGGAGAAGGGTGTCTTTGCCGCAATGTTCCTCCTGAATCCCGTCTCTACGCTTCCTTTCAGCGGAACGGTAAGGGAAACCGGGGAGCATCTTGAGAGGGACGTCCGTACGCTCAAGGACGTGAGCAATTTCTGTAACGATGCCTTTCCGGACAAAGATACGGCCCATATGATTGCGTCGTGGTTTTTTGAGGAATGGGCTCACGTGAGAAATAAGGAACTGAGACTCCCCGTAAGCACATCTGACGGGGACGACAATGACTACGCAACCGCCTGCCTCAGGGTGCAGACTATAGATCCGCTGTCGGATATTACGCTCCTCAATGACCCGTCCAACCCCTACTACGCTATGACGGGCCCTGCTATCGGCAGGATCCTCAATATGGCCTACACCCTGATGTACAATTATACGGATAGCGGTCCCAATAGAAAAGTCCATCCTTACGAGGCATATATTCCTCACGAACTCAAGATGCTCTTCTTTATGGACTTTCTGGAGCCGGATGCATATCATTATATGACCAGCTTCTTTGACACAAAAGGAGAGCGGTTCACTAAGCAAAAACAATGGCTCCTGTACTGTACGGACAGGTCCAGCAATGATTTTCTGAACAAGTGCCAGCCCCAGGACAACAATTTCTATTATGCACAGGTCTCATGTATGAAGACCATTAAAGGCTTTGGATGCACGCCTTTCTATGATTTTGTGAAAAGCGGAGACAGCGCAACCACCCTGGCCCAGGTTTTCTCCCACGGATCAAGGGAACTGAAGGAGGAATACGAAAAAGGCGGTCTCCAGGGCTTTCTGGCTGTCCATCACCACGAGGATCCGGATGCCGACCTATCGGCCCAGTTTGCCTATGAAAAACTGCTGAGAGACTATTTGGAGGACCTTCGGAGGATAGACGACGATATTATCTACGTGCAGCGCTTCGATGAGGCCAGGAAGGAAGCTTCGCGCGTCTTGGCGGAGGGTAAGGGCCGAATCCGTGGCCTTGCCGCAAGGAGCGTCATCCAGTATGTTGGCACCATAGCCCTGGCGGTCATTCCGGCGCTCCTTCTTCTCACTATGCTGGTCTTCTCCATCATA
>ONXC01000008.1 GCA_900321715.1 uncultured Bacteroidales bacterium | reverse complement strand
ATATGCCGTCAAAGCTTCAGAAATACATCGTAAGCCCGGAAGACTTCATCGACAGCCTCCAGCAGCTGCCCGCCCGTGAGTGGTGGAAACTGGTCCTGGTGCTGCTTGGCGGCATTGTGTCTTTCCTTTTCTATATGTGGATTTATGTGCAGGTCCTGGGGCTTGACCTTCCAAAGACCGCTATCCTCAAACGCCGCAATATGGACTGGAGGGCACGCGTGGAAAGACTCTCAACCCATATGGACCATCAGGAGGAACTCCTGTCACTTCTGGAAGTGAGGGACGACAAAATATACCGCAGCGTGTATGGCCTGGATGAGATTCCGCCGGAGGTGAGAGGCTCCGGAATCGGCGGTGAAAACCGGTACGAAAAACTGGCCGGAACCTCCCTTGAGGCCGTTGTACGTCGTCAGGACATAATAGAGAAAAGGGCCTATGTCCAGTCAAAATCCTTTGACGACATAACCATCCTCCAGAACAGCGCCGGTGATATGGCGGCGCATATTCCTGCAATTCCGCCAATGAGCACGGACCGCAATACTTATCATATGTCCAGTCCCTTTGGCTTCCGCTCAGACCCTCTCCTCGGGTACACCAAGCGCCATACGGGAATGGACTTCGCCTGTCCTCCGGGTAACCCTATCTACGCAACCGGAGACGGCGTAGTGGTTAAGGTGGCTCATGAGCGTAAGGGCTATGGTAACCACGTGGAGATAGACCACGGATTTGGTTACAAGACGCGCTATGCGCATATGTCGGAGATATTCGTGGAGGAGGGGCAGAAGCTCTTAAGGGGAGACTGTATCGGCCTTTCCGGAAAGAGCGGCCGCATCACGGGCCCGCACCTTCACTATGAGATCATGTACCGTAAGGATTACGTGAATCCTGCACTGTACATGGATCTGGACATCTCTCCCAAGGATTATTATGAACTGGTGAGGAGGCCTGAAGGCAAATGAGTAAATTCAGCAGAATACTTGGCTCCATTGTGCGCTATCTTGTGGCAACGGTTTCGCTGTCTGTGGTGCTGTATATCCTGTTTGCACTCATTTTCTCTACGGAGGAGGAAAGGCGCCTTCAGAGGGAGAACAACCTGTACAAGTCCATGTACAGGGATATCCGGAACAAGGACAGGCTCATAGGGGATGTGGTAGACGGCCTCCTTGTGAAGGACGACGCAATCTACCGCCAACTCTTCGAGACCACGCCTCCTTCCCTTGACGCCATAACTGCGGCCGATTTAATTGCCGACAGCGACTCCCTGTCGGAGAGTTTCTACCTTTCGGCGGCGGCATCGGCCTCAGAGAGACTGATGATGATGTCCGGCACCGTGGACGATAATTTTGCCGAGGTTTTCCGCGTGCTTCTGAAGGGCCGCCGAGACAGCATCCCGCCGCTCTGCCTGCCTCTGAAGGGGATGTCGTATGTGCAGACAGGCGCTTCCATTGGTCCCAAGCATAATCCCGTCTACAAACTTGAGATGCAGCATGACGGCATTGATTTCATTGCGCCTCAGGGCGCCCCGGTCTATGCCGCCGCTCCGGGAATTGTCTCCAAGGTCACCCATTCCAGGAAGGGCCTTGGAAACGTTGTGGAGATCAATCACGGAAATGGTTATGTGTCACGCTACTGCCTCCTTGGAGACATCAACATCTTTGCGCAGATGAAGGTCCGTACCGGTCAGAAAATAGGGGAGGTGGGTGTTTCCACCGGGATATCGGCCCCTCACCTTCACTTTGAACTTTGGAAAAACGGCGTTGTATGTGACCCCGTGCACTATCTCTTCGCTTCCATCACCCCGGAGGAATACTCCCGCATGATGTACATGTCCGTCTCCACTTCCCAGTCACTGGATTAGCACTCACTTGCTGGTTCTCCCCTTGCTGGTTCTCCCCTTGCGGTGGAGCTTAACACGCTCATTACCAGTCGTTTACAGAAGTTTCTACCAGAAAAAGTTCTGGTAGAAACCCTTGTAACTAACTGTGTTTCAATGAATTGGCTTCCACCGAGAAATTACGGTCTGGTCCAGTGAATCCTTATGCCGTCACGCTCCATCCCGCGGAACCAGGTCATCTGGCGCTTGGCAAACTGATGGATGGCGTTGCCAAGGCCCACAACCATATCATCGTAGGATAGTTCTCCCAGGACATACTGGGTAACGAACTTATACTCCAGACCGTAGTATATAAGGTCCGGGGCCGGAACTGTTTCCAGAAGGCCGCGGACTTCCTCCACCAGGCCCTCCTTCAGGCGCTCCTCCAGGCGGCGGTCTATACGGGCAACGCGCTCTTCGCGGCTAACAAGTGTGCCGATATAATAAGGCCTCTGAGGCAGCCTGGAAGGGTCTACGCCGTTCTGTTTCTCAAACTTATAAGCCTTGGTGGCCGCTTCAATGTAAAGGCCGGAGCCGCCGCAGAGGATGGGAATGGCGCCCTTTGAACGGACCGCAGCCCAGGCATCGGCAAAAGCCGCCTGGTACTGGTAGATATTGAATTTTGCTCCGGCCGGTACAATGTCAATGAGGTGATAGGGAACGTCATCGTACTCGCAGAGGTCTTTCCCTGTGCCGATATCCATCCCCCTGTACACCTGCCTGCTGTCAGCCGATAGGATCTCGGCGTTCCGCAGCGCTTTTGCAAGCTGCACGGCATACCGCGTTTTGCCGGATGCGGTGGGGCCAACGACGCAGATGAGGTCAATATCCCCAGCGGCATAAGCCCTGGCCAGGGCCTCCGGGTCAATGACCTCAGGGTCCGGCAGTTTTGCCATCGGGGGAATGCCGGGGCGGTCCGGCAGCAGTTCTGTGCGGTTCATACCACAAAAATACACATTTTTTTACTACCTTTGCAATCCTATGCCAAAAGCGAAGAGCACCATACAGATCAAAAACCGCCGGGCCTCGTTCGATTACGAGTTCCTGGAAACCTATACCGCCGGCATCCAGCTGGTGGGAACGGAGATCAAGTCCATCAGGGCAGGAAAGTGCTCCCTGCAGGATGCATACTGCTTCTTCTCAGGCAACCAGCTGTTTGTCCGTGGAATGAACATAGCCCAGTACCACTGGGGCAGCTGGGGCCAGCATGAGCCCGTGAGGGACCGCCGTCTGCTCCTTAACCGTAAGGAACTGAGGCACTTGCAGCAGGAGGACAAGCAGAAAGGTCTTACTATCATAGCGGTGAAACTCTTCATCGCAGATAACGGCTACGCCAAGCTCCTCATAGCCCTGGCAAAGGGTAAGAAGGAGTACGACAAACGTGAAAGCATCAAGGCCAAGGACCTCCGCCGTGAGATGGACCGTAACGGGTACTGATGAGCGGTTTTCGGGGTGGAGGCTAATTCATTGAAACACAGTTGGTTACACGGGTTTCTACCAGAACTTTTTCTGGTAGAAACTTCTGTAAATGACTGATAGTGAGCATATTAAGCTCCACCGCCAGGGGAGAACCGGTAAGTGGGAGGGACGTGCTGGTACCTGCAGGAACGGAAAAAATGAGTAAATTTGCAGTATGAAAATTGGGAATGTGGATCTTGGGGAGAGGCCGGTGACCCTGGCGCCCATGGAGGATGTGACGGACGCATCCTTCAGGATACTGTGCCGTGAGGCCGGGGCCGCAATGGTAACAACGGAGTTCGTGAGCTCTGACGGCCTTGTAAGGGACGTTTCAAAGACCATCGCCAAGATGCACACCCTTGAGGAGGAGGCTCCCGTAGCGGTCCAGATCTACGGCAACATCCCGGAGGCAATGGTGGATGCCGCAAAGATGGCTGAGCGTGCAAAGGAACTTGCCGGAGGCCACGGGGCCGATATTATAGACATCAACTTCGGCTGCCCCGTTTCAAAGATTGCCGGCCGCGGTGCCGGAAGCGGCATGATGAGGGAGCCGGACAAGATGGTGGCCATCACAAAAGCCATCGTGGAGGCAGTTGGGAAGCCCGTCACCGTGAAAACCCGCCTTGGCTGGGACGACTCCTCAACAATCATCGTAGACCTTGCCGAGCGCCTTCAGGACACGGGGATATCGGCCCTTACAATCCATGGCCGCACCCGCTGCCAGATGTATAAAGGTGAGGCCGATTGGACCCTAATCGGGGAGGTTAAGAACAACCCCCGCATGCACATCCCTATCATAGGTAACGGAGACATAAACACCGCCGCCAAGGCAAAGGAAGCCTTTGGCCGATACGGCGTAGACGGCATAATGGTGGGCAGGGCCAGCTTCGGCCACCCCTGGATATTCACAGAGATCCGCCACCTCCTGGACACCGGGGAAGAGCTCCCGCCAATGAATGTAAAAGACCGCGTGAGGCTTGCCAAACGCCATTTTCAGCTGTCCCTGGACCTCAAGGGCCCCGTCACGGGAGTATACGAAATGCGTCGCCACCTCAGCTGCTACTTCAAGGGCCTCAGGGATTTCAAGGAAACGCGCATCAAACTGGTGACATCCAAGGACCCTGAAGAGATCATGCGCACCCTTGATTATGTGGCGGACAGGTGGGGCGCTGAAGCGCCTGAACCTGAAGGTGTTTACGGACTCTAGTCCGGATTTGTCACCTGGCCGGAAGAAGTGTTTTACTTAGTTTGCCGCCAATCCATCTGGAAGTCGCCTAGGGCACTTTTTCTGTACTGGCGGCAAAGAAAATGCCTCCTGGGGCCGAAATGCCAGCCGCCAGTACCCAAAAACCACATTGTGGCCGTTCTAAATGGATTGGCGGCAAAACCGTTCCGACATGGACGAGGCTGGCATTACAGATGGGCGAGGCTGGTTTTTGTGCGACTAGCCTCGCCCAATACATATGCCGTACAGCATGTTGAGATGGCATTTCAGCGGGCGGGGTTGGTTACATTTAAACCAGCCTCGCCCACAACAAGTACCATCGGGGACTCACTGTACACGGAAATGCCCTGAAACGTGTATGGCCAGTACCATCGGGGACTCACTGTACACGGAAATGCCCTGAAACGTGTACGGCCAGTACCGAGGGGGCTGTTGGACCTGGTCCAAACGGGAAGTTGGTGCAGGTTAAACAGCTGACAGTTAACTAATTGCCATGTTCTTTGGGATTACCGATAATCCCAAAGAACCCCATAAACTACAGATTATCAAGATATTAGCTGCCACCATGACGGCATTACAAAGAAAGCGTCTCCGCAATTACGTCTTGACGTGCTTACGTTGACCGTATACCTATGCATTTACAAACGAATGTTGATGCAAAAATGTGGCGGATTGTTTACACATGGTTTTGGACTTGATCCCGCATTATGCAAAAACGTCTCCCCGAATTTAGGCAGACGTTTTCTTGTAACCACATATAATTCAAACACTTCCCTCCACGGACTATTCCGTAGTGAACTTGAAGAAGGCGTCAATGTCGGCCTTTTTCTCCAGGCGCACGATGTAACAGGTGTTGCCAAGGTCGTCGGAGAGGGCGTCAGGGACGCGGGAGGCCATGCGGACGTCGCTGCCGTAACGCGCCAGGATATCCTCATGGGAGTGCTTGTACGCGTGATTGTCACGGCGGCCGGCATAACCAATGTAGCAGCTGTCTCCAAGGGGCTTGCGGGCCTCGTCAAAGGCCACCATGTCGGCCCAGATCTGATAGACGTCCGTGTTGTGGGCGAAGTTCATCATGTCCGGGGTGTAGCCTCCCGGCGGGCGCATGTTAACCTCCAGGCCCACATAGTCGCCCTTCTTTCCAAGACCTTCACGGTCACGGTCAAGCTGGAAGAACTCAAGGTGCACAAAGCGGCTCTTGATACCGAATGCGTTCACCGTGCGGCGGCCAATTTCGGAGAGCTTTGCGGGAACCGTCTTGTTGGTCCAGTAGCAGCAGTCAAGGTTATTGTGAACAATCTCCATGATGGGCGTGGGGAACACGGTGTTGTTCTCAAACACGGGCTCTCCTTTTGAGTTGAAAATGGCGTCGTAGCTAACCAGAAGGCCGGTTATGAACTCTTCAACCACATAGAAGCCCATATCCTGCGAATGCCGCTCCAGCCATGCCGAAAGGTCTTCGGCACTGGAGATCTTGGTGGTGCCGCCGGCGCCCATGCCGTTGTCCGGCTTTGCAATCACGGGGTAGCCGGTCTTTTTCACGAAGGCCTTTATTTTGGCGGCGCCTTCGGCCCCTTTTATCTGACGCGCGGTAGGGATGCCGCCAAGGGCGTAGTACTTTTTCATCTCGCTCTTGTTCTTGATGGCGGCAATGCGGTCTGTCTTAATCCCTGTGGTTACGTTGAAATCCGTCCTCAGGCGGGCGTCCTGCTCAAGCCAGTATTCGTTGTTGGACTCTATCCAGTCTATCTTACCGTACTTGTGGGCGAACCAGGCCACGGCGCGGTACATTTCAGAGTAGTCTTCAAGGTTCTGCACACGGTAATAGTCCGTAATGTTCTGCCTGAGCTCCCAGGAGAGGTTTTCATAGGGTGTGTCGGCAATTGCAAGGACATTGACGCCGTTTGCCTTTGCCCCGGCGCAGAAGTGCCAGTAAGTCTCCGGGAAATGGGGGGAGATGAATACGAGGTTCATAAAGGAGTATGTTTTGTTTTCTTCGGAAACGCGGCGCATGGCTCCGCGGGTTATTTCATAGGCCTCGCCGTAAAGAGTGCTTCGGCCATTTTCCACTTTCACGTAACCGCCGTCACGGAAGGTATAGAAGCGGTGGCCCCAGCTGTCCGGGAAGGCTATGTCTTCAAAAAGCCGAA
This sequence comes from uncultured Bacteroidales bacterium, assembly GCA_900321715.1. GTDB lineage: Bacteria > Bacteroidota > Bacteroidia > Bacteroidales > UBA932 > Cryptobacteroides. The sequence goes on along the minus strand of ONXC01000008.1, from coordinate 146,216 downwards.
GGCCGTCCACGGTGGCCCAGCGCACCTGTTCAAAATGCGGAATGAGCTGGATATCAGTAAGGCCCAGGCCTTCCAGCCAGCGGTTGTAGCCGGGGTCCGTGGCTTCTCCGGGTAGTTCCGGGTGGGAATACACCCTTCCGGCGCAGTTCATGCTTCCGGCGCTGCAGCCCATGACCACTCCGTCAAACCCTTCCAGAAGCTTTTTAAGGCCGATTTCATGGATAAAACGGTTCTGGGTGGGGACGTGACCGCCGCAAAGGACAACCCAGTGGGCCCGGGAAACAAGTTCCTGCGCCTTGGCGGCATTGCTGCGGTCCAGCATCACTATTGACTCTGTCTCAATGCCGGAGCGGTGGATGCAAAGGCTCATGCCCTTCTCAACGGAATCCGTGAAGCCTTTGTCGTCCGGGGCGGCGCTCACAAGCAGCACTCGCGGCTTTCGGCCCGGACCCGCAACAGCGCGCAGCGATGCCTTGACGCTGGCAAGGAAGCCGTTGTCTTCAGTGAAATGATCTTCCCCAAAACGCGTGGGGCTGCCGGTAAGATACAGAATCATACCTTGTCCAGTATCTCCACAAACGCCTTCTCGTCATCTTCAGAGACAAAAGCGGCCTCTATGGGGAGGTAGAAAAGGCGCTGCCTGAGGGAATCCGGCACAACCTTGACCTCGCGGAGGCGCTGGGCGTCTTTTTCCGTGGTTATGAGGCAGGCCGTGGGAGCAGCCTTGACCGCGGAAGCCATGGCGCGGATATCGGCCTTCCCAAAGCGGTGGTGATCCGGGTAAGAGAGACGCTTCACAATCTTGTAAGTATCTGAGAGATAGCTTCTGAGAGGGGCGTCGTTGGCTATTCCGGAAACAAGTATGGTCTTGTTGGAGTAGGTGTAACGGGCATCGGCTTCCGGGAAAACGGGCTCCGGAGGGAGGTAGCGGATGCATGTGAAAAAGAGCTTCTGCTCAGGCCTCAGGCCCAGTTTTCGGCCGAACTCCTGACGGGACCAGCTATCCAGCTCCGGTGGACATTTTGTGACTATCACTACATCGGCCTTGAGAATACGGGAAGGGAGATCCCGGAGGCGGCCCCAGGGGAGAAGCCTGTCTTCCCAGATTGGCCTCCAATAATCTACCAGGACTATGCTGAGGCTGGGGCAGAGCCTTCGATACTGGAAGGCGTCGTCAAGGACTATTATGTCGGCGTCAAGCTTGCGGCAACCCTCCACGCGGTCTTTGTCTACTGCAACGGTTACGCCGTGGAATTTGCGGGCAATCTGCAGGGGTTCATCCCCACAGAAGGAGGCCGATGAATCCGGCTTCACGATCTGGAAGCCGCGGGATTTGCGCTTATACCCTCTTGAAAGCACGGCAACAGGCCTGTAGCCCCATTTGTCGCTGACACGGAGGTAGTGGAGGAGCATCTCCACATGAGGGGTTTTGCCGGTGCCGCCGGTCGTGATGTTGCCCACGCAGACGGTGGGGACATCGGCCTTGAAACTCTTTTTCCAGCCCTTATTGTAGGCAAGGTGCCTAAGCCTCAGCCAAAGACCGTAAATCATTACATCGATAGCACGTTGAGAACTGCGATGAGTTCTTTGTTAATGGGTTTGTCCATCTTGATGGCGCGGGAGATGGGGACGTACACAATTTCGTCGTTCTTTATGCCCACCATGATGTTGCGCTGGCCTTCCAGCAGAGCCTCAATGGCGGCATAACCCATACGGGATGCCAGGATACGGTCATAGGCCGAAGGTGTACCACCCCTCTGCAGGTGACCGAGGATGGTGACGCGGGCGTCAAACTGGGGGTACTCCTTCTTGATTCTTTCGGCATAATAGAAAGCGCCGCCCACGCCGTTCTTCTGGGCTTCGGAGACCAGCACTATGGCGCTGTTCTTGGATTTGCGCTTGCCTCTTTCGATGAATTCGGCCAGCTGGTCTACGTCCGTGGAGTCCTCGGGGATAATTGCGGCCTCTGCACCGGAAGCGATTGCGCTGTTCTGGGCCAGAAAACCGGCATCACGGCCCATTACCTCTATGAAGAAGATGCGGTCATGGGAATTTGCGGTGTCGCGGATTTTGTCCACGCATTCAACTATGGTGTTGAGGGCGCTGTCGTAGCCAATTGTGGAGTCCGTGCCATAAAGGTCGTTGTCTATGGTGCCAGGAAGGCCGATAATGGGGATGTCGTACTCCCTGGCGAAGAGCTGGGCACCTGTAAGTGAGCCATTTCCGCCAATTACAATCAGGGCGTCAATTCCCGCCTCCACCATATTGTCATAGGCGGTCTTTCGACCTTCGGGGGTCATGAAAGCGCCACAGCGTGCGGTTTTGAGGATGGTGCCGCCTCTTTGGATAGTATTGGATACCGACGATGAGGTAAATTTCACGAACTCCTTCTCTATGAGTCCCTGATAGCCCCTCATGATTCCAACCACGTTCATGTTGTGGTAGCGGGCGCTGCGGGTGACGGCCCTGATGGCTGCGTTCATTCCGGGGGCGTCTCCGCCTGAGGTAAGTACGCCGATAGTGTTGATTTTGCGTTCCATTCGATTAATTGTGACTTATCCTGCAAAAATACACAAAAAACCGCAAAAAAGCGACACCATCTGGAGCCTGGGCGGCAAGGCCCTTGGAGCAGCGGATTCCGACACCTCCGTGAGCTTCAAGCAGCGTGCGGAAGCCTACCTTCTTTCAATAGGAGTATCCCAGAAAGACATTGACGACCTCCGCACCCTGATGCTTGAATAGCCAAATTCACTTTAAGCCGGGCAAATATTACTCTATGGCCGATATTATATCGGCATAGTTGCTCCAGCCTTCGGCCTCCTTGTAGGCGTCCACGGAGCCGGAAGGGACGCGGATTTCAAAGTCGAAGCGGCGGGGCAGGAAGTTGGAGCTGATATCCGCGCCGGGGGTATGGGGAGGCGTAGCGGCGAGGATAGTCAGCTTTTCAAGGGCAGACCTGTAAAACGCCTCAGCCTCAATCGCCTCCACGGTGGAAGGAAGCGTGAAATCCTTCAGGTTGGTGCTGTTGAAGGCACTGTAGCCGATGGATTTGATGCTTTCCGGAAGGGTAAGTTCCTCAAGAGCTGTACATTCGCTGAAAAGATATCTCTTTATTGCGGTGACACCGGAAGGGACATTCACCTTCTTCAGGCAGCGGCAGCCCGAGAAAGTGCCGGCTCCCATTTCAGTAACGCTCTCCGGAATGGAGATTTCTTTGAGTGCGGTGTTTGTGAAAGCGTTGTCCCTGAGTTCCGTAAGCGTGGAAGGGAGAAGAATGCTTTCCAGTGAAGAACAGCCATAGAATGCTCCGCCCTGGATGAGGGTAATGCCCTCGTGCAGATTCACTTCCGTAAGTTTCTCGCAACCCGCAAGCAGTCTCTCCACTACTACATTGATATTCTTCGGCAATGTGAAGGATTCCAGGCCGCTGTTCTGGAAGGTCCAGTAGCCAAGCACGCTGAGTTCTTCCGGCAAGTCGATGTACCTCAGGCTGGTGCAGCCGGAGAATACGCCGCTGGAAGTGATTTTGGTGAGCGTGGAAGGAAGGGTCACGTCTTCCAGTTTAGTGCAATCTGCGAAGAGATTGAAGGTGCCGATCTCCGTAACGGATGAAGGAAGGACCAACTTTTTAAGACCGCTGCCGGCAAAGGCGTTGTCTCCCATCCCCCTGAATCCTTCCGGCAGAACAGCCTCCTGAATGCCTGAATACACAAAGGCATATTCGCCGATATATTCCAGAGAAGACGGCCAGTCTATGGAAGAAATCTTGCCGCAGTTATAGAAAGCTTCCTTGCCGATATTTGAAATACCGTCATGCAGTGTAACGGAGCATAGGCGCTCGCAGTTCTTGAAAGCATAATTGCTTACATATTGATACCCCTTGGACCATGTAACTTCCTCAAGATTCTGGCAGCCGTAGAAGACCCCCTGCCATATAGCAGTGACGGAATCCGGAATCACAAAAGAGGTGAAGCCGGTACCTGAGAAGGCATACTCGCCGATGAGTTTCACCGAAGAAGGCAATTCCAGCTTCTTGAGAGCGGAGCAATTGGAGAACATCCAGTCTCCAATCTGTTTTGTCCCGGCGGGAATATTGATGGAGGTGAGTTTCCAGCATCCGCTGAATACTCCTTTGCCGAAGGTCATGGCATTGTCCGGGAGTGTAACCTCTTCCAGAGGAGTATAGGAGAAAGCGCCTGCGCCGATGGCATTGAGGCGGGGAGGAAATGCGATGCTCTTCAGCGAAGAGTCGTAAAAGGCAAAATCCCCGATGGCGCTGATGTTGCCCGGAAGCTGCACGGAAACCAGGTTCTTGCAGGAATAGAAATACCTCGGCAGTTCTCCCGTACCCTTGTCGTCAAAGACCAGAATGTAGCGGTCATTGTCGGCATCATAAACATGGCTCACGATGCCTTCCTGGGTGAAGAAGCCCTCGGGGACAGGATCTCCGTTCTCGTCAAATCCGGAGCCTTCCGTCTTGCAGCCTGCGGGAAGGCCGTTATCAGTGGTGTAGATGATGGTGTTGTCGGCCAGCTGTACGGTATAGATGTCACCTTCGTCGGCATCACCCACCTTGCCCCATACTGCACGCTTGACGGTAACTGGCTCACGGTGGATGTATTCTCCGGCCGAAACTTCCAGTCCGTTAACCTTCTTGGTAAAGCGAAGGGTGAAACCCTGCTCCAGCGTACCCGGGAGGCAGGCGATGCAGTACCACTTGCCATTCTCAAAGGTCTTTCCATCCGGGGCACGGAGTTCGATGCGGCTATATTCCTCCTGGGGGCCGAATTCCGAGACGGATGCCGGGATATAGCAATAGGGCTTGCCGTCGTCGTCAAAAGTTACAAGCACCTGCCCGGCAATTTTTTCACCGCCGTTGGCAAAGAGGACCACCTTTTCCACGCCCTCCTCCCTGATGGAGAATTTCACACCGCCGCAGAGGTTGTAGAAAGTGAGTGTCTCAAAGGATTCCTTGGGAGCATGGACCATGGTATGGGCGCAGGAGATGAAAGCTGTCCTGTCAAAAGTGCCTGCAGTGGCCGTCTGTATATGTGGGACGGCCGTTTCCATGTAGCTGTTCCGCTGCATCCGTCCTGCCGCCTCATAGGGATACATTGCCCAGAGATCATACCCGCCCTCTATCCAAGTGTAGGTGTCGTAGCGCATGCTGCCGGTAAAATCGGCTGTCTGGGACGGGGCGCTGAGGGACGCGGTGAATTTTTCCTCGTCCAAGAAGTACACTTTGATGGCGTCGCCGTCTTCCCAGAAGATGGCGCCATCCTCCTGAAGGACGGTTTTGGTGGGATTGCCTTCACCGGTGGCACGGATGGTAAAGAAGGGGGATTCCTCCTCCACGGGTACTTCCTCGCGGGCACAGGCTGCAAGGGTAAGAAATGCAGAAAGAATATATATAGTCTTTTTCATGGCTTTCAATCTTTAATGGTTACTTCCAATCTTCTTCACCGGTTCCTTCGTTGCCGCCGGAGACAGGCTCTACCGTGACGGTGCACCCCGCGGAGATGCCGTCGGCCGAGACCGTGATATCGGCCTGTCCCAAAGCGAGAGCCGTAACCTTGCCCGTGGCATCCACGGTAGCCACGCTCTCATTGGAGCTCTTCCACTCCAGAGATTTGGCCGATGGAGCATCCTCCGGAGTAACCGTAGGATAGAGCGTTATGGTGTTTCCGACGACGAGGTGAGCGCTATAAATGTTTAGGGCAATGGTGCTCACTTTCTGGACTACGGTAACCGTGCAGGTGCCGGAGACTTCCTGTCCCTGGAGCGTTTGCCTGTAGGCATAGATGGTGGCTGTACCGGCCTTGCCGCCGGTGACATTTCCGTCGCTGGTCACAGATGCCGTGGAGGTGCTGGAGGAACGCCAATAGACGGTTTTGTCAGTTACGTTGTCTGGGGCTACTGTGGCCGAGAGTCTTACTGTCTCTCCCACGTTTATTTCCGCTTCAGAGGGTGTTACCGTTATGCCGGTAATGTCCACATACCCTCCGGGGCCGGGGCCTTCGTCGCTCCACACCACTATCTCGCATTCTGCGGTAAGTCCGTTGGCGGTTTTGGCGCCCACAACGGCCGATCCCGGTTCAAGGCCTTTCACCAGGCCGCTCTCCGAGACGCTGGCCACCTTGGGCTCCAGGGTATACCAAATAACGGTTTTGTCGGTAGCGTTGTCCGGTTTGAGGGTGGCGGCGAGCTGGAGAGTCTCACCTACCTTGACGGATTCGCTGGTATGGTTCAGGGAGATTTCGGTTACTTCCACTTTGGAAACATCGGGGACATCCGGGATGTCCGGAGCCTTTTCACAGGAAAAGAGGAAAGTGCCTATGGCTACACCGGCCGTCAGCATCTTGAGAGTAGCAGATTTCATGGCTTTACTATTCTGGTTCGCCCAAATATATGAAGATTATACCACTCCAGAGCCCTCCGGAAGGCCCTTTTTGACGAATCATCCCCTGCGGATGACGAAGCCCCCCGCTGCGTTGACGAAGCAAAAAAAGTTACTGACAATTAGCCAGATACGGCAGTTTTACGTTACAATTTTTATAAATTTGCAGCAGTGAAAAAGCCTCTCTCATATTGTATTGCCTTGCTGCTGGCTGCAGCCTTCTGCCTGCAGGCCGCGGCGGACAATCTGGAACATTCGCTCAGTTACCGGCGTTTCACTACGCTGGACGGCCTGCCGCAAATGCAGACGGAAGCCGTATGGCAGGACTCCCGCGGCTATATCTATATAGGTACGCTTTCCGGTTTTGTCCGTTACGACGGCAGGTCTCTCTCCCCTTTTCTCAAAGGACGGAGGGAGAACATTGTGAGTTTCCAGGAAGTGGACGGGAAGGTACGTGCCCTTGGCTTTGTACGGCAGTGGACCGTGCGCGGAGACAAAGCCTGGATGCAACCCATAGACCCTGACGGGGAGCTGCTACTGAACAATTTTAACGCCGCGGACCTTCCCCCGGGTTACATACTCCTTGAAGACCGCCTTGAGAAGGGGCGTGTCCTTGCAAGGCTGGAGGCCGATGAAATGGCCCCCGTACTGGACCTCCCGCTGTTGGACAAGATGACTCCGGACCGGAAAATGTACGTGGACTCCACAGGTATATACGTCCCCACCTCCGAAGGACTTTTTGTGGCGGTGAACGACGAAATCCGCCTTCTCACCCGCAAGGCCGATATCTACGCTCTCATCCGGACGGAAGAAGGGCTTGCAACCTTTGCCGGAGACGGCATCTGGACCGTGAATAATGACAGCCTCTCCCTTGCCCATCCATTCCGGTTCCCCAATCCGGATTACGGCCTTTCCGTCAGGCAGAACTCACGCGGGCAGATATACATTGCCGACGCCCACACCATCTGGATGTATGACGGGGAACTCCACCGTCTGGTGTCGGGCTTCAACCTCATCAGGGGCATCTTAGTGGACAGATGGGACCGCCTGTGGGCCGCCACATACCAGGGAGCCTACTGCTTTTTCCATTGCAACATCATCAACCATTCGCTGGACGACGACAACGATATAGTACGTGCACTCGCATTCAGCGGTGACAGTCCGGTCATGGGAACCCTCAACGGAAAAATCCTGGCCGGCGGAGAGGTCATAAGCCGGGAAGATGACAATTTCTATGCTCCCGGCGCCGCCGCCCTGGACGGAACGGTCTATATGGCCGGAAACGGTGATATTGCGGCCGTCAGCGGGCACTCCATGAAGTGGATCGGCCTTCCCTATGACCGCTACCGCTTTGTATCGGCCGCCGGAGGAAAACTTATCATCGGCACGCGTTCGGCCGTTCTTTCCTATGATACGCATACGGGCATTACCGATACCCTCACCACGCAGATTGTCCACCCCTGGTGCGTGGTAGAGGACGGGGAGGGGCGCCTGTGGGTAAGTGGTAACCCCGGTCTGTACTGCCTTGAGGAGCCACACACCATACGCAAAGTCAGGAGCACACCCTCCACACTTGTCATCACCGCCATGACTGCCGATGAAAAAGGCACTGTCTGCTTTGCCGAAGGCGATTCCCTTTTTGTGATCAAAAAAGGGCAAATCCGTAAAATGACGGAACTTCCGGTCTCCGGCCACGAAATCCGTTCAATCCACATTTCCCGGCAGGGGTATTTGGTTGTGGCGGCCGTCGACGGCCTGCTTGTCGCACGTCTGGATGACCGGGGATATGCCGATGATTCCCATTGGTTTGACTCCTTCAACGGGTTCACAACCGTGGAACCTCTTGCCGCGCCAATGGCGGAAGCCCCCGACGGGACCATATGGCTGGCCGGTCTGGAAGAGATGACGTCTTTCCACCCTGAAAAGCTCCTGGAAGACAACCGGGAATCCACCTTCATCCCAGGTCCCCGCCCGTGGTGGCAGAACTGGTGGCTCTGGGTTTTGGCTGCGGCTCTGCTCTCCTTCTGCGTATGGATGGCAGCACGGCACTTTGAAAAACGGGCTTCACGCAGGAAGATGGAGGAGCTGGAACGTGAGAAGCAGCTTAAGGAGCTGCAGCTGAGGTCGGTACGCCTAAAGTCCATCCCCCACTTCCACGCAAACGTACTGTCCGGCATCGAATACTTTGTCATGAACAATTCGGCCGAAGAAGCCTCGTATTACCTGAAACTGTACTCCGACTTCACAAACCGGACGCTCTCAGACATAGAGCGGCCGGCCCGCACCGTGGCCGAAGAAGTGGATTACGTCAGGGGTTATTTGGAACTGGAAAAACTGCGTTACGGTGAGCAGTTTGAGTACGATGTCAACGTGGCCCGGGACGTGGACAGGGAAGCACTTCTTCCCACCATGCTTCTTCATACCTACTGCGAGAATGCCGTCAAACACGGGATATCGGCCAAAAACGGAACGGGGCATATACATGTAAATGTTTCCAGAGAGACAAGAGGCGGCGTGGATGGCATTCTGGTATCCGTGGCCGATGACGGAGTAGGGCGAATACGTGCGGCTATGTCCGGCGGCCATTCCACCAAACAGGGGCTCAGTATCCTTCAGCAGCAGATAGAACTGTACAACCGTTCCAACAGACACCATATTGTCCAGCAGGTTATAGACCTTGCCGATGCCGAAGGCCATCCGGCCGGCACCCGCTTTGAGACCTGGGTCCCGGAAGGGTTTCAATTTTAGTTAAGAATGACAAAAAGACTTAAAACCATAGTTGTGGAAGACGAGCGCCTGCCGCGACTTACCTTGCTTCAAAAGCTGCAAGACTACCCTGTAATAGAGGTAGTGGATGCCTGTGACAGCTATGAGAGCGCACGGGACAGTATCCTGCTGCATCGGCCTCAACTTCTGTTCCTGGACATCCAGCTGCGGGGGCAGAACTCAATTTCACTGCTGGAAGAGCTCAGGCAGACCATCACCCTGCCGTACGTGATTTTCACAACCGCATACTCCGACAGCAAGTACCTCATGAGCGCAATCAAGCTCTCGGCCGTGGATTATCTGGTGAAGCCGATAGGCAAGGCTGAGCTTTCCCACGCCATGGCAAAGATATCCAACCGCGCCTCTGAAGAGGCATTGGCAAATACAAAAAAAGGCTTCAAGGCCGTTGGGAGCATGATTTTCGCGGAGCCCGGAGACATTGCCGCAATCCAGGCCGATGGCAACTACTCAAAACTTGTCACGTTTGACGGCGAAGACCTTATTCTGGAAAGTCTGCTGTCTCTGGAAAGGCGTCTTGAAAACCCGCCGTTTGTCCGGGCAGACCGCAGCACCATAGTGAACCTGCAACTCGTGAGCCGCCTGAATGCCCAGGAACGCACATGCACACTTTTATCCCCGGACGGCCGCTCAAGGGTAATAGAACTGTCAAAAAGCGGAATTGAAAAACTCCTTTTGGTGATGAACCCGGGGTTCTGACAATCTCTTCCTAATTCAACAGCCCCCGATTCATTACTTCGGCGATGAGGGCGGTGGAGGTGTGGACATCCAGTTTGGCCAGAAGGCGCTTGCGGTACCAGACAATTGTTTCATAACTCACCCCCATTTCATCGGCAATCATCTTGGTGCTCTTGTCTTCCATGAGAAGGCGGACCACTTCCTTTTCCCGTTTTGTAAGTTTGACATCCTGGCTTGTCCGGCCTGCAGTTGGACCAGGTCCAACAACCTTCTCGGTACTGGCCATACACGTTTCAGGGCATTTTTGTGTACAGTGAGTACTCGATGGTACTGGCCGAACACGTTGCAAGGCATTTCTGTGTACAGTGAGTACCCAGTGGTGCTTGGATTGGGCGAGGCTGGTCGCACAAAAACCAACCTCGCCCAAAAGTGGTGCCAACCTCGCCCAAGACGGACCGCCTTTGCCGCCAAGCCATTTAGAACGGTCACAATGAGGTTTTTGTGTACTGGCGGCTGGCATTTCGGCCCCAGGAGGCATTTTCTTTGCCGCCAGTACGGAAAAAGTGCCTCAGGCGGCCCCCAGATGGATTGGCGGCAAACAGAAGAACAGAAGTATAGGAAACAGGCTCTTGTCTCCACGGCCAGGAACGAAAGCGAATAAACATCATTTGAGATTGCAAGAAAATAGCTATCTTTGTAGATATGATTACTTCAACCGGAAAAATTGCCCAGGTGGTGGGCCCTGTAGTAGATGTCCATTTCAATATTTCGGCCCGGGAGGCCGAACTTGAGCTTCCCCGCATCGGGGATGCCCTGAAAGTGCAGCGCCCTGATGGCCGCGCCGTTATCCTTGAGGTGCAGCAGCACATAGGCGAAGACACCGTGCGCACCGTTGCCATGGATTCCACTGACGGCCTCAGCCGCGGCCTTGAGGTGGAAAATACGCATCGGCCCATATCAATGCCGGTAGGCGCCCAGATCCGCGGTCGCGTGATGAACGTCACCGGAGACGCCATTGACGGCATGGGGGAGATGGACCGGGTGAACACCCTTCCCATCCACAGGGACCCTCCAAAGTTCGAGGACCTCACTACCTCCCAGGAGGTGCTCTTTACCGGAATCAAGGTCATCGACCTCCTGGAACCCTATCTGAAGGGTGGCAAGATCGGCCTTTTCGGCGGTGCCGGCGTGGGTAAGACCGTGCTCATCAAGGAGCTCATCAACAATATCGCAAAGGCCCACAACGGCTTTTCCGTGTTTGCAGGCGTTGGAGAGCGCACCCGTGAGGGCAACGATCTCCTCCGTGAGATGATAGAATCCAACGTTATCCGTTACGGAGAAGCCTTCAACAAGGCTATGGAAGAGGGCCGATGGGACCTCTCCCTGGTAGACCCCGCAGAGCTTGAGAAGAGCCAGGTGTCCATGGTCTTCGGCCAGATGAACGAACCCCCGGGAGCACGTACCAACGTGGCCCTGAGCGGCCTTACGCTGGCAGAGAGCTTCCGTGACAGCACGGATCCATCGGCCCCTCACGACATCCTCCTTTTTATAGACAATATCTTCCGTTTCACCCAGGCCGGCTCAGAAGTTTCCGCACTTCTTGGACGTATGCCTTCCGCCGTGGGTTACCAGCCCACCCTTGCAACGGAAATGGGTAAGATGCAGGAGCGCATCACCTCCACCAAGAACGGTTCCATCACCTCCGTCCAGGCGGTGTATGTCCCGGCCGATGACCTTACGGACCCCGCTCCCGCAACAACCTTCACCCACCTTGATGCCACTACGGTGCTCTCCAGAAAGATTACTGCCCTTGGTATATATCCCGCCGTGGATCCCCTGGAGTCCACTTCCCGTATCCTTGATCCCAACATTGTGGGTAAGGCGCATTACGATACCGCCCAGAGGGTGAAGCAGATCCTCCAGCGAAACCAGGAGCTCCAGGATATCATCGCAATCCTTGGTATGGATGAACTTTCAGATGAAGACAAGACCACAGTCAACAGGGCCCGCCGCGTACAGAGGTTCCTGTCCCAGCCGTTCTTTGTGGCAGAGCAGTTTACCGGCGTAAAGGGCGTTATGGTATCCATAGAGGACACCATCAAGGGTTTCAATATGATTATGGACGGAGAGGTTGATTACCTCCCCGAGCAGGCCTTCCTTAACGTTGGCACCATAGAGGACGCCATCAAGAAGGGTGAAGCCATACTTGCCGCAGCCAAATGAGTATCCGTCTCCATATCCTGAGCCCTGAAGGCACTCTTGTCAGCGCCTCCGTTTCCCTGGTATCCCTGCCCGGGACACTGAGTCCGTTCACAGTCCTTCCCGGTCACGCCCCCATAGTTACTTCCCTTGAGAAGGGCAGCATCCGCTATGTTGAGGATGGTGATGAGAAGTTCCTCCAGATTACCGGCGGCTTCGCAAGGGTTCAGGACAACACAGTAACCGTCTGCGCAGAGGTATGATCCTTAGTTTCCTCATATCGCTGTTTCTTCTTCAGGCTCCCGCTTCCTCTGTCATTCCGAGCGAAGCCGAGGAATCTCCTGAGATCAATGTGTCGGAGATTATCTTTGACCACATTGGGGATGAGTATGAGTGGCACATAACGGAGTGGAAGGGTGAGCCGGTGGCAATTCCGCTGCCGTGCATAGTGATAGATAAGGGAGTGAAGGTGTTTACGGCGCATCACGCAGAAGAACATGGATACACGTTCAATGAGGACGGAAAGCTTGTGAATGCAACTACGGGTAAGCGTCCCGTGGACATTTCCATAACCAAGAACGTGCTGGCCCTTATGATGAGTACGGCGCTCCTTCTTGTCATAGTCCTTCTCACCGCAAGGTGGTATAGGAAACACGATGCCCTTGAGGAGGCTCCAACGGGCCTTGCGGCCGCCATGGAGCCGCTTGTGATGATGGTGCATGACATGGCAAAGGAGAATATCGGCCCGGATTACAGGAAGTTCTCCCCTTACCTTTGCATGGCCTTCCTGTGGATCCTTCTCAACAACTTCCTTGGAATCATGCCGTTCTTCCCGGGCGGGGCCAATCTCACAGGTAATATTGCCATTACCTTGGTGCTTGCGCTCTGCACCTTCTTCACAGTGAATTTCAACGGTACCAAGCACTATTATAAGGAGATTTTTGCCCCGGACGTTCCGGGCTTCCTTAAACCCATAATGCCGGTCATAGAGGTTTTCAGCGCCATCATGAAGCCGGTATCCCTCACTATCCGTCTCTTTGCCAACATGCTGGCAGGTCATATTATGATACTCAGCATGGTATGTATCATTTTCATAATGGCCAAGTACGGCCCGCTCCTTGGCGGAGGAATGACGGTTGTGAGCGTGCTCTTCGGGGTGTTCCTGGATGCCCTGGAGTGCCTTGTGGCCTTTATCCAGGCTTATGTTTTCACCATGCTCAGCTCCATTTACATAGGGCTGGCACGGCAAAAGGAAGAGGAATAAACTTTAAAACTTTGATATTATGATTTTAAGTACTTTGATTCTCCAGGCAGCCGCGGGCGCAGCCCTCGGAAAGGCAGGTGCCGCCCTTGGCGCAGCAATCGCAGCCATCGCAGCAGCTATCGGCATCGGTAAAATCGGCAAATCCACCATGGAAGCCATCGCACGCCAGCCGGAAAGCGCCGGCAACCTGCGTACCTCCATGATCATCGCTGCCGGTATGGTTGAGGGCGCTGCCCTGTTCGCAATCATCGTTGCACTGCTTGCAATTGTAATTAAGTAGCCATGAACCTTGTGACGCCAGATTTCGGCCTCCTTTTCTGGATGGTCGTGATTTTCGGCATTGTGTTTTTCCTCCTTGCGAAGTTCGGTTTTCCCATTATAACCGACATGGTGGATAAACGCAGCGCCAAGATCGCGAAGGCCCTGCAGGATGCCGATACAATCAAGGCGCAGATGGCTCAGTGGAAAGACGAGCATGCCCGCATGCTGGAGGAAACCAGAAGGGAGCAGACCCAGATGATCCGTGAGGCCACGGACGCAAAGGCAAAGATCCTTGCCGATGCTAAGGCCCAGGCGCGTTCCGAGGCCGATGCAATCATCGCAAACGCAAGGCTCCAGATTGAGGCGGAGAAAGAGAGCGCCCTGAGGGATGTCCGAAAGGAAATTGCCCTCCTGAGCGTTGAGGTGGCGGAAAAAGTGCTCCGCCACGAACTCCAGGATACAGGCAGCCAGAGGGCTTTCATAGAGTCTCTGGTGGATGAGGCAAATGAGGCCAGACTTGGATCGTGAACCGTAGCATCGTCATAACACGCTATGCCTATGCGCTGGTGAAGTATGCCCGTGAGAGCGGGCAGGGTGAACTTGTGTGCTCTGAGGCAGAAACCCTCCTGGGGGCAATCCGCACCGTGCCGGACCTCAGGCGTATGGTTACCGCCGCCGATGACGTGGTGTCTCCCTTTGACAAGAAAAAACTCCTCCAGACTACCCTTGGGAACAGGCTTTCCACGGAGATGAGCCGTTTCCTCACCCTTCTTAACCGCAACGGCAGGATGGAACTTGTGGAGGATATCCTGAGGGATTTTGTGGACATCTACCACAGGAGCATCGGCATAAGGAAAGCCCGCCTTACCACTGCGCGTGAGCCCTCCGAGCGCCTTCTTCAGCGCCTGAAGGCCCTGGTGAAGCAGAAGACCGGGGACGATGTGATAATTGAGGTGGAAGTGGACCCTGACCTTGTGGGTGGCTTTGTGTTTGACCTTGACGACTACCTCCTGGATGCCAGCGTAAGGCGCCAGCTGGACCTTATCCGTGAACAGTTTATAGAAAAGAATAGAAGAATTATCTGATGAGCGTATCTCTTAAACCTAGCGAAGTAAGCGACATCCTTCTCAGTCAGCTCAGGGATATGAAAAACGACCTCCAGTTTGAGGAGATCGGAAAGGCCCTGCAGGTGAGCGACGGCGTAGTACGCATCTATGGCCTTGACCACGCCGAGGCCGGGGAGCTCCTGGACTGCGGCGGCGGAGTCATGGCCGTTGTGATGAACCTTGAGGCCGATAACGTGGGCGCCGTCCTTATGGGTCCCACGGACCATGTGAAGGAAGGAATGCTTGTGCGCCGCACCGGCCGCATCGCCTCCGTTGGCGTTAACGACAGCCTCCTTGGCAGGGTGATAGACCCTCTTGGCAACCCCCTGGACGGCCTTGGCGCCGTGGGCGGGGAGAAGATAGACATGCCGCTGGAGAGAAAGGCCCCGGGCGTTATCTTCCGCCAGCCGGTTTCGGAACCTCTCCAGACTGGCCTGAAGGCTATTGATGCCATGATTCCTATCGGCCGCGGTCAGCGTGAGCTCATAATTGGAGACCGCCAGACCGGAAAGACGGCTATCGCAATTGATACAATCATCAATCAGAGGGGCGCTTATGAGGCAGGGGAGCCCGTGTACTGCATCTATGTTGCCGTGGGCCAGAAGGGCTCAACGGTGGCTTCAATAGTCCAGACGCTGAGGGAACACAAGGCAATGGATTACACCATTGTGGTGGCTGCTACCGCAGCGGATCCCGCCGCGTTGCAGTATTATGCACCGTTTGCCGGAGCGGCAATTGGAGAGTACTTCCGTGACACCGGTCGCCATGCCCTGGTTGTGTTTGACGACCTATCAAAGCAGGCTGTGGCATACCGTGAGGTGTCCCTTATTCTGAAACGTCCTTCCGGTCGTGAGGCATATCCCGGAGACATTTTCTACCTGCATTCACGCCTTCTTGAGCGCGCAGCCCGCATCATCGACCAGCAAGAGGTTGCGGCTCAGATGAACGACCTCCCGGAAGCCCTGAAGGACAAAGTGAAGGGTGGAGGATCCCTTACGGCTCTTCCGATAATAGAGACTCAGGCGGGTGATGTATCGGCCTATATCCCTACAAACGTGATCTCCATCACGGACGGTCAGATTTACCTGGAGCAGGCGCTCTTCAACCAGGGCGTACGTCCTGCAATCAATGTGGGTATATCCGTTTCCCGCGTAGGCGGCAGCGCCCAGGTGAAGTCCATGAAGAAGGTGGCAGGTACCCTAAAGATAGACCAGGCCCAGTGGGCGGAACTAGAGGCATTCTCAAAGTTCTCGTCCGATGTGGATAAGGTTACGGAACTTGCACTGGATAAGGGCCGTAAGAACAATCAGCTTCTTATCCAGCCCCAGTACAGCCCCATGCCGGTTGGGGAGCAGGTGGCGGTGCTCTACTGCGGCACGCACGGACTTATGAGGGACATTCCAGTCTCCTCTGTCCGCGCCTTCCAGGATGCATTCCTGGACCGTCTTCGCGCCACTCACTCCCAGGATGTCCTTGCCCCTCTTGGAGAAGGTAAGCTCACCCCTGAGATTGAAAAGATTCTCACCGAAACCGCCGAATCAGTTATTTTAGCAATGAAATGATCGCGACCCCTCCCACCTGCGGTGGGCCCCTCCCGTTCCGGGATGGGAGTTTGTCCCCCCTATTATCCCCCCAAGGGGATATTTGCCCTTCGGGGTGATGCCGAGGGTGGCAACAGGTTTTCAGATAATATGTCGCTTACGCAAAGGATATGCCAACGTTAAAGGAAATAAAGGGCCGGATAGGGTCTGTCAAGAGTACGCTGAAGATAACATCGGCAATGAAGCTGGTGTCATCGGCCAAACTGCGTAAGGCGCAGAATGCCATAGTGGCAATGCGGCCCTATGAGGAGGAACTGAGGAGGATGCTGGCAATGGCTTCGGGTGCGGGTGGTGTGACGGAAACAGTCACATCACCGGCAAAAAAGGCCGATTTTGCGGGTGATGTGCCGGAAAATGTCACATCACCGGCAGTGATCATTGCGGTTGCGTCCAACTCTTCCCTTTGCGGCGGGTTCAATGCCAATGTGATTGCAAAGGTGAGGGCCGTACGGCGTTCCGGAGACGTGGTATATTCCATAGGCCGAAAGATGGCCGATGCAATGGCCAGGGACGGGTTCAGCTCTCCTTCAGACTACTCCACTCTCTCCGAGCATCCGGCTTATGCCGATGCTGCGGCGCTTGTGGAGAAACTCTCCAAGGATTTTTACGAAGGCAGGATAAGCGGCGTAACGCTGGTGTACACGCACTTTGTATCCACTTCCCGGCAGGTTCCCGTGGTGGAACGCCTGCTGCCGATTGAGACCCCCGATCGCGTCGGGGGTGACGAAGGGGCCGTTATTCCCGGCCCAGACGCCATCCTGGAGCCATCGGCCCGGGAGCTTCTGGAGGCCCTGCTTCCCCGGACACTGAAACTAAAACTATACGCGGCGCTCCTTGACAGCGCGGCGGCGGAGCATGCGGCCCGCACAATTGCTATGCAAACAGCAACAGACAATGCAGAGGACCTGCTTGCTGAACTCACCCTTCAGTACAACAAGGGCCGTCAGCAGAAGATTACATCTGAAATCCTGGACCTCGCGGGAGGTCAGGCTGCCGAATAAGATTAGACTAACCACATAAAATGAAAAACATTCTTGAAATTCTGAAAACCTGGAAATTCTGGAAGGAACTGTTCATCATGACTGCCGGCATGACCATAGCGGCAGCTGCAGTGTACTACTTCCTTATGCCCTCCAAACTGGTTGTGGGCTCCATAACGGGTCTTTCCATTGTGATTGGAAAACTTCTGAACATTGCAGGTATCGGCATAAAGGTGTCACAGGTGATAGTTATCATTAACGCCATCCTGCTGGTGCTGGCGTGGATACTGATCGGCAAGGAATTCGGGGCCAAGACGGTTTACACGGCCCTTATCCTTGGTCCCCTGGTGGATTTCTGGGAGAAGGTACTTCCCATTGAGCGTCTTCTGGAGCCGGGCCAGATGTCCCTTATGAACGACCCCTGGTTCGACCTTCTGTGTTTTGTCCTTATCCTCAGCGCATCACAGACCATCCTGTTCCATATCAACGCGTCTACTGGAGGGCTGGATATCCTGGCTAAGATCGTAAACAAGTATATGCACGTTGATATCGGCACATCAGTGTCCGTTGCCGGAGCCATCATCTGCTGCACGGCGTTTGCCATCAACCCTTTCAGACTGGTTGTCATCGGCCTTATTGGAACATGGATCAACGGCCTTGCGCTGGATTATTTCACAGCCGGTCTCAACCGCCGCAAGAGGGTGTGCATCATTTCTTCTCAGTACGAGCGCCTACGTAAGTATATCATCGAGGACCTTGAGCGTGGATGCTCCCTTTACAACGTTACGGGCGGTTACAACGGCCATCAGAATGTTGAGATACAGTCCCTCCTGACCCAGGATGAGTTTGCCCACCTTATGGATTATATGAAGTCAAACGATATCCACGGATTCATCACCGCGGGCAATGTGAGTGAAATTTACGGTGATTGGCATAAAAAAACTCGTAAAAAGAAGAGTTTGGCACAGAATTAGATATAAGTGGTATCAGACATAAATATTGATACCTTACCATACACCCGCCGCCAATTGTGAAATTCGCGTGCGGGTTTCTTTTTTGCCCCGGCAGGGTACTGTAATGCCGATACGGTGGAATTCAACTCGCTAACTGTCAGTTACTTACGCGGTTATTTGGGATTACTGGTAATCCCAAATAACTCCACAACTAACTGTGTATCAGTCGTTTGGCTTCCACTGGTTTGGGGGCTGGACCTGGTCCACCACATTCTTGGACCTGGTCCACCACATCCTTGGACCGAGTCCACAACATTCTTGGACCTGGTCCACCGCCTCGTAACCTGGCGGCAGTCCTGCCTCAGCCGTGTTGACAACCAGAACGCTCAGAATGGGGTTTTTGTGTCAACACGGCAAGGGAATCGGCCCAAAATGCAAGAAACGTGGCCGTGTTGACAGCCAGAATGCCCAGGATGGGGTTTTTGTGTCAACACGGCAAAGGACTTTTGCGAATGCCGCGGCAAATGACTACCTTTGTGCACTGAATTATGCCTAAAGCAATAGTATTTGACATAGGCGGGGTACTTATCGGCCTCAATATGAGCAGGTGCATAGAAGCATTCCGCTCCACACTTGGCTTTGAAAGGATCACTGAGCTTCTGGACCCTTATCACCAGAAGGGTATCTACGGAGAACTGGAGGGCGGCCGTCTAAGCGAGCAGCACTTCAAGGATCTTGTCCTTGCCGAGTCCCGCCCCGGAACAAAGCCTCAGGATGTGGAATACGCAATGGGGGAACTTCTTGACAAGAAGATGGATCCCCGTACCGTCAAGGCCGTACTTGACCTTAAAGGCCGATACCCCCTCTACCTCCTTTCCAATAATAATCCCATTTCCATGAGGCACTGCCTCAGGGTGCTTAAGGATAATGGAATTGACCCGGATGCTACTTTCAAGGGGCAGTTCATATCGTCTGATCTCAAGATGATGAAACCGGCCCCGGAGTTCTACCGGTACGTGATTCAGAGGATTGGCCTGCCGCCGCAGGAGATCCTTTTCATAGATGACAACAAGGCCAACGTAGACGGCGCAAGGGCGGTTGGCCTGGATGCCCGTCTGTACAATCCGGGCACAGACCTTGGTCTTCTTCTTTCAGACTGCTAGGAATGTCACTCTACAGCCATTTCCGTATAAGCAAGCCATCGGCAGCAAAAGTGCCGTCAGGAGAGGTGGACGCCACATACAGGCGTCTCCGCAGCCGTACTTTCTGGGGCGTCACCGTAGCATATACCTTATATTATGTATGCCGGATGACGCTGGGCGTTGTGAAGCAGCCGCTCATTGACGGAGGCGTGCTCACGGCAGGGCAGCTTGGTATAATAGGCTCGGCCTTCTACTTTGTCTATGCGGTGGGGAAGTTCCTTAACGGCTTCATTGCCGATTATTGCAACATCCGCAGGTTCATGGCGGTGGGCATCGGGATATCGGCCGCAGTCAATCTGATCCTGGGCCTGATGGGCCTCCTTCAGGGTCCGCTGGGATTTGGTTCCGTTGTGATGCTTGTCACGTTCACGCTGCTTTGGGGCATCAACGGTTGGATGCAGTCCATGGGCTCTCCTCCCGGAACAATCAGCCTTTCCCGCTGGTTCCCGCTTTCCCTGAGGGGCCGATACTACAGCATCTTCTCCTCCACTCCTCAGCTTGGCAAAGCCGTCTCAATGATGATGACGGGCTTTATCGTAGCCGCAGCAGGATGGCAATGGGGCTTTCTGGCTGCTGCCGTGGCCGGACTGATGGGCCTTGTGGTATCCCTCATTTTCATTGCCGATACCCCCGAAAGCCAGGGTCTCCCCTCAGTCCAGGAACTCTCCGGAGAAGAGACCAGGCCAATTGATAAAAAGCCCACGCGCGAACTCCAGAAGTGGGTATTCAAACACCCCGGAATATGGGTCATAGCCATCTCTACGGCATTTTTGTATGTGACTCAGCACGCCGTCTCCGACTGGGGCGTGCTGTTCCTCCAGAAGCAGAAAGGGTTCTCCCTTGAAGGAGCAACGCAGGTGATCGGCCTTGCCGAAATTTTTGGCGTGGCGGGTAACCTTGCCGCCGGGTGGATCTCCGATGTTCTCCTCAAAGGCAACCGCGTAAAGCCCGTGGTAGGATCCGGCATCCTTGCGGTGTGCTCACTGGCCGCGTTCCTGTTCCTTGGCGGCGGCTTCTGGGGCAATATGGCCTTTGTGGCCTTGTTCAGCTTTGCCTTCAGCGTGGTGTTCTGCATTGTGGCCGGACTTATGGCCCTGGACTTCGTGCCCCGCAAAGCCACGGGTGCTGCGCTTGGTATAGTTGGTATCTCCAGCTATGCCGCCGCGGGCCTTCAGAGCGTTGTGAGCGGCTTCCTCATTGAGGGAAACACCGTTGCCGGGGCCTACAACTTTGCACCGGTATCCATCTTCTGGATAGCCGCGTGCCTTCTGGCCTTCACCCTGCCGGTCATAGGGTGGAAATACCTGAGGAAATAGTGGGAACTGGTGAGGTGGTGGACCAGGTCCAAGGATGTGGTGGACCAGGTCCAAGGGTAGAATCGGTGGAGGCTAAGTGGTTGATATACAGTGAATTGCAAGAGTGTCTACCAGAATTATTTCTGGTAGAAGATGCTGTAAGTTGCTGTAAATGAGATGGTTGGCTTCCACCGCCAGGGGAGAACCGCTAGGGGAGAACTGCCGAGGAAGAAAACCAGGGGAGGGCGGGGTTATTTCCCCGTGGGATGGGCGTAGTGGGTGGGCTGTGCCTTGGGCTTGGCGGCGGGTTCAGGGTGAACGGCCATGGCTGGCTGCTTCTTCACGAAGGCATACACCAGGAAGCCTATACCAAGGAGTACGAACGGGATGGAGAGGAGCTGGCCCATGTTGAGGGCCATGTTGGCCTCGAAGTCTACCTGATCGTTCTTTACAAACTCAATGAGGAAGCGGCTCCCGAAGCACACAATGAGGAATATGCCGATGAACGTACCCCTGTACAGTTTCTCCAGCCTGTTACGGTACAGCCAGATAAGGAGGAATCCAAGGAGGAGATAGGTAAGAGCCTCGTATAGCTGGGTGGGGTGGCAGGGAACAGTTTCTCCGTTACGCTCAAACACAAAACCCCATGGAAGGGAGGTGGGACCGCCGTAGATCTCTGAGTTGAAGAGGTTGCCAAGACGGATGAAGCACGCCGCAAAGGCAACGGGGATTGCAATGTGGTCGATGACCCAGACGAAGTCGAAGCCGTTTGCGGGGCCGTACTTACGGGCATACCAGATAATACCAAGGATGATGGCTATGGTGCCGCCGTGGCTTGCCAGGCCGCCTTTCCAGGGCATGAAAATTTCCCAGAAGGCCTGCCAATTGGTCATTCCGCGGGCCGCCACCTGGGGGGAAACGGTGCCTCCGAACATCTGGAAGAACGGCGCCAGATAGTAATCAGGCTCATAGAACAGGCAGTGGCCAAGGCGCGCGCCCACTATGGTGCAGATGAGGAGCATGTATAGCATGGGGTCCAGGAGGGCCTCGCTTATCTTTTCACGGCCAAAGAAGCTTTTCATGATGAACCAGCCCAGGATGAAACCGCTCACAAACAGGAGGGAATACCATCTGAGTTCAAAGCCGCCAAGATGAAGGATGGCGGGGTTCACGTTCCAATTAACAATCAATGATTCCATACTGCAAATTTAAACAAAATAAGCTGGATTCAACTCGTAAGTGCAACGTTTTGAAAAAAAAAGCATCATTATTGTGTCTAAAGAATTATAGTTATAATAACTTTTATATGACCTATGGATTCTCGGCAAATGAATAAATATTCTATAATTCTCGTCACTGTTATTGTATCTGGAATGATTATTTGTGCATGTAGTCATCATCCATGGGGTACGCCGGCAAAAGAATATGAATTTCTGACTGGAGAGTGTTTGGTCAGTCCAGAATTGACTCTTGCTCATACAGAATTGGATAGTGACGGTTATTTTCATTTTGGATTTCGTCTAGATCTGTCTAACATACACTCTAAGGAAAGCGATTACTCCCCATATCCGTATTATCACACTCCAGATAATAATCTTTTTTCATCTTTCGGCAGCAATTCAAAGATGGTTGAAGAAGAATATAATGCAATAATGAATAAGTTAGTTGCTGGCCTTGGCAATCAAGGGAGTCACTTTTCTATTGTCACAATATTATATTCGGGAGGAATATCATTCACTGCGGACAAGCCCTTCGCGGGACACGATGCTTATGATGAACTCTCACCATATCTACATGAAATAATCTCACCTTTTAATAAAGAAGACAAGGCCGGTTCATATTTGGATATACCTCTCGATTATAATTATTTGATGGAGAAAGGTTTTGGCATAAAAATCCCGTTAGACTCCAGTAACGTATCAAAAGAAGACATAACTTTCAGCATACGCATCCCAGTAACTGTTGTTAACTACCTACATTGGATTAACGACAGAATAACAAATCCAGATGCGGCTGTTCCTTTTAGAAAAGAAGAACTCCGCTGCACTTTTACAATTAGGATGTAAGAACGGATTAATCATATAACACTAATGACTTAATTATTAAAACTTAATGGTTATGATTAGAAACATTGTGTCATTTGTCTGTGCTATGCTTTTGCTGGCGGGGTGTGGGAATAAACTGCCGGAGCAATACGTTCTTGTGGAGTGGGGGACATCGGGAAAGGACATAGTGGTCAACAGTTTGGATGAATCCATATCTTTCAAGATACATTCCGAGGATTTTGGCAAGGATTCGGTGGTGGTTATCAAATCCAGGGAATCGGCCAGTTATGACCGTGGTGCATTCAGGCCGATGGTATCCGTTTCTGAGGCCTCGGAAGTCACTATCCATTTGGTGGACAGCAATAAAGACGTTGTTTGCGTCAGAAGTGCGGAGATGTCACCTTGGGCCAACTACTTCTTCACTAATACGTCCGTCAGGACATATAGGGTATATGTAGATCTGGATCAGTATACCAAAAACGTCCCGCATGACATGGCTGATGTCACTTATACGGTAGATGACCATCTGATTGAATTATACTCACAGGATTAGAATAATAATACCTCATAGAACTAACTGTATAGGCCCGATTTTTGCAGTAAATTGCCAGCTTATTCAGTTAGTTTTATGTGTGTTAAAAAAATGATCCTTTTGCTCGCTATTCTGCTGCCTTCAGCGGCATGGGCGCAGTATAAGGATTCACCTCAGGAGGCGGATGACAGCACTCTTGTCCTTACGCTGGACGACGCCCTCAAGATAGCCCTCAGTGAAAATACGTCCGTAAAGGTGGCCGATATGGAGGTCACGCGCCAGAAATATGCCCGTAAGGGCGCTTACGGCGCACTTTTCCCCCAGATCAACGCCACCGGAATGTACAGCTACGCCATCCAGAAACAGAAGGTGTTCTTTGGCTCTGACGACGAATCCTCCGGCAGCGGCGGAGGCGGCATGGCATCCATGATGACAAGCGCCTTCGAGCCCATCATGTACTACATCCAGCAGCTGTATACGGCAACCAGCACTCCCTTTGTGCCCTATGAGGCTCCAAAGACGGAAGAGAAGTCATCCTCCAGCAGTGACCCCATTGAGATGGGCCGCCGTAACCAGGTCCAGCTGGGCCTTAGCGCCTCAATGCCCATCGTCAACGCCCAGCTCTGGGAAAGCCTGTGCCTCACCGGAGACCAGGTGGAACTGGCTGTTGAAAAGGCTCGTGAAAGCCGCCTTGGAACCGTTACCCAGGTGAAGCAGGCCTACTACGCCGTCCTTATGGCAAAGGCTTCCTACGACGTTTACAACGCCGTGTTTGAAAACGCCGCCCAGAATCTCAAGACAACGGAAAGCAAGTACAACGTCCAGAAGGCCTCCGAGCTTGACCTTGCCCGCGCGCAGAGTTCCCTTGCGGCCGCAATCCCCAACGTTTACAACGCAGAAAACGCCATCTACCTGTCCCTGTGGCAGCTTAAAGCCGTGATGGGCCTTGACCTTGACCGCCCCGTGGACGTTGTGGGTACCCTTGAAGACTACGCGGAGCATATGTTCTATGACATCAACGAGGGCACGGAAGCATCCCTTGACCGCAACACCCAGCTTCGTCAGCTGGCTGCCCAGGCAGAGATCCTTTCCAAGCAGATTAGGATGCAGCAGTACGCGTATCTTCCCACTTTATCGGCCCAGATATCCTATAATTATTATACCCAGAGCGATAAATTCAATCTGAGCCAGTGGAAATGGCTGCCTTCAAGCACGGCGGTGTTCTCCCTGAACATCCCCATCTTCTCCGGCGGGCAGCGCTACCACACAATAAAGCAGACCCGCGTCCAGGCCGATGAACTGGACCTCCAGAGGGAAAACACTGAGCGCCAGATCCGTATAGGCATCCGCCAGAGCCTTTCCACCATGGATACGGCGATGAAAACCTACGACGCTGCAAAGGAGGCCCTCACAAGCGCAGAGAAGGCTTACAACATTGCCTCCAAGAGTTTCGAGGTTGGAAAGAGCACCCTCACTGACCTCAACAACACTGAGCTCACCCTTACCCAGACCCGCCTCCAGGCCGCCCAGGCCGTATACAACTTTGTGGTAGCAAAGGCCGGCCTTGAACAGACACTAGGTTACGATTTTACAGAAGAAAAGACATATGAATAGAAGAGGAATTGCAATACTTGCAGCCCTTGCAGCCGCAGTGTCATGCGGCAATTTTGGAACTAAAA
Organism: uncultured Bacteroidales bacterium; assembly: GCA_900321715.1. Taxonomy (GTDB): domain Bacteria; phylum Bacteroidota; class Bacteroidia; order Bacteroidales; family UBA932; genus Cryptobacteroides. The sequence continues at coordinate 121,240 of ONXC01000008.1, read as the reverse complement.
AGGCCGATTCTCCCGCAGCACAGGCTCCCGCAGAGATCATCCCCAACGTGGAAGTAGCCGTGGCCGAGGCCCGCATGGTGCCCCAGGAGAGCGTTTACGCCTCTACCGTTGAGGCATACGCAGTGAACAACATCATGCCCCAGAGCGGCGGCCGTATCCGCAAGATCAACGTTGAGGTAGGGGACTACGTCCAGAAGGGACAGGTCCTGGCCGAAATGGACCGCATCCAGCTTGAGCAGCTGGAGCTCCAGGTTAAAAACGACGAAATTGAGTACGAGCGCCTGAAGAGCCTCTACGCCGAAGGCGGCGTCTCCCAGAGCGACTTCGAGACAGCGGAGCTTGGCTACAAGGTCCGTAAGTCCAATTACAATAACGTCAAGGAGAACACCATCCTCCGCAGCCCCATCACGGGTTATGTATCGGCCAGAAACTTTGACAAAGGCGATATGTTCGGGATGAGCGCCCCCATCTTCACCGTCCAACAGGTGGTTCCCGTAAAGCTCCTCGTGGGCATCTCAGAAAGCGAATACACCAAGGTGAAAAAGGGAGACAAGGTGTCCCTTACCGTAGACGCCATCCCCGGAAAGACCTTCCAGGGCAAGGTGGAGCGCCTCTATCCCACCATCGATGCCGCCACCCATACCTTCAAGGCGGAGGTTGTGGTTCCCAATGCCGATAAAGTCCTCCGCCCCGGCATGTACGCCCGCGTAACGGTGAACTTTGGCACCCGCAACAGCATCGTGGTCCCTGACAGGAGCATAGTTAAGCAGGAAGGCACCGGCACAAGGTTCATCTATGTCCTTTCAGAGGACGGCACCGTAAGTTACACTCCCGTAACCGTGGGCCGTCACCTTGGAGCGGAATATGAGATCACTGCCGGTCTGGAAGCCGGAAGCACCATTGTGGTAAAGGGCCAGTCGGCACTTAAGGACGGAGTCAAGGTGAACGTACTATGAGCATTTACAGAACATCGGTAGAGCACCCGGTTACAACCTGCCTTGTATTCCTGGCCTTCGCCATACTGGGCATCTTCGCCCTCACAAGGCTGCCGGTAAACAATTTCCCGGAAATAGAGTCCAACACCATCATGGTGATGAGCTCCTATCCCGGGGCATCGGCCGAGGACGTTGAGAATAACCTTACCAAGGTGCTTGAAAACACCCTTAACGGTGTTGCAAACCTTAAGAACCTTACTTCCAATTCCCGTGAGAACATCTCCATCCTCACGCTGGAGTTCGAGTACGGCACAGACATAGACGAGGCCACCAACGACGTCCGAGACAAGCTTGACATGGTGTCACAGCAACTTCCAGACGGCGCTTCGCTTCCGTATCTGTTCAAGTTCAGCGTGGACGACATGCCCATCATGATGATGTCGGCTACCGCAAACCAGAGCGTGAGCGCCCTGGACAAGATCCTGGACGATAAAGTGGCAACCCCGCTTGCCCGTGTCTCCGGTGTTGGTCAGGTAACGGTTGCAGGTGCCCCAAAGCGTGAGATCCAGGTGTACTGCGACCCCGCAAAGCTGGAGTCCTATCACATCTCCATCGCCGCAATCGCGCAGGTGATAGCCGCAGAAAACCGTAACGTCCCGTCCGGCAGCATCGATATCGGCTCCGATACCTATACGCTCCGTATCAAGAAGGAATTCCAGGACCCCCAGGAGATTCTTGACGTGGTCCTTGGAAACTTTGGCGGATCGGCCGTGTACCTCAGGGACGTAGCCCGCGTGGACGACACCCTTGAGGAGAAATCCCAGGAGTCTTACACCAACGGCAGCCGCGGTGCGCAGATCATAATCCAGAAGCAGTCCGGATACAATACGGTTGAGGTTGTAAGGAAGATCAAACAGGAGATGAAGACAATCTCCAGAAACCTTCCTTCGGATATCAAGATAACAACCATCGTGGATAATTCGGAGGACATCCTCCTTACCATCAAGTCCCTGCGTGACACCATCATGATCACCTTCCTGGTGGTTATGCTGGTGGTGTTCCTCTTCCTTGGAAGGCTCAAGGGAACCCTGATTGTGGTTCTCTCCATCCCCATTGCCCTGCTTGCGTCACTCCTCTATCTGTTTGCAACTGGCAGTACCCTTAACATCATCTCCATGAGCGCCCTTGCCATTGCCATAGGTATGGTGGTGGACGACGCAATTGTGGTGCTGGAGAACGTGACAACGCATTTGGAAAGGGGAGAAAAGCCCAAGGAGGCGGCCGTTCACGGCACCGCAGAGGTTGGTATCTCCGTTATTGCATCAACGCTCACCATGCTGTGCGTGTTCCTGCCGCTTACCATGATCACCGGTATGGCCGGAATCATGTTCAAGCAGCTTGGCTGGATTGTTTCCATCATCATGATAGTGTCCACCACGGCGGCCCTTACCCTGGTGCCCACCCTGTGCGCCCTCCTGATGAACAACAAGCCCGTGAACAACAAGGCATACAGGATTGTGTTCGGCCCAGTGAACAAGGTCCTGGACGCTATCTCCCGCGGTTATGCCCGCCTTATAGGCTGGAGCATGAACCACAAGAAGCTCATCATGATAGGCGCCGTTGTGATATTCGGCGTGGTGCTGTATATCTTCATCCCCAAGATGCGTACGGAATTCTTCCCTCAGGAGGACGAGGGCCGTATATCGGCCACCATTGAACTTCCTATAGGAACGGCCCAGCACGTCACAGGAGACGTTGCCTGGCGCATATATGAGCGCATCAAGGCCGATGTCCCGGAACTCAAGGTCCTGAGTTACCGCTACGGTCAGGCCGATTCCGAGAACGCGTTCGCCTCCATGCGTCAGAACGGAACGTACCTCATCACCATGAACATCAATATCGGCTCCATCTCTACCCGTACGCGGTCTGTCAACGAGATTGCCGATATCATCCGTGCCGACCTCCGCGAATTCCCGGAACTCAACCGTTTCAACGTGACTGAAGGCGGCATGGGCATGGGCGGCCGCGCCAATGTCCAGGTGGAAATATACGGCTATGACTTTGAGGAGACTGAGGCCGAGGCCCGCCGGGTTCGCGCCGCCATGATGGAAACCGGGTTCTTCACCCAGGCAATCCTTTCCAGGGACCAGTACACTCCGGAATACGAGGTAGACTTTGACCGTGAGAAACTGGCCCTCAATGGCCTCACGTCCACAACCGCAGCCGCATATGTATCGGCCGCCATGTCCGGTACCGTGGCCTCCTTCTTCCGCGAAGACGGTGAGGAGTACAACATCCGCGTGCGCTATGCCCCGGAGTTCAGAAGTTCCATCGAGGACCTTGAGAATATTGTGATTTACAATACTCAGGGACAGGGAATAAGGGTACGTGACCTGGGAACCATCAAGGAATCCAAGGTACCTCCCACAATCCAGAGAAAGAACCGTGACCGCTACATTACCGTAACCGGTATGATGGCCCGCGGAAAGGCCCTCAGTGAAGGCGTTGAGATAGTGAACGGCCTTATGGCCTCCAACCCTCTTCCCTCACACATGAGCTGGAGGATAGGCGGAGACTATGAGGAGCAGCAGAAATCCTTCAAGGACATGTTCCTGCTGTTTGTGCTCATCGTGATCCTTGTGTACATGGTCATGGCATCCCAGTTTGAATCCCTCCTGGGACCGTTCGTGATTATGTTCTCCATTCCTTTCGCCCTTGTTGGCGTAGCGCTTGGAAGCATGGTTCACGGATGGATGCCAATAAGTATGATGGGTATGGTGGGTATAATAATCCTGCTTGGTATTGTGGTGAAAAACGGTATCGTGCTCATTGACTACACCATCCTCCTGCAGGAGAGGGGAGTAGCGGTGAGGGAAGCCTCCGTAACCGCTGCAAGAAGCCGTCTGAGGCCTATCCTCATGACCACACTCACCACCGTCCTTGGTATGCTCCCCATGGCCTGGGGAACCGGAGAGGGCGCAGACCTCTGGAGGGGCCTTGGCATCACCGTGGCCTGGGGCCTTTCCATCTCCACCCTCATCACCCTTGTCATCATTCCTGTCCTTTACTGCGGCTTCACGGAGCACCGTGCCCGCCGCAAAGCCCGTAAATCGGAGAAACAAGCACAATAGGGGGTAACGTAAACATTTTATTTCATGAAATGAAAGCGATATTTATAGCATACAATCAGGCATACAATCAGGAGATTGTCCAGCTTCTGGAAGGCTTGGGCCAGAGAGGTTACACGGTCTGGACTGAAGTTGGCGGAAGAGGAACCGTAGACGGTGAGCCCCACCTTGGGTCCCACGCCTGGCCCGCCCAGAATCACGCCGTCCTTACGGCCGTGGAGGATTCCCTTGCACCAAAGATCATGGATGCGCTCCGGGAAAAGGATGCCGCAAACAGTGCCCTCGGCCTCAGGGCATACCTCCTTCCCGTGGAGGATGCAATTTAGATTTTTTTGCTACCTTTGCTTCTGCAAGTAGAATTAACCTAAAAAGAGAGTTATAATGAAAAGACTGTTTACCATCATTGCAGTGGTTCTCCTCAGCGCTTCTGCGGCACAGGCCCAGCGTTTTGGCGTAATTGGCGGATTCACGTCATCCTACACAAGCATAGACACCAAGGACGCTATGGCAAACCTCAAGAACGTGAGCCTATGGCACGCCGGTGTGGCATACAATCTTGAAGTGGGGCCTTTCTTTGCAATCCAGCCCCAGCTCCTGTACCAGATGAAGGGTTCCGATGCATACAAGACCATCACCGAAGGCACATATCAGAATGCCATGAACTCATTCCAGAGCTCTACCGGCTATCTGGAGCTGTCGGCAGGCCTTCAGTTTGGAATTGACATCCTTGTTGCCCGTCCATACCTGCTCTTTGAGCCTTTCGTGGGCTATGCAGTGTATAAGGGCAAGGACACATTCTCCCAGGTAGGGGAGGGCGTTGCAAACGGCTCAATCACGGATGCCGATGTAAACGCAGCCCTCAATAACGTGAAGAACGGCCTGGAGTACGGCTTTGGCATCGGTGGCGGCATAACCCTGCTTGAGCACTTCCAGGTAAGTGTCCAGTGGTACATGAACCTTGGCAATCTGTACAACGACGGAAAGATTGATTCCGCCCAGATAGCCAACGACGTAAAGGCCTACTACAAGGACATCAAGAACTACCAGGGTATAAAGATTACCGCCGCCCTGTTCTTCTAGGGCAATTAATCAAAGATTAATGTCCTCCTTTCAACGCGTTTGAAGGGAGGATATTTTTTTGTATATTTGTAACTTGATAAAAATGTACAGTTATGAAAGTAGCAACAAATACCAATTTCAATGAGCTCCTGCAGGACTCAAAGCTTGTAATTGTGGATTTCTGGGCCACCTGGTGCGGTCCCTGCCGTATGCTTTCCCCCATCCTTGACCAGGTAGAGGAAGAGATGCCGGACCAGATCACCGTTGTGAAGGTGAATGTGGACGACGCCGACGAAATTGCCGCCCAGTACCGCATCATGAGCATCCCCACCCTTCTCTTTGTGAAGAACGGTGAGATAGTGGACAAGACCGTGGGCGCAATGCCCAAGCCTGCACTTCTTGAGAAAATCAAGGCAAATCTGTAGGGGCGGGGCATGAAAAAGATTGCGGTTTTCTGCAGCGCCAGTGTAAAGATTGACCCCAAGTATAATGAGGCCGCACGTAAACTCACGCGCGGGCTTCACGCAAAGGGCTACGGCCTTGTGTCCGGAGGCGGAAAGATTGGCACCATGGGCGCCATCACGGATGAATCGGTGAAGTGTGGCGGAGACCATACCGCGGTGCTCCCTGAGTTTATGAGGGGCCTTGAGAATCCGGCCGTCTCCAGGGTAATCTGGACAGACTCCATGGCAAGCCGCAAGGCCGCCATGCGTGAAGGCACCGTGGCTGCAATAGCCCTTCCCGGGGGAATCGGCACCATGGATGAATTCATGGAGACCCATACCCTGAGAAAACTGAGTAAATACGCCGGAGACCTTTATGCCCTCAATCTGGACGGCTTCTATAACCCCCTGAAGGCCCTTCTGGACCATTTTGTGGAAACCGGAATGCTGGAGCCCCGGGACCGAGCCCTTGTGAAGTTCCCTGAAACCGTAGAAGAACTGCTGGAATATTTTGAAGGAGATTAAAGCATATCTGCAGCCCTGGCTGGGTAAGGTGGAGAGTGTCATAGAAGACGCCCTCCGCTCTGACGTATCCCTTCTTGACGCCACCAACCGTTCCCTCAGGGAAAATCCCGGCAAGATGATGAGGCCTTCCCTGGCACTTCTCTGTGCCGATGCAGTGGGGGCTCCTAACGACGACACCATAAAGTTTGCTGCTGCTGCGGAACTTCTCCATAATGCCACCCTCCTTCACGACGACGTAGTGGACTGCGCTTCTGAAAGAAGGGGCCGTCCAACAGTGGCAAGTTTCCTTAACCCCCACGCTTCCGTCCTCATAGGTGATTTCTGGCTGGTAAAGGCGGTTAACACCATCCTTGGCGCATCCAGAAACACAGACAGGGTAACAAGGATATTTGCCGCAACCCTTGGCCATCTCGCAGAGGGTGAACTCCTCCAGATGGAAAAGGCTGTAAAGGGAGACACCACCCAGCAGGATTATGAGCGCATAATCTACTGCAAGACTGCATCGCTCTTTGAGGCATCGGCCCTTAGTGCGGCGGTCTCCGTTGGTGCCCCGGAGCACAGCATTCAGGCAATGGGAGAGTTTGCCAGGCTGCTTGGAATGGCCTTCCAGGTGAAAGACGACTGGATGGACTACGCTGCCGGGGAAGACGCCCTTGGAAAGCCTGTGGGCATAGATCTCAAGGAGCAGAAGATAACCCAGCCGCTTCTCTGCGCCCTTGAAGGCGCGGATAATGAGGCCGATATAAGGGAGAAGGTTACAAGGATTGCCGATAACCCTGAACTTGGCCGTGAGGTGCTGGAATTTGTAAAGAGCCGTGGCGGTATTGAGAAGAGCGCCCTAAAGGTGGACCAGTTCATTCAGAAGGCCATCGGCCAGCTGGATTTCCTCCCTGAAGGCGCGGCCAAAGACCGCCTTGTAACCATAGCAAGGTTCGTTGGAGAGAGGGGAAAATGATGAAGGTTTACGGGAATACGGAAGTTGTGGAGGCCCTTCACCGGATGGTGGAGACTGGCCACGTTCCCCACGCTATCCTCCTCCATCAGGACGACGGCGCCGGTGCCTTCCCCATTGCCCTGAACTTCCTTGAAGAGCTTTACGGCGGCAATCCCCGCGTGGAGAAACTCATCCACCCGGATATCCACTTTGTGTTCCCGGTGGCGGGGTCGGATAAACCAGTGTCCCAGAATTTTATCGGCCCTTTCAGGGAGCTCCTTCAGGAGAATCCGTACTTTTTTGAGAACGAGCTTTATGAGGCCATCGGCATAGAAGGGAAGCAGAGTAACATCTCCGTCAACGAGGCCAGGGCGCTTCTTGACAAGCTTTCCCTGAGCGCCGTTGAGGGAGGCTACCGCACCGTTGTGATGTACCTTCCGGAAAAGATGAACGCCCAGGCGGCAAACGCCCTCCTCAAAATGGTGGAGGAACCGCCTCAGAAGACGCTTTTCCTCCTCATAACCCAGGCTCCGGAAAAGGTGCTTGTGACCATTTCCTCCCGCTGCCTTCACATAAGGATACAGCCGCTTTCCCTTGAGGCCAATTCCATTGTCCACGCTCGTGAGGTTGCCGGCGCTGCGGTCCTCAGGGACCTCTTCCACGATATTCTGGAGGCTCTTACCGCACGCAATCTCCTTCAGGCGCTTGAAACCTCTGATGCAGTTGCAGACCTTAAGGACAGGGAGAAGCAGAAGTCTTTCTGCAGGCTTGCCTCGGAGGATCTCCGTCGCATCTTCCTGGTCCAGAAAACTCCGCAGCTGGCGGTTCTTCCTGAAGGGGAGGGAGACTGGTTCCGCCGCATGGCAGGGGCCCTCAAACCCACCTTCCCCCGCAAGGCAAATGAGGCGCTGGAGCGTGCCCTCACGCTCCTTGAGCGCAACGTAAACCAGAAAATCCTGTTCACAGACCTTGTGAGCAAACTATATATATCGCTATGAAAGATTATAGCAATGAATCAATCCAGTTCGACTGCTTCCGCGGCTGTACGGTTGTGACAGACGAGGAATCGGGAGAAAAAGATATACGCTACCGTCAGGGCTGCTGCAAGCTTGAGGTATATGATACCCTCAAGGGCATAGCCCAGGAGCAGTGGGACGGCTACTTCGAGGTCCGTTTCAAGAACACCCGTAAGGGCATCTACGTGAATGCTTCCGGCCAGAGTATCAAGACCGGAGACCTTGTTGTGGTAGAGGCCGCAACCGGGCACGACCTAGGAATTGTTACCCTTGAGGGCCCCGTGGTTGCCCGCCAGATGAAGTGCAAGGGCGTAGACCCTGCGCAGCAGGAACTCAAGAAAATATACCGTAAAGCGCGCCCCTTTGACATCCAGCGCTGGCAGGAGGCAATTGCCCGCGAGGAGGAGACCATGATCCGCGCCCGCGTGCTTGCCGCAAACCTTGGTCTGGAGATGAAGATAGGGGATGTGGAGTTCCAGGGAGACGGCACCAAGGCCATCTTCTATTACATTGCCGATGGCCGCGTGGACTTCCGTCAGCTTATCAAGGATTTCGCGGAGGAATTCCATATCCGCGTAGAGATGAAGCAGATTGGCGCCCGTCAGGAGGCCGGCCTCATTGGCGGCCTTGGCGTTTGCGGCCGTGAGCTGTGCTGCGCCAACTACATCACGGAGTTCAAGTCCATCACCACCGCAGCCGCCCGCGTCCAGGACCTTTCCCTGAATCCCCAGAAGCTTGCCGGCCAGTGCGGAAAGCTAAAGTGCTGTCTCAATTATGAGGTTGCAGCATACACGGATGCCCGTTCACGCCTTCCCCGCGTTAACGAACCCCTTGAACTTGAGGACGGCCAGGCTTTCCTTGTGAAGACTGACATCCTTGCCGGGATGCTGTATTTCTCCTACGAGAAGGGCTCTCTTGCTAAGGTTTATGGATTATCGGCCGATGAAGTGAGGGAGATCCAGGCCATGAACCGCCGCGGTGAGCGTCCCGCCACGCTTCAGGAAGAGCCGGAGCGCTCTCCTGAGTTTGTATCGGCCGTGGGTGACGATGCAATCAACAGGTTTGATCCTGAGAAAAAACGTAAGAAACGCCGTAAGAACCGTAACAGGAAGTAATGGGTCACGGGAAACTGAAAAAATTTGCTCAGAATGCTACCTTCCGCTGCCTCCTGCAGCCGGATGCATCGGCCGTGCTGGCTCCAAAGGCTCCCGGTTCCAAGGCGCTTGTCCTTAAGGATCATCCCATCAAGGGCAACTGGGGGAAGGAGATGTTCGGTAATGACCATCCCATTGTCCTGGAGCTTGGATGTGGCAAGGGGGATTATACTATCGCCCTAGCCCTGAGGCATCCTGAGGTCAATTATATAGGCGTAGACATCAAAGGCGCACGCCTGTGGTCCGGGGCCAAATTCGCCACGGAGAACAATCTCCCAAATGTGGCTTTCCTTCGTACCAGGATTGAGTTCATAGGGGCTTTCTTCGGCCCTTCCGAGGTTTCTGAAATCTGGCTCACTTTCTCCGATCCCCAGCTTCGCGGCTCAGAGAATGCCAGACTTTCGTCGCCCATGTTCCTGGAGCGCTACCGCGGCTTCCTCCGCCCCGGCGGCCTCATCCATCTCAAAACGGATTCACGCTACCTCTACGAATACACCCAGGCTGTATGTAAGGTCAATAATTTGAATGTATTGGCCTATGGTACAGATGTTTACAGAGAGGGGATACATATCCTTGAACCGTCGGCTGCGCCGACCCCTCCCACTTCGTGGGCCCCTCCCTCTTATCCGGCCGAGGGTGGCCAGAGGTTCCAGGACATGTATCCCCTCTCTGTTGAGGAAGTTACCTCAGTGCAGACGTTCTATGAGAAGATGTTCCTTGAGATGGGGCTGCCCATAACGTATATGGCGTTCACGCTGGAGCATGAGGGGGCGTTTGTGGGACCGGGAGAGGCGTTTGACCACTATTATTGGCTGGAGCAGGAGGGCCCCCGCCGTTCATTTTCGCATCAACCTAACAAAAAACAGTAATATGGCTAAACTGCTGTACACAATGGGAGAGGTGGCCGATATGCTTTCTGAAGCGCCGTCGGCCGTACGTTACTGGAGCAATTACTTTGAGAAGTACGTGAAGCCCCAGCGTAACGCAAAGGGTAACCGCCTGTACCATCCTGAGGATATAGAGACCCTGAAGCAGATCCAGTTCATGGTCAAGAAGCAGGGACTTACCCTGGAGGGGGCGATGCAGAAGATGAGGGAGGACCACCGCAGCGTAGACCGCCGCGTGAAGGCCCTGGACAGCCTTAAGGTCATCCGTGAACAGCTTGTTGCAGTGAGGGAGGTATTATGCAGGTAAAGGACATCGTAAGGGCCATAGAGGCGTTTGCACCCCGCGGGGTGCAGGAGTGCTGGGACAACAGCGGGCTTCTCATAGGGGGTCCGGAGGATGAGGTGAAGGGGGTCCTGGTGGGGTTTGACTGCACCGTGGAGCTCATTGAGGAAGCTCTCTCAAGGGGCTGCAACATGGTTGTGACGCATCATCCGCTCATTTTCCACGGGCTCAAGCAGATTGGGCCTCAGGATCCTGTGGGGGCCACCGTAATGGCAGCAATCCGCAGCGGGGTGGCGGTTTATGCCGCCCATACATCGGCCGATAAAGTGCCTCAGGGCGTGAGCTGGGCAATGGCCCTTAAGCTTGGCCTTCAGAACATTGAGATCCTTGAGAAGGATGCATGCGGGAATGGCCTTGGGTGCATTGGCACCCTGCCCCGGCCGCTTTCCGGAAATGAGGCTCTGGAGTATGTGGGGAAGGCTTTCGGCCTTACTCTTATCAGAAGCTCAAGGCCCACCCCGGGCCCTATCAGCCGCGTTGCGGTGCTTGGCGGAAGCGGAGGCTCGGAGATTGAATCGGCCTTCTGTGCCGGAGCGCAGCTTTATATCACGGCCGATGTATCTTATCACAATTTCTTCACCCGGGATGGCTTCATGGTGATGGATATCGGCCATTTTGAGAGCGAAGTTGACATTGTGGACATTTTGCTTACGCAAATACGGAAAAATTTTCCTACCTTTGCAAGCTATTCATCCGGCACGCTGGACAGGAGCAATCCCGTCCACTATTTTGTGATGCATAAATAAATCGATTTATTACATATGGCAACCAAAAAAACAACAGCAGCCAAGAAAGTAGAGGCTCCCATCGACAACAGGGAAACCTTCGTATCTCTCCAGAAGTCTTTCGGAGACTCTGAGATGAGCGTTGAGGAAAAGCTCAAGACCCTCTATCAGCTTCAGGCCGCAGATTCAGAGATTGACAAGATCATCCAGCTCCGTGGCGCCCTCCCCGCAGAGGTAGAGGCCCTGGAAAATGAGATCGCAACCCTCAAGGAGCGCAGCGCTTCCATATCGGCCGTGGTGGATCAGCTCACCCGCAATATCGCAGACGCAAAGCTGTCCATCGCAGAGCATGAAGGCACCATCCAGAAATACCAGCACCAGCTGGAGACCATCACCAACTCCCGTGAGTACGATTCCCTGAACAAGGAGATCGAGAACCAGGACCTCCTCCGTCAGATTGACGAGAAAACCATCAACGACACCCGCTATGAGATTGGTGAGAAGAAGGCAGAGCTTGACGACATAAAGGACCGCCTCACCATCCGTGAAGAGGACCTTGCCGCCAAGAAGGCAGAGCTTGAGACCATCGTTGAGGAAACCGCCAAGGAAGAAGCCGTTCTCCGTGCCCGCAGGGAAGAGTGCGCCGCCAAGATCGACGCCCGTACCATGAGCGCCTATGAGCGTATCCGTGCAAGCGTGAACAACCACCTTGCCGTGGTTGGTATCTACAACGGAGACTCCTGCGGAGGATGCTTCAACACCATCACTCCCCAGCGCCGGGTAGAGATTGCCTCAAACCGCAAGCTCATCATCTGTGAGCACTGCGGCCGAATCATCATCAACCCCGATTTTGATGCCTAGGAAACCTCAGGAACCACTCAACCTTGAAGCCCTGATGGGGAACAAACCCCCTCAGGCGCTTGACGTTGAGGAGGCCGTGCTGGGTGCCATGCTGGTAGAGCCGGCAACCATTGACGAATCAATGGAGGAACTTAGCGCGGGGTGTTTCTATGACCCCCGCCACCGCAAGATCTTCGAGGCCATGAGTGCTCTGGTGAATGAGCACGTGAGCATCGACATAGTCACCGTAAGTGAGAAACTCCGTTCACGCGGAGACCTTGAGGAGATTGGCGGTCCCGTGGAGCTTGCACGCCTGTCACAGAACATAGGCGCAGCTGCCCACATTGAGTATTACATCAAGATCCTCAAGCAGAAGACCATCCAGAGGGACCTCATTACGGCCTCCTACGATATCCTGAAGCAGTCTTTCGATGAGTCCACAAATGTGGACGACCTAATTGACAATGCCCAGACCAAGGTCTTTGCAGCCATCCAGAACAACGTAAAGAGGGATGTCCAGGACATAGGTTCCATCATCAACACCGTGCTGGACAACCTCCAGGAGCTCCAGAACATCACGGGGCCTTCCGGCGTCCCCTCCGGTTATCCTTCCATAGACCGTGTAACGCAAGGGTGGCAGAAATCGGATCTCATCATCCTTGCGGCCCGTCCCTCCGTTGGTAAAACCGCCTTTGCCCTGAACATTGCGCGCAATGCGGCCGTAGATGCCAATATGCCCGTAGCGGTGTTCTCCCTGGAAATGAGCGCAGACCAGCTTGGAAAGCGTCTTATCACCACGGAAAGCGGCCTTTCCGGAGAAAAGATCAAGGGCGGCGTAAAGCTTGAGAGCTTTGAGTGGATCCAGCTTGAGGACACCCTCAAGCGCCTTGCTAAGGCTCCGCTCTACATTGACGACACCCCCGGCATTCCCATCATGGAATTCCGCACCAAGGCAAAGCGCCTTGTAAAGCAGAAGGGCGTTCGCCTCATTGTTGTGGACTATCTTCAGCTCATGCAGGGTCCCGTGGAACTCCGCGGCCTGCGTGAGCAGGAGGTTGCAGCCATCTCCCGTACCCTCAAGGCAACGGCAAAGGAGCTCAACATCCCCATCATAGCCCTGTCCCAGCTGTCCCGTAATGCGGTTCAGCGTACGGGCGGCATGGGTAAGCCTCAGCTCAGTGACTTACGTGAATCCGGTTCCATCGAGCAGGATGCCGATATGGTCATCTTCATCCATCGCCCGGATTTTGTAGGTATGAGCGAAAACCCGGAAGATAAGGAGAAGGCATACATTGTGATAGCAAAGCACCGTAACGGAGAAGTCTGTGACATTGAGATGAAGTACAAGGCCGGTCAGGTGAAGTTTGTTGAGGCCGATCAAAGCCTTGACATCTATGCCCAGAGGGGCCCGGTGGCAAGCGCCGCCAATGAGCCCGCTCCCGGAGGAAGCTATCAGGATTTTGACTCGTCCCAGGATTTCTGATGAAAAGGATAACCGTCATACTGCTTTTCACTTTGCTTGCAAGTTTTGCAATGCAGGCCCAGAGCTGCTTCTCCACCGGTGAGGAGCTGCCCTTCAAGGCGGGTGAAAAGATCAGGATGGGCCTTTATTTCAAATGGGGTGCGGTGAACACGGAGGTAGCAACCGGAGACCTTTCGCTGGAAGAATCGGCCCTGAACGGAAAAAGCGTGTACAAGGCATCACTCATTGCCGACAGCGCACCTTTTTTCAGCGTCTTCTACGACATGCATGAGCGCTTTGAGACCTGGTTCGCCAAGGACGCCGTACGCCCCCTCAAGTATTACCGCAACACAAAGCAGGGGGATTACCGCGCCTTCAATAACTATATCTACGACTGGGACAAGAAGGAGATTCATGCCGATATAAACTTTGAGGGCAGGGGACAGCAGATCCTGGATATTCCCATCCACGACTGCGTGTGCGACATAACGTCCATCCTCTACCTTATAAGGACAATGGACTTCGGGTCCCTCACTCCAGGAAAGAAGATCCCTATCAGCTTTGCAATTGACGACACCGTCTTTGACATAATCCTCACCTACCGTGGAAGGGAAGCTGTGAAGACAAAGCGTCTTGGAAAGGTAAATTCCATGAGGTTCAGCTGCTCGGTGGTGTCCGGAGCCATGTTTGACGGAAATACGGAGATGATCCTCTGGTTCTCCGATGACTCCAACCATATTCCCATCGGCTTTATGGCGCCCCTCAGGATTGGCTCCGTGCAGGGGTGGGTAAAGCAGCTTGAAAACCTTAAATATCCTTTTGAAGCCAGGGTAAAATGAGTGAGAGCATTTCCCATAAAGGAAAGATAGTAAGTATCACCCCTCAGGTGACAACCGTTGCGTTTGTGCAGCACGGAGCATGCTCTGAATGCCATGCAGCAGGGCTATGCAGCATGGGAGACGTCGCAGAAAAAGTGGTTGAGCTCCCCACGGATCCTTATAACAAGCACGCCGTAGGAGATGAAGTGGAGGTCCTTCTCAAGGCATCCATGGGCTTCAAGGCCGTGTACCTTGCATACCTTATCCCCCTTGTGATACTCCTTGCCGCAATCCTGGGGCTCATGGCCCTTGGGGTGGGAGAAGTGGTTGCAGGGCTTTCCGGCATTGCGGCAGTTGCCGTGTACTATTTCCTGCTGTGGCTTTTCCGCGGGAAACTTCAGACAGAATACGTATTTACTATTAAACGATAAACTATGTCATCAACAATCATTTGGACGATTGCGGTGGTTACCGTCCTTGGCCTTCTGCTTGCCCTGGTCCTGTACCTTGTGGCCCAGAAGTTCAAGGTTGAGGAAGACCCCCGCATCGACGAAGTCGAGAAAGCCATGCCCGGCGCAAACTGCGGCGGCTGCGGCTTCGCCGGCTGCCGCGCTTTTGCCGAGGCTGCCGTGAAAGCGCCCAATCTGGACAACAACTATTGTCCTGTGGGCGGCAACGACACAATGGCAAAGGTGGCCGCCATCCTTGGCTATGAGGTTAAGGCCAAAGCCCCCATGGTGGCCGTGGTAAGGTGTAACGGCACCTGCGCCGTACGCCCCAAGGTCAACGAATGGGGAGGTACTGAGTCCTGCGCCGTGAAGGCCCAGCTGTACGCCGGAGATACCGGCTGTGCATACGGCTGCCTTGGCTGCGGAGACTGCGTGAAGGCATGCCAGTTTGGAGCCCTTTCAATGGATCCAGAAACCGGTCTTCCGGTGGTGGACCAGGAGAAGTGCACCGCCTGCGGCGCCTGCGTGAAGGCCTGCCCCAAGAAAGTCATCGAGTTAAGGCCCATGGGCCCGCGCGGCATGCGCATGTTCGTGAGCTGCCTTAACAGGGATAAGGGTCCCGTTGCAAAGAAGGCATGTGCATCGGCCTGTATTGGCTGCGGCATCTGCGCCAAGACCTGCACCCATGACGCCATTGTGGTGGAAGGCAATATCGCCTATATCGATGCATCCAAGTGCAAGCTTTGCCGCGAGTGCGAGGCAATGTGCCCTACCGGCGCCATCCACGGCGTGAATTTCCCCAAGCCGCTGGACAAGGAAGCCATCAAGGAGCGTATTAAAATCCGTAACCAGAAAGCGAAGGAGGCTGCAGCAAATGAGTAAGAGAACATTCTCCATCGGCGGTGTTCATCCGCACGACAGCAAGATTTCAAGGGGCTGCCCCATTTGCCCCCTGCCTCTTGCACCCACAGTGTATATTTCTGTGGCACAGCACATTGGCGCGCCCTCCGTTCCCTGCGTTGCCGTTGGTGACAAAGTGAAGGTGGGTCAGGTGATTGCAGAGCCCGGCGGCTTTGTGAGCGCCTTCATCCACTCCTCCGTTTCAGGAACCGTTAAATCTATCGGCCCCCGCCCGGACCTTGCCGGACGTCCCGTCACGCATATTGAGATTGCCGTGGAAGGTGATGAATGGGCCGATGGAATTGATACCACCGATACCCTCGTCACGGAGATTCCCTCCGACAACAAGGCCATTGTGGAGAAGATCCGCCTTGGCGGCGTTGTGGGCCTTGGCGGTGCAACCTTCCCCACTCACGTGAAGCTTTCCCCGCCTCCCGGATCAAAGTGCGAGAGAGTTATCATAAACGGCTGCGAATGTGAGCCTTACCTCACCTCCGACTTCCGCACCCTCCTTGAAAAGGGAGAGCAGGTGGTGGTTGGAGCCGCTATCCTGAGGCAGGTGATGGGTAATGTCCCCTGCACCATTGCAATTGAGGAAAACAAGCCCGAGGCCATTGCCCATATCCGCGAAGTAATTGCAAAGCTTGGCTATGAGGGCATTGAGGTGATGGAGATGAAGATGATGTATCCGCAGGGCGGTGAAAAACAGCTCATTGATGCTGTGATGCATCGTCAGGTTGGTTCAGGCGCCCTTCCTATCAGCGTTGGCGCCGTCGTCCAGAACGTTGCAACCGCTCTGGCGGTCTATGATGCCGTCCAGAAGAACAAGCCCATTGTGGACAACTCCGTAACCGTTACCGGTGAGTGCTTCCCCAACCAGGCAAACCTCCTGGTGCGCGTGGGAACCCCTCTGCGCTACATCCTGGATTACCTTGGAGGTATTCCTGCCGATGCAGCCAAGGTTATCAGCGGCGGCCCAATGATGGGACGTGCCGTCTCTAACCTTGACGCCGCAACCGTGAAGGGAACAGGTGCACTCCTTCTTCTCACTGAGGCCCAGACACGCCGCGCACCGGAATCTGAATGTATCCGCTGCGGCCGCTGTGCCGATGCCTGCCCCATGGGTCTTGAACCCTTCCTTCTCCAAAAGCTGTCCCGTAATGCCGATGTAGAGGCCCTGGAGGCAAATGCCGCCCACGACTGCATCGAGTGCGGCTGCTGCCTGTATTCCTGCCCCGCCAACATTCCTCTGCTGGACTGGGTACGTCTGGGTAAAGGCCTGGCCATGGGTGCCATCCGCGCCCGTGCCGCTGCCGCAAAGGCCGCCGCTGAAGCCGCTAAAAAGTAACTGACTATGGAAAAGTTATTAGTATCTCCCAATCCCCATATTCACGCTCCGGTTTCCACCAAGACCCTCATGCGTGACGTTATTATCGCGCTTATCCCCGCGGTAATATGCTCCTTCGTATTCTACGGATGGAGAGAGATCCTTGTGATGGCGGTGAGCGTGGCTTCATGCGTGCTGCTTGAATGGGCTATCACAAAGTATATGCTCCGGAAACCCTCCACAATAGGGGACCTTTCCGCAGTCATTACCGGTATCCTTCTGGCCCTGAACCTTCCCTACACCACGCCCTGGTGGGTTGTGATGATAGGCGCGGTGGTTGCCATCGGCGTTGCCAAGATGACCTTCGGCGGTATCGGCCAGAATATCTGGAATCCCGCCCTTGTGGGCCGCGTCTTCCTGCTGGTTTCATTCCCTACTTATATGACCACCTGGGGTACCCCTCAGGGCGTTGTGGATGCCGTTTCAGGCCCCACCCCGCTTGGCGCAATCCAGGAAGGCCTCATGCAGGGAGCTTCCGTGCAGGAGCTTACATCGGCCTTCAATTATAAGGACCTTCTGTTTGCAAACCTTGGCGGCAGCGCCGGCGAGGCATGCGCACTGGCACTTCTGGCCGGTTTCGTGTACCTTTGCTGCCGTAAGGTCATCAAGCCCTGGATCACCCTCAGCATCTTTGGAACGGTGGCTCTCACTTCCCTCATTTTCTGGGGAATAGATCCTTCCCGCTTCACGGATCCCCTGTTCAACCTCCTCACCGGCAGTCTTGTCCTTGGTGCCTGCTTCATGGCAACGGACTATGTGACTTCGCCAATGAGCCTCTGGGGCGGCGTTATCTTCGGCGTTGGAATAGGCTTCCTTACCATGATGATCCGTTACTTCGGCTCCTATCCGGAGGGCGTTTCATTTGCCATTTTGATCATGAACTCCGTGGTTCCGCTGCTTAACATGTGGTTCCACCAGAAAAAATTCGGGAGGAAATAGAGTATGGCAGCAAAATCTAATCTTACCAATATGGTGCTGGTCCTTGGGCTGGTGTGCCTTGCCTGCAGCGCAGTCCTTGGCGGCGCGTATGTGATAACCAAGGCTCCAATTGAGGCAGCGGCTGCAGCAAAGACTCAGGCTGCCGTGGCCCAGGTGCTCCCGCATTTTGAGACTCTTGAGTATAATGCCGATAACCATTATTATACGGCAAAGGACGGTGAGGCAGTTGTGGGTTACGCAATTGAATCCACGGTGGTTGGCTTTGGCGGCCCTCTGTCACTGATGGTGGGCGTAACCGTTGACGGCGTTGTGTATAACACTTCCGTGCTTTCTCATTCAGAGACTCCCGGCCTTGGCGCAAAGTGCTCCACGGATGCAAAGTTCATGGATCAGTGGAGAGGCTTTGACCCCGCAGTCAAGAAGCTTTCCGTTAAGAAGGACGGCGGTGACGTAGATGCCATAACGGCTTCCACAATCACTTCCAGGGCCTATACCCTTGCAGTGGAGAATGCCCTGAAGGTGTTTGACGGCCTGGAGCAGGACGTAGTAGTCCCGGAAGAAGAACCCTTAACAGATGAAGGAGGACAGGACAATGAGTAAATTCAAACTTCTGACAGACGGGCTTGTCAAGAACAACCCCACCTTTGTGCTCCTGCTGGGTATGTGCCCCACGCTGGCCACAACTACATCGGCCATAAACGGCCTCTCAATGGGCCTGGCCACTCTCTTTGTGCTGGTCCTTTCCAACATGGCAATCTCCCTCATTGCTCCGGTTGTTCCGGATAAGGTGCACATTCCCGTGTACATTGTGGTGATTGCTACGTTTGTGACCCTGCTTCAGTTCCTCATGCAGGCCTACACCCCGGCCATGTATGAGACCCTGGGCCTTTTCATCCCGCTTATCGTGGTGAACTGCATAGTCCTTGGCCGCGCTGAGGCTTTTGCCAACAAGCACGGCGTAGGGGAGAGCGCACTGGACGGTATTGGAGTGGGCCTTGGTTTCACCTGCTCACTTACCGTACTTGGTCTTGTGCGTGAGATACTTGGCTCCGGAAGCGCATTTGGCTGGAGCTTTACCGGCGGCGCAGACGGCATGCTGGCATTCGTGATGGCTCCCGGCGCATTCCTGTGCCTTGGCTATCTTATGGTACTGTTTAACAAATTCCTCAAAAAGAACAGCTAGGCTATGGAGTACTTTCTCATAATAATATCGGCAATATTCGTAAATAATATTGTCCTGGCCCAGTTCCTGGGTATATGCCCCTTCCTGGGTGTCTCCAACAAGCTTTCCACCGCCACCGGCATGTCCATGGCAGTGTGCTTTGTGATAACCCTCGCAACGCTTGTTACATATCTGATAAACAAGTACCTGCTGGTGCCCTTTGGAATTACCTTCCTCCAGACCATCGCATTCATCCTTGTGATTGCGGCCCTGGTCCAGATGGTTGAGATTGTGCTCAAGAAGGTTTCCCCGTCCCTGTATCAGGCCCTGGGTATCTTCCTGCCCCTTATCACCACCAACTGCGCGGTTCTGGGTGTTGCCATCAACGTGGTAACCAAGGAGTTCTCCTTTGTTCCCGGCGGCATGCTCAACCTTGGTCAGGCACTGGTTTACGCCTTTGCCACATCCCTTGGTTACGGCCTTGCAATGGTGATCTTTGCGGGTATCCGTGAGCACCTTGCCCTGATGAACGTTCCCAAGAGCTTCAAGGGCGTTCCCATCGCCATCATCTCCGTAGGTATCCTTGCCCTTGCCTTCATGGGCTTCAGCGGAATGGTGAAGTAGCCCTGGCTAGGAACTCACTGATTATCAGCTATTTGCTAACTGTCGGGTGCACCTGCAAGTGTACCCGATTTTGCGTAATGCGCTGAGTTATAGGTACTTATGCGCCAGGCGCTATTGGATGTCGCAGGTGGCCTGCGACAATATGGGCTGTGACCTGCGACGGTTTAGAGTGAAAAGTTGTATCTTTGCATCCTGATATGACCTGGTGGTTACTGGCATTCTGTTCCGCGGCCCTTCTGGGCGGGTATGACTCCTTCAAGAAGATATCCCTGAAGGACAATGCCGTAGTGCCGGTGTTGCTGCTTAACACGGTTTTATCGGCCATTATCTTTTCCCCGTTCCTTTTCACTACCGGCTGGGGAGGATGGGCCGTGCAGAAGTTTATACTCCTGAAGAGCGCTCTGGTCCTAAGCTCCTGGATGGCTGGGTACTTTGCAATGAAGAACCTTCCGCTAACCATCGTGGGGCCCATTAATGCCACGCGGCCTGTGCTGGTGCTGCTGGGAGCCATCTTCATCTTTGACGAGCACCTGAACGCCCTCCAGTGGGGCGGCGTGATCTTTGCCATGGTGGCGTATTTCCTTATGCGCCTGAGCGGGCACAAGGAAGGCATAAAACCGGGTAACAAGTGGCTGGTATGCCTTATACTGGCGGTGATTCTTGGGGCCGCCAGCGGGCTCTATGACAAGTTCCTGATGTCCCCGGAACGCCTTGGACTTGACCGCAGCCAGGTTCTGGCGTGGTACACCCTGTATCAGGCCGGGATGATGGCTCTTGTGCTGGTTTTCCTGTGGCTTCCGGTGCGGCGCAAGACCACGCCTTTCCGCTGGGACTGGTCCATTCC
Source organism: uncultured Bacteroidales bacterium (assembly GCA_900321715.1). GTDB lineage: Bacteria > Bacteroidota > Bacteroidia > Bacteroidales > UBA932 > Cryptobacteroides. The sequence continues at coordinate 100,666 of ONXC01000008.1, read as the reverse complement.
GTTTATCAGCATCTTCCTCTGCGGGGCCGATTACCTCTACATGCAGGCCCTCTCCCAGCCCGATGCCCTCATAGCCGTGGTGTCGATGATCCGCCGCGGCAGCGTGCTGGTGAGTTTTGCGATAGGTGCATTCATCCTGAAGGAAAAGAACATCCGTTCCAAAGCCCTGGACCTGGTGCTCCTGCTTGCCAGCATGGTCCTTCTGTACTTCGGCTCCAAGTAATCACACGTTATTGTTCTCCCCTTTCGGTGGAGCCTAATTTGCTAATAACCAATCATTTACACACTCTTCCACCAGAAAAAGTTCTAGTAGAAACCTTTGTAAAAACCTGGTTTTCAATCACTTAACTTACACCAAACGCTTACTCTAAAGCTCCTGGCGGATAAATGGCTGATTGTCAAAACGCTATGAAATTCTGATTGGGCCGGGTGCACAATCAGGTTTTGTTAACACGTTGTTTGTCAGTCAGTTAATCGCCAGGGCCTATTGAGGGCAGGGGGGTATCGATGCGGGAAGTGAGGGAATTATCGGCCCCTTGTGAAATCCGGGATCTGGACGGGGATGGAGCCGCCAAGGATGGACTGCTCTGAGAGCTCCACGATACTGCTCCATTCGGCCGCATCATACACGTCCATATCCAGCGGGAGACCCTTGTGGAGGCATTCCACCAGGCGGTAGTCCATGATGTAGTCTATGCCGTTGTGGCCGCCAACGGTGAGGGCCTTTTGCTCAAGCTCCTGCCATACGGGATGCTTGTAGCGTGCCATAAGGGCCGATACTTCCTCCTGAGGCATATACTCCTTCCCTTCATCGAAGACAAAGCCCGGAGCGGGGTATTTGTTGGCAAAGCCGCGGGTGCCGTAGATGCGGTACAGGCGGCTGTAGGGCTGGGGTGTCATCACCGAGTGCTGAAGCAGGATGCTGCGGCCGCGTGTGGTGCGGATGAGGGTGGATGTGATGTCTCCGTTAGAAAATGAAACATTTCCGGCGCCATAACGGGAATCTGCTGCCGCCTGGCCGGCAATTGCCGCCGAATCCATGGACACAAGATATGAGAGTTTGTCCCCGCGGTGGATGTCAAGAAGCTGGCAAAGCGGGCCGATACCATGAGTTGGATAGACGTCTCCGTGGTGCTCTGCGCTGAAGCGCATGCTCCAGTCGTCGCGGTATTTGTCCCAGTAGGTGGAGAGGTTGTGGCAGTACCCGCCCTCAACGTGGACGATATCTCCAAAAACGCCCTCACGGGCCATCCTGAGGCAGGTCATTTCAAAGGAATCGTAGCAGCTGTTCTCCAGCATCATGCAGTGCATGCGCGTGCGCTCTGCCGTATCTACAAGCGCCCAGCATTCCTCCACGGTGGTTGCCGCAGGAACCTCCAGGGCCACGTTCTTGCCGCATTCCATGGCGTAGATGCCCATTGCGGCGTGAAGCTGCCAGGGGGCCGCCACGTACACAAGGTCAAGGTCCGGGAGCTCACAGAGGCGCTTCCAGCCATCCGGGCCCGTGAACTCCTTTGCAGGAGCACAGCCTTTATCGGCCAGTATTTTCTGAGAGTCCGCCACGGGACCGGGATACAGGTCACATAGCGCCGCTACCGTGGCATGTTCCAGGGAAATGAAACGCTCCACGGCGCCGGGACCTCTCATCCCAAGGCCGATAAAGCCCACACGCACATTCTCTATGGGCTTACGTGCAAGACGCAGTACAGAAGAATCCATAATGCGAAGTTCAGAAAAATTAATCACAATAGCAAGCGTGCGCCTGCAACGATTGTCACCGTTTTTTTGTATATTAGCAGTCCCAAACCACATTGGCACTATGACTTTCACTATGATCATCGAGCTGCTCATCGTTCTGGCAGCACTGTACGTGGGCTCCCGCTACGGGTCACTGGCCCTTGGAGCAATCAGCGGTATCGGCCTTGCTATCCTTGTATTCGGCTTTGGCCTCAAACCCGGCACGCCCCCCACGGACGTTATCTATATCATCATCGCGGCCGTAACCTGCGCCGGCACCCTGCAGGCATCCGGAGGTATGGACTGGATGATCCAGATTGCAGAGAGAATGCTGCGCAAAAACCCCCAGCACATCACTTTCCTGGGTCCTCTTGTGACTTTCTTCCTTACCGTCCTGGTTGGTACAGGCCACGTGGTTTATACCATCATGCCCATCATCTGTGACATTGCCCTCAAGAAGAATATCCGCCCTGAGCGTCCCTGCGGCGTGGCATCCGTTGCCTCCCAGGTGGGTATCACCTGCTCTCCCATTGCGGCCGCCGTGGTGGCATTTGTTACAATTTCAAACGCCAACGGCTACATGGTGAGCATCCCCCAGGTCCTGATGGTTACAATTCCGGCATGCGTGTGCGGCCTCATGTGCGCCGCCGCGGCATCCTACAAGAGAGGTAAGGACCTTGACAAGGACCCTGACTTCCTTGCCCGTAAGGCCGATCCCGAGATGTACCAGTACATGTACGGCCACAGCGCCACCACCCTTGACAAGGAAATCACCAAAGAGGCAAAGGCATCTGTATTCGTGTTCCTTGGCGCCCTCCTTGTGATTGTGGGATTCGCATTCTGCCAGATGATAAAGATTGACGGAGTCTCGCTAGCCAAGACCATCAACCTTCCCAAGATGAACATCTGCATCCAGATAATCATGCTCACGGCCGCAGCAGCCAACATCATCTTCTGCAAGGCCCAGCCCAAAAAAGCCGTTGCAGGAGCCGTGTGGCAGTCCGGAATGGTTGCCGTTGTGGCAATCTACGGCATTGCCTGGCTGGCCGATACCTACTTTGGAAACTACATGGACCAGATGAAGGAGATGCTCACGGGCCTTGTCACAAACTACCCCTGGAGCATAGCGTTCGTGTTCTTCCTGGTATCCGTTCTCATCAACTCCCAGGGCGCCGTGGTTGTGGCCATGCTGCCCCTGGCCTATGAGCTTGGAATCGCCGGCCCCGTGCTCCTTGGCGTCCTTCCCAGCGTGTACGGTTACTTCTTCATCCCCAACTATCCGTCCGATATCGCCACCGTGAACTTCGACCGCTCCGGTACCACGGTTATCGGCAAATACCTCCTGAACCACAGCTTCATGATGCCGGGACTAATATGCGTATTTGTCTCCACCATCATCGGCTATCTCATAACCAACGTATTCTTCGCCGGCTACTTCGCAAGCTTTGTGCAGTAGAGGCCCTCTACGTTTGCAATTAGCGGAAAAATAACTAACTTTGCAGTCCCATTGAGGATGGTTCCGTAGCTCAGCTGGATAGAGCAACAGCCTTCTAAGCTGTGGGTCACGCGTTCGAATCGCGTCGGAATCACACTGGCCGCCTTCCCGGGCGGCTTTTTTTATTGTTCTGCGTCACTCCGAAACCCTTTGAAACGTTTTTCGAAACAGGGGGTGTTTCGTATGCAAAAAAACACTAACTTTGCATAGATAACACTATTCATTCAGATGGAACCACTTGAAATTGTAAAACTCTTTGCCATAAAAGGCAATGTAAAGGAGATTAAACCCCTTGGAAACGGTCTTATCAACGACACCCTTCTGGTGAAGACCGACGGTCCGGATGATTACGTCCTCCAGAGAATCAACAACGCCATTTTCCAGGACGTTGAACTGCTTCAGCACAATATCGACTGCGCCACGGCACATATCCGCCGCAAGGGCCAGATGTCCCTCACCTTCATCCCCTGCAAGGAAACCGGCAAAACCTACTGGACAGACGGAAAGGAATACTGGCGCGTATCCATCTTCATCAAGAACGCCCTCACGTTCGAGACTGTCAATCCTGAGTATTCATACTATGCCGGAAAGGCATTCGGCGCCTTTGAGGCCATGCTCTCCGATATCCCCGACACCCTTGGAGAGACCATCCCGGATTTCCACAACATGGAACTCCGCGCCCGCCAGCTCCATGAGGCTGTAAAGGCCAATAAATCAGGCCGTATGGCAGAACCGGAGGTAAAGGCCATCCTTGAGGACCTCCTGCCCTATGAGGAGGAGATGTGCAAGGCCGAGCGCCTTTACCGTGAAGGCAAGCTTCCCAAGCGAATCTGCCACTGCGACACAAAGGTGAACAACATGCTCTTTGACAAGAACGGCAACATCCTCTGCGTCATAGACCTTGACACCCTCATGCCAAGCTTCGTGTTCAGTGACTTCGGAGACTTCCTCCGCACCGCCGCAAACACCGTTGCCGAAGACAGCCCGGAGGTAGAGAAGGTGGACTTCAGGATGGACATCTTCGAGGCCTTTGCAAAAGGCTATCTTGAGAGCGCAAACGTGTTCCTCACCCCCATTGAAAAGGAGAACCTCCCTTACGCCGCATGCCTGTTCCCCTATATGCAGGCCGTGCGTTTCTTTGCCGATTACATCAACGGAGACACCTACTACAAGATCAAATACCCGGAGCACAACCTTGTGCGCACCCGCAACCAGGTTGCCCTGTTCCATGCCGCCATGGCAAAGGTCCCTCAGATGAAAGAATTTATTGAAAAGATATGAAACTAAGAGCCATCATCTTGACGGCTGCAATCCTTGCCGCCGTTTCCTGCAGCCAGTCTGCAAAGATTATCAAGACTCCCGTCCCCGCCCGTCCTGCGGGTCAGGAAACCATGCTTCAGTTTGCCGCTGAGCCCATTGCCGATGTAGGTATCGGCGTAGTTGGCCTCGGAGACCGCGGCAGCGGTGCCGTGCATCGTCTTTCCTTTGTTCCCGGAAGCCACGTGGCAGCCATCTGCGACGTAGAGCCGGACAGGGCAGAAAAGAACCTCAAGGTCCTTGAAAGCCGCGGAATGACCGCCAAGGTATATGCCGGCGATGAAGAGGTTTACAAGCAGCTCTGTGAAGACCCTGACGTGGACCTTGTGTACATCTGCACAGACTGGGTACACCACGTTCCCGTGGCCCTCTATGCAATGGAGCACGGAAAGCACGTTGCCCTTGAAGTCCCTTCCGCAGAAACCCTTGAGGCCTGCTGGGACCTTGTGAACACATCTGAGCGCACCCGCAAGCACTGCATGATCCTTGAGAACTGCTGCTACGACTTCTTTGAGCTCACAGCCCTCACAATGGCACAGCAGGGTGTGTTTGGTGACATCATCCACGTGGAAGGCTCCTACCACCACAACCTTGATCCCTACTGGGACAAATACTGGCACAACTGGCGCCTGGATTTCAACCAGAAGTACAGGGGAGACCTCTATCCCACCCACGGATTCGGCCCCGTATGCCAGGCCCTCAATATCCACCGCGGAGACCGCCTCACCACCCTTGTGGCTATGGATACGGACGCTTTCAACGGCCCCAAGCTTGTTGAGAAACGCACCGGCAAGCCCTGCACTGATTTCCAGAACGGTGATGAGACCATGACCATGATCCGTACCGCAAAGGGCAAGAGCATCCTCATTGAGCACGACGTAATGACTCCCCGCCCGTATGACCGCATGTACCAGCTTGTGGGCACTGACGGCTATGCCGCCAAGTATCCCGTGGGCCAGGTATGCCTGAGGACGGAAGCCACCGGAGAAGTGGACTACGAAGACCTTGAGTTTGAGAAAGTCTACGAAGGAGATGAGCTGGAGGAACTTATGGCCAAGTACCGCAACCCCATCCTCACCCCTGAGCTTGAGGCTCTGGCAAAGGAAGTGGGCGGCCACGGCGGCATGGACTTCATCATGGACTACCGCCTTGTGTACTGCCTGAACAACGGCCTGCCGCTGGATATGGACGTGTATGACCTTGCCGAATGGTGCTGCGTGACGGAACTCTCCAGGATCTCAATAGAGAACGGCTGCGTTCCCGTGGAGATTCCTGACTTCACACGCGGAGACTGGGACAAGATCCAGGGCTTCAGCTACGCCTTTGCGCACTAGCGCGGGCTCACCGAAAGAAGCAGATTGAGCTGCTGGGAAATTGCGGCAGTGAAATCTTCACCTGATGCGGGGATGGTATCCTGAAGGATGCCGTCCTCGCATTCTATTGATATGGCTCCTATCCCCACGTATGCCATCCTGTAGAAATCCTGAAGGGAAGGATAGACGTAGAAGAAGTTATAGTCGTCCCTTGTCTGAATGAGGGAGATCTCCGACCCGTCAAGGAGGGTGAACCTGACAGGAGCGTCATAGGGGATGTGGTGCTTTCCGGATGTGCCGATAACTACCGCAAGGTCAAGGTCCTCATTGCCGGTATTCTTGTAGTAGAGATGGGAAAGGATTACGTTGTAGTCCATCTCCTTTCCGCGTGCTACCACGGGATTTGAAGCGGTGAGGATGCTGCCCGCGTTATCCGTGCGGCTGGCTATGGTGGCAGTTAGTTCGATGGTGGATTCCGATGCCTTCAGGATGGCCTCGCAGTGGGATTTGAGGAGCTTTGCAAACTGGTCCTGGTCAAATGACGCCTGGACGTAGTCGTCCGGGTTCCAGCCGGTCACAAGGTCTATGGATTTGACACCACGTATCATTTTCTCAATATCGGCAGGCTCTGCGGCATACTTGAGCCTGTTCACGAACAGGCCGTCTTCCCTGCGCCTCTTTGTGGCGGAATCCTGGCCTATCTGGTCCAGGCGGATAAACTTTCCGGAGGGCAGGGTGGCCGACATCTTCACGCCCTTGGGCGTAACTACGGCTTCTTTCTGGATGAGGTTTATGTACAGAAGGTACATGGATGAACCGTCAGGAAGGCCCACAAGCTCCACCCTCATCTCAGAGGGGATATCGGCCAGTTTTATATCCTCATAATCCGTGGAGATATGCGTAAAACCGCCGCTGCGGTAGTTTGTGCGGATCTGCTGGGAGAAGGCGCTGCAGCACACAAGGGCTGCGAGGATGCTCAGAAGTACTTTTTTCATAATGTCAAATTCCACTGCAAATATACACTTTCTGTACCAAATAGCAGCACACTTTAGATATTCAATTAATTTTTGTAAATTTGTAGGCTTATATACAGGAATAATTTTAACAAAACTATAGCTATGAAGAGATTTTTCCTCTCATTACTTATGATTTCGGTGTCGGTCATTGCCATGGCGCAGTCCGCATCAATGCTTTCAATGGCCCGCGCAGAACTTGACAAGCGTGGTCTTACTGAGGCTGAGGTACGTGCCCGCCTTCTGCAGGACGGCATCAACCCCGAGGCCATTCCCCCCACAGAGTATCCCAAGTACCAGGGCCGCGTGATGGCCATCCTGGATGAACTCCAGGCCCAGAAGGCCAGTGCAGGCGCCGCTGTGGCCGCCCCCGCAGGCGGAGACACCGTGGTTGCCACCACAGATTCAGGCGCAACCGTAGCTGTTCCCGTAGCAGCCGCAGATGCCCCCCAGACAACAATGGGTGAGGCTGCCGCAGAGAGCGCCCTGGAGCAGACCCTTTCCCAGAGCAATGTCTCTCCCACTGAAGGTAACAATATCTACGGCCATTCAATGTTCACCGGAAAGACCCTGGACGTATTCCGCACAACTGACGGCGCCCAGGCTCCGGATACCTACATCCTTGGAGAAGGAGATGAGGTCCATATCTCAATCTTCGGCTCCTCCCAGACGGAAATCCACCAGAGGATAGCCGCAGATGGCTCCATCCAGCCCGCCGGCTCCTCCAAGATCTTCCTCAAGGGCCTTACCCTGGCCCAGGGCCGTGCTGCCATCCGCTCAAAGCTGTCCCAGCACTATTCCTTCCGCCCGGACCAGATTGCCGTTACCATCTCTACCGCCAGGACCCTCTCCGTGAGCATCTACGGTGAGGTTGGCGTACAGGGTGGTTTCACCATCAGCGCCCTCAACAACGTGTTCAACGCCCTTGCAGCTGCAGGCGGTCCCACCGCAAACGGTTCCGTCCGTAACATCCAGCTCTCACGCGCAGGCAAGAACTACAGCCTTGACCTTTACAAGTACATGACCAACCCCACCGTGGGCCTTCCCTATGACCTCCAGAACAACGACGTCCTCTTTGTGCCCCTGGCCCAGAAGATTGTCTCCATCGAGGGTGCCGTGAAGCGTCCCATGCAGTATGAGATGGTTGAGGATGAGACCCTGACGGACCTCATTGAGCTTGCCGGCGGTCTTGCCTACAACGCATATCCTGAATTCGTCCAGATTGAGCGTCAGGAAAACGGTGAACTCAGCTACAAGGAATACAAGCTCTCTGAGATAATGTCCGGAAAGAAGGTTTCCCTCCGTCCCGGAGACGTTGTGAGGATCAAGTCATCGGCCCGTCCCCTGGAGAATTACGTTGAGATCTCCGGAGACGTCTACTACGGCGGCAGGTTTGACTATGAGTCCAACAAGAGCCTCAAGGCCCTCATCGAGAAAGCCGAGCCCCGTTACACCGTCAAGAAGGACTACGTGATTGTGGAGCGCACCAACCCCGACGAAACAGTTGAGGTTATCACCGTTCCTTTCCCCGGAGAGGATGGCAACCCTGACTTCACCCTCCAGGCCCGTGACCGCGTTTCCGTACTTGAACAGGCCGATTACCGCGACACTGAAAACATCGCCGTCAGCGGCCAGGTCCGCAGGCCTTTCACCCGTGCATTCGGCCTCAATGACCGCATGACCATAGGCCAGGCAATTGAACTTGCCGGCGGCCTCAAGCCCAGCGTCTACCCCGTGGCTTACATCACCCGCAAGGATATCTCCAACCCCGACAAAAAGGAATACCTCCGTATTTCCCTTGAGGGGGACAAGGACAAATACCTGCAGCCCGGAGACCAGCTCACCGTCTACGACAACACCACCTACACCAACATAGGGGAGGTGCGTATCGCCGGTGCCGTCAAGAACGCAACCGGTGTCACCTATGACCCCAACCTCACCGTGCATGACCTCATCATGATGGCCGGCGGCTTCGAGGTTGGCGCTGCCTATGACATGGTCCAGGTGTTCCGTGTGAATATCTCAGAGACAGCAGAAGTGGATTACGACGTAATTACCCTTTCGGTGGACGAAGATTACAATGTCAAGGATCCTTCCTTCCAGCTTCAGCCTTATGACCACGTTGTTGTGCGTATGACCCCCAACTTCTCTACCGGACGCACGGTGGAGGTGAGCGGCCGCGTGAAGTATCCCGGCGTCTATGTGCTTGAGGATTCCCGCACCCAGCTTTCCCATATCATAGAGCTTGCAGGCGGTCTCCTTGACGACGCAGATCCCTACACCAGCGTATTCCGCACCCAGGGCCGTCACCAGGGCCGTATAGGCATGAACCTTACGGACATGAATAGGCGTAAGGGAAAGATCGACCAGGATCCCATCCTCATGGACGGAGACGTGGTCAATGTTTCGCGTCAGGAGAACACCGTGGTAATCCGTGCACTTGGCACCCGCATGAACCAGTATGTCCCTGAAGATTTCACCGATGAAAGCAAGACCGTCATCTATCAGGGCGGTCACCGCGCAGCCTGGTACATCAAGAACTTCGCCGGCGGTTATCAGAAATACGCAGATCGCAAGAGCGTAACCGTGACTCTGCCCAACGGCCAGGCCAAGGGTACCAAGCAGTTCATCTTCCGTGCAACTCCCGTTGTGGAGCCCGGCAGTGTGATCACCCTTGGCATGGATCAGGACAAGATTGAAGACCACAACCGCAAGATGGAAGAGCCCAAGAGCAAGGTTGACATTGAGTCCGTGGCCGCCAAGACCCTCTCCGGCGTAACCTCCGTGGTGTCCATCATCATCCTCTCCAGGAACCTTCTCAAAACAGCCAACTAGCAGCTTATGGACCAGAACAATCAGTACAACAACCCCATGGTTGAGGAGGAAGAAGGCCTTGACATAATGGCCCTTGTGAGGAGCCTCTGGGATGGCCGTAAAACCATCCTCATCGTTACCGGCATCTTCATCGTCCTGGGCCTTGTGGCCGCAATCACCATGAAGCGCACATACACCGTATCCACCACCATGGTGCCCCAGATGAGCTCTTCCAGGAGCTCATCCCTGGCATCCCTGGCATCCCTGGCGGGTATGGACCTTGGCATGACCCAGACCTCTGAACTTTCCCCTCTGGTGTATCCCCAGATTGTATCAAGCGTTCCCTACAGGGTGGAGCTCATGCACGCCCCGCTCCATTTTGAGAAGGCCGATACAGCAGTGTCGCTCCTTACCTACGCAAAGGATTATATGAAGCCCGGGGTGATGGCAACCATCAAGAAGTACACCATCGGCCTTCCTTTCCTTCTGCTGTCAAAGCTCAGTAAGCCAAAGGACGTGGTCCTTCCCGGAGACTGGAGCGCAGAGGGTTCCAATGAGCCCAGGCCCTATACCGTAACCAAGGATGAGGAAAAGATGCTCAAGTATCTTGCTACGGCCGTGAACCTTGCCGTGGACAAGAAGGAAGGATATCTTACCCTTACCGTGAACGGTATGGAGCCCGTCCAAACCGCAGACCTTGCCATCAAGGCACAGGAGCTGCTCCAGGCAGAGGTAACCCGTTTCCGTACGGAGAAGGCAGAGGATGAGCTCAAGTACATCCAGGAGCGCTACAATGAGGTGAAGAAAGAGGCCGAATCCTATCAGGCATCTCTTGCCGTGCTCACAGACCGTTCCCAGAGCATGACCACATCCCGCGCCCGCCTGGAAAGGGAGCGCCTCCAGACCAAATACGCCGTTTCCAGCGCCGTTTACTCAGAGCTTGCAAAGCAGCTTGAAACGGCCAAGATGAAGGTGAAGAGGGATACCCCCATCCTCACCGTTGTGCAGCCCGTCACCGTACCCACCAAGCCGTCCAACAGCAGGGCCAAGACCCTCATCATCTGGACCTTCCTTGGCGGTATCCTTGGCTGCGGCATAGTCCTTGGCAAGCAGTACTGGCCCAAGGTAAAGGAAATGTTCAATTCTCCTGAAGATAAGGAAGAGAACTGATGCAGCCCCTAGCCGTCTTCTCAGTAAATCTTCTCTCCGACAACCTGTTGCTCCTGGCTTCCGTCCTGGTGTTTGTGTCCGTACTCATCACCAAGGTAGGCGTAAAGCTGGGAGCGCCTTCTCTGCTTCTGTTCCTGATTCTTGGAATGGTGGTAGGCCGTGAAGGCCTGGGGCTCAACTTTGAAGACTATGAGATAGCGGAATCTATCGGCCATTTTGCAATGACCGTAATCCTTTTCACAGGCGGCTTTGAAACAATTCTCCATGAGACCAGGCCCGTGATGAAAAAGGGCATAATGCTCTCTACCGTGGGCATCTGCATCACGGTAGTCCTCACAGGCTTTTTCATCTATTTTGCAACCGGGCGCATCATTGCCGATACAGGAGTGTCCATCCTTGCATGCTTCCTTGTGGCGGCCGTCATGAGCTCTACGGACTCCACGTCCGTGTTCTCCGTCCTTAACGGAAAGCGCCTGCGTCTTAGAAGCAACCTTGCACCCCTTCTGGAGCTTGAATCCGGAAGCAATGACCCTGTGGCCTACATCCTCACCATCCTCATGGTGAAATTCATGACGGAGCCTTCCCTCCAGGGCCTGAGCACCGGGGTGGGCGCGCTTGCAGGTATCATTGTGGTGCTTATCCAGATCCTTGTAGGCGTTGCGGTAGGCTTCGGCGTAGGCTTCGGCGCCAAATGGCTCCTTTCAAAGATAAGGCTTGAGAACAATTCCCTCATGGGAATCCTGGTCCTGAGCACCGGCTTCTTTGCCAACGGCCTTGCATCCCTGCTTGGCGGCCAGGGCCTCCTTTCAATCTACATCGCAGCAGTAATAATCTCCAATAAGGCCGATATCCCCCGCAAGAAGGAGATAGCCAAGTTCTTCGACGGAATCACCTGGATAATGCAGCTTGCCATGTTCCTTATCCTGGGACTCCTTGCGCGCCCCTCCAGCATGGTGCAGGTGGCACTTCCGGCCATCCTGACAGGCCTTTTCCTCCTTTTTGTGGCAAGGCCCGTGAGCGTGTTCCTCACCCTGGCTCCGTTCAAGGGCGTAAAGTTCAAGGAGAAGCTCTTTGTGTCATGGGTGGGCCTCAAGGGCGCCGGCCCCATCCTCTTTGCCCTCTACCCTGTGGTCCATGAGGTGCAGGGCGCCAGCGACATATTCAACGTGGTGTTCATCGTGAGCCTTATGTCCCTCATCCTGCAGGGAATGTCCCTCACCCCCGTAGCCAAATGGCTCAACCTCTCCTATCCTGAGGATCCGGAGGTTGAGAGCTTTGGTATGGAACTCCCGGAAGAGATGGGAATGCTCTCAGACCACGTTGTTACCCCGGACGATTTATCGGCCGGAAAGACCCTCCGTGAAATGCACCTTCCCCACGGCATCCGCGTAATGATGGTAAAGCGTGAAGGGAAGTTCCTGGTGCCCCACGGCAGCATGGAGCTCATGGAAGGGGACCACCTTATCATTGTAATGGGAGAAAGCGACGACTGATATGAAAACAAAACTCACTACCATCATTTTTGCCGTTGCAGTCCTGGCACTGCCGCTTCTTGCAATTGCCGATGAAATCCAGACCCTGGACAAGGCCATGGCCGATGCAAGGGTGGAGCTCAAGCGTGACTTTGTACGCCGCCAGAAGATGCAGGAGAGGATGAGCTCCAACTTCCAGCACCAGCATGGCCGCATGCTGGCCCTCATCAAGAAGTGCAACGAGCTTTCCGTGATGCTGTACCTCCAGAAGAAGGAGTACACCTTTGACCTCAGCTACGCCCTGCAGCAGGTCACCGACGAATACGAGGACTTCAACAAGAAGCGCACCCCCTATGACCGTATTGTGGCCGATATGGACCTGGAGATAGACCGCTATGCGCGTCTCCTTGAATCCATGCGCCGCCTTCCCCCGGCACTGGACAGCTCTGCCGTGGCATACCCTGACGACAGCCTCCGCTTCCACAACGATTCCCTGGAGCACCATATCCAGGCCGCCGAAACAACCCTTGAAGAGGATGTTGAGGCAGCAGTTGACTCTCTCCTTCCGGTGAGGGAGATTACGCCTTTCTTCCTGAGTAAGCAGGGCCAGACCGACAGAGATACCTCCATGTACTATGCATCTGAGATTCTTAGGATGTACGTTGAAAGCAAGGTCCAGATGGTTGCCGACAGCACCCATTACCAGGAAGCATACCTCCGCCTCAAGGAGTCCTACGACTACGCCAAGGCCCGTTACATGCTCCTCCAGAAGGAAATCTTCCGTGACGGCCAATTTGCAGTGTGGGAGATACTTGCCCGCCCTCAGTTCTTTAAGAGAATGGCCCAGAACGCCCTTACAAGGCGTGAGACAGACCTTCACATGACGGCCCCGCTCTGGACCTTCTTCTGGCTGCTTCTTGCCATTGCCGGCGCCCTTGCGGTGCGCTTCAAGAAGATAAAGGTACGTAAGACCATAAGGCTTCTGCTTCCAACAGTTGTCCTTACCCTTGTGGTGATCTTCTGTCGCATCACCTTCATGCCCAACATCCTGATGAACCTCCTGTTCCCTATAGTGATGACTCTGGGATTCATCTGGCAGGCCCTGGCCTGCGGCTTCAACCTTGGGAAGGTGGATAAGGAAAACCGCGGTATGGGCCTTATGTCACTTCTTGTGATGGGCGCAGCTGCCCTTGCCGCCATCTTTGGCTATATCTTCATAGCCCTCATGATAGTGACCTGGTGGTACTTCCAACTTGCGGCAGTGCTTGCCCTGCTTGCCGTAAGCCATCTTATGGGCCTCTACAAGGAGAAGCGCCTTACAAAGCGCATCGCTTCCTTCCAGGACAATATAAGCTATGTAACAGGAGCCGCCAAGAAGTCCCTGATGTTTGGCGCCACATGGTTCTATGACCTCCTTAGGGACGTGTTCATTCCCGTACTCATCCTGGTGTCAATCCCCCTGTGCATACGCTATTCCCTGGATATCTTTGACTTCACGGACCTCTTCCAGACCTTCTACAACACTCCGTTCTTCCAGGTCCTGGATCCTACCACCGGCGCTGTATCATTCCGCCTGTCAGTGAGCAACATAGTGCTTCTGGTTGCCCTGTTCTTCGTGTTCCAGTACCTGAACAAAGTGGTCCAGACCCTGTGGCAGTACCTCAAGTTTGTCTCCTATCTTGCAAAGACAGGCCAGCAGACCGTTCAGTCAAATGACGTGAACCTTTCCCTTGGAAAGAGCGTCATAAGCGTAATAGTGTGGTTCACCTACATTACCGTGATAGTGCTCCTCCTCAAGATTCCCACGGGGTCCCTCGGCCTTGTTGCGGGAGGTCTCAGCGCCGGTATCGGCCTTGCCATGAAGGATATCCTGAATAACTTCATCTACGGCATGCAGCTTATGAGCGGCCGCCTGAGGGTAGGGGACTGGATTGAATGTGACGGCATCCGCGGCAAGGTGACGGACATAAACTACCAGACCACCCAGATAGAGACAATCTCCGGTACCCTTGTGGCCTTCCTCAATGCAAACCTCTTTGGAAAGAGCTTCCAGAACCTTACAAGGAACAATGAGTATGAGTTCACCAAGGTCACCGTGGGCGTTGCCTACGGCGTGGACATTGAGAAGGTAAGGACCGTGCTCACGGAAGCCCTGGAAGTGCTCAAGACAAAGGACAAGTACGGAAGGCCCATTGTGGAGCCCAAGTTTGGCATAAACATCCGCTTCGGGGACTTTGGAGACAGTGCCGTGGAAATTGCCGTGAAGCAGTTTGTGCTGGTTCCGGAGAGGGGACTTTTCATAGACCGTGAGAAGGAGATAATCTACAAGGCGCTCAACGAGGCCGGTATCACAATCCCGTTCCCGCAGTGCGACGTACACCTTATAAAAGACGAATAAATAATCAGATATAGAAATGAAGAAAACTATCGTTGCAGCTCTCATGATGCTTTCCTTCCAGGCTTTTGCCCAGACACCAATTGCCGGCATCCTGAACCGTTTCACGGATCCTGACAAAGGACACACCGTATTTGTTGAAAAGGGCAACCATGCCATCGGCTTCAGCGGAAACTACTACAACTTCAACGCGGCCGGCTACACAGACGGAGACGGCTTCTCCCTGCTGTCCCTGCTCAATATGGGCGACGGAGTTGTCCACGCCTGGAATGTGGTTCCCAGAATATCCTGGTTTGTGGCCGATGACATCTCAATCGGCGCAAATCTCCTCTACTCAGGATATGTGGCCGATACAAACATAAACCTGGATTTCAGGGAAGTCCTTCCCGTGCTTTACGAATGGCTTGGAGACGGCTCCGACATTGCTAATGTGGGCATTTCTTCCCGTCACATGGTGCACCATAACTGGGGCCTTGCATTCTCTGCCAGGAAGTATATTTCCTTCTTTGGGTCAAAGACCTTCGGCGTATTCGGAGAAGCCCGTCTCTTTGCAAAGTACGGCAACACCTTCTCCTGCCCCCGCAACGCAGAAAAGCTTGGTAAGACACGTACTTCCCAGACTGCCCAGGTTGGTGTGGACATTGCCGGCGGTCTTGCCGTTAAATTGAAGGACAACAGCGCCCTTACCATAAGCGTACCCATCATCGGCCTTACCTGGAACGGAGCCTGGCAGAACAGCGAAAGAAGGTACGAAGCCATCAAGAAGGACGAGGAAGGAAAGAGCATGAAGAATCCGGACGGTTCTTTCATCAAGGAAGAGGTTGTGGTTCCCGGCGGCGGCAAGATGTCATACCTAAGGGTTTCCCGCGCCACAAACGTCCTGGACCTCATCGGAATCCAGATTGGATATACCCATTTCATAGGCCCTAAACCCAAAAAGAAATAAAAAAAAAAGACAGCCACTCGGCTGTCTTTTTTTTGTGGGCGGTACTGGATTCGAACCAGTGACCCCCTGCTTGTAAGGCAGGTGCTCTGAACCAGCTGAGCTAACCGCCCTCATTTTGGGACTGCAAAGTTACTAAGATTTTTTTAAAATGCAAACTTTGCAGGGGTAAATTAAATGTGTCCGCCGCCTTCCTGGTCCAGCTGATCGTCCACCTTGTTCTTGGCGGCCATAAGGAGGTCCAGGAGCCAGTCTTTTTGCTCGTCCACAAGGCCAAGGTCACGGCAGGCGCTCTCATAGCGGGAGAGCACGGCTTCCTGATAGCGGTGATAGCGCATTGAGGTGAGGGTGACTTCCTCAATGGACTCGTGCTCAATCTCGTAGCTTTCCTTGTAGTACTCCTTATAAGCCTTTTCAGAGGTGAACTTGATGCAGAAGTAGATGAGCCCACTGGAGAGGATTATAAGGCCTAAAACGCCAATTAAAAGGGGTACAATCTGGATGAGTCCCAGAAGGCCCAGGACGGCGCCCACCAGGAAGATCACTACGGCCAGGATCTCGTTTGAGTGATTCTTAACTATTGAGGATATCTTCATAGTCCGTGAGGATATTTGTAGTGCGGTTTTGCAGTAGTTTTATCTTGTAAGAGTTCTCCGACTCCTTGGCGTCCATTGCCTTCTTGAATGCGCGGCGGGCCTGGACGGCCTCCTGCGACATGTGGCGCATCTGGTCAAGATTGTCCCTCAGCTTCCACTGCTGGTAGATCACTGTTGCAAAGGCAATCACGAACATGGCAAGGAAGCCAAGGAGGATTGTGATCTGGTTCTGGGACTTCAGCCTTTGGGCCTCCTCCCGAAGCTGCGCGTTATTCATTTCCGCGTCCAGGATGGCAAGGTCTTCGTTCTGGACGGTGATGTACACAGAGTCCTTCTGCTGCATAAGGGCCGATAAATTCCCATAGGCGTTTCCGAAAGCTCCCATATCGGCATAGATCCCGTGCTTCTGCTCCAGGCGGCCGCGGAGTGTGCCAAGGGAATCGGCCTTCTGGAGGGCCTCTTCAAGAAGTCCCTTGGAGCGTAGGTAGGTGATGTCCAGCCCGGTGCGGGTGTCGGAGTCTGTCTGGACGGCGTATAGTGGCTCATTGAGGAGGGTGTCGTAGTACTTCCAGAACGCTTTGTCGTTGCCGGCGGCATTGCTGAGGTACGCCCTTGTCATGAGCGCCTTGATGCGTATGGCGGGGAAGAAACTCTCATATTCTTCAGCCCTGAGGCAGTAGTTGTCGGCCTCCGGGAAATTGCGCATCTTGATGTTCTCCTGGGCAAGGAGGATGTAGAGGTTGGGAAGGTCCTGCTCTTCGCGGGCCTCGCGGCAGAAGCGCACGGCCTTCTCAAGGTTCTGGATGGCAAGATAGTGGTTTTCTCTGTAGCTCTGGATAAGGCCGATAATCCTGTAGGAATACATCCTTCCAAGCGGCTTCCTCTCATGGGAAGCCAGCCTTTCCATGGCCCTTGCCTCAAGCATGGCGTCTGAGACGCGGCCGGTGTGGACAAGGAATTCGCAGTACTCGTGGAGAGTGGAGAAGTAGAACTCACGGAGGTCCTTTCTGTCGGCAAGGAGAGTCTTTATCTCTACCACCGTGCTGTCCATCCTGGCATATTCTCCTCGGGCATAGCGGACGGGCATCTCAAGGGAAAGGCCCAGACATTTGAGGCGGGAATTGCCCTGCAGCTCACCTTCACGGTACAGGGAATCGGCCAGGGGAAGATTGTCTGAGCTGAACTCCTGCATACGGCCGTAGGCGTAGCGGATGAATGTTTTCTGATCCACCCGGAGGCGGTTTACAATCTGCCCCGGGGCGGCAGCGCATACAAGCGCCGCCAGTGCCGATAGAAGGAATTTCCTCAAAATAAGACGCTTACTTTCCGGACTTTGCCTTTGCAATGGCAAGCTGGTTCACCACGCATGAGAGCAGCTTTTCCATGATGATGGGCTTCATGATGAAGTCGTTGGCCCCCACGTTGAAACCCTTGATTACGTCCTCGTTGGAGTTGAGGGCGCTCAGGATCACAATCTGGATGTCTGCGGTTTCGGGGTCTTCCCTGAGCCGGCGGATAACTTCAAAGCCGTCAATGCCGGGCATCATGAGGTCCAGCAGGATAAGGTCCGGCTTCTGTTGTGCAACTGCATCCAGGGCCAGTTGTCCGTTGGCCGCAGTCCGGAGCTTAAAATTGAAGCGTGAGAGCATCTTCTGGACCAGAAGGAGGTTCAGGGGGATGTCGTCTACGGCCAGCACGTTAAATGCGGAATAGTCGTGGTCCTGTGCGTAAAGTGGTGTCATATATTAAAGTCTTTATTAGTCTATAAATCTTATGCTTCCTTTTTTACGGGCTCCAACGGAACCGTGAATACAAAGCGTGCGCCCTTTCCTGTGTGGGTGGTGTCAAGGAAAACCTTGCCGCCCATACGGCCGGCTATGTCGCGGCAGATACTAAGGCCAAGGCCCGTTCCCTGGACGTAGTCGTTGAGCTTGGTGAAGCGCTCGAAAATCTTTTCGGCGTCTTCCGGCGGTACACCGGTTCCGGTATCGGTCACGGAGTAGGTGAGGAATCCCGGAGTCTCCGTAAGTGAGCTTGCCACCACAATGGAGCCTTCTTTGGTGTGCTTGCAGGCGTTTGTGATGAGGTTTATGAGGATCTGCTGTACGCGGCGGGGATCCGTTGTGAACTGGAGAGGCTCTTTTTCCTCGGGGACGTATGTGAGCGTGACGCCCGGCTGCAGGCGATGCTCTGAGCTGGAGATTGCCTGCTGGGCAATGTAATCCCTGTCTGCGGTTTCAAATGTGAAACTGTATTTGCCGCTGTCCATTGCCGATGCATTGAGGATGTCGTCAAGGAGCATCGTGAGCATCTTGGTGTTGTTGATGATGTGGGAGGAGAACTCGTCCTTCTCTTCCGGGCTCAGGGAGCCGTCAGGGAGGGACAGGAGCTGTGAGAAGCCCACAATGGCGTTTAGCGGCGTACGGACCTCATGGCTCATGTTCTGGATGAAGCGGGTCTTGGCTTCATCGGCCAGTTTCACTTTGCGGTTGGCTTCCAGGAGTTCCTTGTTGTAACGGCGGAGGGAACTTATATGGACTATAAGGAAGGTCATGATGGCCACCAGGATGGCTATTGCAAGGATAAGCACCAGGCGCGTAATGCTCTGGACTTCCTCTTTCTGATGGGCCAGTTCTCCCTGGAGGGTAGTGTTTCCAAGGCGGGCGTCCATCTCTGCAATCTTGGAGCGGTTGGTGGCTGCTATCTGGTTCTCGAATTTCACTACCAGGAGCCTTTCAATCTCAAATCCCTGCTCCTTGTAGTCATATTTTTCCGCTACGTTGGCAATGTACTTGATTTCCCTTGTGTTGGCTACGGCAAGGTTACTGATGGAGTTGGAGTCGAAATGGCCGTCAATTATGGCGTCAAGGGTGCGGAGCACCAGGGGAGCCGTGTTACTGACGGTAGAGATCTGAGGGTCACGGAGGCAGTAGTCCCTGTGGTAGTGGAATTCGTCGCTGTGTCTTTCGTAGGCTGCTATCTTTGCAAGGTGGTAAATGCAGCGTAGGCTGTCCAGATGGGTGACAGCGGTCTTGACGGCCTTGTCCACATTTATTTTCACGGAGTCTGCGCCAATCACATAGGTGTCTGAGAGGTCACAGTACAGGCGTGATAATGTCTGGCGCCTAACAACCGGATCCTTGGATTCATTGTACACCTGGATGGCCTTGAGGATATAGGGTTTTGCGTTTATGTAGTCTCCCTGGGAAACGTAGAGGGCCACCATATAGCGCTGGCTCATCCACATTCCGTAAGTGTCGTTCCTTTGCTGGGCTTCCCTCTGGAGGTCCTGGAGGATCTCCATTGTGCGGATAATTTTGTCGTGGTTGTAGAAATAGTTCTGGACTATCTCATAGGAGTAGTAGAAATACTGGGGGTATCCGTTTTTGTCGGCGATGGCCTTGAGTTCCTCCTGCATATTCAGGATTTCCCGGTCCTGGGCATCCGTAGTGGCGGTATGGTTAGGGATATGCCTTGTGGCATCCCTCAGACGATCTACATAATACAGGGTTTCCGCCTTCTTGTCACCGGCAGCCTTTGCGGCAAGAAGAAGGGAGTCGTTGACTTCCTGGAATCCTTCCTGGCCGATAAGCATTTCTGCGCGCTTGAAGTATTCGTAGCACTTGTCATCAATCTGATACGGATTGTTCTGGGCCGCGGCCGTAAGGGCCCCGCCAAGGACTGTAATGACTATTGCCAGTAAGGTTTTTCTCATAATTTCCAAATATAAGAAAAAAATTGCGAAGTACCGCTATCTGGCGCACTTATGCACATATTGTAATGCCGACGCGGTGCACATATTGTAATGCCGATGCGGTGGGGCTTATGTCGCTAATAATCAGCGACTTACTGGTTTGTTTGGTATTAAATCTTTTCCCAAAGAATCTTGCAATCTTCTGAATATCAATAACTTAACCTCCACTCGCATAATATTGCAAAGGAGACTAACTTTTGCCCAGAGGGAGAAAGGTCTCCAAAGTAAAATGCGAATTATTCACAAAACTATGAATTGCCACCCATCCCGGTGAACTGATAAGGGAAGAACTTAGGGCCAGGGGACTGACCCAGAAGCGGCTGGCGGAGATGACCGGGATCAAGGCGTCGGTGAATATGGCCGTTGCTCTTGAGAAGGCTTTGGGTATTCCTGCCGATATGTGGATGAACCTTCAGACGCGAAAACCAGCGGGAGACCATCCCTGTGACCATCCCCGTGCGGGACCGGAACCTTCTGAAGGAGATAGTGCGGAAGTTTGGCTGGGCGTGTATGCTGCAAGGCTGCTCAGCGCCGCGAATCCAGTTTGACGTCACGTAAGGCCGATAATTTGGATTGGCGGCAGCGAATTCAGCGTTTTCGGGCATTATGCTTGCCGCCAATCCGCAAAAACTACCTTGTAGGCGTTCTGGCTGGATTGGCGGCAAAGATGTCTTACCGCGCCACTCTTTCACTTTAAGGTTGCAATATTTATAAATAAACAACTAAAAGGTTTGTTATTCCGCCAAAAAGCGCTACATTTGCAAAAAAGATATGCTAACAAGGGATGATGTTCAACGGTTTCTGTCTCAGTTCTTCCCAAAGATGGATATATGGGGAATCATATTCCTCAATAGGGAGAAGAATCTGGAGGCCCTGAAGGAGTTGTCCATAAACGCTTCTTATAGGGAACAGATTATTAGGAGCCTAGTAGTTGAGGACTTTGTGGAAACCCTGGAGAGCACCATTCTGGGTTGCGGAGAAATGTGGGTTTTTGGAAAAGACTTTGACGGTAAGCAGTTATATATAAAAATCGCTATGGGAAGCCCCAACAGCAAAACCATCTGTATCTCGTTTCACGTAGCGGAGAAACCTATTAAGTACAAGTTCAAATGAGTGAAAACGTTGTAATTACCAGTCCTTTTACCGGCGGGAAAGTCAGGGAGGTTTTCAAGCAGGAGACTATGAGTTTCCGCGGGGAGAACTACCTTGTGCATTCCAAATACTATGTCTGTGAAGACACAGGGCAGGAGTTCACAACTACTGAACAGGATGACTCCACTCTCAATGACTTGTATGCCCAGTACAGGATTAAGCACGGAATCCCGTTTCCGGATGAGATTGCATCCATCAGGAAGAGATACGGCCTTAATCAGTCCCAGATAGGGAAACTCCTTGGGTTTGGAGTGAATCAGTGGGCCCGGTATGAGGGCGGGCAGGTTCCGTCGGATTCCAACGGGCGCCTTATTGCCGTGCTCCGGAGGAAATCCGTAACGCTTACTCTCCTGAAGGATTTGGAGGAGATTTTTGAGCCGGATGAGTTCAGAACCATTCTCAGGGCTGTTCAAACCAGCCCTGACACGGATGTTCTTCCGGACCGGGATTCTATTATGTACCGTGGGACCAGCCGGTCCATTGAAAATGGTTTCGGGATGTTCTGTCACCGGAAGGTGGAGGAGATGGTGAAGTTTTTCGCTTCAGAAAGCGTTGGGATAACCAAGCTGAACAAGATGATGTTTTACGCTGATTTCCTTCATTTCAAGCATTACGGCATCTCTATCAGCGGTCTCCGCTATCAGGCTATTCACTATGGTCCTGTGCCGGTGCATTACTCAACGGTATATGACAACATCCCCGGCCTGGAGAAATCTGTAGTTCTGGCCGGAGATGTTGAGCAGGTGTCGTTTTTAAGCAGTTCCAAGGCCGATATTTCCATCTTTTCTGCCAATGAGCAGCGTACCCTGGAGGCTGTGGAGAGGCTTCTTGGGGCGCTGTCTACCAGTGAGGTTGTGGAGTTGAGCCACAGGGAGAACGCCTGGCAGGAGCATTATTCCCAGATGGAGATTATTCCTTACTCCGATGCGTACCTGCTGAAGGTGGAGTAGGGGGCCGATAAACAAATCTCCCGGGCCGTGAGGTCCGGGAGAGGTTTTGTGACTAATACTCGGTATACGTGTATGTGACTACGATGCTCCTTAGTCTGTTCCAGTACCTGGTGTTACCTTGTGTTCTTGGCGCCATGGTAAAGGTCAACGACGATGTTGCGCTTCCAGACCAGGATGCGGTTGTTGCGTTGTTCGCCGGTCTAGTATAGGTTCCGGTAGAAGGAGTAACTGCTCCTTGAGCATAGTTGTATTCGGTATAGGTGAAATTAACACCCGTGATAGAGAAATCATCTAATGTCTCAGAAGAAGATATGCTCAAGGTTCCATTATAATCCCGGCGGTTATAACGGAGTCCCATTTCAAGGTAGTTAGCCGTTGAGTTGTATGCAATTCCCACATCAATTTTCAGCCCCTGAGCAGTTAATGAACCTTCACCATTATTGATATTGAAGGTTCCTGAATTCGTGTTTATTGCTGAGGTTGTAACAGTTTTCCTTACACCAACCCTCACTGTACAACTTGCGGTGTAGCCGCCATCTTCGGTGGTCACCGTAATGGTGGTTGTGCCCTTGGCCACGGCGGTGACTAGACCGGTGCTGGAGACAGTGGCAACGGCAGGGTTGGAACTGGTCCAGGTATATGAGGCGGAAGGATACACTGTGGCAGTGAGCTGTTCGGTACCGCCTATTAGAATCTTTGTGGAGGTCTTGTTCAGGGAAATGCCTGCAACTGTGATGACGCAGGTGGCAGACATGCCGTTTTGTGAGGCGGTGATGTTTGCTGTACCTAAAGCTACAGCAGTGACCTTGCCGTTGGCATCTACTGTTGCAACGGAGTTGTTAGATGAAGTCCAAGAAAGGCTTCCGGTTCCGGTGCTGGCGGGCCATACAGTTGCCGTGAGTGTCTTCTTGTCTCCAACATGCATTGTGTAGGAATCCGGATCTATGGTAATTCTCTGGGCTACGTTGCCGTGGGAGGCTTCATGATAGATAGCCGTTGCGGCGTCGTATGCATTGAGCGTTACGGAGTAGGTGTTGTCGAATCCTGCAGCCGTGCTAATGGTCTTGAGTGCCAGTGTGGCATATCTTGAGCCACCCTGGATGGTGTAAGAATAAATGCCGGCATCAAAGTCCTCCGTATTAAGGCCTGCGCCATCCTGAGGGATAAGTCCGTCAAGTTTTACTTCAACTGTACGACCTGATGAAGGATAGGAGTCGGCGTCATCCAGATAGAAGGTAAAGTTGACGTTGGTATTGGCTCCGGCGCTGTTATTGGAGAAGTCCAGATTCCTGAAGTTGTACATGGTATAATTGTAGAAACTGTCATTTCCTTTGTTGAAATACTGGTTGTCTACGAATATATTGCTGGCGCTTTCTGCCTTGTTGGTCTTGAAGTGGCAGGTGAACTGAATGCCGTCCAGAGTCTCGTCCAGAGTCTGATACTCAGTGTAGCTAAGAGTACGGACATAGTGGAAGGACTTGCTGGATTCCTTTCCGGTGCAGATACTGTTTCCGCTGGCAACGGGGAGGTTGTCCTCAGGATACTTGGCAGTATTAGGCGTGATGGAAAGGACGTCATGCTCTCAGGGAGCATCTTGGGGATGGTAATCCTCACGTTGATGCCTTCTCCTGCGGTTTTTTCTACGTAGTCCTCGCCATAATCAGGATTGACCTCATCGGCAATGCATTCAACTATCATGTTCTGGCGGGGCATGAGGTAGTATTTGACGTCGCGGGAAAGGGTGCTGGTCTCGTTGACCTTGCCGCTGATGTGGATGGTCTGGGTGGTTATGTCTTTAAGGTCCGGGGTGTTTACCGTGAACTTGATGGTACGGAAACCTTCGCCATCCTTAGCATCGGATGCGCCCATAACCCTGATTACACCGTTGGCCCCGGCGTCTATAGTAGTTCCTGTCTCCGATGAAATTGATGGATCCAGCGTAGTGCTGATAACGTTCACGGGGCCGGTCTTGGCGCCGATTGTAATGGTAACGGGACCACCTTCTGATACAAGGGCGTTGTTTGCGCTGTCGTCACCTTTTACAGCATCCTCAATGAACTTGTACTTGAGTTCGAATTCGGCACGGCCTTCTACGAAGGTCCAGCCGGTGTGGGAGACGGCGATACGTCCGTAGCCGTCGGAGAAGTCGGTAAGGCCGGCGACGGACTGGTCCTGGGAGATATCACCGGTACCACCCGTGGAACCTGCTGCACCTGCGGTTTCTGCACCGGCCTTGGCAA
Organism: uncultured Bacteroidales bacterium; assembly: GCA_900321715.1. Classification (GTDB taxonomy): domain Bacteria; phylum Bacteroidota; class Bacteroidia; order Bacteroidales; family UBA932; genus Cryptobacteroides. The sequence continues at coordinate 76,305 of ONXC01000008.1, read as the reverse complement.
CGTTGGTTATACGGATGTGATAGCGGAAGTTACGGAAGATGGCGTACGCGCCTTCTTCGTCCTTGAAGTCTACCTTATAATAGCATTCAACGCCGTTGGCGAGGTCCAGATATGTGCCCGGAGTAGCCCTTTCGTCGGTTTTCCATGTATTTGGCTGTCCGTCATCAAAATACTTTTCCTTGAAAGGATAGAAGGTGCCGTGAACAATCATGTACGAAACAGGTTCGCCGGCAGCGGGAACAGGCCTTTCATACATGTAGACGGCGCTCACAATCTCTTCTCCATCTCCGGTACCGGTGCCCCAAGCTATGGATGTAGCGTCGGGGTCTGTATCTACATACTGTGTCCCTGAAGGAGAATAGCCGGGATAGTCAGACCTCATGTCCGCGTATGTGATGTCCTTATAGCCGTAGATAAAGTTTCCGTTGTCAGGATTATAAGGAGCAACGCTGCCGCGGTCGGGCTTGTTGATTATCGCCAGAGTCTTGACTTTATCAAGGACAAACTGGGGGGTTGTGGACTGAATGCTGATCTTGGCGAAGTTACGCACAAGGGGAAGGCCGGGACGGCCGGTACCGCCGCAAAAAGCGTCAGTGACATCATCGGTTACCTGATAATAGTCGCCATCCTTTACGTATACCATGGACTGGGTCTCGGCATCCCATTCCTTTTTGAGGGTAACGCCGTTGGGAAGGATGAAACTTGCCCAGTATGCATCCTGGTTATTGGAAGTGTAGGCATACTTGGTCATGACCTCGGTGTCATACTTCCAGGGAAGCTTTACGTCTCCAAGGTTTGCAATGATATGGACCTTCAGGTTCTTGGAATCCGTAATCGATATCTTTGCCTGATAGGTGTAGAGGGTAGTATTGCCGTTTGTGGTGGCAGACTCGAAGGTTTCGATGCCGGCACATTCCTTGAGGAAGCCGGATGAACCGAAGACCACAACCTGCATGTTCTCGATGGTGGGAGTGTCGGCCAGATTGGCCTTGGTGCTGGCATAGCCGCCAGGAACGGCCACGGTGAATTTGATCAGTGCTTTGCCGTCAGAAGGATAAGGAAGTTCCTCTCCGTTATTCTTCTCAATTTCCCATTGCTCTTTTACGCAGCCGGTAAAACCTACAAGCAGCGCAGTCAAAAGGGATATGTATTTCAATGTCTTTTTCATACGTAACTTTAAGGTTTAACGTTCGATGTCTCCCCATTTGAAGGTGTCGAGAGGAGTTACGGTAGTGTAATCGGTACCGTTGTATTTGATGCCTTCCCAATACCATTCGTCGTAGACGCAGCGGACGTATCTGTTACCGCTTGTGACACCGATGTGCGGCACGGGAGCATTTGTTGAATTGCCTCCATATACGGTTATGTATCCGCTGTTGCACCAGTAGTCGGTTGTAGAATTGTTGGTGTTATCTCCGAACAACCTTACAATCTTTCCATCTGCATTCAATTTAGTAATATATGATACCTCAGCCACGGTTGGAAGTCTCCAACGGCCTGCAGGGTATCCCTTTTCCTGATAAGAAGCACAGCGCCTGAATGCATTTGCATAGGTTAAATATGTGGTTGCGCCGTGTGAGGATGCCACGCGGTACTTTGGCGCTATTAGATTGTTAGCATTTGTGCTAGGATCAACGGGATAATAGTATGTCAATTTACGATTAGTTCCCTGTACCGAAGCAGCCGTGGCGCTCCATGTGCTGACAGAGGAGTTGCTTGTGGGCCAGCTGTTGAGGTTGTCAACAGTAGCCAAGCGCGGATCTCCCAGCAGGTAATCGGAATCCGAAGGTAAAACAGTGGTTTCAATAATGAACATATTGAAATTGGTATTATTGCCGGAACTAGTTCCGCTACCACCATATGAGCCTTGGTCATTGTTGACATAAGTATAGCCGTGATGATTATTCTCTCCAATTTCAGTCCAGTAGGAACTACTAACTGGATCTGGCGGATTATTCTCCATATCAATCATGATAGCCGGCCTCTGCTCAATGGTTACCTCCTTGGCATATGAAGGATCGTCCTTGTGCCTGATGGTGAAGCTTATCTTGTAAGGAGATACGTCATAGTCGCTGGTGGAGGTGTCGTTGTTCAGCGGGTGGTTGAAGCTGATGTGGGCACCGGTGGCGGTGGTTACAAGGCTCACGTCCATGTTCCAGGCGGCGGGGCTGGTGGTAATGAGAGAATCCTTCTGGCTGCCGGAGAAGGCATACTTCTTGGCCTCGAAATCTTCGATGATACAAGGGTCTGAAGTCACGTAAGGGATCATCAGGTCCTCGAGGTTGTACATGATGAAGTTCTGCTCGTTGAGGAAGAGGTAGCGGGCGCCTTTGATTTCAGCCTCCTTATCGGAGTCGTTGATGCCGGTACCGCTGCCGCCACCTCCGGTTTCACGCTCCTGCCAGTCTACGACGTAGTAGTTGCCGTTGATAACCATCTCGCCGCCGTCGGTTTCACTGCCGAGGATACCCACGTTCAGGATAACCTTGTACCAGTTGTTGCGGAGGAACTGTGCGTTGGAAATGTCGATGGGCGTTGCAGGGCAGTACACACGGTAGTAGTAAATCTTGCTCGTCGTGCCAAAGTAGTTATGGTTGTCGCTATAGCCTGCTTCACGATCCCAAGGAATGGCAAGCTTGAGATAGGGCTCTTCTTCTGAACCGTACATCCATTGTTCCGGATACGTATAGAAAGGACTTTTGGTGGGATAGAAGATGCCGGTTTCGGTGGTCTTGTCGTACTGGACAAGGCCGTTGGCATCCAAAATCTCATTGCCTTCACCATCTACGCGCTTTGTGTAGGTGTCGTAGCTATGGCTTTCGCTTCCATTCATGTCGAATTCAACCTGCTGATACTGATATAAATCAGACCCGGCTACCGGAGCGCCGCTCACCTGGCCGGTTTTGGCACCGTTGACAAGATAGATGTACATCTCGTTCATACGGGGTTTCCAAATCTCGGTACGGGTGTCAGTAACGCCGCTGATGGTTACGGTATTCTTGATTTCCACCTGGGGAACAACCCTCACGGCAACGGTGATCTTTGCCGCAACCCTCTTGAGGCCGATGTTTGCAGTAGCGACAATAGTGCTTCTGCGCTTGACATTCGTTACCTCAAATGGACCGTCTGTGGACATGAGGAAGTTGGGCTGAGGCGTTTTAACATTTCCTCCGTCGTCAAATTCCATATCCTTTGTGAGGGCCGATATTGTAGCAATATCCGTCCCGGAAAGGTTTTCAGGGTCTCCTTCGGCAACGATTCTGGAACGGTTTGCAATGGCGTACACCCAGAAATTGGTCGCACCGTTGGGGCAGAGAACAGAATTGACAGTCTCAATGGTCATAGGAATGCTCACGGGAGCATTCTGCCTTACATTCTCAAGATATCCGTGAAGTACGGCATTGCCATTCTTCTGTGCATTGGAATATATGAAGTACTCTACAGAGGAAAGTACGTTCTCGTTAAGGGCATCAACGCCTTCTTTCTGCGTTTTAGCCTTTGTGACCACCATGCTCTCATCGCTGAAGAAACGGAGGACGACGCCTTCGCCGGTATCCGGTGTGAGGTCTTCCTTAATGGAGCACGCGGGAACAGTGGCAAGAATCATTGCCGCTGCCATGGAAAGTAAACTTAAAGATAACTTTTTCATACGTGGTCCTCAATTAAGGTATTGTGATGACATAGTTGTCACGGTTGATTTCAGAGTCGGCATCAGTGTCACGGTTGTGGTTTGTCACTGCAAAGTGAAGGAACAGCTTCTTTCCGCTTGAAGGAACGCCCCTCGGCCTTACGCCCAGTGTGATTGCACCACCGTCACGTGAAGGGTCGATGAGAATGTAGTCATTGCCGGTTCCGGTGTAGGTGTCTCCGCTTTCAAGGGTGACGATGAAGGAGTCGATGTCGCCGGAAAGGCCAACTGAAAGCCTGCCGTTGACGGGCGTATAGACGGAGAACTTGCCACGGGCTACCCATGCAGGGGTGGAACTTGCGGTGAGCTGGATGACGTCGTGTTTGCCGTTGGCGTCTGTAAGCTTGCCGCCAGAAGTATAAGAGCCTTCGATGAACTTGAGCTGGGTTGCAGAGATGGCGTCATTCTCGTAAGACATGGGGAACTCTTCGTAATCCCAGGGGAGGGTCTTGAATGAGAGCTGGATCTGCTTGTCGGCAAAGGATATGTTCAGCTGGGTTTTCTTGCCGGCGGTGATGGCAGGTTTATCGTCGTCTGCGTTGGGGAAGCGCATTTTGTAGGTGGTGGATTTCAGTGTTCCTACTTTTGCTACAACTTCAACGATGGGGGAGTCGTTGGAAAACTCGGGGTTGCCTTCGGCCGTGGTGCCGGTAATGGTGGGCTTGAGGGCGACCTGAGTCATAGGCCAGCACATGCGGTAGCTCAGGTTTTCTCCCATCTCTGCGCCGGTGTAGGCGTCGTAGGTCTTGCCGCCGTTAGGGTCTGTAATAGCCTTGAGGGTAACTCCGCTGCCGAATTTGTTGGGCCAGAATATAGCTGATCCCGCTGCGCCGGAAACTGTGGGATTCCCGCCAGCCATTGAAACACCAGAATCCATATTCCAGGTGAGAGTCTCGCTGTGACTGTTGGGGAAGTTAAGCAGTCTTACAGAATATACAATGACATCTGTCTTGGAAGTGTTCTGGACGGTTATACCAAGTGCTCCAAAAAGGTGCTTCATGGGAACATCCACATGACTGGGAATACCATCGGCAATGACGTCTACAGGAACTACATCAGAGTAGAGGAAGTCGTACTGAGGGCCTGCTGCAGTGAAATTCTTGGCAACGGTAAGTGTCTTGGTGCCAGGGGTATATGTGCTGAAGAAGGTGCTTGATTTGAGGTTTCCTGCATCGGGATCTGTGCTGGTCTTGTCTTCCAGCATCCAGCCATAGAAGTGGTGCGTGCCGGTGCGGGTCCAGCGGTATGAGGTGGGGGAGGCCACGTCGCCGAAGATCCACTGCCAATTGGTGGCATCCTGCTTGAAGGTGAGAGTATTCTCAAAGTATTTGAATTCCTCTCCGGAGGAGTGCGTGGTGCCGCCGCCGTCGGTGAGGCTGCCGTTATATCCGGAAAGGTAGTCGAACATCTGGAACTGTGTTCCGGTTACCTTAAGCCCGTCTGTTGAAAGGAATCCCTTAGTGGCGTCAGGAGCGGCGTCAAGAACTATCTCCTCATTGGAGTACACGGGATCCTCCACCTGATTTTTATTGCAGGAGAGTACCAGCGCAGCGAGGAGAAGTGCCGATGCCGGAATTATATATTTGTTGCCCATTGTGCTCATGTTTTTCTGTCTTGGAGACCCGGAAGGGTATCACCCCCGCCGGGCCTTATGATATTAAAGGTTGATGCTTGCAACAATGCCCACATTCTCCCAGCCGTCAACGGCAGGGTCGAAGGTGATGATGGCATCAGAAAGGTTGGGATTGTTGGGATCAACTCCACCGGGATAGTTGGGATCTGAAGGATCGGTGGGAGGGTCGATAGGGTTGCCACCGTTACCGTTGGAAGCGGTAGGAGCAAACCTGAGGATGTAGGTGTAGACGTGGTTCATCTCCCATGCGGGGATGGCTGCCAGTTTAATGTTTGCCGAAACATCGAAGGTCTCGTTAAGGAACGGAGCTCCGTTGCGGGTGGTCTCTACAGTAACGTTCAGGGTTACCTTCTGCTGGTTGTCGGCAAGTGCCTGAGGAAGGACATAGACGGTGTCCACAGCCTGATATAACTTGCCGGCCTCGATGTTGCCGGTAAGGGTACCGTTAATATCGCTGGCAGCTCCTTCGGGAGTCCATACATTGCCGGCGGGCTTGTCCCAGCCGATAACGCCTACAGTGGGGGCCGATGCAAGCTTGAGCTCGCAACCGCCTTTGGTGTAAACGCCGCTGAGTTTGGCGCTGTTCACGGTAACTTTCCAGTCGGTGACAGTACCGTCGGCCTCTTCCTTGTGCTTATAGGTAAGTGCTACTTTGAAGTTTACCTTTGCAAGGGCGTGGCGGAAGATGGTGGGAACGCCGGTGAAACCGCTCACGTTATCGTCAACAAGGTCTTTGTTGTCGGAGAAACCTGCGGCTTTGTCGGCGTACATGATATCCTGCTGGAGGGTGTTCACGTCAATGCCGGAGTAGGTGATTTTGTCCTTGGCCACGGTGATGCCGGCAAGGCCGGTGGGGTAGTAAGAAATGAAGTCCACCGTGGAGTTCTTGGGCCAGTAGTAAGTTCCGCTCTGAGCTTTCCAGAGGTTCTCGGAGGTCTTGTATTCGATGGTTACATTTTCCATGAAGTATTCACCTACGGTACCTTCGGCCCATGCGTATGTGGAGAAGGTCTCGGTCTGGGGGAATACGGTGCCATTGATGCCAGGAGCCTTGGTGTTAAGGCCGGCTACGGTCTGGAAGGAGACCACGCGGGCGTTCTCTACAGGGTTTGAAGCCACTTTGCTGCAGGCCGAAGCCATTACGGCAGCAATTGAGATGAAGATGAGAATCTTTTTCATTGTATATATCACTACTAACTATTCTTAGATGTTGATACCGGCGCTTACGGTGATGTTCTGCCACTCGTCAACAGCGGGGTCGAAGTAAACGATGGTAGGAACTACGTCGGGAATTCCGTCGCCGTCCAGGTCATCGGGAACGCCGTCACCGTCGGTGTCGGTGGTGCTGCCAAGGCTGGGGGCAAAGTTGAAGGAGTAGGTGACGTTCTGGTTCATCTTCCATGCATCCATTGTGCCGCCGGAGAGGTTGCCTTGAATCTCTACGCCGTTCTCCTGAAGAACCTGGACATAGCCGTTGCCGTCGTTGATGTCACGGTAGGTGGTGATGGTAACCTTGAGAACCACTTCCTGACCACCGGTGAGCGCCTGAGGCATTACAAATACGTCGGAATCAAGGTCATAGACAACTCCGTCGGCAAGCGGGCTGTCAACGTTTGAAAGGTCCAGATCCATGTCTGTGGTGGTACCATCGGGGGTCCAGACGTTGTCGGCGGGCTTGTCCCAGCCGCCGCTGCCGTTGAGGTTAAGGGTGAAGGAACCGGAAGAGAGGATGTTGTTTACCTTGATGCTCTCTACTTCTATCTCCCACTTGGTTTTGGTGCCGGTAACGGGGTCGGTCACTTCCGTGTAAGCGGCCTTGATCTGGAAGTTTATCTTTGCAAGGGCGTGGCGGAAGAGGGTGGGAACACCGTCATAGTAATAGGTGTTGACGTTGTTGGTAAGGCCGGTCACTTTGTCGGCATACATTATGTCTACGTCCGGATTGGCCGCAACGTCCCAGGCAGGATATGCCATGCTGTCTTCCGTGATGACAGGGAGGGGTGCGTTGGTGCCGTCTGCGGTGTAAGGGGAGTAGCAGATGAAGTCAATGCTACCGGACTTGGGCCAGTAGTATGTGGTGCCCTCGGGCCTCCATACGGGGTCTGAGAATGAAACCTTCTGGTTTTTCATGAATTCTGTGTTGTCGGAGGCCGATACGCCCTTGTACCATGCGTATGCGCCGAAAGGCACGCCCTGGTAGTTGTCTTTGTAATCTTCAGGACTTGCCTTGGTAACACCCTTGTGGCGAGCCACCTGGAATACTACCTCTGACTGGATTCCGCTCTCAACGCTCTTTGAGCAGGATGCGAGGGCTGCAATTGCGAGCACTGCGATAAATGCTGTCTTCTTCATTTCTTATATAATTTTTTTGTTTTTGGCACCCGGGGGCAGGGTCAGCCGCCCACCGGGTAAGAAAAAGCTTTTTATATTAAAACAACTAACTTTTTTCTTGTGAATTTTAGATCTGGATGGTAGCTGCTGCGTCTACAGCGGTCCAGTCTGCTACTGCAGGGTCAAACTTGATGATGACATCTTCGGGGTCATCGTCGTGAGGGGTAACACCAGGCTCTGTGGAATGTGCAGTGGGCTTGAACTTGATGGTGTAAACAATGTTCTCGTTCATCTGCCATGCCTTGAGGGTGGAGATTTCGCTGATGTTGATGGTCTTTACAAAGTCTTCGTTGATGACTTTGCCGTTTGCAAGGGTGGTCTTGATGTGAACGTCAATGTCAACTGTCTGTACGCCCGCGGTAAGAATCTGGGGAAGTACATAGCCTGTTGCGGAGGCAAGATTCTGAGGCGTAGTTGTGAGGACTATGGGAGTTGCAACGAGTTCCTGGTCTGAGGTGGCGCCGGAAGCGTTGGTCCAGACATTGTAATCTACACCGCCAACGGTGGTAACGGGCTTGTCCCAGGACTTGCCGTCTGCGTTGAGGGTGAGAGCAAGGTCTCCGGTGGTGTTGAAGCCGCCGATCTTGAAGCTATTGAGGGTGATTTCCCAGGCGGTGTCGCTGTTGGTAGCGTCATCGTGCCACTGAGTGAAGTTTGCCTGAACCTTGAAGCTGAGCTTTGCAAGGGCGTGACGGAAGATGGTGGGAACGCCGGTGTAGGAGTTGGTGCCGTCTTCTACTTCATTGACATTGTTGGAGCAGGTGGCTTTGTCGGCATACATGAGGTCTGTAGCGCCGGCGGTTACACCGGTATAGGTGATGGTGTTCTTGGTCACTGCAGGGGTGGTTCCAGCGGTATTGCTGGTGCCCTCGAAGGGTGAGTAGGAGATGAAGGACACGCTACCGGTCTTGGGCCAGTAGTATGTGTTGTCTACGGTCTTCCATACGCCGCCGCTGAGGTCAACCTGCTCGTTCACCATGAAGTCGTCGTTGTTATTGAACCATGCATAGGTACCAAATGCGCCGTTATTGTAAACAGAGCCGGTGAATGCCTTTGTCTTGATGTTGTTTGCAACCTCAAAGCTGATTTCCTTCTGAATTTCTGCGGTCTCAACTTTGGTGCAGGCTACGCTTGCTGCAAGAGCTGCGAATGCGATGATGATATATTTTTTCATTGCTGTATATTGTTTTCAGGTAATTATTCGATTACGAGTCCAGGTTCGTTAGCTTCTGAAGCCCATGTTTCAACTGCAGGATCGAAGAGGATTCTGTTGGCAGTAGGTTTAATGGTGATATGATATGTGTAGATTGTGTTGGGTTCCCATACGGTGATGCTGGGGGAGAATGTTGTAAGAGCAGTCGCGGATATAGGAACAATCTCAGAGATAGGAGTGCTTCCGTCGAAACTGTGCTCAAGAGTGTAGTTAAGTTCAACGGTTACATTTGTAGTACCAAGTGTCTGCGGCATCACTACGCTGTCGGCTATAAGTTCTTTTGCGGCAGATGCTGATTTGCCATCGGTTTCAACAATAACGTCTGATGCTACTTTTTCAAGGTTCACATTTGCAACGGTTGCAGGAGTCCAAGCCTGACTGGTATATTTGAGAGTCTGTCCTGCTGTCGTGGGTTTGTTGTCAGCGCCCCAGGTAATAGCAGGGGTTGAAGGGAAGCCAACCTCAAGAGTGCCCTGGTTGCGATAAGAAACAGTAGCGCTGTTTACAGTTACTTTCCAGTGATCTTTCTCGCTATTAGCATCGGTGGCGTCAACCTTTATGTCGAATTTTACCCTTGAAAGCATATGGCGGAAGAGGGTGGGAACACCTTCTGAAACCTCATCTTTGCCATAGGTTGCAGGCTTTTTGTTCATGTAGAAGCCATATGCACCGTCTGCTACAAGAATGTTGTCATCCTTAGCAACAGTGATGGTTGTGGTGTAATGTGCTTCTGCCTGGCTTGAGCCGTTGAGATCAACAGCATCAGGAAGGTGCTTACCAGCGAAAGAGAAGAAATTGATGTAACCGGTCTTGGGCCAGTAGTAAACACGGTCACTGGGAGCCCACTCTTTAGCGGTGCTGTTCCAGGTTACCGTTGCGGGAGTCATGAATGCCTGATTGTCAGCGGTTGTGCTCGTGTACCAGGCATAGGTCGTGAAGTTGTTGAATCCTTCGGTGATAAGGGAAGTTTCACCAGCCTTGGTTTGGCCGGCGTAGTTTGCAACCTGGAAGGAGATTGCGGGGCCATTTTCAGAGGTGACGTTGTTAACCTCGGATTTGGTGCAAGCTGCAAGTGCTACGACTGCGGCGGTTGCGAAGATAAAAAGCTTTTTCATAATACTTTAAAAAGTTAATTGTTAATAATTTAGTTTCAATTTTTAATTTGTTTTGTTGGTACCCCGGGTCAGGGTCAGCCGGCCCGGGATAAATATGTCATTAGGATGCCTGGGGAACAGTCTGATTTGCGTTAGATTCAGTTTCCCATTCAACAACAGCAGGATCGTAGAGAATCTTGTTGAGGGCAGGATTGATGATGATATTGTAAATGTACTTATGATTCATCTGCCAGTAAGGAAATCCACCGGTGATGCCATTAAGCTTAATACCGTTAACTGTATAGGGAGCACCGTATGTTGTGATGAAATCAGCATCTGTTATATCGATGGTTTCAGTGCTTACGGTAGTAGCTGAGCCTTCGTCAGCGCCATATTTGGTGACAATAGTATATTTGAATTTCAGTGTGATGCCATCGGTAACAGTCTGAGGACGGACGGTGAAGAAATTGTTAGGCATGTATGTGTCGGCAGTAGTCATCTTAACTTTTGTTGTGGTGAGAGCAGTATTGCCTTTGGCAACGTCAGTATTGAATACTGTGGTCTCGTCAAGATCTGTAAGATAGTTCACCGATGCATTGTCGTCCCAAATCAAATTAGCTTTATTGGTGCCGTTGAGATTCCAAGCCTGTGTCCCTTTTTCGGATTTAATGGACGGCTGAACAAGCTTGAGATCACCGTTGCTCTGGATGGCATCGTCTACGATGGAAACATTGGAGAGTTTTACAGTCCAGAAAGTGTAATTTCCAGGGTTCTTAGTGTCTTCTTCCTGAGTTTTGGTCACTGAAGCGGTGAATGCCACCTGTGCAAGAGCATGATGGAATAGAGTAGGAACACCTTCTGTAACGCCATCAAGCTTGTAAGTCTCTTCGTTTTGTTTGTAGTGCCAAGCGGCATCGGCATACATTACGTTGTCCTTGAGAGCAACGTCACGATTTGTCCACACGAGAGTGGGAGCGGCACTGCCATCATAAGTAAGAGTGGGAGTGCCTGTAGCATCAAACCAAGAGAAGAAGTCCAGGTTACTCTTTGCAGCCTTTGGCCAATAGTAAGTGTGCTCAGGCTCCCATGCGTTTGAGCCATTGTATTTTACTGTTTCGATACCGTTAGCGACGGCTGTAAAGAACTTGACAGGATCATCAACAGTACCTCCAGCGTTAGCGGCATTAATGTAAGCAACACTTTGGAATTCTTTGTCGAGTCCAAGAGTATTCAGTTCGTTAACCAGGCTGACATTGGCCTTGGTCTGAACAGCGTAATCGGCCACCTGGAAGCCAATCTTTACATCGGGAGTGGTCTCGGGTGTCTCAACTTTGGAGCAACCGACAGCAGCTACTGCTGCAATTGCAAGGATTGTGTAAAGCTTTTTCATTTTTGTAGTTGTTTTATTTGTTTATATTTCTTGTTTATTCAACTGTTACGTTAATGTCCTCGGCAAAGGTCCATTCGGTTTCAACGGTGGGGTTGAGGAGGATTTCCTTGCCTACGGGGTTGATTGCTATGTTGTATGTGTATATCTTGTTGGGAACCCACTGGGTAATTGCTACGTCAGAGGTGTTCTTGATTGTGTTCATTACGATGGTTGCAGGAATGTCGCTTTCGGTTGCCGTAATGGTTCCGTTGCTCTTTGTGGTAACGGAGTAGGTGATTGTAAGCTTAATACCGTCTCCAAGTGCCTGGGGAATAAAGCTGCGTTCCGGAAGAATGGCATTGTAAGTGGTGGTGACGTTAGTGTTTGAATCCACAAAATCAATGGCGTCTTCATTGCTGCCGACAACAGTCTTCCAAAGGTAAGTGGCGCTTTCTGTGCTGTACCACTTGCGGGTACCGGTATCTGCCAGGGCGCTATTGAGAAGCTTCATGTTTCCTTTTTGGAACACGCCTTCAAATTTTGCATCCTGGAGGGTGACCTCATAGGTGACGTTTGCAAGCTCCGGGTCTGTGAGCGTGGTGGCTTTCATATTCACCTTTACGCGGGAAAGGACATGGCGGAAGAGAGTGGGAACACCGGAAGTGTAGTAGGTGTTGATATTTGCTTTCTGCTTCCAAGCCTCGTCTGCCACAAGGATGCGGTCATTGGCGCCCACTGTGCGGTTCAGGATCTGGAACTGAGTCTCAGTGACAGTATCCGGAGTAATGTTGGCGCTGCCGTCATTGGCGTACCAAGACACAAAGTTGAGGTAACTCTGGGGGTGCTTGGGCCAGTAGTAGTCACGCTCCGGTGACCATGTGGCGCCGTCCCAGCTAATGGCCGAATTGAAGAACAGAGTACCTTCGGCTGCACCTTCAGTGTGGAGGAAGGCCTTGCTCTGGAACACCTCCAGACCTTCGGCGGTACGGTACTCTGAGTGGGTATCGGCCTTAGTGGCTGTGGCATAGCGGCCCACGGTGTAGCTTATAGCCTCCGGGGCAGCTGTGTTCTCGGTCTTGGTGCAGGCCACAAGGCTCACCAGAATTCCAAGAACTGCTATGTCAAACCATTTTTTCATTGTTGTTTTATCTATTCTTATCAAATCTTATTCCTAGTCACTTTTTTACAAAATCATTGTTCCTTCTTCTTCCTCCCAGTCATCCACCTGGGGCTGGAATCCGCCGTTGCCACCGGGGTTAGGATTGGGTTGGGGGTCCGGGATGTCGATTATGAAGTAGGACTCGTCAATAATAAGCCAGTGGTACAGGATTGCCTCTTCTGTCTGGAAGACGGTGTCCAGGTTTGCACTGTATTGGCGGAGATTACCTTCTGTGTCGACAACATTGAAAGTAACAATCAGGTCTGAGGAAATGTCCTCAATTTTGCCGAAGGTGTTGAATACGGCGCAGAGGATGTCCTTGTTTTCTCCTTCCAGGCTGAGGTCCTGGCCCTTCTGCATGTCGAATACAACTGCGGCCGAAGGATCTACGGTCCTGAGATTGAAGCCGATATGGTTGGACGGAGAAAGACCGGAAATGACGGCGGTTGCCGAAGACGCAAACTGCATGCCCTTCACGCGGACTTGCAGATAGTAGGTGTCAACCACGGTAGAGGCCTCTGTGCGGACAACTACAAGGGTGTCGTGGGGGGATATGCGGACATCTTTCTCATTTGCCACAAGGAGGTGCTCCGGCTCATAGTGGATGTTGACGTTCTCGTAGTCTTCTTCGGCCTTGGTGCCGAAATACTTTGCCTTGACGGCATCTGAGACTTCGTCGGTGTAGGCGAGGATGGTGGATTCCGTGTTCTCCTGGGTTACCTGCGTGGTGGGGGTGTCGAAGTTGTATACCAGGAAATTATAGTCTCCGTGGCTGATACCGAGGCTTCCCATGAATACCTTGTTGCCTTCCTCATCGATTTCCGTAGAGGATATGAAGCTCTGGGTGAGGAGTTTATCTGTCTGTGGGTCATAGACAAGAACTCGCATGAGGTCAGGATCCAGCTGGGAAAGTTTTTCTTCCCAGAGGGATGTATTGGTGCCGTAAAGCTTTACGGACGTACGGATATTGGCGTTGACGTTGGTAACAGTTTTAACGTCTACCTTGATGGCAATCCTCACAGCGCTGCTGGGCTCTTCCAGAGGCCTGCGGTGGCAGGCGCTGAAGGAAACCATCACAAGGACGGCGGCCAGAAGTATGCGTATGTAGAACGTGCCGTCAAGGGCAGGATCATGGATAAGCTTAACGTAGTCGTCGGTAGGGAGGTAGTGCCTGTACGGGGACTGGAGGTAACCGAGGGAAAGGCTGAACTCAAGGTTTCCCCACTTTTTCTTGCCAAGGGGCAGGGAATAACCGGCGGTAAGGCCCACGCTCCAGAATTCTCCCTGGTAGTTGATGCTTTTGTCGAACTGGAAGTCGTACTTGCCGCTCATTACATAAGGGCCTACAAACAGACCGCGGAGTTTCTCTGTGCCGATATTCTTCCAGGGCTTGAACCAGAAACGGCCTTCAACGCCCATCTCCCATACCTGGAAGCAGTACTTGTTACCAGTTTCCCACCAGGGGAAGACATCCTCTACCATAACGGAGAAGCGCTTTCCGATGGGGACCTCCACCTCAAAGTTGAGGGCGGTAACTGCGTCGAAGAGAAGGTTGGTCTTGAGAGCTACTACAGTGTTGCGGGGCCTCTTTTCTTTTTGGGCCGTTGTATCACGAACCTGAAGGGTGTCTGTTGCGTTTTCAATTGCAATTTTGTCCTCAGGGATGGTCTCGGTTTCCGGTTCTGAAATTTCTGTATTGTCAGTTGATTCGGAACCGTCAGAAACTATAGTTTCTTCCTCTACCTCCATACTAACAATGCGGGCGTAGCGCATGGATGCAAGATCTTCCTCATTCGTTGCATCATCTTCAGAATTTACTCTGGAGATTACTGTAATCTTGCCGTCCATCTCAGGGAACATTCCAAGAATGTAATTCTTCAGGTTCTCTGCGCGGTCCTCTGCCATACGCTCATTTACCTTTGCAGGGCCGTCAGGAGAGGTTGAGCCCTCAATGACCATGCTCTTTACGTTACCGGCCTTGAGGATACGGATGATATCCTTCATGGTGGCGTCATTACCCATGTAGGAAGGACGGATGAAGTCCTCTGACTTGGCGTAATAAACTGTGAGAGAGTCAGTTTTTACAGTTCTGACGGTCTTTTCAGAAGCTTTTTCCTCATTTTCTGAGATTTCAGAATTTGCGTGAGAATCATCAGATTTTGCAGAATTTTCAATTCTCAGCTCGATTACTGCGTAGCGGAGCTGCTTGAAATAGTTGGCGTAAAGGGTCTTGTACTGGGGCAGAGCGGCAAGCTGCTTTTCCTTTACGTCAAACTCTTCATTGTTGTCGATGATCTCGAGGACGGCCTTGCGCACGTTCTCCTGGAGACGGGAGTCAGAGATCACGGATTCACGGAGCTCACCCCAGGCTTCCTCTCCGGGATGGAGTTCAACGTTGATGGAAGGGTTGATGCTTGTAAGGTAAGCCTTCATGGCCTTTGCCCTGCGGACGGAGAGATTGCGGTTGTATGCCAGATTTCCTTCAGGTGAGGAGAAGGAAGTGACGGAAACCTTGGCATCTGCGGGAAGATTTTCAACGGAATTGCTAATAACTGAAAGCTGAGCGGCGTTATTGCGGTAGCTCACCATTACGGAATCAGAGTCGAACGGGAAGAGAACCTTCACACGCGTCACATTATCCTGCTTATCCTGCTTATCCTGCGCGCGTAAAGAAAAAACGCTCAGAAGGAGCATAACAAGGCACAGTGCGAGCTTGAGGCCCGCAGCGCTTGCTGCTTTCAGGATGTTATGAACGTAAGTTCTCAATTTTCAGTTGTTTATGAAAGAGTTACCGGTTTATTTCTTTCATCTTTTTAGCCTCGCGTACGCGTGTGCGATGATTAAAAGCATGCAAATATACACCAAATTTTTGAATCTGCAAATTATTTTTAACTTTTTTTGAAAGAATTATGCTTTTTCTTGAAATATCGGAATATTAGTTATTTCGAGTAAAAAGTGCCCTGTAGGGCCCCTGGGGGGGGGTATAAGGGGTTATTATACAGTATCGAAATGTTTCGACGCGTTTCGATTAAACACCACAGCGCAACACACTGGCTTTTTACGCGTTTTGACAAAGAGTTTTTTACGTTTTTGCAATATTTTGCGCATTTCAAAATCATAAAAATTTCTAAAAACAGAATAATTTATTAACAATATCCACCTCTGTTTTCTGGTATATCCGGCCTGTTTTTGGGCCTTATTCCCTATACCTTATAATATATACATGCGTGCGCGCGCGTGTGCGGAGTATATAATCAAGCTCTGTGCCATAGATGTTTTTTTTCTTAATTAATTATAAAAATCATTGTTATTTCTTTTCAAGATACTAGATCTCCTGTTTCGCGCTGTTTCGTTCCGGAGATGTCTTTTTATCCTTGCAATAATCGCCTTTCTGGGCTATTCTGCGCATGTTTTGCCCTATTTATTATAAAATCGCAAATTTTTTCAAATAATTTTTGTTTCTTTAAAAATAATTGCTAAATTTGCAACAGATATTTATGACAGAAATCATATGAAAACCTATATACACATATTCCTAGTGCCTCTGGCCCTCATTTCACTGTCTTCCTGCCTCAAGATGGAGAATGATATGTCTCTTCCCGGCTCAAAACCCCAGAAGGTAGGTTTTGATATAGAGGTTACGCGTGAAGGTGAGTCTATCTCTCCTGAACGCACCGCCACCAAGGGTCCTGCCACTAAGGCCGTTGATCAGAATGACAATATGATCGCAACAATGTCTTCGGATCTTCCCTTCGGCCTTGTGGGTATAGATTATGAGAATAATGCCCTTGTGCTTGACAATGTTTCCGTCCATTCAAACGGAGATTCCTACAGCACTTTCTTCGAGTCCTATACCTGGGACAAGTTGAAGGATAACAATATTTCCTTCAGCGCCTATTATCCTTACGTCCATAATGTAACGTATGAGGATGATCTCCAGGCATATCATATTCCCTATACGGTTGAAGAGACTGACGCCGGTCCTCTTGTGTCCAAGACCGTTGAAATGGCTGTTAATCAGCTCAATATGATTCCCCTTGAATTCCAGCATATCACAAATGACATTGGATTCTGCATCTGTGATGTAACCCCCAAGCCTGAGCTACAGGGCCTGATCCACCTCCGGAAACTGGTTGCCCATAAGGTTGCATCGGCCGGCGTATTTGTCAATGACGTCACCCTGAGCCAGGGTATCTGGCACCGCCAGGGTTATTACAGGAACGTTGTGGTGTTTGATGGTGACGCCAAGGTTGGTGTTGGCTCTGAGAATGAGAAATTTGTGGGCTACGATACCCTTGAAGACCGTTTGGCAGATTCCCATCGCTTCTATTCCATCCCGGATGAGATCCTCATGGGAAGGCAGTTCGTTGAGGTTGTCTTTGATGTTGAAGGATTTAACCTTAATGGATTCTACTATGAACCCCTTAAAGACCAGACACTCCGTTACATGATTTACGGACTCCTCCCGGACAATGTATTTGTGTACGGACGCCAGTATACTTTCCATATTGGTCTGGATCTTAGCAGCATATACACTGAAATTACTTTTGCCCCGTCGGTAAGTGGCTGGGAGACAAAAATTTATGAAAATAACGACACCTTCTAGATGATTCTGCTATTTCTTCCCGCCGCCACTTGTCTCTTCTGGATATTCATAATCTTCTTCCTATCCAGAAGAACAAGTACGTACTGGCTACTGACAACCCTGTTGGTAGTCCTTATGATGTATTTTGCCGCAGACGCCATTTATTCCACCCCCGGAAGAAACACATACATGGTTGTTTACAGTCACATCATGTCCACGCTGGCAGGTCCCAGCGTGATTCCGCTTTTATGGCTGTATTTTGATAAGATCCGCTGGCACAGGCGTTTCCGCCCCATTCAATACCTTTGGGCCCTCATCCCCATTTCCCTGCTCTTCGCCACACTGGCGCTTACCGGAGCAATGGGCCGTGACGCCGTGGCTTCTTTCCTGTGGCGCCTTTACACTGAAGGCCCCGGGATTGCCGCACAGTACAAGGGACAGCTGGAATGGGAGTATTTCCTATGGGCTTCGCTTGGATACAGGATCATCGTGGGCGTAGAGTTTACCGTAGCAATTGTCTACACCATCGGGTTCATGATCAGGCACAAGATCAGTTTTCTCAACGTGTGGCGCTATTTCCGTAATGGAGAAAGTGTCCGTGTTGTGGAACTTCAGCTTTCTACCATGATTATAGCCGGTGTCTACATCCTCTCAAAGGTGCTTTTCTTCAAGGATATCTTCGATTCCCATCCCTGGATAGCTATTCTACAGGCCGTTATCGTAAGCTCATGGTGCTTTGCCTTTATGCTTTGCTCGCTTTTAGGGGAGAAGAAGAAGGTTACCCTTGTCCAGGCCCAGCACGTAATGTTCTATAACTACAATCAGTCCATCAAGGGCCCCATTGTGGAGATGATGATGGACGAACTCCTGGATGAGGCGGAGCAAGACGCCCTGCTTCGTTTCCAGGAAAAGATAGGGGAAACGCTCCATATGGACCAGATGACCCCCGCAGAGATGACCGCAGTGAAGGAAAAACTCTTCTCCAGCGTTGCGGGATCGTGGGATGACAGCCTCCTGGCGCGTTTCCAGAACCTCATGGTCAACGAGCAACTGTTCCTGCAGCCCAGCCTGAGCCTTGGAGACATCGCAGAGCGCCTTCACACCAACAAGACGTACATCTCCAAACTGGTCAACAACACCTACAACCTGAGTTTCCCTGAGCTTCTGAACACTCTCAGGATAGATTACGCAGAGCAGTACCTCCTCAATCACCGTGACGCAAAGCAGTCGGAGGTTGCACAGGCCTGCGGCTTCCTCAGCGCGTCGTCGTTCAATAACAATTTCAAGAAAATTACCGGCATGACTCCCAAGGTGTGGCTGGTAGCGAGGGACCGTCAGAATGCGCAGTAATCTAGATTTCTCCCAGTTCCGCATCCTTATCGTAGATGATGTCCCCCTGAACCGTGTTCTGGTGGAAAAGATGCTTGGTAACTTCAATTTCAACGTACACCAGTGTGAAAACGGGCTGGAGTGCATGAAGGAATTCTACTATCAGAAGCCGGCCCTTGTTCTGCTTGATATCCTTATGCCGCTCATGGACGGTTTTGAGGTAATAGAGGCCGTAAGGGAGAACCCTGCGTGGAAGGATGTTAAGATAATTGTGCTGTCGGCCCTGAACTCAAACGAGGACATTGTAAAGGCCTTTAATCTTGGTGCCGATGATTTCATCACAAAGCCCATAGTGATGGATAAACTTCTCAATACTGTGGCCAAGCACTTGGGGCTTCCGCTGGACAATGTTTCAAAATAAAAAGAGGGTTGCAAATTTGTAACACGGTCTTAATGCCCTGTCTGACAGTCGATTAGCTCAGGCGGGGTTTTTTAATTTGTCTTTTTTGCGTGTTTTTTGCGTGCGCGGGTGAACACTTTTGCCCGGTTTAGGTTATTTTTGTAGATAGTTTTAAACTATGGACAGGTATCTTTCAAAGGCTTCGGTCCGTCTTCTGACGGCTTTTTTGCTTACGTTTTCTTTTTCGCAGGCGGCCCTCTCCCAGGACTTCTCCATCAGGACCAATGTCCTCTGGGACGCCGTGAGTGAACCAAATATCGGCCTTGAATTCCCGCTCAGCGACAACTGGTCAATAGGCGGAAACGCCGCCCTCAAGTCCTGGCCCCGCTGGCTTGCATGGGACTGGGATAAGGAGAACCCCCATATCTGGAGGAACTATGCCATTGTCCCGGAAGTGAGGTACTATCTGGATGAGGTCTACAAGGGCGTTTTCTTTGGCGCAGATGCCATCTACACCCATTTCAACGTGAGTTCCGTCCCTACTCCGTTCCACATGTATCCCGTTGTGGAGGAGTCCCGCGTCCAGGGATCCTACTGGGCCGGCGGCATTTTTGCCGGCTATGCATGGTGGCCCTGGCAGCACTGGAGGCTTGAGCTTGAGGCCGGAGCGGCAATAGGCCTTGCTGCTTATGACAGATATGACTGCAAGCACTGCGGCACCAAGGTAGGGGAGGAAAGAGTTCCCGGCATAGTTCCAAAACTTGCCCTCAACGTTGCCTATAACCCCGTGGCAAGGGATAAGCGAAAGTCACGCAGCCAAGGCTCTTACGTGATTTCCGGCACAGATACTATTACTGTCATGACTCCTCCGGTTGTGTTCACGGTGCATCTTCAGGATGTGGCGCACCCGAAAACGGAGGGAGACCGCGTTGCAAAGGAGGATTCCTGGGTAATGCCCATCGGCAGGTATCGGCCTCTTGATTACCTTACAAGGCCGGGAATCGACAGCATCCAGTACGTCCGTTTCCCCGTGGACAGCTGGGAGCTCAATACATCCGATCCATCCAACGCAAGGGTGCTGGAGCGCCTCACAGGCGCCATCAACCGCATCAAGCAGGATGAAGCAACGGATGAGATCCTCATTTCAATAGTGGGCCTGGCGTCCATCGAAGGCCCCCAGGAGCGCAACGACACCCTGTCCCTCAGGCGCGCAAAGGTTGTGGCCGATTACCTTAACCGGCAAACCGGCGTGAGCCGCCGCTTCTTTGAGACAATAGGGAAGGGAGAGGCCTGGGACTGGTTCCGGGCCCAGCTGGAAGCCCAGCCGGACGGCCGTGAGAAGCTTCTTGACATCCTCTACAATGAGCCGGACCCTGACCGCCGTGAGGCTCTTATAAGGGCCGATTCCCGGCTTTATGAGGACGTGAAGGAGAATTTCCTGGCCGATCAACGTAATTCCGGATACATCCGTATCTACTACGGCAACGCTCCGGATCCGGTTACGGAAGAGTACAACAAGGAGGTAATACCTCTTCTGAAGGCAAAGCGCTACAGCGAAGCCGTGAAAAAACTTGAGGCTTCCCCGGATCTTAAGAAACGGGCGCTTCAGGACGCCGAGGCCGCAAACGCCTACGGCATAGCCCTCTACTTCACCGCCCTTGACAATAAGGATGCGGACAGGGAAAAAGAGGCAATCCAGATGATTGAATCCGCTGCCAGGGGCGGCTCTGAGGCTGCAGCGGAGAATCTTGAGGGCATAGAGACTTACGGTCCCGCCCGCAAGGAATTCGAGGCCTGGCAACAGATTATGAAGGAGGATAAGCTATGAGAAATGCCCTGAAATATAGCCTCATGGCTTTATCGGCCCTTCTTTTCACCGGCTGCGTGCTGGTGGACCAGGACATGAGCGACTGCGAGACAGACTATACGCTGGATTATGAGCTAAGGCTTGTCACCAATATGACAACTGAGCTCCAGACCCAGCTGAGCATGGCGGCCGATGTTAACGTTTCCTCCGCCCTGAGGCAGTACATGTCCGGAATCTTTACGGATTACGCCCATGACGTAAACCTCTCTTTCTACGACGTTTACGGGGATTCCACCCGCCTTCATAATGAGCGCCACATAATGGACGCAAACCAGTCCAGCTACACGCTCTTCATCCCCGTGAGAAAGTACATGCACATTGCAATTGCAAACATAGAGGACAATCACGAGGTAGGGCTTGAGAAAGATGAAATATGCCACACGTCCCGCCTGTTTCAGCCCATACGTGATACCGTGGAATCCCACAGCACGGGCGTGTTTACGGCCCGTCTTCCCATGGACATTAAGGAAGGCGAGGACCAGCAGTTTGACGTGAAGCTGTATATGGCCAACTGCGCCACCGCACTGGTCCTGGACACCCTTGGAAGCCATATCAAGGACATAGACGTGTATGCTACCGGCTTTGCCACGGGCTTCAGCCTGGCAGACAGCACGTACAGGTATGAATATACGCCGGTTGTAAAAGCCAACAGGCTTGCCGTGGACGGGGCCGATTCTCCCCTTTGTTTTACCACGGTCACTTTCCCGTCAAAGGATGTGCCCTCTTCCAAGGTTACCATAGAGTCGCCGGAAGATTTCATTACGGATGCATCCGAAACTTCCCTCTGGCAGTACAGGGTGTACTGTCACCTTGATGACGGAACGGTTACGGAGACCATCCTTGGCGTGAAACTACCGCTCCAGGCCGGTCAGTTGAAGGTGGTGAAGGCAGCCATCCAGAACGACGGAGCCTGCGTGCCCATGGCCCCCTGGGTGGGGTCACTGGTTACCCTTGACTGGATAGACCAGCCCGGCTGGGAAGTGGATTTTTAAGCGAAACTAATAATAATTTCTAATAACAAAGCGTATGAAAAAAATCTTTAGTTTTCTCCTTGTAAGCGCAGCGGTGCTTGCAATGGCAGCCTGCCAGAAAGAACAGCAGGTGGTGGACACTCCTGAAA
The DNA here is from genome assembly GCA_900321715.1 of uncultured Bacteroidales bacterium. GTDB lineage: Bacteria > Bacteroidota > Bacteroidia > Bacteroidales > UBA932 > Cryptobacteroides. The sequence continues at coordinate 54,457 of ONXC01000008.1, read as the reverse complement.
ATGGAGTGAAGGAGGTGACAACGCAGTTTGTGCTTAACATTGCTGCAGCTCCCTCTACAAAGATGACGGCCGATGCCGTTCAGCAGAACCAGAATTTCCGTGGTATCCAGGATGTAAAGCTGTTTACCTACAAGACTGGCATGACTTCCGGCACTCCGTATGTTCTGAGCACTACTGGTGCTGAGGAAAAGGAATTTGATTTTGGGGCTTTCTTTGCCAGCGGCGGCATTGACAACAGCACTGGCAACAATCAGTCCGGAGATAAGGCAGTGGCCTCCAAGCGTGTTCTGCAGTTGTCTATTCCGGTGGGTGTAGATGCTGTCACTTTCTACGGCAAGGCTACAAAGTCCGGTTCTGAAAGTGCCGTAAACGATGCTGAACTTGGCGCTACCAATGCTACAGCCACTACAATCAGCGGTACACCCGGAGAGACGGTTATTGCTGCGAAGAGCATCCTCACGGCTGGAACCAAGACGGATCAATATGACGCTACAGGGCGCCTTATGATTGGTATTATCAATGATATTCTAGCTAGAGGTGTAGATGCGATTTCAGATGAAGAAATGCCTCTTGTTGTAAAGTTTGGTCCCCTTCCTGCCGTGACCTGGGCTCAGTACGGCCATCGGTATGAGAATGACAAATTGGGAGATGCATCCCGTTATAAGGGCACCACTACTATTGACCATCCACTTGAAGGTCTGGAGGAGATTCTGGGTAAGAGTTATTACCTGTTTACATACATTGTCCCCCCGAGTGAGCCTGTAAGACCCAAAGGCGAATATCGTGGCGGTTCTTCTGCCTCTGTCAAGAGGATGGTATCCGATATGTACAAGGTTATTTCTGCGGCCAGTGGTGCTGAACCCACTACTCCGGAAGAAGCCAATGCCAAACGTCTTGCAGATGTTATCCTTGACAGGGCGTCACTCTACTTTTATACACCCGGAACCCCGGGCGGAAATCCTGGCGATTACAAGGCAGTCAGCGAGATTAAGTCTCTGCTGGTGACTTCATATAAAATATATACAGAAGATCAGTGGAATACGAAATATGGCGGCGCTCAGAATCTGAACGGTTATCCTTTTGAGGATTTTGGTGTGCCGGAAGGTGCTGCTCAACTGGGCTTCTATTACGAGGGTCAAAACGTTGGCGGTACAGTAAAGACGAAAGATGAATTCTATTATCGTCACCCTAACTTCCCGCTGGTGAATCCCACCATGGAGGAGTTTGAGCCCCGCAAATACCTGTATCCGGCCGAACTTTGGTACTATGTGAACAGTCCCATCCGTACTACAAGTAGCGATGTCACCGTTGCCAGCTATCCTGATGGCATTACCCCTTGGAATACTGATTCAAATTGGTCAAGTTGGACTTTCCCCGGAAAGGTGGAAGGCTCTACCCGTGGCGTAGCGGTTGTGAACAGCATCAACTACGGCGTTGCAATGCTCAAGACCAATGTTGTATTCAAGGATGGAACAACCGTTTTGGAGGATAATCGTTACGAACTCACCAACCACGCCGAGAGCAATAAGACAATTGCCCCCGCAGATGCTCAGATTGAGCTCCGCGGTGTACTTGTGGGCGGCGTTAACCCCAGGATGAACTGGCAGTTTACCCGAAAGTATACAACCACTGGCACTCACGAAGGTCTTGGAGACCTGTCCCTGTTTGACGGCGTAATCTACGACCATTCCATTGCCAGCACTACCGTTCCTACTCCTACTGGTTCTCCTAACTATACCCTGGTGTACGACAACTACAATTCTTCTGAGGATGAAGCAAATCAGAATGATGTCTATGTGGCTCTGGAGTTTGTAAACAACGGCGATGCCTTCTACGGACGTGACAATATGATTCCTAACGGCGGTGTATTCTATCTTGTAGCAAAGATTGAAAAGCCCAATGCCGACCAGCGGAATACGCTCCATGCCGCATTCCCCACCGACCACCAGATTCCTCCTGTGTATGGTGTTAACGGAGAGACTGTTCCTGATGGAAAGTTTGCCGGTGAATCCAAGAAGATTGCCCGTGTATTCATTCAGGACTTTGTTACCAACGCAACGTTCAGGATTGGCCAGTACTCTCTCCAGAACGCTTACTATTCCGTACCTGATCTCCGTGCATCCCAGATGTCACTGGGTCTTTCTGTAGACCTCCAGTGGATTCCTGGTATTAATTACGTACTGGATCTTTAATCTTGACTAAAAAGGCATCATACGCGCCTTCATCGGCCATCCTTCTCCTGCTCACAGTTTTCCTGTGGGCAGGGGTGGGGTGTACCCGTGACTCCGTCAATGATGCCGGGGAGGGGCACGCCGTCTCGCTGGCAATGTCCCTTAAGAATGTTCTTCCCGGACAGGAGAACCCTACCAAAATGACGACGGATATTACCCAGTCCGATGGCGTTTTCCGTGGGGTAGAAAGGCTTTACATCGTGCCGTTTAACACGGAAACACCTGAGGTTGAGCCGGATGCTCCCCGTCTTGGAGACCACAATGTGTCCCTTGGAAGTGTAGGTATCAACAGGGGAGGACTGGTTCAGAACAATAACTCCCACCTGTTTAACAGTGCATATCCTCCCAATGGCATGAACCGGGTGCTCACCTATGCAAAGGCGCCTGACGGGAGAGGAAGTGAGTCAAAGGAAACTAAACACAGTTACGGCGTCCTATACCCTGAGGGTATTGAGAATCCTTCCGTTGCCAATGACATCATATTCCATCTGGAACCTGTCCTGGAAACGCGTCAGGAACTTCAGGAAGCAGAGTCGGTGGCCGATGACCTGTTGGAACAGCTGAACGTCGTGATGTCCATGATGGGCAGTTCCAAGAATGCCTCTATCCTGAACATTTTCGATGCCGTCAAGCGGGAAAACCATATTCTGGCCTGCTCTTATCCTACCTTCGACCACCTCAGGAACGAGATTCAGTCGGCCCTTCTGCGAATTCCCTTTGAAAGCATGGCGTTGATAGAGGAGATAGGTCTGGTAAGCCAGGCGGTGAGCGCATTCTCCCAGACACTTTCCGATGCCGGCTCCACCTTCCCCGCATCCTATGGCGTTCCTGAGGGAACTTTCGGATTCTGGTGGAACGGCAAAGAGTTCGTACGGATGGTGGGTGGCGTTAACATTGCCCTTGTAGAACCATCCTCCTACTGTTATCCTCCCGGTCTTTGGTACTATGCCAACAGTTCCATTGAGACGTCGGTGGACCAAAATGTAGTGAACCAGTATGTCTCGACTAACGCCAATTGGGACGACATCCTGGTCCATTATACAGATGGCGGAAGCGTCAATACCCTGACCGAGTCTGTCGCCATCAAGGACCCGCTGCAATACGGAGTGGGGCTCCTGTCGCTGAGCCTTGGCACTGCCGGGACAGACCTTGTTGACGGTTGCCCCCTCACCGGTATCATTGTGGGGGACCAGAAGGATGTGGATTTCCGCTTTATGCCGGGAACCGGTCCCAGCCGGTATATCTATGATAATGTAATGGGTAGTGTACTGAAGATTGGTTCCACCGGCACATCCACCCAGACGCTTGTGCTGGAAACAGCGGCAGGCCGTCCAGTGCATATTGCATTGGAATTCCGAAATAACACAGGTTCTACGCGTCGCTGCCAGCAGGGAGACATCCTTCCCCGATGCAAGTTCTATGTTGTAGGGGTACTGGAAGCTCCTAAGGAAGGAGGCAGCGTGTTCTCAAAGGACCATATTACCAGTGTCACGGTACGGATAAACAGCCTCAGGAATGCCTATACCACCGTTCCGGACCTCCACGACCCCCAGCTTGAGATAGGTCTTGTGGCAGAGATGAAGTGGAATGGATTATTAGGATGAAAAGGATACTAAGGCATATGGCTATTCTGGCGGCATTGATTTCAATGCTCCCTGTAGCATCATGCAGGAAGGAGTCTCCCGCACTTGAGGGAGGTTCTCTCCAGGTATCCATGTATATCCCAGGGTCCACTATTACAAAGGCCGAAACAGGTATGGTGAGCCCTCTTGAGGAAGAACTCAAGATAACCTCCCTCCAGATATGGGCTTTCCTTTCCAATGACGGAACCCTCATAAGTTACAAGAGTTTCACGGAGGGACTTGAACAGTCGGGTGTTTCCAGAAGTACCATCACAAGGTTCGGGCTTCCCCTGTCCCAGGAGATGTTCAAAACCCTCACCACGGACCCTCGGCCCAATGTGGATGTGTACGCCGTTGCAAACGTTTTATCGGCAACGGACGCACAATTGGATGAAAACACCACCCGTGACGCCCTTGATGCTGTTATAGTTAATCAGATCGGCGGTAATTCGCCGCTCACGATGGCGGTCCCCGAGGCCGGTCTTCCCATGTCCGGCGTCCTCAAGAAGGCCGATGTAACAGGCGGCTATCCCGTCCTCAACATTACCACCCTCAAACTCATAAGGGCGGTGTCCAAGATACGCTTTGTCTTTTGTCAGCAGGGCCTCCCTGCAACGGACACTGCTCCTGCAACGCCAGGTAATGAGGAATGTGAGATTGTTGGGATCTCATTTGACGGGGGAGAGAACTGCCAGATAGGTTCCTCCGAACGCCTGTTTACGGCTAATACCTTTGACCTTGGAACTGCACCGGAATACACGTCTCTGTCATCGTCCATATCAGGAAGCCCTCTTATTACAAACGAAAAACTCACCATTGTTGAGGACCCGGAAGTTCTTTTCTTCCGCGGTTTTGGAAATGAAACGGAGTCGGCCGAACATTATGAGCAGAGGCTGGATGCTGCCGTAGCGGCGGAATCTCAAATCGGCCCTATATACCTCAGGGAAACGGATAAGACCATTTCCGGAACAATATCTTACCGCGTTGACTCCAGCGGGGAAACCAGGACCGCGCACTTCTCAATGGCCGGAGACGTCTTCTCCCGCAACCATACATGGATAGTGTTTGCCTGCTTCATGGAAGAGACCATGAAACTTACCCTGAAGACCGTTGTGCTGCCCTGGGAGTGGACAAGTTATCATCAGGACTTCAAGGAAAGCACGGTGAACGTCATACGCCGATTCACCGTGTTTGACACCGCTGTGCCCACGTTCAAGAAGATCCAGACTCAGGACGGATTCTACGACGTAAGTTTCTGGCACACGGTTACTATTGATGAACATGAACTGGATAACGCTATTCGTGGAGATATCATAATTGCAACGCCGGTTGGGGGGACCCTCCACGTTATTCCGGTGTCCGGAAAAGAGGGAGGATCGGCCATAGCGGACGCCATTACGGTCTCTCCGGAATGGGCAACAATCTATCCTAATTATGAGGGCGAAAACGGCCGCATAGAGGACTGCCGCATACCCATTACCATTAGTTGCAAGCAGGCCTATACGGACGGTACGTACGACGATGAGCTTGAGGGCAACTACATAGACCTCCATTTCTGCGTGGAAACCCAGGATGGAAAGTTCATTGACCTTGGGTCCGAGTCCATAGACTATTATAGGTTCATTCTCAAAAAGAACTGGAATCAATGAAATTGAGGATTCTTCATATGGCTTGGCTACTTTGCCTGACGCTCCTTCTTACTGGGTGCGTGAGGGAGGCTGTGCCGTCATTTGAAGAGCCCGGAATCACACTTACGGTGCGCTGTGACAATCCTCTCCTTGCCACCAAGGCCGATGGCGAAAAGGACGGCGAGCAGGCCTTCAACGAGAACCTCATAAAGTCTGTTGATTTCCTCTTCTATCCCGGAGAGAACCCTTCTGAGAGCACGGACGCAATCCATTATATACGCAAGGAACTGAGCGAGGACCCCATGCAACCCGGCCACTGGGAGGCAACGTTCAACCTTGTAATAAAGAAAGACGTGATAGGGCTCCTGTTCGATGATAATAAAAAGGCAACTGTCTATGCCCTTGTGAACTTTGAAAGGGGCTTTGTGGGAGACCTTTCAGGGACTTCCCGGGCAGAACTTAATGCGCGGCGCATAGTCACGGATTTTGCCGCTACGGAATCCGGATACACCCAGCCTTTTTTCCTTATGGACGGCAGTACGGTAATCACTTATGATGCCGATGCAACGCCAAATTCAACGGGAGAAATCGGCCTTAAGCGCTTTGCTTCAAAACTTACCGTAGCCCTTAACGTTGCACAGCGCGTTGAACTTAAGCACCAGGCCCCCACTGACCCTAACCAGGAGGAACTTCGGGACGAGGTCTGGACTCCCGTCCCGCATACAATGAGAGTGTACCTTGTAAACGGCGTAAAGTCTACGCTGATAGGCGGAGACGATCCCGGCAAGGAGTACTTCTCGTACAGTGACGAAGCCCATCAGAGAGCATATGTGAGGGACTCCGGAACCCCTTATCATAACACGGAGACCGAGGGTGGAAAGACTTATTACCACTCCTGGCCCATGTACTCATACCCCGTAAGTTGGTCGGCCAGTATGCCGGATTATCCCAAACTTGATTACACTGGAGGCCTTCCCGTGGAGCCGCCATACTTCAAACTGGAGATGGACTGGAGAAGGGAAGCGGAGAACGGGTACTCTTACGACAGACGTAAATACTACTATAAGATATTCCTCCCCACGGATAAACTTGAGAGGAACAACTGGTACGGACTGTATCTGGACGTGTCCATCCTTGGCTCTGAAACCGACGAAGGAAAGGCCGTCCTGACGCCCACATGCTATCTCCTTGACTGGCAGAACAAGTCCTTTGCCATCAACAAGTTCGCTGTTATCAGCAAGGCCCGTTACCTGTCAGTAGACAAGACAACGTGGGATATCAATAATGTGGAGAAGCTTTCCATCCCGTTTATGTCCAGCCATAACGTAACCGTTGTTCCAGGAAGCGTGAAGGCAACAAGGCCTTACTTTGGTACAATTACCGCCAGTCAGTCTGTAGACTCCTATCACCAAAAACTGCACGGATGGATAAGGCAGAAGGATGATAATTCCTATTATCTTGACTTTAATAACCAGCCGGCAGGCAATGAAGATTGGGAACCGTCAAACTGGCTCACAAACACCTCCACATCCATAGAGCTCATTCATCCTCTGGAAAACAACAACACCAAGGACAACTTTGACTATTCTGTCTATACCATTGAATTTGACATAGTCCATACGGATTTGGCCGATAATACGGAATCGCATACTTATCAACAGTACGTAAGGCATATCACAATTACCCAGCGTCCCGGTATCTATATCGAGCGGCTCAGGAATTCGGATACGGAGGTTCGTCAGCGTAACCCCAATGCTACTCCTCCTACCCTTTGCGGGTATCCCGATGGCGAAGAGCCCTGGACGGACAAGCCCTGGGGATATGTCTATGTCAACGGAGGACGTTTCATAAGGCACGAGACCAGAAGCCATACGGGCAATGAGGACAATTATTATAAGCTGGACGCTTCAAATAGACCCGAGTATCAGTGGCAGACCGTGTGGTACACCGGTGGTAGCAAAGATATGTTTGACATCCATGTGACGATGCTTCCGTCCAGCTCCAGCTTTGTGATTGGTGACCCCCGTGAAGACAACGTGAATAATTTGGATGACCCGGTGGGTTATAAGGGGCTTTATGAGTTTGTAGTTGGCGGTAAGAATTCGAGTGCAATACTGCACGATGTTGCAATCCTTGAAAACTTCAGATCCGGCATTACCGACTATCCGGAAGTGAGCCCCGGTGTGTATAAAAGAACGGGATTCAATGAGGCCGATGCCCTTTATGGGGAAACGCCCCGCACCCTCACATGGTATTATCCTACAGAAAAGTCTGACCGTACAGCAAACATGCTGGCACCGAGCTATCGCGTTTCCTCCAAATTCAACGGGACCGAGTTTGGAACTATCACCAAGCCCTATGCGGAGTATCGCTGCGCCGCATATCAGGAAGATGGCTTCCCCGCGGGACGTTGGCGTCTTCCTACCAAGGCCGAAGTAAATTTCATAGCCCAGCTATCCGCCAAGGGATTCATTGAACTGCTGTTCAACAACAACGGTGTGTATTGGTCGGCCAACGGTGCCATCAAGATAAACGGAGCAAATGTCGTCGACGACTCGGCTAAATCGGCCATGCTTCGCTGTGTATATGATTCCTGGTACTGGGACAAGGTGGACGGCCTTGAAGGTGATCCCCGCCAGGGAGTACGCAATAAATTTGTCTGGGGAGACAGGGAAAGATGATGAAACGTGTTCTGGCATATCTGACAGTGCTTCTGGCCATTCTGTCCTCCTGCACTTCTTCCTTTGAGGAGAAGGAGGCGGCCTATGGCATGGACCCGGCCCTGGAAGGAAAGCCCGTCACTGTTACGTTCTCCATTCCGGCAGTCCGCCTTGCATCTATGACAAAAGGCGTAGAAGGGGCGGAGGGTGACATCACCGCCAGTCCTTATCTTGACCCTGACAAACTATACCTTGTTGTGTGCGGCTCCACCCAGAGCATAAAATACATAAGGAAGGCGGAAGTTGTGAAGTATGACAATGGCCAGCCTGTAACGGAGGAGGTTCCTATTTCTGAGATTACGGACTATCCCCTTACGGACGGGGTGAACATGGTTACGGTGTACAAGTTCACCGTCCAGCTTGAACTCTCCGACAGTCCGCGTACCATCCATTTCCTTGGAAACATTGACGAGAATCAGTTAAATACGGGTTCCTACTCCTATCAGATCCTTCCAACGCTTGTATCCTATCCCGGAAAGCAGGCTTACTGGCAGCAGGTCCGGCTTGAATTCATTCACCCCAAGTATGACAATGGCCAGGCAGTTATCCAGAATGGCTCCTACATCCCGGATGATGACACTAAGGATGCACTGAGCTATATCCCCCTTATCCGCAACTATGCAGAGATCCAGGTGACGGACGCAACGGCGGAAGAAGACGGATTTGAACTTTACAGTTACTCTGTCATCTACTTCCCCAAGAACGGTTCCGTGGTTCCGTACCGCGGTAACGCCGGCCAGAATGATGATCCTTTCACTTTTGGTGCCGCCGCAAATTATCGTTTCAGCGGCTATGAAAAGTGCGATTTCCCGAAGTTGGACGAAACGCTGGGCTACCTTGGCAACATGCCTCCAAAGGTGGAGATAGATAAGATTATCCCTTCGGATGAGATGTTTATCAACCCCGAAACCAGCGGCGGAAGGGTAATCAGGTACAACAAAAACAACCCCGACCAAGGTTTCCACATCTATGAACGCACAATCCCCAGCGGAACCCTTGAACCCACGTTCGTGATTATCCGCGGAAGGTTTGGGAATGAAGGGGAGTTTTTCTACTACCGCCTTGACCTTATGGAAACCAAGGTGGTGAATAACGAGTCCGTATATCAGTACTATCCCATCTACAGGAACTTCCGCTACAATATCAGGCTCAACAGGATATCCTCTGCCGGTGTTGCAACGCCACAGCTTGCCGCCGTATCCTCCGGCGCAGAGGATATATCGGCCGATATTTCAATGAAGCATCTTGGGGACATCTCCAACGGAATCACGCGCCTTGTGGTTGAGCCGTTCATGTCCAGGACATACACCGGCCCCAACGAGGAAGGATACTATTACCTCTATGCCCGTTTCTTCAATGACGTGAATTCCGCTGATCCCAATACTGACTGGGGCGCAGTATCCGTTGAACTTATGCCCATGGACGGGAACGAGGATGATATCCTCACCCTTTACGATGACGTTGGGAACGAGGTTCACGCCTTCTATCCGTCGGCCCAGGAGATGGGCGGAGTGCCGGGATTCAGGATAATCCGCTTCAATACAAAGATTCCAGGAAATGAGACCAAGACCCAGAAGATAAAGATTACGGGCCGTAACCTCTATACCCACGAGCAGTATCCGCTTTACAGGGAGGTGGAGATCTCCCTTCAGAATAAGCAGCCCCTGCAGCTGAGCCTGAGTAAACCGGAACTTCGTATGGAAAAGGGAGCGAAGCAGGTACTTAATATATCCATCCCCGACGGCCTGCCTTCCTCAATGTTCCCGCTGGAGTTTATCATTGAGGCAGAGCGTCTTACCCTTACCCCGGACAATACCGTTGATGGAAACAACCTTCCCGTCTTATCCGGACAGTCTATATCGGAGAATGATGCCTACAAGGGGAAGCAGACCATCCAGTTTGTCCGTACCCTTTCGCTGGAAGAGTACAATGGCATTACGGCGGTGGATAATTTCTGTACGTTCTCCTGTTATTTCATGACTAACCGGGAAGAGAGTGCTACAACCGTCTGGGTGGCCAATGATTTCTTTTACTTGGGAAGCGTCTCCTTTACAAATTCCAGTAAGGATGGCGGTAATATAGACTTAGGCGATAATCTTAACAACGGAGGCAAGCTATGAGTAAGTTAATGGATGCAAAGGTTCTCCTTTTGATGGCTCTGTCTCTTCTGACGGCGTGTGAAAAAGAGGTGGAAACCCCCTCTTCCACTCCGGAAGTTCAAACCATTCATTACAGGGTTTCTGTCCGGACGGATGTGGACACCAAGGCAACTATTGGAAATGACTTGGCGTATAAATATGAAACCGGAGACAGGGTGTATGTGGAGAGTGCGGATGGTAAACTGTATGGTTTCCTGGATCTGGCCGATGAAAACGGAGTGGGGAGTCATGAGGCTTATTTTGAGGGAGAGCTTTACTATCTTGGAGATCTTCCCCGTGATCCAGAAACCTCTATTTCACTGGTCCTTGTGAGCGCGACGGACGCTTTGCATACCGTATCGGAGGGAAAAGTTGCCGCAGTTACCGCCAGCAGTTATGGCCAGGACACCTGGGCGCCTTCCCTGGAGGATGCTGTAAGGCGTCTGAGCCATTTTACCGGCTCCGGCCTTCTGAAGGATAAGAGTTTCACCCTTCATCAGCAGTCAAGCTTTTTGAAGTGTTCAGTGAGGATGAAACCCAATCAGGCTCCCGTCAACAGCGTGTTTACGGCAAAACTGCTGAATAATAGCGCCACTCTCCGGGAAGTGAGTGTTAAGGTCACAAGCGCCGGCAAACTTCCTTTTGTATTCGCGTTTCTTGGTGGAGATGTGTCGCTGGAAGATGCTAAGCTGGTCATTGATTCTGAGAATACGGATCAATTGAATTATTCCGTCGCAGACCAGACTCTTGCTGCAAACACATATTATTCAATCTCCCGTTCAACGCTCTCATACAAAGGCTTTACTATCACCGGCATTTCAAATGGCACTACAATCACTTTCAATTACGATGGCATTGAGTACAGCCTTGATGACGGTGATAATTGGATCCCTTATACCGCAAAGTTTACATTGAATGCAGACGATATTGCCTGCATAAGGGGGAACCGGACGAATTATGAAAACAATGGTGGGGGTGACTATGGAATCCCCGCGGGAAAGCCGATCTTTGATGCCAGTAAAAAATGTTATATTTCCGGGAATATCATGAGTCTGCTTGCAGACGAGGATAATATTACGGAGAGCGCTTTCCATGGCGCGTTTTCAAAAGGCTCAAGCAAAGCGGTTGATTATATCGATATCAACCCGGATGAGCCGCTTATCCTTCCGGTGACTATGCTGGCGTCCAAATGCTATATGCAGATGTTTCGTAACTGTACCAGCCTGACACGTGCGCCGCAGTTTCGCGTAGAAGGCACGGCTTACAGGTGTACAATATGTTCCGTGACTGCTCAAATCTGACGGATATAAGTGGGATCGAATTACCGGCCATGACTCTTTCCCAGGATTGCTACAGGGAATTGTTCAGACTGTGCAAAAAACTGACAGGGGCTGCACCCAAGCTGCCAGCCCCGACACTGGTTCAGGAGTGTTACAGGCAGATGTTTTCTGATTCCAAGATTACAAGCATTATCTGCTTGGCCACGGACATCTCTGCAAAGGATTGTCTGAACACCTGGATGTCAAACATAAGTAACAGTGGAACGTTCTACAGAGCGCCGGGGGTGAATTATCCTCGGAATGCCAGCGGTATCCCCTCCAACTGGACGGTTGTAGATTACACGGAGTAAGCCCCAGGATGTTTCAAAATATAAAACACGTTACAGAAAAAGCAGGTACTTAATGGAATTTCAGGAAATCCTTCAAGACGTATTATTTCTTATCTTTTATGGCGGCGTAATAATGCTTGACATAATTGCGGCGCTGTATCTGCTGCTGAGGAGTGGCAATGCCTATGCGCCCGATGTAACCTCTCCTGTGCGCCTTCGCCGCTGGGCCGCAGTTTTCCTGATATCTTGTGCAATCAGCCATGTGTATTGGCTGGTTTATACGTACTGGTTCTACCCCTCGATGACCCATTACCTTGTTGTCTGCGGGCTGGATCTGCTGCTTCTTTTTCCCTCTATAGTTGGCATTCTGATGTCTATGCTTCAGGACAGGCGCAGGCCAATATGGCCAGTTATGTTAATGATGGTTCCTACCGCCGTGCTTCTTCTGATAAGTATTTTCCGGGGAGGAACCGCTTTGTATGTTCCGCTTAGCGCCAGTGTCGTACTCATGTATGCTCTGCTGATAGTGTTCATTTTTATTGCTGTCCGCCACTACGGATACTGGCTCAGAGATAACTACGCAGACCTTGAGCGCAAGGAGGTCTGGCAGAGCACCCTCATACTTGCTCTGTTCCTGCTTTTCTTTGTGGTTTATTGCATTACTACCGGAAAGAGCCGTGCCGTGGCCTATTTCTTCCAGATATATACGGTAATTCTGGTGCTGCTGCTTGTCTGGCGCGTGGAAACGCTCCAGGCACTCTCCGAAACAACATCTCCGGAGAAAGCCGTTCAAACCCCTCAGACCATACCTGCAAACATCGGCCCTCTACTGAAAAAGCATTGCGAGGAAGAGCAGTTATACCTTAAGCACGACCTTTCCCTAGCGCAGCTTGCCCAGGTAATCGGGACAAACCGTTACTACCTGAGCCAGTACTTTGCACAGCAGGGTCTCACATACAACACTTACATCAATAACCTCCGCATACGTCATTTTGCAAATTTGTATCATAATGCGGTGGAAAATGGGTGCTCCTATACCGCCCAGCAATTGGCTTTCGAGAGCGGATATCGCAGCTACAGCACCTTCAGTGCCGTATTTAAGCAGCATACAGGGAAAACCGTAACGGCCTGGATGCGTAGCGTTATAGCCCAATAAGCGGGCGTCCCACTTTCAAAATTTGCAAAAACTGTTTCATTTTATGCAAAACCCTCAATCCGCGGGGTGGGGATTATTGCTTTAAGAAAGATTATCCCTATTTTTGTGCCGTAAGGTATTATGAGAACAGTTTCCACCATATTCAGGAGTACTATTCTTGCAGCGGCAATTGCGCTCAGTTGCGGGGTTGCTGCCGCGCAGGATCTCACTATCAGGAACAATCTCATCTGGGACGCAGCAGGCGCTCCCAATATCGGCCTTGAATATCCCCTTGCAAAGCATATGAGCCTTGGCGCCAACGTTGGTTTCAAGCCATGGCCGCGCTTCCTTTTCTGGGATACGGAATACGTCCAGAACACAAAGCACTGGAAGCATCTTGTAATTGCCCCGGAATTCCGCTATTACTTTGATCAGGTGTATGACGGCCTCTTTGCGGGTGCAGATTTCATCTACACGCACTACAACGTTGGTAATGTGAGGTTCCCCTTCGGCCTGTATCCGGATGTTGTGGATCACAGGGTGCAGGGAGATTTCTTTGGTGCAGGCATATTCGTGGGCTATTCATGGTGGCTGGGAGACCATTGGCGCATTGAGGCGGAGGCAGGCGTAGGTGCAGGCCTTGCCGCATATGACAAGTTTGAATGCGCCCACTGCGGTACCCGCCTTGGAGAGGAAAGTAAGCTTGCCCTCATCCCTAAACTTGGCCTCAACATCGCTTACAACGTGCTTCCCCGGCATGAATGGGTGGAACTGGTTTCCGGCATAGACACCGTCCAGATCATCCGTCCGCTCCTCATGGTGGCCCAGGTCAAGGAAATTGCGCCTGAGCGTACATCGGCCCGTGACATTGCAGGGAAAGACCACTGGGTAACGCCCATTGAGAATTACCGCACAATTGATGAGATCATAAACGCTCCCGCGGGATCTGACAGCATCCGCTACGTCCATTTCCCGCTGGACAGCATAACCCTCTTTAAGGATTTTGCCGACAACAGCCCGGTGCTTGATGAAATCCTTGACGTAAGCCGCAGGATTATTGCCGATGACCGTGACTCACTGGCCCTCATCCAGATTGTTGGTCTGGCATCCGTTGAAGGTAACTGGAAACACAACAAGTGGCTGGGAGAAGGCCGTGCCGCGGCCCTCAAGCAGTACATTGTGGACGAACTTGGCATAGAAGAAAGCCAGGTAGAGGCTCAGGGCAGGGGAGAAGCCTGGCCCTGGTTCCGTAACCAGATATCGGCCCTTGTCCCGGACGGCGGTTCAGGAATCACCGGGGATGGTGCTTCGTGGCTGCTTGACCTCATAGACAATGAGCCGGATCCGGAGGCCCGTGAGAAGAAGATGAAGGCCAACAGGAAGCTTTACAGGGCCCTCAAGGAGGATATCCTCAAGGACCAGCGAAACTCCGGTTACGTGCACATTTACTTCAAGACCAAGCCTGATCTTGTGGCACAGGAACTTACCGCTATCAATGCCCTTATTCAGGACCACAGGTATTCAGATGCAGTCAAGGCCTACGAGAGCAATGCGGAATATATGGACCGCGTGAAAAAGGACGCAGAGGCTGCAAACGCTTACGGCATAGCCCTCTTTGGCGCAGCCGTGGAACTTGAACAGATAGATACCCTCCAGGCAGGTCAGGCCCTTGAGATTCTTCATGAAGCGGATAAAATGGGCAGTGACTGCGCCCGCGGGAACATTGATGCCGCGCAGGAATTCCTCCGTAAATACAATGAGTACATGGAGCAGAAACGCTCCCAGGAGGCTCTGAGGCAGGAGATGGAAAATGATGCCAAGGCGGCAAAGAAAAATAAGAAGAACAGGAAATAACAACAATTTTATACATTAAGCGTATGACGAAAATTCTCAAAATTGCCCTCGCCGGAGCGGTTGCGCTCCTTGCTTTGGCATCCTGCTCCAAGAAGGAGGCCCCTTCTGCCGCAGTGAATCCCAACTATGACGAGCAGAGCAACACCGTCAAGACACAGTTTGTCCTGAACATTGCTACTGCAAACTCACCCACCACAAAGCAGACGGCGGCCAATACCCAGGCCACCACTACTGAGAAGTTCCGCGGTATGGAGGATGTTTCCCTCCTTGCCTACGAACTTGATTACAACCTTGGCGCCAACAACGGTGGTTCCCATATCTTTGATATGAGCACTGCTGCAAAGGCCACGGCAAAGCGTGCCTATAGTCTTGGCAACCTTCTTGCCTTCGACGAAATTTCCGAAAGCCAGTCACGCCGTGTTATGGAACTTGCCCTTCCTGTTGGCACCAACGCCCTTATGTTCTACGGCAAGGCTCCCAAGGGCGCCCTTGCAAGTAAAGCGGCCGGTAGCGTTACAATGGATGTGCAGGACAATGCCACCAACACTGCCTTCACTATCGCAAAACGTATGACCGATGAAAATCAGGTCATCTTCAATGAGAGCGCAGATCTCTTTGCCACCTGTATGACTATGCTCTCCAATGCTGCACTCAAGCAGTATACCGCCGGTTCTGAAGGCTCAAAGTTATCCCGTGACCTCCGTTACGC
This sequence comes from uncultured Bacteroidales bacterium, assembly GCA_900321715.1. Lineage (GTDB taxonomy): Bacteria > Bacteroidota > Bacteroidia > Bacteroidales > UBA932 > Cryptobacteroides. Next base: position 38,811 of record ONXC01000008.1, on the reverse strand, counting down.
TTTCTATTGGCCCATCAATGACCCTGCGCAGGATATCCTTGACCTCAGCAGTATGAGTGATCCCGAGAAAGCCGCACTTCCCGGAGGCGGTGCAAACGGAGACTTTCCCGGTACAGCCGCCCCTCACCTCTCTCAGAGATTATACGTAGGTGAAATGTCCTGGGCTGAACTTGGTGCACAATACATCCTTAACAACGACGCTGATCCCAGCAACGACGTAACTCTCACCCCTAACCAGGAAATCCTTGGCCAGGCCCATACAGAACTTACAACCATTCGCAGTATGGCCGGCAACGGTGAACTCCGTGCCGGTTCCGGTGATGCCATGCAGTCCGTAGTCTCCGATATTTACACCGTGGCCCAGCGTGTGTCTACCACCGCTCCGTCATTCCCGGATGGTGAGGCTGCAGCACTTCTTGCCCAGAGAATCTGCGCTATTATCCAAACCTGCTTCACCGGATCATCAGCCCCGCTTGCATATCGTGATGTGGCCAGTATCAAATCTCAGGTTGCCACCTATGTCCTTGGAAAGGAAGTAACCCAGTACTCCCACATCCAAACCCTGGAAACTTTCCCCGGCAACATTGATATGCCCAAGGGTTCCGCTATCATTACTTATAACCCCGCAACAAAATCCTGGTCTTACCTCACCTCAATTCCCGCATACGGAATGGGCGGCGGCTCTCAGGATATCAACAAGTACCTGTTCCCTGCAGAACTTTTGTACTATGGCAACAGCCCCGTACGTGTTACCGATGACGCTCACGAAACAGCCCACTATCCCAACACTGTAGCCAACTGGGATGCAGACGCCACCTGGGGAACCGGCGAACTCGCCGGTACCGCCGGCTGGACCAAGGACGGTAAGGTTTCCTCCACCACCCGCAGCGTTGCGATGCAGAAAGATATCAACTACGGTACCGCCCTTCTCAAGAGCACCGTCAAGTACGGCGCTGCAACCCTCAAGGATAACAATCACGCTATCCAGCAGGCCCGTTCCGGCGCAGATGAGCCCGATGCCACCATTGACATTGCTGCAGACGCTTTCCGTCTTACCGGCATCCTTGTGGGTGGCGCAACCCAGACCGTTGGCTGGAACTATGTGAACAAGGGCAGCACCTTCGACCACATCGTTTATGACAACGACATCCCCAACACCACAATTCCCGGATCCGTCGGCACCCCTTCAGATCCCAACTATACCCTTCTGTGGGATAACTGGAATTCAGCCCTTGCAAACGATGCCCAGACTCCCGTTTACGTAGCCCTTGAACTTGTGAATAACACCAAGGACTTCTGGGGTAACGCCAACAGGGTACGTAAAGGCGGCACCTTCTACCTCATAGGTAAACTGGATCCTGCCGGTAAGTCTTTCCCTACGCGTAACGCCACCAACTACAACCTTCCTCCTTACAATGATGACGCCACCGGCACCACCAAGGAGGCTATCCGCGTCTTCATGCAGGACTTTATGACCGTTGCAAACTTCACCATCGGTGAAACTTCCCTCCAGAAGGCATACGTCACTGTTCCTGACCTTCGTTCCTCTGAGATTTCCCTGGGTCTTTCCGTGGATATCAACTGGGAAACCGGTCTTAACTTCGGAGATGTAGTCCTTGGTGATTTCTAGTAGATAGATTACCGTGACATCCTTCCGTCATACGTTTATTTTCGCCATCATGGCTGTGGCCCTGGTAATTCCCCAGGGCTGCAGCCTGTTGGACGAAAATCTTGAGGATTGCGAGAAGGATCATCTCCTCAATTATGAGCTCCGGCTTGTTACCAATATGAGTACCGAAATAAATACTCAGTTGGAAACCGACATCTCCACAGATGTGGAACTTGCCGCCGCCGCCGCGCTCAGAAACTATCTTAAGAATATATTCACAGACTTCGCCCACGATGTGGATCTGTCCTTCTATGACGTAGTAGAAGACTCCGTGCGCCTGCACCACGAGGCCCACATTATGGACGCCAATCAGAGCAGTTACACCCTTTACATCCCTGTGCACCGCTATATGCACACGGCTGTTGCAAACGTAGTGGACAACAATCTGATAACCCTGGAGGACGATAACTACTGCCATACAGGACATCTCCACCAGGCTGTGGCCGATACTATCTCTACTCACAATACCGGCCTCTTTACGGCCCGTCTTCCCATGGATGTGCTGGAAGACCTGGACCAGACATTTAACGTGCACCTTTATATGGCCAACTGCGCTACGGCGCTTGTGGTTGATACCCTTGGCAGCCATATCAAGGATCTCAAGGTGCACCTTACCGGTTTTGCCACTGATTACAACATCTGTGACAGCACCTACACATTCCAGTATACTCCTGTTGTGGTGTCGGATAAGTTGGATCTTTCAACTCCCGGCGGCATGTGCTTCGCCTCCGTCAACTATCCTTCAAGGGATACCCGCCCCACAAAGAGTATCTTCGAAACCACGGATCCCTTCCTCTCAGAGAGTGCCGCCAATTCTATCTGGCAAATCCGCGCTTATGCAACTCTCCCCAACGGATCGGTAACGGAAACCAAACTTGGTGTTACCAAGCCTCTGAGGGCGGGACAGTTCAAAATTTTCAAAGTCAAGGCCCTTTTCAACGGGTCCATCCAGCCGGAAGACCCTGATATTGCAGTGAGCGTAGCGCTTGACTGGGAGGCCGGTCAGGAACACGAAATAGCGCTGTAGATGAGGAAATTTCCTTTAATATGGCTCGCCGTTGCCGTGTGCCTTTCCGGTTGTACTGCCCTTGAGGGAAATTATGGACAGTCACCGGAATCCTTTGTCTCTGAAGGGGAGGATTTATGCCTTCCTCTTGCCCTTTCCGTAGGGACTGTAAAGCCTCAGACCAAGATGACGCCGGCCATCACACAGGCCGATGCAACGGAAGCGTCTTTCCGTGGAATTAAAGAAATTTACGCCATTCCTTTCAGGGCAGCGCGCCCTGTAAACGGGTCCGATGAAAGAATCGGCCCCAATCTCCTTCTGCCGCAACTGGGGATTCCCAGTACCTTCGGTGATAACGCGCAGGATGGCGCATTTGAAGGCCTTGTGCGCTCAAATAACTCGCATCTTTACAAGAATGTTTATATGCGCCGCGGCACGGCTTCAATGCTGGTGTATGGCCAGGCAATAGATGCCAATGTGAGCGTGGATCCGGATTCCGTGGCCTTCAAGCGCCGAAACGGAGTTCTCCGTGCGCATAATCAATATACAGCAGAGACTCCATCGGCCATCACTTTTACTCTGGAGCCGTTCATTACAAGCGCCAATAAAGCTTCTCTTCAGAGCACGGTGGACGGGCTCCTGACGTATCTTAACAGCATTGCCGGGGCAACGGTGTCACAGACTGGTTATAATGCCAATTCCGCCAATCAGAGCACGTGGACCTATCGCTGGTCCACTCCCACGGATTATAGCAACTATGCCGATCTTAAAAATGCGTTCACTTATTTTACGGCAGATGAAGTAGGTTTTTCGGCAGGCAGTCCCGGCATCAACCAGATGCTTACCACCTTGTACAATCGACTGTATGAAATGGCAAACAATACCACTGTCGGAGGTGATAGTTATCGCCTGACTTATTATACTAGGGCAAATACGAATAGTAATACTTATCGGGTCCGTTACTATTATGTTTACCAACTTGCCCGCCAAATCCGTACGCTGATAGACAATTCAACTTATGTAACACTTTCAGGCTCCGGCGCAAACGTTACAGTGAGCCTGAAAGGGGACTATGCCAATTTCCCGGACAGTTATGGCGTCCCGGCGGGCTGCGTTGCCCTTCAGTGGAACGGCACTCAGTTTGTCCAGCAAACGCCCGCTACCGGAAGCGCCCTGGCTCCAATAGACTCATATTGCTATCCCCCCAGCCTCTGGTATACCACAAACAGCACCATTAAAACGTCGGACGACTCCTCTGTCACAGAAGAATACAAGAGCGCAAACGTAAGTTGGACCGACATTTTCAACCGGTATACTTTCTCCAGCGCAGTTGTCCAGGGCTCCGAATCGGCCGCCATAAAAGACCCTCTCCAGTACGGTGTGGCAATGCTGGAGGTGAATCTTAACAAGGCGGAGTCCCCCGGCCACACCCAGCTTTTACTGGATAGCAAGGGAAACACAGTAGATGTCCGTAACAGCAATTATCCGCTCACCGGCATCATCATCGGCGAGCAGAAGAACCAGGCGTTTGACTTTACGCCCCTTCTGGAGGGCCTCAGCAGTTATGTCTATGACAACGAGGTCTACGACGGCGGCAATCCAAAGGCATATATTGCAGGTGCATCGGCAGGCCTTACCTTCAAGCCCATCCACACCCTTGTGGTCCCCACGGAAGACGCCCAGGATGTACACGTGGCCCTGGAGTTCCAGAACAACAGCGGGGCAGATTTTTACGGCGCAAACGCCAATAAAATTGCAGCAGGCACACGCTTCTATCTTCTTGCTATCCTGGAGTATTCCCAGGCATCCGCTCCGGCCGGAAAGACCCTTGACGCAGTATTTGTCAGTGACCATACAACAAAAGTCACTTTCAGCATAAACAGCCTTGCAAAGGCATATAACACCATCCCTGAACTGAGGGATCCCCAGTTGGAGATAGGTGTTACGGCAAAGGTGGAATGGATACAGGTAACACCTGCAGAGATTCCTATGTATTAGAGAACTATGAGAACGCGCATCGGCATATGGATGATTCTTGCAGCCGCCCTTCTGGCAGTTGCAGGATGTCTCCGTGACCCTCTCCTCTATCCGGAGAACGGGAATCTTACGGTGCGTGTTTTTATCCCGGAATCCATCATTACCAAGGCAGAGACCGGAGACGAGGCCGCGGTGAATGATGAGAGAGTTGTTTCCACGCTTCAGATATGGGTATATAAGAATGGAGGCTCCGATGCCACATCCCTTGTTGGATACAGGATGCTTGACGGGGACGCCCTTGCGGCAACAGGCCTTAATGCCGGTCATGAAACCCGTTTCACAATCCCTGTAGACCAGACGTTTGTAGACACCAAGCCCCGGGTAGACGTGTATGCCCTGGTGAATGGAGAGAGCGCCGGGTTTACCATAGACAAGTTTGGCTATACTGGAGGAGACTGGACAAAACTGAATCCCTCCGACTTGCAGAATTATGTCTTTGGCGGAGACCTTTATGGTGTGAACACCCTTACATCGGCAGTCCCGGCGGCGGGCCTTCCTATGGCAGGTGTTGCAATGAATCAGGAGGTGACGGGAGACTTCCCTGTCCTGAGCATCTCCACCGTCACGGTTACAAGGGTGGTTTCAAAACTGAGATTCGTATTCTGCCAGATGACGGAAAACGGTGTTCCGGTGGACGAATTCCATATCACCGGCATTTCCCTCAGCGGAAATATCGGCCACACGGAGAAACTCTTCACTGCAAATACCTATGACAGTTCCGGGTATGACGCCCTTTCCAAGACTTATCCGGCCGATGGCGCCCTTCCTGCTTCTATTGCTGGTAATCCCGCCCCCGGAGACTATCTCTTCCAGCCCGGAATGACAGCCCAGCAGTACGACGACAAAATCCGCAGCGGCGTAAGTTCCGGCATCCTCACCCAGTGGGGGCTCTGTTACCTGAGGGAAAGCGACCAGAAACTTACCGGAACAATCAGTTACACCGCTGGTACCGGCGGTTCAATGCGCAGCAAAACTGCCAACTTCACCATGGAAGCGGCCGGGGACTTTACCCGCAACCACAGTTGGACCATTTACGCCTATTTCATTGGCGGCCGGTTGGTGGTTCAGCCCACCGTCCTTCCCTGGATTGCGGGCAACGACCGCTTTACATTCAGGACGGAGGGCAGTACGGAACTTGGATATGAGAAGCCCTGGCTGCGCTATGATATTGACAAGGAGGCCTGGACCTGGGATGACACCTGGCTTGTGGTTGCTTACGGCTATGAGGGCGGCTCCGTGGGTAAGCCAACGCATTCTCCTATGTTTACGCTTACCACCACAAATTCCAACGACCTTCATCTCCAACTTACGCATTCTCCTATGTTTACGCTTACCACCACAAATTCCAACGACCTTCATCTCCAACTTAACAACGACCATTTTGTCCTGGTGCAGATGACATCGTCCACTGACGGTGAAGGGAATCCGGTGTATGCTTACACTAAGCATGACCAGAGCATGGTTATTCCGGCATCTTCTGATCCCACCACAACAAACTTCTACGTTGTTCCCGTAAGCGACAACGTGATGCAGGATCCTTATGTGAAAGTGTTCCTCACAGAGATGCATTCCGGAGACGGTATGCCTCCCCAGAACATCCCGTTCAACCATAACCTGCCCGGTGATGAGGATCATACTTCCATCCTCATCTACAACCCGGGACGTGCGGAATACACTGCCAACATAGATAACCACAAGAATACGTCTGGCAGTACCCAGACCACCCAATACTGGCTGGAGGAAGAATGATTTAAATGAGAAGAGTCCTTGCATATTGTCTTCTTTTTGCCCTCGTCCTGGTTTCAGGATGTGTGAGGGAGGCTGCGCCCGTGGATCCCGGACTGAATCCGGTCCTTTCCGTAAAGCCGGTGCTCCATCGTGACGCCGTTACAAAGGTGGATGATACAGACGCCGGCATAAAAAAGGACGACCTTGTGGATGCGCGTGACGAGCTCCGTGAGAACTTCTTCGGCTCCCTGGATATCTTTGTGAAAAGGCAGGCAGACGCCGCGTCATCGGCCTGGTTCAAGGAGTATCACCTCAAGGCCGGAGACCCGGGGGTGATAGTTGACGATACCAAGTATGACTCCGAGAGCCTTCTGGACCAGGCCAAGCAGGCCCTGGCTTCCAACTGGGCCGAGCAAGGTTATGAGCCTGGCGTGCCATATGACATCTATGTGACGGCGAATAACCCTCATACAGAAGCGGCATCGGCCCCGGCAAACCTTACCGCCCTGAAAGGCCTTACCACAAACAGCACGGATATTTACAGGTATTATCTAACCTATACCCCGCCCACTACGGACCCCGTTTACTACTCCAACTGTATGTATTCAGAGAAAAAGAACTTCATGATGGATGGTAAGATTGAGGGTTGGGAAATTGATCCGTCAACTTCCGAGCAGGTGTTTGACGTGGATCTTAAGCGCGCTGCCGCCAAGGTGATCATGACGGTGAAATTCAGCGATGAAAAGACCATCCCCATGATTCCGGAGGATCCTGCTCTGCCGCCCCAGACAGACGCCCAGGGCCGTGTAGTCATGGGAAATGTAGGGGAGTATATGGCCTTGGTAGACCGCGCTGCGGGCGTACCCAGATGGAAACCGGTAAACTTCAATCTCAACGGAACGGACATCTATTCCACGGAGAATGATCTTCCTGCTACAGGCGCTCTCACCACTATTGACAGCAACTTTACGCCTTTCCAGGAGAGTAATGATCCTGACAATACCAATAACTCGTTTGCGCTTGTTACATATACCTATCCCGTAGACTGGAGTTCGGACAGTTCACGTATTCCTTATATCCTGCTCTCCGTATTCTACACCAGGAATTCCGACGGAGACCAGCTCAGAAGCTACTACCGCATTCCCATATGCGACGAGCATACGGTTACTTCCATCGACCGTAACCACGTGTACATTGTGGACGTGGAAATTGCGTCTCTTGGCGCATCCAATGAATCCTTCGAGGCTAAGGACGAGGAACTCAGGATTGAGTATCACGTGATTCCCTGGACAGAGACCAATATGACCCAGGAGGCCACAACGGTTAAGATTTCAGACACCAAGTACCTTACCATCCTTCCTACTGAGTATATCCTTAAAGGAGACAATACCCAAAGCGTGGATATGCTTTGGTATGCATCTGTTTCCACTGCCGACGGCCGAATAGTGGACATCGATCCTTCATCCTTGTCAGTGTCCTATGTGAACTATCTTGGCAATACTGTGGATATCAAAGGAACTGTTACCAAGCAGGTAAGGAATGATTCCGGTACACTTGTTACAGCAACAGATGCCAATACGGACGGCAAGAGGGATATTGTGATAACCTCTACGGCTCCAAATGGCAGTACCGCCAAGGGGGAAACCATAACAATCACCCTAAGCCCTAACGGAATCATCAAGGTGGAATCTGAGGCTCTTGCAAGCCGTGCCATCAAGGATTTTCAGTTCAAGGTATACCTTAAGAACGCCACCGGCGTAGATCCTGTAACCATAACCATACGTCACTTCCCGCTGGACAATATCCAGTCCTACACCGGTGCCTGGTCGTCCAGGTGGGATGGACAGCCGGTGGCCCCTCGAATGGAATATACAAACTCTCTTTCCGTTGCTCAAGGATGGGGAAGTTATGAAACTTACTCGAATCCGTCTGTTTCATATAGTGCATATATCGCATATTCGGGGACAAAGACCGATAATGGAAGTACAATTACTCTCACTGACCAACAGAAAAACAGCATATTCGGTTCCACCAATAATGGTACTATCTATAATTCTGGAGCTACATCTTTGGAAAGAGCCAGGGAATACGATGGCAAGTATTATTGGGTAACTCGTTCCGGCGGCGGATGGGGTGGTAACTATACTTATACTTATCACGTTGCCGATACATTTACTTTGACGGGCACCGTTTACGGCCATTTGGTTACAATCCCTTCTACCGGAAGTTGGGTAGAATGGGGCGGAAAGGATGGTACAACACAAGAAGGTATCTATACGGCCAAGGTTTACTATAACGGAATGTGTTATGGCATATCAGACCACGACAGTCGTGGATCGTCATACACCAATCTGACCAACAACCATATGTACGTACTTCAGATTACATCTACCAGTGATAAGTACGTACTTGGAAAACCTGTTCTGGATGGCAATTACCAGTCTCAGGACAGGGTGGTTTCCCCTGCATTTATGATTGCTTCTCAGTTGGGCGCTGTAACCCCGACAGAATCTCCTACCACCGCATCAACGCACTGCGGAACTTATATGGAGGTAGAGGCAGGCACGGGCAAGCGTTTTGTGGGCTGGAGGCTTCCCACAAAACAGGAAGTTGAGGTTATAATAGACTACCAGAATGGAACTAATACCTCAAATGTTACAATGGTTGAGGTCCTTGGCGGTAAGTATTACTGGGCCCTTGACGGAACAGCTGCCTATGTTTCTACAGGTGATCAGGGATCGGCAAACAATGCTTACGTGCGCTGCGTCCGTGACCTTACCCTTGAAGAGGTAAATGCACTTAACAGAACAACCAACTGATGAAACGGCTTTCATACATATTTGCAGCAGCAATACTTTGGTGCGGACTATTCTCCTGCGCCAGGGAGGAAGTCGTTATTCCGGGTTACGAGGGAGTATCGGCAAGCCTTGTAAAGGAACTTGGCCTTGATGAGCCGGAAATGCCTGTGCGGCTGGGCTTTGACCTTCCCGGAGAGACAATTACATTCTCCACCAAGGCCAGCGTGGTGGGTGGTAATGAAGATCCCTCCGACTTTATCAAGACCCTCCACCTTGTGTGCTTCACCAAGGAAGGAATCTACCTTGGCTGGCGCAAGGCTTCCCTTATAGGGGCAGAGCAACCATTTGTTCACGACGGCATCAACTGCCAGGGCCGAGAACTCTTTGAGGGCACGGTGCCTTCTCGTACCGCCCGTATCCACTTTGTGGGAAACGTGGGAATAGGTGTGGCCGATGGCTACGCCCCTTCCAACATTCCCGGCAACGACCAGATCGGCGGCAATGAGAATACCCTTGTTAAATCGGCCAAAATGACCGTTAGCGCTGCCGAGAACCGCGATATCTGCTACTGGGGATTCCACGGAGAGCCCAGTTCCGAGGATATGAAGGCCTGGCTTGCGCTGGCTACAACAGATCCGGTCACCGGCACAGTGACCTATTCCAAGCAGCCCGGTCATAATGTCCATATGGTACGCGACCGCGCAAGGGTGGACTTTGGTTATATGTTTGATTTCAAGCGTTCCGCCGAGAACGTTGAGGATGGAAAGACAGTGACGGTTAATGGAACTTCCTACACTATTTCGGGCGGAAAGATTACCATAGACGGTCAGCAGTATCCAATTACCAAGAACCCTACTGATTATACCATAACGTCCATCCATTGGATTCTTTCCAACGGCCTCTCCAAGGGCTACCTTGCGCCGTATCACGACGAAAACGCAGACGATCACTTTGCCGGTTACTTTGATATTGCCAGTACACCGGCTCTTAAGGAAGACCGCCTCACGCAGTATGACAAGGCCGATGCCACACGTTATACGGCTACGGAAGGGGATATGATGCAGATTTATGATGGCTCCAATTCTATAGATAATCCCCTATACCTCTTTGAGGATGAGAATCTGATTGCTAATCCTCCAAAGATTATCCTGAAGGTGGTTTATCAGGTGGATGGACAGGCACAGCCCAAGACAAAATACCATACCCTGATGATGCTCAACGAGAGCCAGGAGCCCTGCAAGATATACCGTAACCACAATTACGTCCTGGATATCTTCGGCATTCCCTGGGAGGGCCTTGGTTACGCCTCGTTTGAGGATGCAGTGAATTCCGTGAACTACGCCAACAACCAGACCGTTACCATCAGCGAGGAGGTGCCGGCGGTAAATGACGGCAGGTTCCAACTTACCGTGGAGGGGGAAACATCTTTGATTTACCAGAATCCGGCAGAAGTAAATACTCAAAAGACCATCTATTTCACTTATCAGGCCATAGCCGGTGGGGAAAATACTTCTTCTGTTACTGCGTCCGATTTCAAGGCGGCGTGGACTGATGAAGTGCGCTCTTCATTTGCTCAGCAGAATATAACGGTGGCTCAGGTGAGTAACGATGGTACCACTTTCAAGGGTTCTATTACCTTTACTCTTGGAACATCCATCAATAGCGCTCTTCAAAGTGGCCAGATTGAACTTAAGGACAAACTTACGGGTATGTCCCGTTTCATAAATGTCTACACCATAGACAAGTTCAATTTCCTGCCGCAGGGCGTCTCTCAGTTGTCTCTTGTGGCTACAGGAGGCAACCGTACGGTCAATGGAACCAGTTGTCCTACCTACAAGATGGATATAAGGATTCCCGGAGATTATCCTCTGGGCCTTTATCCAATCAAGATCCGTATGGCTTCCGTGACCCTTAATCCATTCAAGGCTGAACGCCGTTCTACGGGCAGTTCTACCTTGGAGGAAGAGGAGACTAATATTGCCGTTGCTATGGGCGGAACGGAGAATGGGTCTGTCCTGGATGGAGAAACGCTCTCCGGTATGTCCTTCCTTACTGATGATGCTAATCGTCTGCAGTGGAACTATCATCCTTCCGGAGAGCCCTGGAATTTCTGGTTCATAGATACCCTTATCTCAAAACCTACAACCACAGAGGGTGGAGATTCAGTTGAAGATACAAGGAATAAGATCTATACTATCTACTTTGACGATGTCCGTGCCCTGAGGGCTCCTGCAAACCAGCCAGAGAATCTTGGCCTGTTCTTAAAAATCAAATATTTTGGAGATGCAGTGGCAATAATACCGGCAACGCCATAATTTTTGGTTTTTAATACTTGTAATGTTCCAAAAATTAAATTAAATTTGTACGTCTTGTATAAGGCGTACTTTTTTTGAATTGGAAACTGCTCATACCGTTTGTCCTTATTCTGGCCCTTCAGGTGCAGGATAATTGCTTCGCTTGCGAAACTTCTCCCGTAACGGTAGTAAGCCCTACGGACGGTTCCCTCTGGATGGCAACGGAGTCAGATGGCCTTCTAAGGTTCGGAAGAAACGGGCGCGTGCTCAAGTATGATGTGACGGCTCAGTCCCTGGTCTTTGACGCTTCAGGTACGCTTTATATCCTGGATGCATCCGGTGCGCTCACCCGCTACACTTCCGTAGAAGGCTTTTCTGCTGTTCCATCTTTTGAATCCGGAGTTGGAGCGCTTTCAGAATCGGCCGGTATACCTTATATAATAAAGGACAGCCTGCTGTATTCTCTTTCTGGAGATGCCCCGGAACTTGTGAGAACCCTTCCATTCAGCGTTTCCGCTCCTTCTTTACCGGAGTTTGAATATGAAACGGAACCTACTCAGGAATCCGATGCTTCTTCGGAAGAGAAGAAAGGCTCGGCGCTTTCTACAATCCTCTGGATAGCCCTTGGTCTTTTCCTTGGCCTTCTGATTGGCTTCCTTCTTTTCAGAAGAAAGTCCAAGGAGGAGAAAGAAGTCCAGAAGGTGGAGCCCGTTATTCAGAAGGAAGAAACGCCTGTTGTTCAGGCCGCTCCCGTTCAGGAAGAGGAGGTCCCTGCGGCTAAGGAAGAATCGGCCCCCCTTGGTATTGAGGAGGCCCTTAAGGCTTCTGAATTTGGCCAGAAGGTGTGGGACCTTGTCATAGCCAATCTTTCCAACCCAGCCTATGGCGTGGAGCAGGTGGCCGCAGACCTTGAGATCTCACGTATCCACGTAAACCGTAAATTAAAGGCCCAGACGGGGTATTCTCCGTCGGCCGTATTCAAGTTCATCAGAATGAACCATGCCTCCAGGCTTCTTCTGGAGGGTAAACTCACCATTGCCGATGTAGCCCGCGAGTGCGGCTTTGCATCGGCCTCCTATTTCTCCACGGCGTTCAAGGACTACTACAAGCTGTCGCCGTCGGAATATGTTGCAGGAAAGTCTCCCGTCAGTGGCACTCTGGACCTATGAAAGTAAGGGGATTCATATCGGTCCTGGCCCTGCTTGGGTGTATTGGCGCATACGCTGCTCCTAAGGAGCACGGTGTATCGGCCAAAATTGCCTATCCTGTTGGCAAGACGGAAGTAAACCAGGATTACCGCAGCAACGGTAAGGCCGTGAGCACTCTGGATAACGTCCTTGGTTCCGGTGCATCTGTTTCAAGGATTGAGGTTACTTCCTCATCTTCACCTGAAGGTCCTTATTCTGTGAACAAGCGCCTGGCTGGTCAGAGGGCTTTCTACGCTGTTGAGTTCCTGAAGCAGCGTTACGGTGTTTCGGATTCACTGTTTGTGGTCAAGACAGTTGACGAAGACTGGAAAGGAGTGGCAGCATATCTCAGGCGCTCAGACAAACCCTGGAAAGATGAGGCCCTTAAGATCATAGAGATGGCGGGGAAGAACAGGAAAGCCCAGCTTCAGGACCTTTGGGTTGGAGAAGCCTGGGACGATCTTATGAAAAATGCTTTCCCGGCTCTCAGGAAAACCGAGGTCCGGGTGATACTGGCGGCCCAGGAGCAGGAGAGGGATCAGATCCTGTTCCGGAGAGGTTACCGTCAGTTGGATCTTTCCGAAGGCAATAGTGCAACGCTGGATGCAGTTAAGAAAAAGATTGCCGGCGGGTACACCGGAGAAATCAAAGTTGTAGGATACTCTTCACCGGATGGTAGTGCATCGGCAAATGAGAAACTCTCACTTGCCAGGGCTCAGAATGTGAAGGATTATATTGTAAACAATCTGGGATATCCTCCAGATAAGATCTCCGTTTCCTCCGGCGGGGTGGACTGGGAAAAATTCGCCGCAACAGTAGAGTATTCGTACTTCGGTGAAGACAAGGCAGCCGTTCTTGAGATTCTCAGGAACCAGAATCTGTCGTCGGCACAGAAAAAGCATGCCCTTCTTTCGCTTGATGGCGGAAGGACATGGCAGCTTCTCAAGGGAGACCAGATGTTGTCGCTCTGTTCCGTGGTTGTTACGCTTGAGGATGAAGAGTTGCCACAGGAGAAGCCACAGGAGCCTGAAAAGCCCGTTGTGACGGAAGAACCTGTGGTTGTAGAAGAGCCTGTGGAGCCTGAAAAGCCCGTTGTTGTAGAAGAGGAGCCGGTTGAAGAGCCGGAAGCTCCCGTTGAGGAGCCTGTAAAACCGGTCACGCAAGAGCCTGTAACAGAGCCCGTCAAAGAATCAGAAATTATTTCTAAAACAGCAAAACCGCAAACCGTCCTCTTTGGTGTAGGAACCAATCTTCTCTTTGATGCGGTAAGTGGAGTTAATGTTTCTCTGGACATTCCTGTTGGTAAGCACTGGGATATAACTGCAGACTATATTTTCCCCTGGTGGAAGGAGCGCAGCAAATCATTTGCATTCCAACTTGCGCATATTGATCTTGGAGCACGCTATTATTTCAAGCCCTGGGAGCTCAGGGACCAAAACGTAATGCGCGGCTGGTTTGCAAGTGCCTCAGTAGGAGCTGGTTACTATGACTTTGCCCTTTGGAATCCTACCGGTGTGCAGGGAGAGGAAATAAAACTGTCGCTGGGTGGTGGATACACCTGGGCGCTCAGTCCATGGTGGAGACTTACTGCTGAACTTGGTGTAGGTCCTGTCTTTTCTCAGTACCGCATCTATAATGCAGAAGCACCGGACCGTCTGGTAGTACAGGAAGATACCAGAAATGTATTTCTGAGGCCTACACAGGCAAAATTATCGCTCACATATCTGCTCCACACGCCTGTCAGAGCCCGATAATGTTTCAAAATCTATAAGCTTTAATTTTGAAACACTTTTGGCAATTTCCAGCTAAAGGATATTGAATCTTATTGAGGCTGTCTCTCCGTTTTCATCCACTATTGTGAGCACGTGTTTACCCTTTTCAGGGGAGAGTCTCATCTCATGGATAAGCTGCGTTTCTCCTATGTAGCTGCCGTCCAGATGCCACCATATTTTTGTTTCTGGATTGTGATGTGCGGCTCTGAATACCGCGCCTTCAATTTCTCCTGAGAGTTGGCGTGGAAGCTGGATTGTACTGCCGTTTGATGGGTATATGAAGGCTATAGCGCTTGTTGTATTATGTGTTGCGCCCTTGTATTCCGGGTGATGCGGCCTGTAATACCACTCCATTGCCGGTGGCAGCACAAATTCCCCTGTCTTATGGTACGGACACGGCTCCGTTTCAAGGCCGGCTTTGGGAATCAGCATGTCCTCTGTATCTGTACAGTCAGGTCCGGCAAGGTGGCCGCTGTCCTTGCATATCTTCACGTATTCTCCGTCTTTTGATGGCATCTCAAACCAGCTTGATTCAGCTGGAAGGAGGTTAAGTATGTCAAACATTACCGGGCCGGCGGCACGTGCCCCTGTAAGGCCGGCTACGCCCTGCCCCTCAGCGTTTCCTGCCCATACACCTATGGTATAATGCGGTGTCATTCCAACGGCCCAGGCATCCCTGAAGCCATAACTGGTGCCGGTTTTCCAGGCGGCTTTCCTTACGGATCTTATGAGGCGCCAGTCAAGTTCGTCGGGGCGGTTCACCTCTTTCAGAGCATCCATTGTATACCACGCAGAAAGGCTTTCAGAGGCCTCCACGGCCATTTTTGAGTACATCCTTGTCACCTCATCCAACCGGCACTCTCCGCCTCCCAGAATGAGTGAGAGACCATAGTGCGACGCATCATTTTCTAAAGTGCTTATGTTACAATTTTGCAAACGCTCTAAGAACCTTGGAACGCCGTATTCCTGTAGTAAAAATACTGCCGGTATGTTTAGCGAGCGGGCCAGTGCGTTATTAGCGTGCACAGCTCCGTAGAACTGATGATCAAAGTTCTGAGGCGCAAATCCGCTTAAGTTTACAGGGATGTCAGGAAGAAGAGTGGCCGGTAGAATTGTCCCTTCCTCAAGTGCTGCTTTAAATAAAACTGGTTTAAGTATACTGCCTGTGGATCTTGGAGATGATGCAACGTCTACATCTACGCCAGGCCTCTTCCTGTCCTTTGATGTATTGCCTACATAGACAATTATATCTCCTGTGCCGTTGTCTATTACAACGGCTGCCATATCGGCAATTCCTTCCTCTGATAGGTCGTCGCTGCGCCTGTCGCATACCTCTTCCACTGCTTTCTGGAGTGTGAATTTTATTCCAGTCCTTGTTTTCTGTCCCTTTGTGCAGTGCTCTACATAGTGTCTGGCATAGCTGGGGAGTTGAAGTGGTACTTCAGGTAGGGGCTCTTCAAGTGATGCTTCAAGTGTTTCGCGGTCTATGTATCCTTTTTTGCAGAGGCGTTCAAGCAGTCTGTCCCTTTTTTCTTTAAGAGCGTCCCTGTTCTTTCTAGGGTGCATTGATGCCGGTGAGTTGGGGAGTATGGCAAGTGTGGCAGATTCCGCCCATGAGAGTTCATCGGCAGGTCTCCCGAAGTATCTCCACGCGGCGGCTTCAAGTCCAACTACGTTTCCGCCAAACGGGGCGTGTGATGCGTAGAGGGCAAGTATCTTTTTCTTTGAGTACCTCAGTTCCAGCCTTGTGGCCTGCACGGCCTCAATGATTTTCTGCCATATTGTGCGCTCTTTTCCACGTGAAAGACGTATCACCTGCATTGTGATGGTGGATCCGCCGCTCACGGTGTGCCCTTCCTTTATATTGTCTTTAAAAGCGCGTCCAACGGCAAGGAAATCCACTCCCGGATGCCACCAGAACCTCTTGTCCTCAAACTGCACCAGGGCAGTTGCAAATCGCTCCGGAACTTCGGTAGAAGGTGGGAACCTCCACTGCCCGTCATCGGCAATCCTGGCCCCAAGAAGTTCTCCCTCCGCGCTCTCTACAACCGTGGAGTATACCGTTCCCTTGAAAAGGTTGCGTGGAAGGCACAGCAGCCACGCCAGAAACAGCGCGGCTGCCATACCAATTATCCACCACCTTCTCTTAGTCATGTTTTAGCCCCATTTCATGACTAAGATTGTTTCTTCTGACAATCTTAGTCACGTTTTACCATAATAATATGACTAAGACTGTCAGTGTGCATTAACAACTGCTACGCCGTCAGGGGTGCTGGCGGTGATGGCGGGCTCGTACATGGCCTGGCAAACGGTTGCGGGCATCACAAAGCTGCCCTCATATGCTGCGCGTAGGCCGATACTGAATGACTTGGTCCTACCGGCGGGAAGGCCGAAGAACCAATCGGCCCTGGTGTCACGGATATCAAGGTGGTCATAGCCGTCTTCCTCAGTGACGGCTCCGGTGAGGCGGTCGTTAATGATCTCCCATCCGGAAGGAATGGCAAGGCTCAGGGCCAGGGACTCCAGCGCGCGGGCAGGGGAGGCGTTTGTAACTTTAACCACTGCCTTGAAGCGTGTGCCCTGTGCAATGGACTGGGGATTGAGCGCCTTGCCGTCTTCTCCCACATACTTCACCTCAAGCTTGATACCGCTTGAGAGAGCCTTTGATCTGGGGTCACGGGAAGCGGTGAGAAGGGTGCCGTAGAGCCTTCCTTCGGAGGTATTCTCCACCTTCTTCTCATTTTCCTTCACTGTAGGAGCGCTACCAGGTACCTTATCATATAAGGCTCTATAGGCAACTGCGGTGAAGGCGCTTTCCTGGGTTGAGAGCTCCCAGCTGGGCAGTTCTTCGGAAGCCAGCGCAAGGGCATCGGCAATCCTTTCAGTGCGCACAAGCGCTTCAAGGGCTACCATCCTGTCACGGGTAGATGTTCCAAAAGTTAAATTATAAGGTTCGTATTCCGGGAACTCCTTGCCTATGCCTTCAAGGAGGGCATCGGCCTGTGCCTTCTTGCCGGAGATGGCGTAAGCGCTTGCAAGCATCCAGCGCGCGCGTTCTCCAAGTTTGCCGGATTCCTTCAGACGGTTCATGGATGAGAGGTTGGGTTCACCGGCAAGTGCAAGGGTGTACAGTCTGTAGGACTCGTCCAGCTGCGGGAACCAGTCTTCTCCAAGCAGCCGGTATGCCTGGCTCATCTTCTTCTGGAAACTCTTCCATGATTTGAGAACTCCTGAATTTACAGCAAAGCCTTCCTTACCGGCAAGTGTGAGGAATTGGCCGGCCATGGACGATACCCAGGGGTCACTCTTGCCGCCGCTCCAGTAGGCAAAGCCGCCATCCTGATTCTGCCTTGAGTAGAGTGTCTGGATAAGGTCCGGAATAAGGGCATTTGCATCGGCCTTGTCCTGAGCTCCCAGCATGGGAAGAAGGCTAAGGATGGTGATGCCCCTTGCCGATAACTGCTCACCGCAGCTATACGGATACTCTTTCATATCAAGGTAAAGTTTACTTGCATCAAGGGCAGGGAAGCCGGCAAGCTGCACGGTGGAGCCTTCCGGAATGTCACGGGACTGACCCTTCTCAAGGGTAAAGCGTTCTACTTTTGTTACCTCCGGGTAAGGGTTCTGTACCGTGAGGGCAATTGTCTCTGATGCCTTATGGCCAGAGCCGGAAGCGTTCACGGTAACGTGGGTCACGCCTTCTCCATTTGCCTTGAGGCCAAAACTTATGAGTTTATCTCCCTTACCGGAGAAGCTGAGCTTCTGGGTAGAGGGGCCGATAATACTTGCGGGACCATCGGCCTTGATGGTTACCGAAGCCTCCTTAACGCCGTCTTCCATTGCAAAGACATTGACCGGAACCTTTACCTCCTCTCCGTTTCCAAGGATGCGGGGCAGGGTAGTGACAACCATCAGAGGATTCTGTACGGTGACGGTCTTTTCTGCGTTTCCGTAAGCTCCGTCATGGGCTGCAATAAGCATGACGCGCACGCTTCCCACGTACATGGGGAGTTTCAATTTCAGAACATCGGTTCCCTTGGCTTTGAGCGTCCTTGGCTCCAGGAACAGCACGGCGGGGTTGAAGCGGTTGTCCTTGCGGGCGCTCTTTATGGCATCCTCGTCACCGCCTATTGCGGCAAGCGGTGAGAGTTTTGCGCCGTATGCACCTATCACCTGATCATAGAGGTCCCAGGTCTTTACGCCCAGGGCTTCCGGCCTGAACATCCTGCTCCATGGATCAGGGGTCTTGAATGCGGTAAGGTCCAGAAGTCCTTCGTCAACTATGGCAAGTGTATAGGTCATGGGCTTTCCGGTCTTCTCTGATACCTTTACGGTGAACTCTTCCTCAGGGTGAAGGATATCAGGAATTGATACTACCGGAGCAAGGTGGGAGCCCGGATTCTCTACATTGACACGCTGGACACCATAGAGTCTTATGGGAAGATCGTTGGTGCTGTTTCCGTATGGCTGGAGCAGCGTAATATTGATGTAGAAGTTGGGCGCCATTTCCGGCGTTATGCTAATTTCATATGGAGTATCATTTTCCGATGTCTTCACCCAGTTCCTGGAGATTACTCCACTGGCATTTTCAAGTGATACCAGAGCCTTGCCATCCCTTGCTCCAGGTATGTACACCGTGGCTTTTTCTCCTACGGTGTATGACGGCTTATCCGTAGAGAAGGTAATCATAGTGAGCGCTTCAGGATCTTTCCTGGATGCCCTTCCACGGTACTCCGGCCAGTCAAATGTTACAAAATCGCCAGTAACATGACCACTACCTGTGTCACGGGCCAGAATGAGGTACCTACCCCACTCCGGATATTCCTCACGCACAGTGAATGAAACATCAGTGTTACCACTAACAACATTCCCGTTAGCAATCTTCTTCACAGAGTTGCCGGAAACGTATGCATCAAGGTCTCCTCCGGGGTTGTCCCACCACCAGTTCCAGCCCACTTTGTACACGGCGTATTCAATCCTGCGGCCTTTGATCCTGTTACCGTGGGCGTCTACGGATACAATTTTGAATACCTGGTCTGTGTCGGTCTCCAGATACTCTCCTTCAGGGACTTTAAGTCCTACATAAGCGCCGAAAGGCGAGTATGGAAGGGTCTCAGTTGTGAAACTTTCGTCGCCGCCGGGTTCTTCCACAGATGTTACAACTGTTGCCTGGAGCATGCCAGGAGCATTTTGGGCCAGCGGAAGCTGAACCTGCGCGCTAAAGTTGCCCTGAGCATCCATACGGCCCTTGTAAAGGTCATATTCCGCACTGGTAAACTGACTTGCCGGGTTATTGAAGGTATATTTTTCAAAACCCTTGAAGGCCGTGCCTCCAACCTTTTTCAGGGTAATCTTGGCACTTACGTCGTTGCCTCCGGCCACGCTGCCGGTAAGCCAGCTGGCATGAGTCTTTACGTTAATCTTTTCCCCTGCCTGAAGGATATCGGGGTAGGATGTATTAATCTTGAGCCTGTTGGGCTTTATTGTTTCAATATGTAAAGTCTTGTGGAAGCTGCTTCCTCCCACCTTAAGGTATGCGTTCCAGTAGCCTGTGGGGTCATCGGCCTTAGTGGGAACGGCAAAGCTGTAGAAGCCGTCGGTCCCTTTACGGACGTACTTGGCATAGAACTGACCTTCCGGGGTGTATACTTCCAGATTGGCGGGATGGCCCTCCGGGAGAGACTTATTCTTATCGGCCACAATGGCGGTAACATGGAGGGTGTCTCCGGGACGCCATACTCCGCGCTCTCCGTAAATGAAACATTTGAGGCCTTTGGTGATGGTTTCACCTCCAACATCAAAACGGCTCAGCGAACGCTCATTACCACTTGTTACCTTAAGATAAGCTGTGCTGCCGCCGGCCTTTGCAACCACTGCAAAAGGCTTGTGGGCAACAGAGAGTTCGGCAAGGCCCTTACCGTCTGTACTTCCCTTTGCAAGGCTCTGAAGCTGGAAGTCAAACACTTCAATCTTGGCTCCGGAAACCGGCTGCGCGGTAATAAGATCAGTGGCTGCCACCCAAATACGGTCTCCATCGGCATACTCTGCCATCAGGCCCAGGTCACTGGAGATAAGCTGCACGGCAGGGAAGCGGTCGCTGTCCATGTAGTATGACGGCTTGGAAGGGTCGTCGGACTCCTTCCAGTTGTACTCTTCCCAGTTGTAGTCGTTGTCCCAGTAGTAACTGTTGGGGGAGTCCCATATGGCTTCATCGGCCACTGAGGGCTTGCCAGAAGGTGCCGCGGGGCTGCACATATACTCATTGCCGCCCCACAGGCTCTGGTCCTGGCGGAAGCTTATCCTTATGCGGTAAATTGCGCCGGGCTCCTGCTTGAAAAGACCGCTCAGGTCTATGGAGTGGGTGTTCCATTTTTGAAGGTCCTTGGACGGGTCAAGGGGAACGTCTCCCTTGTAGATGAGCCTTCCGCTGCGCCTTAAGTTGCTTCGGCCATTAAGGTCATTGTCCTGGAGGAAGGCAAGGACGTTCTTCTCATATATCTTTATTACGCGAACCTCCACGGCTCCAAGATTCACGGCGCGGAAGGGGAGGATGAGGGCCTCTTTGTCCGGGAGGATGTTGCCCCTCAGGGGAATCTCCACCGCGGGCTTTTCCTCATTCTGACCGAACGTGCGGGTGAAAGTCTGCCCCAGGGTATTGCCGGCGGCATCTTTCAGGGCCTGGTCAACAGTAAGGCCTATCTCTTCCCTTGCACCTTCAAAGTGGACGTTGATTATGTTGTCATTTACCTGGACGTAACTCCTTGCCACGCCGGTTAGTTCCACAAGGCCCTTTACCTTTGCGTTCACGGGCTGTGCACTGAGCACAACTTCAATGCGGCCTGGCAGCATGGAAGCCTTCTTCACGCGGAACGCCCTTCCGTTATCCTCTTCCTCCGGCTGTTCCTGGTGCTCCGGAGCGCCCTTCACGGTGATGGGGAAGTTAAACTGTTCCGGCGCATTGCCCAGTACCTTCCCAAGGGCAAAGCTCACAGCGTAGTCCTTTCCCACGGAGAGTTTATCCGGGGTGTAGGTTACGGAACTGGGACTGTTCCACAGCACCGTGCCCTCTGTCCTGGGGCTGGTTGTGAAAAGGCCCTCGGTGGGCATCTGAGCCGCATCCTCCGTAATGTCTATGCGGATCACGGCATCCTCAGTGACAATGCCGCCGGTGTACGCCTTGATGTACGGCGCAAAGTCCTCTGCGCTGGGAGAAGGGGCCTTCCTGCCGCCGTTTCCGCAGCCAGAGAGTCCAAAGGCCACCATTAACCCTGCCAGAAGCAGTGCACTGTTTGCCGCCCAACCTGCGGCGCGTGGAGATAAGTGTTTCATAATCAATGAATTATGCGTTTTAGGGTGCTGAAAAATTCACACCCTCTTTTGGTTAATCAGTTGTAAATCAATCATTTAGCTCCACGGGCGGCAAACGTAGCCAGCCCGTCCCTGAGCCTGGACAGCCCTTCCAGCAGCGTGCTGCGCGGGCAGGCTATGTTGAGGCGCATGAAGCCCTCGCCGGCTTCTCCATATATTGTGCCAGTGCTCAGCACCAGCCCGTGATCAAGCCTTAGGTGTTCCCCAAGGGCCTCGCTGAAGCCTTCAAGGGGCATCCCTTTGGGCCGATACTCCCGGCAGTCCAGCCACATGAGGTAGGTTCCTTCAAGCGGAGGAGCCTGTACAAGCGGCATCTCATCCTCCAGGAAGCAGTACACAGTGCGGGCGTTGTGCCAGAGGTATTCACGGAGCGCGTCCAGCCAGGGACCACCCTCACCGTAGGCCGCCTGAAGGGCCGCAGCGCCAAAGACATTAACGTCGCAGCATTCATTGTCATTGATTGCGCGGTCCATCTTTGCCAGGACCTCGGGGGATGCGGCATAGATGTTTGCTATCTGTATCCCCGCCAGGTTAAAAGGCTTAGTGGGGGAGAAGCATGTTACAGAATTTAAAACATATTCCTCCGGAAGCGTGGCCCAGGGAGTGTAATCATGGCCAGGGTATGTGAGCTCACAGTGAATTTCATCGGACACCACAAATACGTTGTTCCTAAGGCAGATTTCCGCCATACGCAGCAGCTCTTCCCTTGTCCACACGCGGCCCACGGGATTGTGAGGGTTGCAAAGAAGCAGTACCCTTGACTCTGCAGCCAGTTTCTCAAGAAGGTCCCAGTCTACGGTATATAGGCCATCCTCATAGTGAAGCGGACAGGAAGCCTGCACGCACTTGTTGTTGCGGATGGCAGGGAAGAAGGCGTTGTAGCACGGAGTCATCACAATTACCTTGTCCCCTGGAACGGTCATGGCCTTGATGGCGGCGGAGTAAGCTGCGATAACGCCAGTTGTGGGAACTATGTTCTTGCGGGAAATACCCTTCCAACCGTGCCGGGAAGAGAACCAGCGGTTCATTACAAGGAAGTAGTTGTCCGGCAGCAGCTCATATCCAAACACGCCGTGGTCCAGCCTCCTCTGAAGCGCCGCCCTGATTTCCGGTGCAACCTCAAAGTCCATATCGGCCACCCATAGCGGCAGCGTTCCGGGATAAAGGTCCCACTTTACGCTTTCCGTCCCTTTACGTGACGGGCATGTATCAAAATTGTATTTCACAGTTTCCTGGTGCTTTTATGTTTTCATCTAGAATGACCTCCCCAATGGTTCCGGCCTTGATGAAGCCGGAACGGGGATTCTTCACGGATACTATGTGGCCATTTACCGTAGCCTGAACGCTACTGTACTCAAACGCAAGGTCTGCGTCCGGCTCAAAGCTGCAGTCTTCAAGGACAAGGTTCTCACAGTAGCAAAGGGGCTGGGTTCCGCCAATACGGCAGCGCACCAGCCGCAGGTTCTTGGAGTACCACGCCAGGAACTCCCCGTTGATCACGGAATCATAAACCGTAATGTTCTCGCTTTCCCAGAAGGCATCCTTTGTCTGGAGGTTGGCGTTGCGGATAACGGCATTCTTCACATACTGGAATGAGTAGTTGCCATAAAGCGTGTACCCGTCAATATCAATGTTCTCTGAGTGCATGAAGATGTAGTTGGCATCACGCGTCTCAACGTTTCTGAGCCGGATATCTGAGCAGTCCCAGAATGTCTCCTGGGCCATTGGCATCCTCACATTCTCAAGGTATACGTCGGAGATGCGCCTGAACATTTTTGGGGCTTCCACCATGGTGTCATACATACGGCAGCCGCGGGTGTACCACAGCGCAGCGCGGGCGCCCTCCCGGAAAACGCAGTTCCGGATGGTGAAGCCGTCACACTCCCAGAAAGGGTATTTGCCGGCAAACTCGCAGTTAACCGCCTCAATGTTTGCGCATTCCTTAAGGCTTGATTCTCCGGGGCCTATCTTTACGCCCTCCAGCCTTAGCCCGTCACGCCTGCAATACAGCGGGCGTTCTCCTTCAAAATATTGGTTTGTGATTGTTTCCATAGTACTACAAAGATACTAAACCTTTTCGGAAAATGTATAGCAGATTCAGGGGCCGATATCCACTCGGCCATAAAAAAGCCGGCCAGAAGAATCATGGCCGGCTTTGTCTTAAATAACGGTTCAGGATTTACTGAACGTCACGGAAAAGGGTGGAAACGTAGTTTTTGATACCTTCCAGCCAACTGTTGGCGTAGGAGATGAGGTCTCCGAACCTTTCCTCGGAGAAGTATTCCTCTATACCATATGACGTGCCGTCAGAGAATTTGATGACAGGGTTGATATACCAGTGCTGACTGCCTTCAGCTATGGCCGGCTCAACGCCAAGTGTTGCACGGGGATTGGAACTTCCGTTGAAGTACATGGCCGCAGTGAAAGACTCATCAAGCTGGGCTACAAGGGCTTTGAACGCGTTGGCATCCTGCTGCTTATCGTTGGAGGCCAGGCCGGCGTCCAGGAACTTCTTCACATCCGGGATGTCTGCCTTCAACTGGATTCGGCCCATTACGTCTACGCTTGCATTGATGTTGCCGCCCTTGATGGGGATAGGGTAGTTGGAGGTGGAGGCGGGATCAAGCTCATATCCGGCCTTTGCATCTACGGTGATGAGGCTGGAGGATCCGCTGAGGAGCTTGATTTTGGCCGATGCACCGGTAGGGGAATACTCCACTTTCTGGAGGGAGAGGGTGTAAACTCCAATCTTGAAGGTTGCCTCAAGTGAGGCGCTGTCCGTGTACGGGTTCACCTGCTGAGGATCCTTGACATCGGCACTCATGCGGAGATCAAGGGTTGCAAATTCGGTGGTTCCGCGGAGTATCTTGGCAGAGGCACTCTCCGGAACATAGATATACGTATTCCTATATTCGTAATACTCCTGCTGGGTCTCATAGTCATAGTTGTTGTACATGCGGGATGATATACGGACCGGGACCTTGCTGTCGGAGCAGGCAAAAGTTGCCGATACCTTCTCTCCGTCTATGAGTAATATGATCTGGAAATCATTGGCTTCTGTCTGGGTGAAGGTGCCGTCCGGCTGTTCCTCAAAGTGACCCTTTGCATCTGAGAGGCGGATATAGTTGTCGTAGATGGTGTTATTGCCTTCCTTGCGGGGTTCAAGACTCCAGGAATCCTCCAGGGCTTCTACCCAACTCTCAAGTTTTGAATCATCAATATGCTTATTCTGAAGCGCTACGATGACTTTGTGGATGAATTCGGCCTCGGCGCTCCATTTGTTGTAATTGAGCTCATCCATGAGGGCCTTGGCGGTTTCCTTGATGTATTCCTCAGGGCTTACGGTTACGTCGTCATTGCCGCTGGGGCGGTTGGGGTCATTCTTTTCGTCGTATTCGGGAATCTCCTGGTTATCCTCATTGCCGGCAACCGGTTTCTGGCATCCTGCAACGGCGAGGACAGCCGCTACTGCAAATAAAATGTAGATTTTTCTCATATTTGTCATTGATTAAACGCACAAATATATACATATCAATGGATAAAAGCAAATGCCTGCCATTTTGTCAGTGACCGGGCCGTTGGCACGGGCGTTGATTATATATCGGCACAAACGAACAAACTAAAAACACAATAAACTATGCTTAGACCATTAGGAACAAGAGTGGTAATTGAGCCCAAAGAGGCCGAAACCATGACCGCCGGGGGCCTCTATATCCCGGACAACGCCAAGGAAAAACCCCAGCAGGGAGTTATTGTAGCCGTGGGCCCCGGCAGCAAGGATGAGCCCATGGAGGTAAAGGTAGGGGAAACTGTCCTTTACGGAAAATACGCCGGCACAGAGGTCACCGTGGACACTAAGAAGTACCTCATCGTCAAGCAGTCTGATATTCTGGCAATTCTTTAATTATGGCAAAGGAAATTAAATTCAATACAGACGTCCGCGCCGCCATGAAGGAAGGCGCAGATGCACTTGCAAATGCAGTTAAGGTAACGCTTGGCCCTAAAGGCCGTAACGTTGTTATCGCCAAGAAGTTCGGCGCTCCCCAGATCACCAAGGACGGCGTAACCGTAGCAAAGGAAGTGGAGCTTGAAGACCAGTTCCAGAACATGGGTGCCCAGATGGTGAAGGAGGTTGCCTCCAAGACCAACGACCAGGCAGGTGACGGCACCACAACCGCTACCGTGCTTGCACAGGCCATCATCAATGTGGGCCTCAAGAACGTAGCCGCAGGCGCCAATCCTATGGACCTGAAGAAGGGCATTGACAAGGCCGTTTCTGCCGTTGTGGCAGACCTTAAGAAGCAGAGCCAGCCGGTAGGCGAGGACTACTCCAAGGTGGAGCAGGTTGGTACTGTATCGGCCAACAATGACGCCCAGATCGGTAAGCTCATTGCCGATGCAATGGCAAAGGTCAAGAAGGACGGCGTTATCACCGTAGAGGAAGCCAAGGGCACGGAGACTGAGGTAAAAGTGGTTGAAGGAATGCAGTTTGACCGCGGTTATATCAGCCCCTACTTCATGACCAACGGAGACAAGATGGAAGCCGTCCTTGACGACGCCTACATCCTCCTAACGGACAAGAAGATCTCCAATATGGAGGACCTCATGCCCGTCCTTGAGCCCGTTGCAAGGGAAGGCCGCAGCCTCCTTATCATTGCAGAGGACGTTGAGGGTCAGGCCCTCACCACCCTTGTTGTGAACCGCCTCCGCGGCACCCTCAAGGTTGCTGCAGTGAAGGCTCCCGGCTTTGGAGACCGCCGCAAGGAAATGCTCCAGGACATTGCCACCCTCACTGGTGCAGTAGTGATCTCGGAGGAACGCGGCTTCACCCTCCAGAACGCCAACGTCCAGATGCTTGGCAAGGCGGAGAAAGTGACCATCACCAAGGAGAACACCACAATCGTGGGCGGCGCCGGAGACCAGGCAGCCATCAAGGACAGGGCCGATCAAATCCGTGCCCAGATTGAGACCACAAAGTCCGACTATGACCGCGAGAAACTCCAGGAGCGTCTTGGCAAGCTTGCCGGCGGCGTAGCAGTCATCTATGTAGGTGCTACCACTGAGGTTGAGATGAAGGAGAAGAAAGACCGCGTGGACGACGCTCTCAACGCCACCCGTGCAGCAGTTGAGGAAGGTTACCTTCCCGGCGGCGGCGTAGCATACATCCGCGCCGCAGAGGCCCTGAAGGGACTCAAGGGTGAGAACGACGATCAGACCACCGGTATCCACATCATAGAGCGTGCAATCGAGGAGCCCCTCCGTCAGATTGCAGCCAATGCAGGTGTAGAGGCATCCGTCATCATCAACAAGATCCGTGAAGGAAAGGGTGACTTCGGTTACAACGCCCGCACGGACGAATACGTGAAGATGTACGAGGCCGGCGTCATCGATCCTACCAAGGTGGCCCGCGTTGCTCTTGAGAACGCCGCTTCCGTAGCCGGCATGTTCCTCACCACAGAGTGCGGCATTGTTGACATCCCTGAGCCCGCTCCCGCAGCCCCCGCAATGCCCGCCGGCGGAATGATGTAATCATTTCCCCATATCAGAAAGCGCCTGCCAAAATCGTGGCAGGCGCTTTTGTTTGTGCTAAAAAAGTGCTACCTTTGAAAAAACTAATAACCAATGAGAAAAGCACTTGTTCTTGCCATTATGGCATTGGCTCTGACAGCCTGTTGCGGCAAAAAAGCCGTGAAATCCACTGATCCCCGCGTGGAGAAGCTCATGAACGAGATGACCCTTGAAGAGAAGGTGGGCCAAACCGTCCTTTTCACCAGTGACTGGACCGTAACCGGCCCCAGCATGAGAAGCGGTTATCTTGAGGATATAAAAGCAGGCCGATGCGGCGCCCTTCTGAACGCTTATACCGCAGATTTCACAAGGGAAGTGCAGCGTGTTGCCGTTGAGGAAACCCGTCTTGGCATCCCCATTCTCTTTGGTTATGACGTAATCCACGGATTCCGCACAATCTTCCCCATAAACCTTGGAATGTCCTGCTCCTGGGACATCCCCGCCATTGAGGAAAGTGCCCGTATTGCCGCAGAAGAAGCGGCTGCAGCCGGTCTCCAATGGACCTACAGCCCCATGTGCGACATTTCCGTAGAGCCCCGCTGGGGCCGCATCTCCGAGGGCTCCGGTGAGGATCCCTACCTTGGCAGCCTCATATCGGCCGCAATGACAAGGGGCTATCAGGGAGATGACCTCTCAAAGGACAACACCATCCTTGCCTGCGTGAAGCACTTTGCCGCATACGGCGCCCCCCAGGCCGGAAGGGACTACAACACAGTGGATATGAGCGAGCGCTGGTTCAGGGAATTCTACCTCCCTCCCTACAAGGCCGCAATTGACGCCGGCGCCATGAGCGTAATGGCTTCCTTCAATGAACTTGACGGTGTCCCCGCCCACGCCTCCAACCACCTCATGAATGAAATCCTCAAGGATGAGTGGGACTTCCAGGGCTTTGTGGTAAGCGACTACACCGGCATCAACGAGATGATAATGCACGGTTATGCGGCCGATGAATCCCACGCCGCAGAGCTTTCCATGAACGCCGGCCTTGACATGGACATGATGAGCGCCGCCTACATGAATCACCTCACGGACCTTGTGAAAAGCGGCAAGGTTAGCGAAAAAACGCTTGACAATGCCGTCAGGCGCATTCTCAACATCAAAGCCGCCCTCGGCCTTCTGGACGATCCTTATAAATACTGTGACACGGAGCGTGAGAAGGAGCGCACCCTCACCCCGGAGAACAAGGCCTTTGCCCGCCATATTGCCGCAGAGAGCATGGTGCTCCTCAAAAACAACGGCGTCCTTCCCCTCAAGAAGGGAGAGAAAATAGCGGTTTTAGGGCCCATGGCCGGAACTAAGGACGATCTACTTGGTTCATGGCGCGGCGCCGGTGAGGTGGAATCCGTTCCCGCCAGCATAGAGGACGCAATAAAGGAAGTGACTCCCGTTGCAGCATCGGCCTCCAAGGTGGTCCTTGTCCTTGGAGAGCCCTGGAGCTGGACCGGAGAAGCCGCTTCCCGCACCTCAATTAACCTACCCAAGGAGCAGACAGAACTCCTCAAATCCCTCAAGAAGCAGGGAAAAACCGTTGCCCTGGTGCTCCTTAACGGCCGTCCGCTGGACCTCAGCGAAGAGTCCGAGTATGCCGATGCAATCCTTGAGGCCTGGTATCCCGGCACCATGGGCGGCTACGCTGTAGCAGATGTCCTATTCGGAGATTACAACCCTTCCGGAAAACTCTCCGTCACCTTCCCCCGTAACCTTGGCCAGGTGCCCATCTACCACTACGCCAAGAACACCGGCCGTCCCTACATCCACCCGGATGCAAAGTATGAATCCAGGTATCTTGACTGCCCCAATGAGCCCCTCTACGCCTTTGGCCACGGCCTCGGCTACACCACTTTTGAGTATTCAGACATAGCCCTTGACGCCTCTTCGTTCAAGGCCGGTGGCAAACTTGTTGCAAAAGTTAAAGTCACCAACACCGGAAAAGTTGCCGGCACTGAAACCGTCCAGCTTTACATCCGTGACCTTGTTGGAAGCGTAACCCGTCCCGTAAAACAGCTCAAGGGCTTTGAGAGAATTACCCTCCAGCCCGGAGAATGCAGGGAAGTGAGCTTCACAATTGACAAGGAAATGATTTCCTTCTACCGTCAGGACATGACCTGGGGCCCGGAAGCCGGAGACTTCAAGGTTTTCATCGGCGGTGCGTCGGATAACGTAAAAGAAGCATCTTTCAGGTATGAGATCTAAACTCCTCCTTGCATTATCGGCCATAATCCTTCTGGCCTCCTGCAAGCCCCGGCTTTCAGACGACGCCCTTCTTGATAAGATAGAGCGCCTTACAATAGGGTATTTCACGGATTATGCCGATCCCTCAACGGGTATGGCCCGGGAGCGCAATAATGACAGTAACCCCATAGTGACCACCGGCGGCACCGGCTTTGGCATAATGGCCATAATAGCCGGGGCAGAGCGCGGATACTTTCCCCGTGAAGAGGGCGTTGCCCGCATAGAGAAGATAGTCTCCTCGCTTGAAAAACTGGAACGCTTCCACGGCGCCTGGGCCCACTGGTACAACGCAGAAACCGGTGAGGCCTTCCATTTCTCAGAGTTTGACGACGGCGGAGACCTTGTGGAAACTGCATTCCTGGTGCAGGGCCTTCTTGCCGCCCGCCACTGGCTTGAGGCCGATAATTTTGACCTTGCGGAGCGTATCCATGACCTCTGGCTTGGCGTAGAGTGGAGCTGGTACACCCAGGGCCAGCCGGATGCCCTCTACTGGCACTGGTCCAAGAACTACGGCTTCAAGATGAACCACCGCATAACGGGTTATGACGAAACCCTCATAACCTACATCCTGGCGGCGTCATCTCCCTCTTATCCCATCAGTAAAGAACTCTACGAGGCCTCCTACAAGAACTCTTCCTATTATTATAACGGCAAGGAGTACTACGGAATAACCCTTCCCCTAGGCATGGAAATGGGCGGCCCTCTGTTCTTCTGCCACTACTCCTTCCTTGGTCTTGATCCCCGCGGTCTCACGGACGGAACCACCAACTACTTTGAGCGCAATAAGGCCCACACCCTTATCCAGCGCGCCTACGCAATTGACAATCCCAAGAACCACAAAGGCTACTCAGAGTACCTCTGGGGCTTCACTTCTTCCGACGATCCTGACGTGGGGTACAGTTCCCATCACCCCGGAACCCCCGATGAA
The DNA here is from genome assembly GCA_900321715.1 of uncultured Bacteroidales bacterium. Classification (GTDB taxonomy): domain Bacteria; phylum Bacteroidota; class Bacteroidia; order Bacteroidales; family UBA932; genus Cryptobacteroides. The sequence goes on along the minus strand of ONXC01000008.1, from coordinate 8,224 downwards.
AACGGCACGGTAAGCCCCACTGCCGCGGTGAGTTCAATAGTCTACACCCCGGAGGAATCAATGAAGGTTATCCGCCGCCTTTGGGACACCCCTGGAATGGTAGGTCCCTATGGCTTCTACGACGCCTACAACCCTTCCCGCGAGCCCGCAGTTGTGGACCATTACCTTGCAATTGACCAGGGCCCGGAGGCCGTGATGATAGAAAACTACCGCAGCGGCCTTCTCTGGAAGCTCTTCATGAAGGCTCCGGAAGTACAGAAAGGCCTTGAAAAACTTGGCTTCTACTACACAGAAAACTAACTAACCAGATATGAAAAAAGTATTAATAGCACTGCTGTCCCTAGTACTTGCAAGTGCCACGGCATTTGCCCAGTACCAGGTAAAAGGCGTTGTTGAGGATGCCCTGGGGCCGGTTATCGGCGCCACCGTAATGGAAGTTGGCACCACCAACGGCGTCTCCACGGGCCTTGACGGAGACTTTGTCCTCACCGTCTCCGGGGCCGATGCTAAGGTTGAGGTAAGCTGCATAGGCTATGCCTCGCAGGTTTTCCCGGCATCGGCAGTCCCCGCAAAGATTCTCCTTGGAGAGGACTCCACCTTCCTGGAGGAGGTTGTGGTGGTTGGTTACGGCACCCAGAAGGCCAAGGACCTCACGGCCCCTATCACCAACGTGAAGGGTGAAGAACTTGCAAAGCAGGTTGCCGCCAACCCTATGAGCGCCCTCCAGGGCATGGTTTCCGGCGTCCAGATCACCCAGAGCGGAGCCCCCGGCGCCGGCCCTTCCGTCAAGATCCGCGGCGTTGGCTCAATCGGAGACTATGCCAACCCCCTGTACATAGTTGACGGCGCGTTCATGGACAACATTGACTTCCTGAGCGCTTCCGATATTGAATCCCTCACCGTGCTCAAGGATGCATCGGCCGCCGCAATCTACGGCGTACGTGCCGCAAACGGCGTTATCCTTGTCACCACCAAGAAGGGTGCAACGGGTAAGGTGAGGGTGGCCTACGACGGTTACGGCGGCGTCCAGGTGCCCACCAACATTATGCCCATGGCTTCTGCCCAGCAGTACATCCAGATGTACAACCTGGCAAATCCTGATGACCCGTTTGATACGGTTTACCCCCTTGCCGCAAATACAGGCGTAAGCACGGACTGGTACCAGACCCTGGTAAAGCCCGCCCTTACCCACAGCCACTCCCTGGACCTTAGCGGCGGCACGGAGAAGACCAACTATTCCGTGGGTCTCAGCTACTTCTACCAGGACGGTATCATGAATTACTGCAAGAACAACTACGGCCGTCTTAACTTCCGCGCCCGTCTGGACCAAACCCTTACCAGCTGGCTCAAGGTGGGCTTCAACACCGTGGTTTCACGCTACAACCAGAATAATCCAAATTCAGGCGTCTACTACCAGGCATTCGTGAACCCGCCCGTGTACGGCGTGTACAATGAAGCCAACGAGGCAGCATATCCCGTCAAGTTTGACTCCCCTCAGCTTTACGGCTTTGCGGCGGCGTTTGGAAACCCGGCGGCATCGGCCTATTATACAAACAGCACCAACACAGGCCTCAAGACCGTGTTCAGCGCTTACGCAGAGGCTACCATCATCCCTGAAAAACTGAAGTTCAAGACCGCCTATAACCTTGATTTCAGCTTTGCCGATGAACAGAACTACACCCCTGAGCACAAGGTTGGAGGCTCCCAGGGAACGTCTGTTTCCAGCCTCTCAAAAACCTATGCTTACGGCCTGTACCACATTCTGGACAACACCCTCACGTACTCAGATCACATCGGCGCTCACTCCTTTACCGCTATGCTGGGCCAGTCTACGCGTATGCAGTACTCTGCCTGGCTCAACGGCCGCAGGAGCAGCGTCCCGGACTTTGACGCCGCCTCCCGCTACCTTGTGAACGGCTCCTACAAGAATCAGGAGTCAAGTGACGGCGCCGGAAGGTACAACGGCCTCTCGTTCTTTGCAAGAGGCACCTACAACTACAAGGAGAAGTACCTTGCTACCGTTACAATACGTGCCGATGGCAGTTCCAAGTATCAGGACAAGTGGGGCGTCTTCCCGTCCGTTGGCCTTGGCTGGAATATATCCGACGAGCCCTTCATGAAGGGTGCATCCTCCTGGCTCAGCTTCCTCAAGCTCCGCGCCAGCTGGGGTATGCTTGGTAACGACAACGTCCCCGCCAACGACATAAACATCGCCGGCCGCAGCGGCGTGGATGCATCGGCCCTCTTTGGAGAGACCCTTGTAGACGGTGTGGGCGCCCAGACCGTATTCCAGAACTACCTCAAGTGGGAGGTTGTGACGGAAACCAACGTCGGCGCAGATTTCGCAATGCTTGACAGCCGCCTAAGCGGTGAGATTGACTGGTACCGCAGGGTCACGGACCGCGTGGTGTTCCACGCGCCCATCGCAACCGGCGGCGGCGTGGCCACCCTCCTTGCCAACAACGGCCGCGTTCTCAATACCGGCGTTGAATTCTCCCTCAAATGGGAGGACAAGATTGGGGCCGATTTCTCCTACAACGTAGGGATGAACGCCACCTTCAACCACAACGAGGTCCTTGCGCTGGAAGGCCGTGACAACATCCCCGGAGGCTATGTGAACGGCGTTGCATCCACCCTCACCCAGGTTGGCTATCCAATTGGTGCCTTCTGGGGATACAAGGTGGACGGCATCTTCCAGAGTAAGAAGGAAGCCCTTGCAGAGGGGGTTCCTACCCAGAAGGAGACAGGCGCAGGATACTTCGCTTACCACGACTTTGCAGGAGCGGAGGGCGGCGGCCCTGACGGCAAGATCACGGACGCAGACCGCGTGTACCTTGGTTCCCCGCTGCCCTGGCTCATGCTGGGCCTGAACCTTGGCTTCCAGTGGAAGGGGCTTGACTTCTCAATGGTAATGAACGCTAATATCGGCAACAAGATCTTCAATGCCAAGCGTCTTAACAAGCAGGTCTTCCCCGCCGGCAACTACGACTACGACTTCTACATCCACGCCTGGAGCAAGGACATGCCATCGGCCACCTATCCTTCTCCCGCCGCGCTCAGTAAGGGCCTCATGGCCCAGTCCAACAGTTTCTGGATTGAGGACGGCTCCATGTTCCGCATCCAGAACGTGCAGGTGGGCTACACTTTCCGCAACGTTTTCGGAAACGGACGCATCAGAATATATGTGAGCGCCCAGCGCCCGCTTACGCTGTTTGGATATAACGGCTTTACAACGGAAATCGGCGGATCGCCCATAGATACCGGAATAGACTCATCTTCCGTATACCCTATGCAGGCCATCTATACAGCCGGTGTAAACATTAATTTCTAAGGAGGACAAAAATATGAAGACTAAATATATACTTATAGCCATTGCCCTTCTTGCGGCGGTATCCTGCCAGGATTTCCTTAACATCCGCACGGAGGCAACAATGCCCTCTACCGGCACCGATTACACCAAGGCAGAGAACATCTTCCTTCCCGTTAGCGCCGCATACGCCAGTATGAGGCTTGGGGAAGGGGAAGCCCTCAACTACGTTGCCGTCCTTGGCGTCCCCTCCGACGACGACGACAAAGGCAGCGCCACCGATGACGGCCCGCTGGTGAAGGAGTTCGACGAATTCACCTATGGCCCGGAGAACGAGCATATCCAGTACATCTGGAGCATATTCTTCAATACGGTATCGGCCGCAAACTATGCCGTGGAGTCTATGGCCGAATTCGAGAAGGCCGCCACCTCCGACGAAGCCAAGCAGGAGGTACAGGAGTGCCGCGCAGAGGCCCGCCTCATCCGCGCCTATGCCTATTGGAACCTGGTGCGCTTGTTTGGCCGCGTGCCGCTCATAGACAGGACCATGGACGCCGGAGAGCTTGCATCCAAGGAGGTGAGTTCCGTTGAGGACCTCTACAAGTTCATCTATGCCGATATAGACGCAGGCATCCAGGACCTCCCGGAATCCTACGTGAGCATGCCCGGCCGCTACACAAAGTACACGGCAATGGCTCTCAAGGCCAAGGTGGCCCTCTACAACAAGGATTGGAATGAGGCTGCCAAACAGGCCGATGCAATAATAGCATCCGGAAAATTCTCCCTCATGCCCAAGTTCCGTGACGCATTCAGCGTGGAGCATGAAAACGGACCCGAATCCCTTATGGAGATCCAGAGTTCCGATATGGGCCAGGTCTCCGGAGCAATGCCGCTTTGCTATTACGGCTTCATCCAGGGCCCCAGAAACGGCTCTGAACCAATGCAGGGATGGGGCTACAAGGTTCCAAGCCAGGCTCTCATAGATTTCTTTAACAGCAGGGGAGACAATATCCGCAAGGCTGTGACCCTCCTTGAGCGCGGTGCCACAACCCCGGAAGGCGACACAATCTCCGACAAATGCTCAAATCCCTACTATAACGGCAAGGTATATGTCCCCGCCCGCTATAACACCCGCTCCTTCAATGCATACGGCCTTGATCATAACATGAGGATCATCCGTTACGCGGAGGTTCTTCTCATTTACGCGGAGGCTATGGCAAACGGCGCATCCATAACATCGGCCTCTGGATATACTGCCGATATGGCTCTTAATGAGGTCCGTTCCCGTGCGGGACTCCCTGCCGTTTCCGCTACGCTCCAGAACATTTACGACGAACGCCGCGCGGAACTTGCCCTGGAGGAGAACCGTTTCTTTGACCTTGTGCGCTGGGGTAAGGCTGCTGAAGTCCTTGGTCCCAAGGGCTTCAAGGCTGGAAAGAACGAGCTTTTCCCCATACCCGCCAACCAGCGTCAACTCAATTCTGCCCTGCCGCAGAATCCCGGATATTGATATAACCATTAACCAAATAACATTATGAAAAAAGTACTTTATCTAGCAGCAATGCTTTCGCTGGTCCTCGTAGGATTCAGCTGCACAAAACCCGGCGCCAACAGGACCGATTCCCAGACTCCTGGCAATAATACCGGAAATGATGATGAGGATGGTAAGGATGATAAGGACGATACTCCCGAAGGCCCCAAGGTAACAACCTGCGAGGAGAACCTTGTCCTGTGGATTTCCTTTGACAATGACAACCTCATCGAGAAAGGTGAAGGCGTTTCCTTCAAGGAGAACAAGGGCGATGCCGCCATCAAGACCGGTTTTATCGGCAAGGGATGGACAAACAACGCCAAGAATAACTCAATGGCCTATTCCAAGTTTGACGTAGCATCGGCCAACCTCTTCAAAAAGCTGGACGACATGACCTTTACCGTATGGGTCAAGAATAACAAGGACTACTACAAGGGTGGCGTGGTTTCCCTCAATGGCGGAAGAAACGGTGACAAGCCCCACGACTTCCCGGCCTTCAACGTGTATCTTGACAACAACAATCCCGTTACCATTGACGATCAGCAGGTCCCCGCACAGCAGGTCAACGGTCGCTTTATCATGCATGACGCTAATGGCGTGGAGCAGAATGTCTGGCTGGACACCAACGATCCCGCATTCGCCATCTATGACGAGTGGTTCCAGCTTGCCGTCACTTATCAGCTCAATACCCAGAAGCCCGTGGATCCCGAGGATCCGGAAGGTGACAAGAAGACCTGCGCAACCGTCATGCTCTATGCCAACGGCCAGCTTGTAGCAGAACGCGCCTTCGACCCCAACATCGCCTTCAATAACCTTGTGACGGAATACACCAACGCATTCTATGTGGGCGCCTGGTCCACATATGTGGAAGGAGATTCAACTCAGAGCTGGCAGAGTTACTGGGCAGGTTCCATCGACGAGATCCGTATGTACAACAAGGCTCTCTCCGAAGAAGAAATATCGGCCCTTTACAAGGAAGAGCTTAACATCAATCTTGAACAGGAATAGTTGAAACGCCTTTTTTTACTTTCTGCCGCCATATTGGCAGTCTGCTGCAGCACGCTTCCTCCGGGGGGAACTCCTCCGGGGGAAACTCCTGCAGATGACAAGACTCCGTCCGGCCCCCTCCCGAAGGCTCTTGTAGTAGGAGCTAAGATAGACGGAAAGAGTGTCCGGGATAAGGAAATAGCAGATAAAGTATCGCTTACCCCGTCAATCGCCCTTGAGTTTTCAAGGGATATAAAGGCCGATGAAGCCTCCCTTTCTTCGGTGGACTTCTCCGGCGGCAGCCTCTCCGTGGCCGTGGACCCTTCCAATTCCACGGTGCTGGTGTTCAGGCCGGTGGACCAGCTCTCCTCAGGGACCCGTTACAGGTTCACTATATCGGCCGGGGAGTGCTTTGGCGTTAATCTCCAGAAGGAATTCACGTTCTGGCTTACTACGGCCGTGGAGTTTGACGACAAAACGGATAAATTCCCGCAAATCCCGGATGAAGACCTCCTGACGCTGGTCCAGGAGCAGACGTTCAAATACTTCTGGGACTATGTCCATCCCGTTTCCGGCCTTTCGCGTGAGCGCTATGGCAGCGGAGACACCGTCACTTCCGGCGGCTCCGGCTTTGGCATCATGGCCATCCCCGTGGGCATAGAGCGCGGTTTCATCACCCGTGATGAGGGCGCAGAGCGTATGCGCAAGATTATCGGCTTCCTGTCATCGGCCCAGACTTTCCACGGCGCATATCCCCACTGGCTCAACGGCAGCACCGGCAAGGTGATCCCGTTCTCTGAGAAGGATAACGGCGGAGACCTTGTGGAAACGGCGTTCCTTATGGAGGGACTCCTCACGGCCCAGGCCTATTTTGACAGAGATTCTGAGGCCGATATCCGCTCCGGCATAGACGCCATCTGGCGCGGCGTGGAGTGGGACTGGTACACTCAGGGCGGGCAGAAGGTGCTCTATTGGCACTGGTCCCCTGATAAGGGCTGGGCCATGAATATGCAAATCCGCGGCTGGAACGAGGCCCTTATAGTGTATGTGCTGGCGGCGTCTTCACCCACGCATTCCATATCGGCCGATGTATTCCGTCAGGGCTGGGGAACCTTCACTTTCCCCGTGGCCAAGAGCCAGCCCCTTTTCTTTGCCCACTATTCCTTCCTGGGCCTGGATCCCCGGAACCTCTCCGACTCAAACGGCAGTTACTGGGCGCAGAACGTTGCCCAGGCGCGCTACAACTACGATTACTGCGTACGTAATCCTCAGGGGCACGCCGGATATTCCCAGAATTGCTGGGGCCTTACCGCCAGCGATTACCCGGGCGGCTACACGGCTTCTTCCCCCTCCAACGACAAAGGAACCATCGCCCCTACGGCGGCGCTGGCTTCTATGCCGTACACGCCTGATGAGAGTATGGCGGCCCTCCGCTACTTCTACTACAAACTCGGAGACCGTCTCTGGGGCTCCTACGGCTTCAAGGATGCGTTCTGTCTGGATAGCGGCTGGTTTGCCACCTCATACATTGCAATTGACCAGGGCCCGATTATTGCAATGATAGAAAACCACCGCACGGCGCTGCTTTGGAAACTGTTTATGAAAAACCAGGATGTGCGTGCGGGGTTGGATAAACTAGGATTTACGTATGAATAAGTTCTTACTGTCGGCTATAGCCCTTTTTACGTGCGTATGCGTGTATGCGCGTGATTATTCTATAAAAGTAGACACCACCTCCGTGCCCTCTGCGGCACAAGAGGTTCTGGTGCAGCGTTTTACCCAGATGCTGGAGGCCGGAGGGCATTCTGTTTCGGCCGATGGGCAGGAAATCCTTGTCTCAGGAGAGGTCCAGGACCGTATGGAAACGCCCGGATCCATGAGCCAGACAGCCCTTAGCGTGGTGGTAAAGGCCTCCTGTGGTGCCGCCAAGGCGGAATTCACCCTCAAAGGCGTAGGAGAGGATGAGGCCGATGCCTGGCTACGCGCCGTAAAACGCCTCCTTCCGCGCTCAAAAGAGGCCCAAAAATTTGTTGAAGAGCTAAAGTAGTGAGTTTTAAGGCTTTATAAAAAATTTTAAAAATTTCTTTAAAAATTTCTTCAAAAAAATTTGGAGATTCAGAAAAAGGTTGTACCTTTGCAGTCCCGTTCGGAAACGAGCGGGTTTTTAACGCCCAAAACCGAAAGGCAAGGGCACTGAAAAGATCTTTGAAAAGACTGAAAGGAAAGTACAAGCAAGCAATAAACGAGCGTCAGTTTCTTTTTAGGAACTAAAGCGTCAGGGACAAGCTTAGATTTATAAGAAAATATACAATGAAGAGTTTGATCCTGGCTCAGGATGAACGCTAGCGGCAGGCTTAACACATGCAAGTCGAGGGGCAGCGTGGAGTAGCAATACTCTG
>ONXC01000015.1 GCA_900321715.1 uncultured Bacteroidales bacterium | reverse complement strand
GACTGAAAAACGTCACTATGCTCACGTTGACTGCCCTGGCCACGCCGACTATGTGAAGAACATGGTTACCGGTGCTGCCCAGATGGACGGTGCTATCCTGGTTGTAGCTGCCACCGATGGTCCTATGCCTCAGACCCGTGAGCACATCCTGCTCGCCCGTCAGGTTAACGTACCTAAGATCCTCGTTTTCATGAACAAGGTAGACCTTGTTGACGATGAGGAAATGCTTGACCTCGTAGAGATGGAAATCCGCGACCTCCTCGGTTTCTACAAGTTCGATGAGGATTGCCCCATCATCCGCGGTTCCGCACTTGGTGCTCTGAACGGTGAGAAGGTTTGGGAAGACAAGGTCATGGAGCTTATGAACGCTGTGGATGAGTACATCCCGCTTCCTGAGCGTCTTGTTGACAAGGACTTCCTCATGCCTATCGAAGACATCTTCTCCATCACTGGCCGTGGTACTGTTGTTACCGGTCGTATCGAATCCGGTACCATCCACGTCAATGACCCTGTGGAACTCGTTGGCTTCGGCGACGAACCCCGCACTTCTGTGGTCACCGGTGTTGAGATGTTCCGCAAGCTCCTCCCTCAGGGTGAGGCCGGCGATAACGTAGGTCTTCTCCTCCGTGGTGTTGACAAGAAGGAAGTGAAGCGTGGTGAGGTTGTTGCCAAACCCAAGTCCATCACTCCTCACACCGAATTCAAGGCTCAGATCACACCGAATTCAAGGCTCAGATCTATGTTCTGAAGAAAGAAGAAGGTGGTCGTCACACCCCGTTCCACAATCACTATCGTCCTCAGTTCTTCATCCGTACCCTGGATGTTACTGGTGAAATCCAGCTTCCTGCAGGTGTCGAGATGGTTATGCCTGGCGATAACGTGGAAATCACCGTTAAGCTCATCACTCCTGTTGCAATGAACAATGGTCTTCAGTTCGCTATCCGCGAAGGTGGCCGTACCGTTGGCGCAGGTCAGGTGATCGCTATCGTAGAGTAATTCTGCATGCCATTAAAAAAGTGAGTGTCCAGATTCTGGGCGCTCACTTTCACAGGGGAATAGAACAAGGGTAGTTCAGCGGTCTCCAAAACCGTCGATGTGGGTTCGAATCCTGCTTCCCCTGCCAAATATCAAAGGTTACGATTTGGTAAATGTTTAACTTAGGCTGGTAGATTCCCGCTTCCAATTTTCCGCCGGCCCATTGTAAGCAAAGATGAGAAAGTTCATTAACTATCTGAAAGAGTCCGCTCAGGAACTGACTAAGAAGGTCACCTGGCCCACTTGGGAGAAGCTGCAGAGTTCTGCACTGCTGGTCCTGGTAGCCACGCTGATCCTCGCCGTCGTTATTTTCCTGATAGACTTTGCTTTCCAGCATCTGATGGAGTTTATTTACGCACTGTAACTGATTAAAAATCCTTATGGCTGAAAAGAAATGGTACGTCCTTCGTACCGCGGGAACCAAGGAAAAGAAAGCCGCCGAATATCTGATCAAGGAAATTGAAAGACACAAAGATCTGCAAGCAATTGTGGATCAGGTTCTTGTGCCTGTCAAGAAAGAGATCGTGACAAAGAACGGCAAGCGCAAGGAAGTGGAGCGTCTCCTCTTCCCCGGCTACGTTCTCATTCACGCAGAACTCAACCCTGACCTTGAGTACGTTATCCGTAACGGCATCCCCGGCATGTCCGGTTTCCTTACAGAGAAGACTGGCAACGGTCCCACCGAGCGAGTCCCCGTCCCCATCCGTGACGAAGAAGCCCAGCGCATTCTTGGTGTTCAGGATGAGAACGCAGTGAACGCAGCGGAGACCGAGGTCAACTTCACCGTGGGTGAGAGCGTCAGCATCACCGACGGTCCGTTCAGCGGTTTCAGCGGAACAGTGGAAGAAATTCTCCAGGACAGGAGCAAACTCAAGGTAGTGGTTGTGATCTTCGGAAGAAAGACTATGGCAAAAGAAGTATCCGGATTCATCAAGCTCCAAATCAAAGGCGGAGCAGCGAATCCTGCGCCCCCGGTAGGACCGGCACTCGGTTCCAAGGGCCTCAATATCATGGACTTCTGCAAGCAGTTCAACGCACGCACACAGGATCAGGCCGGTAAGGTTCTCCCTGTTGTGATCACCGTGTACTCTGACAAGTCCTTCTCATTTGAGGTCAAGCAGCCCCCGGTGGCCGTCTCACTCAAGGAAGCCGCCAAGATCAGCAAGGCCTCCGGTGAGCCCAACAGAAAGAAAGTGGCAACCGTTACCTGGGATCAGGTAAAGGAGATTGCCCAGTCCAAGATGCCGGACCTCAACGCATTCACTCTGAGGAGCGCAATGTCAATGGTAGCCGGTACTGCCCGTTCAATGGGTATCAAGGTAGAAGGCCCTATGCCTGAAAATCTCTAATAATACGCACTAGTTATGAGCAAACTGACCAAAAACCAGAAAGCTGTTCTTGCCAAGTATGACAAGACCCAGGTTTACTCCCTGAATGACGCGTGCGCCCTTCTCAAGGAGATTACCTATACCAAGTTCGACGCTTCCGTGGAAATCACCACCAACCTGGGTGTCGATCCCCGTAAGGCCAACCAGATGATCCGTGGCGTTGTCACCCTCCCTAACGGAACCGGTAAGGTTACCCGCGTTCTTGTCCTTTGTACTCCCGACAAGGAGAATGAGGCCAAGGAAGCTGGCGCCGATTACGTAGGTCTGGACGACTACATCACCAAGATCAAGGAAGGCTGGACAGACGTCGACGTTATCATCTGCACCCCTTCAGTTATGGCAAAGGTTGGCCAGATCGGCCGTATCCTCGGTCCCCGCGGCCTCATGCCTAACCCCAAGACCGGTACCGTCACCATGGAGGTGGGCGCCGCCGTCAAGGACGTAAAGGGTGGTAAGATTGACTTCAAAGTAGACAAGACCGGTATCATCCATGCCGCTATCGGCAAGGCTTCCTTCACCGCTGAGCAGATCGCTGAGAATGCAAAGGCCTTCGTAGGCGCAGTCCTCAAGCTCAAGCCCCAGACCCTGAAGGGTACCTACCTCAAGGGTGCTACCATCTGCACCACCATGAGCCCGGCCATCAAGCTGGACGTCAAAGGTTTCACAGCTGAATAATCTGTAAGGAGGAAAAGATAATGAAAAAGGAACTGAAAGAACAGGTTATTGCAGCCATCAAGGCTAACATCGCCGAATGCCCCAATTTCTACATCGTTGACATCGCAGGTCTCAACGCCGAAGATACCGCAAAGCTTCGCCGCGACTGCTTCAACGAGGGCATCAAGCTCACTGTTGTTAAGAACACCCTCTTCCACAAGGTGATCAAGGACGCTCAGAACTCTGAGATGGATCTTCTTGTTCCCGCTCTGGAAGGCAACTCCGCCATCATGTACTGCGAGGCTCCTGCAACCCCTGCAAAGCTCATCAAGAAGTACAACAAGGCCGGTTCTGAAAAGCCCGCTCTCAAGGCTGCATACGTGCAGGAGTGCGCTTTCGTGGGTGCTGACAAACTCCAGGAGCTCATCAATATCAAGTCCCGCGAGGAACTCATCGGAGAGATCATCGGTATGCTCCAGAGCCCTATCCAGAACGTTCTCAGCGCTCTGCAGAATGGTGGCGGACAGACCATCGCCGGCCTCGTCAAGACTCTCGAAGAAAAAGACGTTAAGAAACTCGCCGAGGAACTCGTGAACCTCACCGTCAAAGATGTCCAGGAACTCGCTAAGATCCTGAAGGAAGAATATGGTATTGAGCCCGCTGCAGCAGCAGTTGCAGTAGCAGCTCCCGCCGCTGGCGCCGAAGCAGCCGCTCCCGCAGAGCAGACTGAGTTCGACGTTATCCTCACCAGCGCAGGTCAGGCCAAGCTCCAGGTCATCAAGGCCGTTAAGGAGAATGCCGGTCTTGGTCTTAAAGAGGCCAAGGAACTCGTTGACAAGGCTCCCGTAGCCGTCAAGGAGAAAGTGTCCAAGGCTGAGGCCGAGGCACTCAAGGCTGCCCTCGAGGAAGCCGGTGCAGAGGTTGAGGTTAAGTAACCCCGCCCGCTCCCTTCAAGGGATGCATCAAACAGGTTTAGAGCCCAAGGAGGCTCTAAACCTTTTTTCCGTCTTAAAAATTTTCCCCATAACGAAGGCAGAATATGTCTAATAAGACTACCAATCCGCGAATTAATTTCGCAACCTCAAAAATTCTGGAATACCCTGACCTTCTGGAGGTTCAGCTCAAGTCTTTCAAGGACTTCTTCCAGCTGGAAACCACTCCGGACAGCCGCCGCAGCGAGGGACTGTATCAGGTTTTCCAGGAAATTTTCCCGATTGAGGACACGCGGAACAACTATGAACTCACCTTCATAGACTACTTCATCGATCCGCCCCAGTACTCAATTGAGGAGTGTCTTGAGAGAGGACTTACCTACAATGTTCCTCTGAAGGCAAAACTCCGCCTTTCCTGCACGGACCCGGAGCACGAGGACTTTGACACCCGCGTGCAAGACGTCTACCTTGGGAACATCCCTTACATGACTCCCGCAGGTACGTTTATCATCAACGGTTCCGAGAGAATTATCGTTTCGCAGCTTCACCGTTCCCCGGGCGTGTTCTTCGACCAGAGCATGCACGCCAACGGTACCAAACTCTACAGCGCCCGTATCATTCCTTTCAAGGGTTCCTGGATTGAGTTTGCCACGGACATCAACAACGTGATGTTCGCTTACATAGACCGTAAGAAGAAGCTGCCCGTCACCACCCTTCTGCGCGCTATCGGCTATAGCTCGGATAAGGACATCCTTGACCGTTTCGGCCTGGCCGATGAAGTTGAGGCTACCCCCGAGGTCCTGGTAGAGAACCAGGGTCGCAAGCTTGCCGCAAACGTCCTCAAGACTTGGATCGAGGACTTCGAGGACGAGGACACCGGTGAGGTCATCCCCATCGAGCGTACCATCCCCATCGTAGAGCGCGGTGAAGTTCTGGATGATGACACAATCGCACGTATTGCAGACACCGATGTCCAGACTATCCTTCTCCAGAAGGACGAGTCCGTATCGGCCGAAAATTCCATCATCTACAATACCCTGCAGAAGGATCCTACCAATACGGAAATCGAGGCTGTGAACTATATCTACAAGCAGCTCCGTAATTCCGAACCCCCGGATGAGGCAACCGCCCGTGACGTCATCGACAAGCTCTTCTTCTCCGAGAAGCGCTATGACCTTGGCTCCGTAGGCCGTTACCGCCTGAACAAGAAACTTGATATGAACATTGATCCTGAGACCCGCGTCCTTACGCAGCAGGATATCGTTGAGATTATCAAGTACCTGATCAAGCTCATCAACAGCAATGCTACCGTTGACGATATCGATCACCTGAGCAACCGTCGCGTCCGCACCGTCGGAGAGCAGCTTGCAAACCAGTTCAGCGTTGGTCTCAGCCGTATGGCCCGCACCATCCGTGAGAGGATGAACGTCAGAGACTCTGAGCAGTTCAATCCCATAGACCTTATTAACGCCAAGACCCTGTCTTCCGTTATCAACTCATTCTTCGGCACCAGCCAGCTATCCCAGTTCATGGACCAGACCAACCCTCTTGCAGAGATCACTCACAAGAGGCGTCTCTCCGCCCTTGGCCCGGGAGGTCTTTCCCGTGACCGCGCAGGCTTCGAGGTACGTGACGTGCACTACACTCACTACGGCCGCCTGTGCCCTATCGAGTCCCCTGAAGGTCCTAACATCGGCCTTATCAGCTCCCTGTGCGTGTATGCCCGCATCAACAGCCTTGGTTTCATCGAGACCCCTTACCGCAAGGTAAAAGACGGAAAGGTGGACCTCAGCGCCGAAGGCTGGCAGTACATGAGCGCAGAGGAGGAAGAGGCTCAGAACGTGGCTCTTGCCAACGTCAACATGTCTGACGACGGCCAGCTTCTGGATGAGCGCATCCAGTGCCGTCTTGAGGCCGATTTCCCGCTTGTTGGTAAAGAGGAAGTGAACTACATGGACGTAGCCCCCAACCAGATGGCATCCGTGGCTGCATCCCTCATTCCTTTCCTTGAGCACGACGACGCTCACCGTGCCCTGATGGGCGCCAACATGATGCGTCAGGCCGTTCCGCTCCTTTCCCCGGAAAGCCCCATCGTGGGTACCGGTCTGGAAGAGAGAGTCTGCATTGACTCCCGCACCCAGATCATCGCAGAGCGCAGCGGCGTTGTGACCTATGTGGATGCAAATGAGATCCGCGTAAAATATGACCGTACAGAAGATGAGAAGTTTGTGAGCTTCCTCCCTGAGGAAACCGTCTACAAGCTCCCCATCTACCGCCGTACCAACCAGAGCACTACCATTACGCTCAAACCCCTTGTGCGTAAGGGTGACAAGGTGAAGGGCGGACAGGTTCTCACCGAGGGTTATGCAACCGAGAAGGGAGAACTTGCACTTGGCCGTAACCTCATGGTGGCATTCATGCCCTGGAAGGGTTACAACTATGAGGACGCTATCGTCCTTTCAGAGGAAATGGTCAAGTGGGATGTCCTTACTTCCATCCACGTGGACGAGTACCTCACAGAGGTCCGTGAAACCAAGCGTGGCATGGAGGAACTTACCTCCGATATCCCCAATGTCTCCGAGGACGCAACCAAGGACCTTGACAAGGATGGTATCATCCGCGTTGGCGCTCACATCGAGCCCGGTGACATCATGATCGGTAAGATCACTCCTAAGGGTGAGTCCGATCCTTCACCGGAAGAGAAGCTCCTCAAGGCTATCTTCGGTGACAAGGCCGGAGACGTCAAGGACGCTTCCCTGAAGGCCAATCCTTCCCTGAGCGGTACAGTCATCAAGACCGCCCTCTATGCGAAGGTTTCCAAGGAAACCGGCAAGAGGGGCGCCAAGTCCGACCAAAAGACCCGCATGGAGATCAAGACCCAGGAGTTCCAGCAGGCAGCGGAAAAACTCCGCGCCGGCTTCATCGAGAGACTCTGGAGCCTTGTAAACGGCAAGAAGAGCGCTGGTGTCAGCGATCTTTACGGCGTTGAGATCTTCCCTAAGGGCAAGGAGTTCACCCTCCAGGCCCTCCGCGAGGTTGACTACCAGAACATCTCCACCGCAAAGTGGTGCAATGACGCCAAGACTTCCGCAATGGTGCGTGAGCTCATCGGCGGATACTGCATCGCCTATAAGGAGATGGAAACCCGCTCCAAGAGAGAGATCGACAAGATCAAGGTGGGTGACGAGCTTCCCAACGGCGTAATGCAGATCGCAAAGGTCTACGTTGCCAAGAAGCGTAAGATCACCGTTGGTGATAAGATGGCAGGCCGTCACGGTAACAAGGGTATCGTGGCAAAGATCGTCCGCCAGGAGGATATGCCGTTCCTTGAGGACGGAACTCCCGTGGATATCGTCCTGAACCCTCTGGGCGTGCCTTCCCGTATGAACCTGGGTCAGATCTACGAGACCGTGCTCGGTTGGGCCGGCCGTGAACTTGGCCTGAAGTTCTCAACTCCTATCTTCGACGGTGCGTCCATCGACGAGATCTGCGCCTACACAGACAAGGCAGGCGTTCCCCGCTTCGGTAAGACCAACCTCAGGGACGGCGGCACCGGTGACTGGTTCGACCAACCCGCTACCGTTGGCGTCATCTACATGATCAAGCTTGGTCATATGGTTGACGACAAGATGCATGCCCGTTCTATCGGCCCTTATTCCCTCATCACCCAGCAACCTCTTGGCGGTAAAGCCCAGTTCGGCGGTCAGCGTTTTGGTGAAATGGAAGTTTGGGCCCTGGAGGCTTACGGCGCAGCAAACGCCCTTCAGGAGATCCTCACCGTCAAGTCCGACGACGTAAACGGCAGGGCCAAGACCTATGAGGCTATCGTCAAGGGAGACCCGATGCCTACCCCTGGCATCCCCGAATCCCTGAACGTGCTCCTGCATGAGCTTCGCGGCCTTGGACTCAAGGTTACTCTGGACTAATCTCAAGGACAAGAAAAAGAAAGTAAGATTATGCCTGCTTTTAACAATAAGGAAAACAAGGTAAAGAGCAATTTCTCCCGCATTTCCATCAGCCTCGCTTCCCCGGAAGATATCACCGAGCGTTCCTGCGGAGAGGTCCTGAAGCCGGAAACGGTCAACTACAGGACTTACAAGCCTGAGCGTGAGGGTCTTTTCTGCGAGAAGATCTTCGGCCCCACCAAGGACTACGAGTGCTACTGCGGTAAGTACAAGAGAATCCGCTACCGCGGAATCGTGTGCGACCGCTGCGGCGTGGAAGTAACTGAGAAGAAAGTCCGCCGTGAGCGCATGGGTCACATCACCCTCACCGTTCCGGTAGCTCATATCTGGTACTTCAAGAGCGCTCCCAACAAGATCAGCGCCCTTCTGGGTGTCCCTTCCAAGAAGCTGGAAGCCGTCATTTACTATGAGAAGTATATCGTGGTAAATCCCGGTCTGCTGGCCTCTGAGGACGTTCCGGAAGAGTATCGTCTCCAGAAGATGGACCTCATCTCCGAGGACGAGTACTTCGCCGCCCAGGACCGCATCGCAGACCTTAAGCGCAAGAAGGCCGATGAAGGCGTGGAATGGGAAGAAGGCTGGAACTTTGTGGCAAAGATGGGTGCCGAAGGCATCTATGACCTCCTCAAGGAGATCGATGTAGAGGCACTTGGCCGCGAACTCCGCCGTGCAATGCACGCAGAGAGCTCCCAGCAGCGCAAGACCGAGATCCTCAAGCGTCTGTCCGTTGTGAAGTGGTTCCAGGAGTCCAAGGATGTGAACCGTCCGGAATGGATGATAATGAAGGTTATCCCCGTTACTCCTCCGGATCTCCGTCCCCTGGTACCGCTCGATGGCGGCCGTTTCGCAACATCGGATCTCAATGACCTGTACCGTCGCGTAATCATCCGCAACAACCGTCTGAAGAAGCTCATCCAGATCCAGGCACCTGAGGTGATTCTCCGCAACGAGAAACGTATGCTCCAGGAAGCCGTGGACAGCCTCTTCGACAACTCCAAGAAGTCATCGGCCGTAAAGAGCGACTCAAACCGCGCTCTGAAGTCCCTGTCCGACTCCCTCAAGGGTAAGCAGGGCCGATTCCGCCAGAACCTCCTTGGTAAGCGTGTCGACTACAGCGCCCGTTCCGTTATCGTCGTTGGTCCTGAACTCAACATGCATGAGTGCGGTCTTCCTAAATTCATGGCCGCAGAGCTTTACAAGCCTTTCGTGATCCGTAAGCTCATCGAGCGCGGTATCGTGAAGACCGTAAAGAGTGCAAAGAAGATCGTGGACCGCAGGGATCCCGTTATCTGGGACATCCTTGAGAACGTGATGAAGGGTCATCCGGTGCTCCTCAACCGTGCACCTACCCTGCACCGTCTGGGTATCCAGGCCTTCCAGCCCCGTATGATCGAGGGTAAGGCCATCCAGCTGCATCCTCTTGCCTGTACCGCTTTCAACGCAGACTTCGACGGTGACCAGATGGCTATCCATCTGCCCCTCGGAAACGCTGCAATCATGGAGGCACAGCTGCTCATGCTGGGCTCCCACAACATCCTCAATCCGGCCAACGGAAGCCCTATCACAGTTCCTTCACAGGATATGGTTCTGGGTCTTTACTACATCACCAAGGAGCGCCCCGGCGCAAAGGGTGACGGCCTGAGCTTCTACGGCCCCGAGGAAGTTATCATCGCCTACGACGGCAAGGTTATCGATATGCACGCCCCCATCAAGGTCCGCCTGCCCAAGGACAAGCAGGACCTCAGCAAGGGCTACGAGATGGTGAAAACCACCGCCGGCCGCATCATCGTGAACCAGTTCATGCCCGAAGAGGTTCCGTACGTGAATGAGGTCCTGGGTAAGAAAGCCCTCCGTACCGTCATCACGGACGTTATCAAACACACCGGTGTCACCCGCACAGCCAAGTTCCTTGACGACATCAAGAACCTTGGTTATGACCAGGCATTCCGCGCCGGTATCTCATTCAACCTTGGCGACGTTCTTGTTCCTCAGGAGAAGACCGCTCTCATAGAGAAGGGTTACTCCGAGGTAGAAAGCATCAAAGCAAACTATGCAATGGGCTTTATCACCAACAATGAACGTTACAACAAGGTCATTGACCTCTGGACCTCCATCGACAACCAGCTCACATCCGTGGTTAAGAAGCAGATCTCCGCAGATCAGCAGGGCTTCAACCCCGTGTACATGATGCTGGATTCCGGTGCCCGTGGTTCAACCCAGCAGATCAAGCAGCTCTGCGGTATGCGTGGCCTTATGGCCAAGCCCCAGAAGAGCGGCGCTGCTGGTGCAGAGATCATTGAGAACCCTATCGTGTCCAACCTGAAAGAGGGTATGACCGTGCTGGAGTACTTCATCTCCACCCACGGTGCCCGTAAGGGTCTGGCCGATACCGCCCTCAAGACCGCTGATGCAGGTTACCTCACCCGCCGTCTTGTGGACGTTTCCCACGATGTAATCATCACCGAGGAAGACTGCGGCACCCTCCGCGGCCTCATTGCAACCGCCATCAAGAACAAGGATGAGGTTGTTGAATCCCTTGGTGAGCGCATCCTTGGCCGTACTTCCGTACACGACATCTTCAACCCTCTCACGGGAGAGCTTATCATCGCTGCCGGCGAGGAAATCCGCGAGGATGTAGCCGCCCTCATCGATACCCTCCCCATCGAGCAGGTTGAAATCCGCAGCGTTCTCACCTGCGAATCCCGCAAGGGCGTGTGCGCAAAGTGCTACGGCCGCAACCTGGCTACCAGCCGTATGGTTGAAACCGGTGAGGTTGTCGGCGTTATCGCCGCACAGTCCATCGGTGAACCTGGTACCCAGCTTACCCTCCGTACCTTCCACGTCGGTGGTACCGCGTCCGGCTCCGTGGCCGACAACACCATCGTCTCCAAGTATGAAGGTAAGCTCCAGTTCGAAGAACTCCGTACCATCGACAGGGTCAATGAAGACGGTAGCGTGAACCCCGTTGTGGTGTCCCGTATGACGGAACTCCGCATTGTGGACGAGCGCACCGGCATGACCTATTCCCAGTACGACATCCCTTACGGCTCAACGCTGTACTTCAAGGACGGCGCAACCGTCAAGAAGGGAGACCTCATCTGCGAATGGGATGCCTACAACGCCACCACCATCGTTGAAACCGCCGGTATCGTACGCTTCCAGAACATGATCGAAGGCGTCACTTTCAATGAGGAGAGTGCCGATGAGTTTGCAACCAATACGGACAAGGTTATCATCGAAAGCAAGGACAAGACCAAGACTCCCGAAATGCTTATCGTCGATGATAAGGGTGTCATCCTCCGTCAGTACAACCTGCCTGTGGGTGCACACATCATGATCAACGACGGCGAAAGCGTGAAGATCGGCGATGTTATCATCAAGATCCCCCGCGCTATCGGCAAGGCATCCGATATCACCGGCGGTCTGCCGCGTGTTACGGAACTCTTCGAGGCCCGTACTCCTTCCAACCCCGCAATTCTCTCAGAGATCAATGGTGAGGTTCTCATGGGTAAGGTCAAGCGCGGTAAGCGTGAGATCATCGTGAAGAACCGCAGCGGCAAGGAGTGCCACTATGAGGTTCCTACCACCAAGCAGATCCTGGTTCAGGAGAACGACTACGTGAAGGCCGGTACCCGTCTCTCCGACGGCGGTACTTCTCCTACCGACATCCTGAACATCCTTGGTCCGGTGAAGGCTCAGGAGTACATTGTCAATGAGATTCAGGCCGTGTATCGTCTGCAGGGTGTGAAGATCAACGACAAACACTTCGAGATAATCGTCCGCCAGATGATGCGCAAGGTCCAGATCGGAGATCCCGGAGACACCGAATTCCTCCCGGAGGAACTGGTGGACAAGTGGGAGTTTATGGACCGCAACGACGAAATCTTCGGCAAGTACTATGTAGAAGATGCCGGAGACAGCGCACGCTTTGAGGAAGGCGACATAATTTCCGCACGTGACCTCCGCTCAGAGAATGCCTCTCTGGAGCGTCAGGGTGCAAAACTCATCGCCGCCCGTCCCGCAAAGCCCGCTACGGCCTCACAGGTGCTGCAGGGTATCACCCGCGCCGCCCTCAAGACCGGCTCCTTCATCAGTGCTGCTTCCTTCCAGGAAACCACCAAGGTCCTTTCAGAGGCTGCTATCCGCGCCCGCGTGGATAACCTCGAAGGCCTGAAGGAGAACGTTATCTGCGGCCACCTGATTCCCGCCGGTACCGGTCTCAGCCGCTACCAGGACATCATCGTGGGTTCCAAGACGGAAACCATGGCAGCTCTCTCAGAGCTCTAAGCCGTTCCGTCATTCCCGACCTGATCGGGAATCTCACTCCAGGAGGCAGCCCGCAAGGCTGCCTCCTTTTTTCTTGTAATTACGGAACAATATTCATATCTTTGCAGTGACACTAAAGTGTTACTACTTATGATTGTATATCACGGTTCCCCATATCTTGTATCTGTGCCTATGTTCGGAGAGGGCAATCCCCATAATGACTATGGCCTGGGCTTTTATTGCACTGAAGATCTGGAACTGGCCAAGGAATGGGCTTGTCCGGATGGGCGTGATGGTTTTTCCAACCAGTACAGGCTGGATGAAGGATCTTTGTCCTGTATGGATCTTAGCGGCAAGGATTACAATATCCTTAATTGGATGGCTGTTCTGGTCAGGAACAGGGTTTTTGAAATCTCCTATCCTATAGCCGCCCGGGGTAAACGTTACCTGCTGGATAATTTCCTTCCGGATTATGAGGACTATGACATCATAAAAGGTTACAGGGCCGATGATTCCTATTTTTCATTTGCACGTGCATTCCTCTCCAATACAATTACCCTTGGACAATTGTCGCGGGCAATGCGTCTTGGAAACCTTGGAATCCAGATTGTCCTGAGAAGTCCTCTGGCATTTGACTCTATATGGAAAGAGCGTGCATATCCGGCGCAGGCATCCGAATACCATGTGAAAAGAGTATCAAGAGACCGTAGAGCCAGGGAAGGTTATCTTAAAATGCTTGAAGAGCCTGAAACAGGCGGAGTATACCTTTCTCAAATTGTAGACGATCACTGGACAAATGAACATCCCGGCTTACAATAACAGTTATCTGGAGGACTCCATGCAGGCCCTGGGCGCTATGCTGGACTATGCCGTCAATGCCTGTAATCAGGATTTGGAGCAGTTCTGCTACCGTTTTTTCTGCAGCGGAGTTGCCCGGTCTCTCTTTCAGTTCAGTCCTAAATATATGGGTCTCTCCGGAATTGAACTCGCAGCCATCGTTTCCCGGCGCACAGGTGACAGCCTTCCGGATGCCCCGCCTTATATAGATGTGGGAAGCCCTGAATACTGGGCTGGCTGGGCGTTGGCGTATGTTTCCAGGGCTCTCAATATGGATTATGAGACCCTTCATAAGAAGGGATTATCGGCCAAGGCTCTCCTTAATGGGTATACTGTTCTTCATGAGGCCGATCTTTCCAAGACGGTAGATGTGGCCAGAGAATGGCTGAGGGAAGGCGCTGTAAAAGTGAATCCGCTAAAGAGGCAAAGAACGTTGGCCGGTCTTACCCAGAAGGAACTAGCGTCGCTTTCAGGTGTACCTCTAAGGGTTATACGCTCCTATGAACAGGGGCAGCGCTCGCTGGAAAATGCCGGAGCAGAGAGCATATTGCGCCTGTCCCGTGTCCTTTCCTGCCAGATTGAGGATTTACTCTGAGGGTCCCTCCTGTCATTCTGAGCGAAGCGAAGAATCTCCGTTTGATAGCCGTTGGATGAATTCTTCGGAACTGGGCGTGGGATTCTCCTCAAACAGGTGCTTATAGCGGGTTTTGCGGGTGCGGAGCGCCGGCTCTGTTGTTCGGAGATAAAACGCTATACTCTTTATGGACAACCCTGAATACAACAACGTAAGGATTGCGAAGTCCTGTTCTTTCAACTTATCATTGTATTCCGTGCGCAGGCGCTGAATCAGATTGTCATTTGAAGAATTGACGGCCTCTTCAAGAGAGACAATTAGCTGTCTGTTGGACCGGATTTCGCCCAGCTGCTGCCTGAATACAGAAATAAGTTCATCTTTTGTCTGAATGCCCTTTCGCTTTTCCCGTTTCTTTACCTCTTCGTCGGTCCAGGAAAAGTAGGATTCAGACAACTGTTGCAGGAACTGAACCTTATCTATGATTACGGAATCGGCCGTCTTGCGGAAGTTTGCATTCTTTTCACGGAGCGCCTGCAGGTCATTGTTGAGGGAGTCAATATCGGCCATGTCCTGCACCCTGTCACGATGGAGTTTGCGGGCCAGGAGGGTCAACCCCAGGATAATAAGAAGCAAAAGGATTCCAACTACGGAATAAATGATAGTATTCAGCATGGTGCGCTCTTTCTGGGTGTTGTAGGATTCTCTGTAATGGTTTTCCAACGCGTGCGTAACAGACTGACCCAGAAGGTTCTGAATTTCAGTGTATTGGATGTCCGTTGCTTTCCGAAGTGCGTCATATGCTTTTTTATAATCTTTGCGTAATCTGAATGCTTCAGATTTATAATTTAGCAGAGTCAGAGAATCAATACTGTCTGAGACTAATTCATCTGCCATATCAAATAATAGTTTAGCCTCATTATGGTTACCCTTCGCCTCAAGCAATAAAGCCTTGCATTCATAATAAGACAAAGTATCCTTTTTTTGTTTTAACAGAGGAATCTGCTCAAGGATAATCGATGCAGTTTGATAATCTTCTTTCCCAACAATAAGAATATCTGTTTTTAGCCATAGCGCTGTTCTGATGAGTGGTGTATATGTGTTCCGCGATAGTATAGTGTCTGTTAACGACATCGCTTGCTCCCAATCTTCCGACCGCATTAGTTGTTCGGCAATATTAATTCTTGCATAATCTGCAGATAGAGTCTCACCGCAAGCATCGAAGAAATCAGCGGCCTTTTTAGAATACTCAAGAGCTAACACGTGATTATAATTGAAAGCGTGAATACTACTCAAATGCCTGCAACATAGTCCCGCATTATGATTATCGTTCAATTCTTTTGCAAGAGAAAGAGCCTCATCGAATTCAATAGCCGCTTGCAAATACTCACCAGCATTTTGATGTACTATTCCCAGATAATATGCCGAAAGCATCTTGTAATGAGAATTCCCGTGTCTTTGATAATAATGATAGGCCAATTGCGTCAGGGAATCATCAGTCACATCAATGTAGTTCTTATCCAATGCCATCGATAAAAGCAGGGCGTGTTTAGCCCGCTGTTTCTTGGTCTGTGGGTTAACTTCTAACAGTATGTTTAAAGCACTATCCGAATGTTCTGTCATCATTTGCTCTGAAGCCATCAGAACTTTGCTATTTTCCTGCCAAGTGCAGGAAACAATTACAACGGTAAAGGCGAGCAGAATCAGTTGATTAGGATTGAATGAATTCATGGTAAAAATGCTGCCAGGTATATATATTATATGTATTCATCTGCAAAAGACAATACCCGGCAGCACTAGTCTGACGGGTATTGCTGCAAAGAGAAACTTATGTACTTGTTCTGGATCTGGCAACCCAACCTAAGACATAAGATCTCCCGCGTATCGCACACGGGAAATCTTATTGAGGGCCTTAGGTATAAAATTTTGCCAGAATTTGAACAAGTGCCCGTCAATAAGATTCCTTTTATTGAAATCTGTGTTTTTTTCAGTGCAAATGTAGTTAGAAATGACCAAAATATCAATATCAACAAGAGCGTGTTATATATTAATCGTAAAACGGCGTTGATAATCAGCGTTTTAACGTGTAAAATGTAATAGTGTACATGATGATAATACCAAGAAGTGACAGTAAATTCGCATCGTATTCATCTTATAAATATCATTATTATGCAAAAGTCAACATTCACTTCTTTTCTGGCGATATTCGCCATGAGTCTTTTCTTTTCTTTATCCTTTGCTTATGCCGGAATCGGTAGTTCAGGGATAAATATAAACCTCCGACATATACCATCTGGGGCATCTCAAAACCCAGGCGCCCCTCGTTCCTTAATTATTGAGGCTTATTATGATTCTGAACTTTCTTATGTGTCCGCATCGCTTAGTAGTGCCGGTACTCTTGTAGATGTTTACATTGAAAATCAGGATACAGAGGAACAGTTTAACTATCAAATCCCTGGAACCGGCAATTCTGTATTGCCAATCAGTGGCACATCCGGTTATTGGACTATTACCTTCATCCTGTCCAATGGAGACGAGTATGTCGGTTATTTTATCCTGTAAATGAATTTATTAGTTTTTTTGTTAACTTTGGGCAACCATATTATGAGAAACTTGTCATTCATATCGACTCATTATGGAACAGTTCAGACTTGTGGCCGGAAAGCGGCACATAGTATCTGGACAATATTAACAAGCATTTTTCTTACTGTCCCCTCATTCGCACAGAACCATGTCTCTTACACATATGATTCTGCCGGCAACCGTGACAGTCGCACATGGACAACTGGGAGTCTCATGGCAAGACACGGCAGTGACAGTCTGTTCCCAGTTCAGATTCCAATAACACCAGATACTCTGAGTATCAAGTCCGTCAGGACAAAGGTCTCACTTGATCCTAACAACCTTCCTTTAGTACTTTCTGAGGACGAAAAGTCCTGGCTTAACGAGGAGTTTTTCAAGTCCCAGATGGCCGAAGAGGAGGCCTGGTGGAAGGAATATGAGAAGCAGCCTCAGCTTAAAGCCACAAATACCACATACTCAGTTGGCGCAATTCCACTTCAGGAGGGTGTCTCACCAACCGGAGCTCGTACATACAGTCTTTCCATTCCCACCGCCGCAGGGTTCAAACTGGTTCCCAATGTGTCACTTGCTTATAACAGCCAGGCGTCCGAAGGCTGGGCCGGTTATGGCTGGGATATTCAAGGCATATCTTGCATCAAACTCATCAACAAGAATGAGTACTATCACGGAGAAATCAAGGCGGCCGATGTCACGGCATCAGACCCTGTCTTCGCCTTGGACGGAGTGCCCCTTGTGACTAATGAGCATTCCGCCACGTCGTCTGAATACCCACTGGAAACAGCCAGAGGCCACATTCTCGCTGCAACGGAAACTAATTCTTATGGAAGAGTAACAAAATTCACGGTCCTGTATCCAAACGGAGTCCGTGCCGTTTATGGTCGAAGCCATTCGTATAATTACAATCTTGTTTTCTATAAGCTTTCGGAGATGACGGATTTGTTGGGAAACAAGATTACTTTTTCCTATACGATAGACTCCATCTCTGGTAACGATTACATTACGTCTATACGTTACGGATATGACAGTGAAAATAATTATAGCGGGGAAATAAACTTCACTTATACGGACTGGGCTGACTGCCCTATCCGTTACTTCGCGGGTAAGACTATCAGGTATACAGGACGCCTCTCTTCCATTGAGTCCCGCTCCGATGGTGAAATCCTTGCAACGTATAATTTTACATACCAGCAGTCCGGCCCTCTGTGGCTTTTGAATCGCATTGAGTGCACCTCTGGGACAGCGTCTCTGCCGCCGGTAGAGTTTACGTATCCTTCTATTCCGGCTTCTCAATATCTCAAAAAAGACAATCAAAGCATAACGTTAGGTGCATCATTTCAGATAGCGCCCTTATACAAACGTGGCAAATTCCTAAATGGAGAATACCGCGACGGCATTTTAATCTATCCGAACTATGCTCCTTATTCTGCAAGACGAGACCCGCTGACGTCCGCATGGGAATATGGCTGTTTTTCTCCAAAAAACCAGCGTATTGTCTTCATCCCACGCCTTGAAGGCAATAGCCACAGCATAGATACTCTCACCCTTTCATTCGGGGAGGGTTTTCAAACCATGGATGCCGTAGATGTAGACGGAGACGGAGTAGACGAGATGGTCAAAGTTAATCTTGATGGAGTTTCAAATAGCAAGACTAAGGTCCGTATTACCACATACAAATGTAATAACTCCGGTGAAGTATCTGATAGCACTGCATTTGTCGTAAGTCTCAACGGTGCCCATTATAATATTTATCCATATAACAGGGTATATCGCTGGGGAGATTTCAACGGAGATGGAAAAGCCGATCTGCTAGCAGTAGCATATAACAGGAATATCGATGATGAGGAAATCGGACTCCCTCAAAACTGTTATACTGCTTTAATAGACCTTGATTCTCAAAGCATCATTACCGATAGTGTGTTATTTGACTTTTCCATTGACAAAGAGGAATGCCTTTTTGTTTATGACATAGACGGTGACGGGCGGACGGAGCTTTGTCATGCTGAAAATGACGGAATCTACGTTTTCAGGCTATGGCAAAGCAATCATTTTTCCCTAGACCGAATATTGCTAAGCCCTCTTGCAAATATATTTACGGATGAAGACCGGCCCCTATATTTTGCCGACATCAACGGTGACGGTTACCTTGACATAGCGCGCACCCCCTCGTCTAGTTCATCTTCTTCCTGGACAATTTACTACTATAACGGTCACTCGTTTACCCAGAAGAGTGTCACTCTGGCACAGCCGTCTTCCTTCACCAGTGCGATGTTCATGGACGTAAACCATGACGGCATGGCCGACATGGTTACGGTAAAAAAGACCTCGGCCACAACCGCCACATTGGGAACATACATGAGTCTTAACGGATATAGCTTTGGCTCATATCAGTTGTCCCCAGACAATGTAAAAGATGCCAATGGCATAGTCCCCGTGAATGTTTCTGCCTACAACAAGCCCAGTGCATTCATGAAGTTCGACGGACTTACGGTGTACAACTATTCTTATCAAGGTATCACCAGCGCATCACGCCACATAACCATGACCGTGGATAGTTATGGGAAGCGGCTCCGGAGCAACTACACCTATCTTCCGTCAAATGCCCCCACGTGGAATGACGCATCTATTACGGTCGACAACTCCCAGGGCTACACTTTCCGGGCTCTTCCGATATATGTCCTTTCAAGCGGGTACTCCTACCTCTCCGCTTTGCCCACAACTTGGTACAAGGTCAATCAGTATGAATATTACAACGGCGTCGTACATAACTGGGGCCTCGGATTCTGCGGCTTTTCCCGGATTCGGACAAAGGAGATGGCAAGTCCCGCCACATTTCATGTTAATGATGCCACAGATGTGTACTATCTCCCGGACAAGATGGGCGTTGTAAGTAAAGTAGTATGCAAGAAGGGCGTAAGCCAGTCAGATCCGGCATATTACACCCTCACCAACACCTGGGACAGCCATAGCACGACCTATGGAAAACTCAGTCCACGTCTTACTCAAAGCGTAGCGGTCGACGCCCTCACGGGGGTTCGTTCGCAGACCAGCTACACCTACGACACATGGGACTTTCCCACTGAGACCCGGACCAGCCGAAGCGTATCCGGACATGGTTACCAGTATGAAAAGCACCGGCTGACGTATCAGCACAGCAATTCTGCTTCAAAATACGTCCTTGGTTCCGTTACGGTAGACGCAACCACGCAGAACCTAGACTCAGACACGGAGTACCAGTGGAAGGAGAAGACCATGACAACGCTTGATGCTCTATTCCGCCCGGTCTCAAAGAAGTACTACAAGGGTAAGTGCTACTGCCCTTCGGCCAATCCTTTTTTTGAAGCCTCAGATTCCACCCGTCTTACTGGTGAAACAAAGTGGACCTATGACAGTCACGGCAATGTCCTTACGGAAAAGAGCGCTCCGTATAACGCCACAGAGTTCATAGGTCATACATATACCTATGACTCAAATGGCCGATACTGCCTTACCGATACCGACGCATTGGGTCACACTACTACATATGTAAACTACAACAAGTTTGGAAAACCGTTCAGGGTGGTTGATTACCGCAACCGTAGCACATATTACTCCTACGATGCCTTTGGCCGGATAACTACAGTACGCCGAATAGACAGTTCAATTGAGGCCACTGCATATGCCTGGGGAGGAGAAGGTGCATACACGGTTACGAAAACAGATGTTTTCAGTGGCGCTTCAACAGTCACCCACTACGATGCCCTTGACCGTGAGGTGCGAAGCGGGAGCAAGCGTTTCGACGGCCAGTGGCAGTATACGGATACAAAATACAACCGCTACGGGCAAGTAAGCCAGTCTTCACTTCCATTCAAGGGCTCCACACCAACATATTGGAACACATACACCTACGACACATATCACAGGCCCACAAAGATAACCGAGGCCTCCGGAAAACAGACCACCTGGTCATATAGCGGCACCAGCGTCACTACGGTGAAGGATGGCATCACCTCTGTGAGTACCAAGGATGCCAGCGGTCATGTCGTGAGCGTGCAGGATGCCGGCGGTACAATAACCTACACTCTGAGGGATGACGGCCAACCGTCCAAGATAACCGCGCCCGGAACCGTGGAGACCGCCTTCGTCTATGACAACTATGGCCGAAGAACCGGGATTACGGACCCAAGCGCGGGGACACGTACGGAAGCGTATGTGTGGAATGCCGACGGCTCGCATCAGCAGACACATACCGGCCCCAATGGAAGCATCACGACAAGCTGGGACAAATATGGCAGAACAACGTCTGTTGTACGCCCTGGTGAGTTCAACACAACATACACGTATAACACCTACGGACTACTATCAAATGAGCAGTCTACCAACGGTACGGGAACGGAATACACATATGACAGTTATGACCGCATAGCAACTGTAAAGGAAACCGTTCCGGATAGCAAATGGCTCAAGAAGACTTATACGTACGGCAGTTGGGGCAATGTGTCTACAATAAAGTACACTACCCAAGGCGGAGATATCACCACCGAGACTTACAGCTACGCCAACGGCAACAACACCGGTGTCTCCATCGCCGGTGGCACCACGGTATGGAGCCTTGTGGAGGAGAACGACCTTGGCATGCCCACGGAGATAACCACGGGTTTGGTCACGAGGCAATATGGCTTTACTGACTTCGGGATGCCCACATACAGGAAAATGGACGGCGAAGGAACTCTTCAGAACTTCACGTACAGCTTCAATGTAAATACTGAGAACCTCTCCGGAAGGACGGACGTCGTTAACGGCCAATCAGAGCTCTTTGATTATGACAGTCTCAACAGACTTGTCATGATGAACAGCCGTGAGGTGGACTATGGCACTGGTGGTAACATAACCTATATTAGCAGTGTGGGTTCTTTGGGCTATACCACCACTGACAAACCCTATCAAGTGACCTCACTGACTCCGTCATCAACGTCACTTGTTCCGGACAGGCAGCAGGAGATATCCTACAACAGCCTTGACAGGCCGTCCTTACTTGAGGAGGGTACAAAGAGTGCTGTGTTCACATACAATGCTGCCGGGGACAGGGTGAAGATGCAGGAGTCCAATAGTGGGTATACGGTTCTTACCAGATACTATATTGGCGGCCAATATGAGTACGACAGCACGCCTGCCGGCATAAAGGAGCGACTGTACTTGGGTGGAGATGCTTATTCCGCCCCGATGGTACTCCAGAAGGTCAATGGCGGCAGCTGGACGGCATATAACATAGGAAGGGATTACCTTGGCAGTATTACCCATATAGCCACGTCAAGCGGAACCTTGGTGGCTGAATACAGTTATGACCCTTGGGGCCGGCTTCGCAATCCTGCTACACAGGCTATTTACACTTCAGGAACTGAGCCGACATTATTCCTTGGTCGTGGCTACACTGGTCATGAGCATCTCACATGGTTCGGCCTAATCAACATGAACGCCAGGCTGTATGATCCGCTGCTGGGGCGTTTCCTCAGCCCTGACCCTTATGTCCAGGCACCGGATTTCACGCAGAACTTTAACCGCTACAGCTATGCACTGAATAATCCGTTGAAGTATACGGATTATTCTGGAGAAGTATTTGGCATAGATGATGCGCTTATTATTGGCGCAATTGTTGGGGCCGTTATTGGCGCATATTCTGGTGGCGTAATTGCTAATGAGGGAGAGTATAACCCCATAAAATGGGCTTGGAATGATCAGACGTTTGGATATATGATTGCTGGTGCCGCTTTTGGCGGGATGAGTGGATATCTCGGAAGTTATATAGCCGCTTCTGGAATACCTTTTGCAAATACATTGTCAGTAATGGCATCATCGTTGTTTAATTCTTTTGGAACATGGGTATATACAGAGGGGCAAACACCGATTTCAATGAGTTATGGATTTGCTTCCTACGATTTTACCAATGACACATGGAATTATTTTGGAAAAAAAGGGAATAAATGGTATGAGAACCTAGGATACGGTTTTGGCGCTTTGGCGAACATCACTGATATTGTCTCTTATTTGTGGGGCGGTGGAACAACCATCAACGCCAATTCCGCTGCTACAAAAGGATTAGATGAGTATGGAAATCAACATGATTGGTGGGGGCACCACTCTCTTACTGGACAAAATGGTGATACTTTAGTTTCTGTCGGCCCTGGTCAACATCCTGTGCATAAGGGATATACTTTTGCAGAGACTTTTTATGATTCAGTTCAAGAGGCTAACAAGACATGGGCTTCTTATTCTGGAGAACCCGGTACTTGGACAATACCCTTAAATAATGTAAGCGAAGCAGCTATTGAACAATACATGTCTTCAGTTAGCCGATGGGACTTGTTAATTAATAGTTGCGTGGGACATTCCACAAGAGCATTATGGCGGGCTGGTGTTCCGACTTTATATTTATTCCATCCACATATGCTTAATGCTCAACTGTTTGTGAGACAAATCGGTATCTATTCAAGCCCTTTTTTATATCAGATTCCATAGTATGAAATATCTATTATCTTTATTTGTTTGGTTGTTTGTTTTAAGCATGAATAATATCCAAGAAGGAATGCTTAACAAAGGTATTGGCATAGCTCAGGAAAATCTTGACATCTCGGATGCTCCGGATTCATTATTGGCAAATATAGAAAAGATTGGCGTCGATGACAATGAATTGCTAAATGATTATGAGATAACCTATTTCCAGTTCATTTTTAATCTGAAGCCAGGGGATGTGGTTTTTAAAGGAAAACGAGTGCTTTTTGTCTGTGGTAAAAAACGTTTTTTTGCTGAAGAAAAGGGAAGATTTTATCATAGACAAAAGGACGGTTTAGGATGTACTACTTTATTTATTCTAGATGAGAGCCAGAGGGAAGAAGTCAATGGTTATGATATGATTATTGACTATCGTCCACCGATGCAAAAAAGAGTTAGATCAATTAAGTCAGTTGTTCGGGATATAAAAAAAACCAAAAGAAGATAGTTTTTGCTGAGAAAGGGTTTATCATATCAACTCACCCCACAGACACTTCATGCGTCCATGAAGTGCCTGTGGGGCGTGCTGATATGTTTGCTGCTTTCGGCCCCGTCCTTTGCTTATTCTACAGAATCGGCCTTTCAACGTGTCAGCGGCGGCAGCTGGACGGCATATAACATAGGACGTGATTACCTTGGCAGTATCACCCATATAGCCACGTCAAGCGGAACCTTGGTGGCTGAATACAGCTATGACCCTTGGGGGCGGCTTCGCAATCCTGCTACACAGGCTATTTACACTCCAGGAACTGAGCCGACATTATTCCTTGGTCGTGGCTACACTGGTCATGAGCATCTCACCTGGTTCGGCCTAATCAACATGAATGCCCGGCTGTATGATCCGCTTCTTGGCCGTTTCCTGAGCCCTGACCCTTATGTCCAGGCACCGGATTTCACGCAGAACTTTAACCGCTACTCCTATGCTCTGAATAATCCGTTGAGGTATAAGGATCCAAATGGGGAGTTTGCTTTAACTACGCTGTTCTGGGTAGCGTGTATCAGTGCCGCTGTTTTCGGGGCAGGCAATGTTGCAGCACATGCTATTCGGGGAGAAGATTTAAGCAGCGGCAAGTGGATTGAGTATTTAATGACGGGCTCACTTGCTGGTTTTGCTGTTGGCGCGTTAGGTTACGCGGGAATAACGGGAATGACGGCTTTAGCCGGCATTCCCGGCTTCTGGGGCGGAGTAGGAAAAGCCATGCTATATGGAACTATAGGGGCCGGCGTGGCTAATACTGGTGCTACTCTTACAAGTTTTGTCGGAGGGGCGATCACTCATGGTGGTGAAGGTCTGGCTAATGCAGGCAAGATGTTCCTAGGCAACTTCTATCTTGATGAAAATAAGTCATTCTGGGGTCAGGTTGGAGAAGGTATTCTTCGCCATACTTGGGAGGCTCCACAACAAGCAATAGGTTATTTTTGGTCATCTGCAAGAAACACCGTTGGTGCTGTAGATAGGGTTGATTATTATAAAGGAGCTACATACATTACGAATGAGAATTCGGAGTTTTATCAAGGCGTCACTTTGGGTAATATGATTAATATGGATATTTGGGGCGAAATTCCATCAAGTGTGACATTTGAATACTATGTGGAAAACATTGACCAGATGTATGCACATGAATATGGCCATACTATACAAAGTAAGATGTTCGGGTTGACATATCCAATAATTGGATTACTTAGCTTAGGTAGCGCTATATCTGAATTCGTTTTTAAAACTGGTCATAAACACGATAACTATTTTACCGAGGTTATGGCTAATAGATTTGCACAGCCATTATTTCCATCTTATAAATGGGGTACAAGAGATTATCCAACTATTTATTAACAGACGCTAATCAAATGCATAAGAAACTTGTAATTCTTTTATCTTTTATTCTTCTCCTCTCAGGATGCGAGAAATTTGTGGCTTTTAATTTTCATTTTCCAAAGGACTATGATTATTTCTATTGCTTTATCCCTGATAAATATGCGCAATGGACAAAAGACACATCCATTAATTTCTCATATGATGACCTTAGTTTGGTGAAGCTTCATCCTTGGAATAAACAAGAAAAAATTGGACAGGTGAATTATGGACAGGGTACCATAGATTACTCATTTTACTGCTGGGGAAGTGATACTGTCTCATTCTTTATTTTTGATAAAGAGACAGTAGAAAAGCATAGATGGGAAGACATCGTAAGAGATTATATGGTCCTCCAGCGCTATGATTTCTCTAAGGAAGATTTGCTACAATTAAAATGTCAAATTCCGTATCCCCCCACCGCGGAAATGTCCACAATGCATATGTATCCTCCTTATAGGGATGTGGTAAGAGCCAAGTAGGGTAATACAGTTTTGTGATTTCATCATTCTCATATCATGCGGCCCGGGCGCTTCATAGAAATATGAAGTGCCTGTTGGCCGTGTTGATGTGTGTGGTTATGACTTTGTTTTTAATCAGTTAATAACTGGTTCCTGCAACAAAAGGATGCCGGACGGCATCTATAATTGTACACGTTAGCGACGAACACTATGAAAAAAGGTATCATTTATTCACTGTTTCTTGGCTTCCTGGCCCTTGCCGGGTGCTCTCCAAAAGTGACAACAACCCTTATCAAGGCCAAGGCGCCGCTGGAGCCCGGGGAAGAGGTTACTGTCCTTCAGCCGGAACAGTCCCAGCAGGAAGATGCCGTAGTTCTTGAGACTATCCGGATGCAGGGCAACGACTATGGAGAACTGGTAACACTGGCAGAGGAAAAAGCCCGCACCGCTGGCGGTAATATACTGAAGATCGCACAACATTTCGAGCCCGATATCACAAGCCCCAGGCACAGGGTAGGAGCCGTGGTCTTATCGGCCGACGACTCCATCCTTTCAGAGGAAGAGACAACAAACGTGATCCCGGATTTCATTGGATCCGAACTTGACACCCGCAAGGAGAACTGGTCGGTCCGCATTGCCATCCAGGGCGGCGGCGCATACAGGTTCGGCAAGGATGTCGCTGGAGTGGAAGAAGTGGTGACTGCTCATAACAACAACCGCAGATGGGGCCCCACATACGGCGCCGACGTCTCCTTCTTCTTCTCCGATTATTTCGGCGTAGGCCTTAAGGCCCAGAATGTCTACTACGCCGACAAAATGCCGGCATCGGCCACAGACAAATACGGAAGAGTCAAAAACGGGTATCTGGAGGATTATGAAAACATATGGTTTGCCGGTGTTGTCTTCTCATCCCGTCTTCCGAGCAAAAACCGGAACAACGCCTTCCTGGCCCGTGCAGGGTATGGCATCGCCGGTTATTCCGACTGGGGACAGACAATTGTGCCGCCGTCTTACACCATAAGCGGAACCGCCCCGGCGCTTCTGCTTGAGCTGGGTTACGACTTCGGCATAGCAAAGAATCTGTCCGTTGGCGCCGCCCTCACATTTATACGCGGAGCCATGAAAAATGCCAGCGTAATAACCAGTGATGGGAGGGCGGCCTCCATTACCGCGGATAGCGACAATGCCGAAAGCCTCAGCAGCCTTAGCCTCAGCATCGGCCTGCGGTATAATCTGTAGTTCGACCATAATTCCACAAAAATGCGTATCTTTGTAAGCTATGAGACCATTATACCTTACAAATACGCTAAGCCGCACCAAGGAACTCTTCAAGCCCATCCATGAGGGGCACGTTGGAATGTACGTGTGCGGTCCCACCGTTTACGGAGACGCGCATCTTGGTCATGCCCGCCCTGGTGTAACCTACGATGTCCTTTTCCGCCTACTGAAGGAACTTGGATACAAGGTCCGCTATGTCCGCAATATCACGGACGTAGGGCATCTGGAGCATGATGCCGATGAAGGTGAGGACAAGATTGCAAAGAAGGCCCGCCTGGAGGAACTGGAGCCCATGGAGGTGGTCCAGTACTACACAGAGCGCTACCATGAGGCAATGCGCCTTCTTGGCTGCCAGTCCCCATCCATAGAGCCCCGCGCATCAGGGCACATCATTGAGCAGATAGAGACCATCAAGAAAATCCTTGCAGCCGGTTATGCCTACGAGAGTAACGGCAGCATCTACTTCGATGTCCAGAAATACAACCGTGACCACAATTACGGCATCCTTTCCGGCCGTACCCTGGAGGCAACCCTGGAAGGCACCCGCAGCCTTGACGGCCAGAGCGACAAACGTGCTCCTTATGACTTTGCACTCTGGAAAAAGGCAGAGCCGGAGCATATCATGCGCTGGCCCAGCCCCTGGGGCGACGGTTTCCCCGGCTGGCACCTTGAGTGCTCCGTAATGGGTGAGAAATACCTTGGATATGAGTTCGATATCCACGGCGGCGGAATGGACCTTATGTTCCCTCACCATGAGTGCGAAATTGCCCAGAATGTGGCTTCCCGCGGCACCCGCGGCGTTCACTACTGGGTCCATAACAATATGATCACCATCAACGGCCAGAAGATGGGAAAGAGCCTTGGAAACTTCATCACGCTGCCTCAGCTCTTTGCCGGGGAGCATGAAAAGCTCACCCAGGCCTACACCCCCATGACCGTGAGGTTCTTCATCCTTCAGGCCCATTATCGCAGCACCCTTGACTTCTCCAACGAGGCCCTCCAGGCCGCAGAGAAGGGCCTTTCGCGCCTTATGCAGGCGTGGAAGCAAGTCTCAGAGGGGGACCGGGCAAATGCTCCAGAAGGGGTCTCCCCCTCTGAATCAGTCCAGGCCATCATAGATGCCGTGTGGGATGCCCTCTGCGATGACCTCAATACCCCCATCGCCATCGCCCATCTCTTTGATGCCGTGAAACTCATCAACGGCGGCAAATTATCGGCCGATGACCGCGCAGCCCTTGCTCAGCTCTTTGACCAGGTTGTGGGCAAAGTCCTTGGCCTCCAGGAAGAGGGCGCCGGCGCCTCCGGTAAGGCCGATAAAGCCCTGGAAGGCGTTATGGGCCTTGTCCTTGAAGCCCGCAAGAAGGCCCGCGAGGAAAAGAACTGGGCAGAAAGTGACCGCATCCGTGACACCCTTGCCTCCTTTGGAATCACCGTAAAGGACACCAAGGAAGGCGCCACCTGGACCCTGGAATAGTATGTTGAAATTCATCTCCTGGAACGTAAACGGCCTCAGGGCCGTTGCAGGCAAAGGGTTTGCCGATATCTTCACGGAACTTGACGCAGACTTTTTCTGCCTGCAGGAGACAAAGATGCAGGCGGGGCAGCTGGACCTTGAGTTCCTGGGCTATGAGTCCTACTGGAATTATGCCGATAAAAAAGGCTATTCCGGCACCGCCGTCTACACAAAGCACACACCGCTCAGCGTCCGCTACGGCATGGGTGTGGATGAGCATGACCACGAGGGCCGTCTCATTACGCTTGAGTATCCCGGCTTCTTCCTTGTCTGCGCATACGTTCCAAACTCCCAGGACGGCCTCAAGAGGCTGGACTACAGAATGAGGTGGGAGGATGACCTGAGGGCTTATTTATCGGCACTCCCAAAGCCCGTTGTGTTCTGCGGAGACCTCAATGTGGCGCATGAGGAGATAGACCTTAAAAACCCTTCCACAAACCATTTCAACGCCGGTTTCTCCGACGAAGAACGCGGAAAGTTCACTGAGCTTCTTTCCGCCGGTTTCATTGACACCTGGCGCTTCCAGCACCCCTCGGACGTAAAGTATTCCTGGTGGAGCTACCGCATGAACGCCCGCGAGAGGAATGCCGGATGGCGCATTGACTACTTTGTGGTGTCGGAAGCCCTCAAGGATAAGCTTGTCTCTACGGAAATCCACAATGAGATCTTCGGGTCAGACCACTGCCCCGTGGAATTATGCATAGACCTATGATCCTTATAGACGGGAAACAGATATCGGCCTCCCTTAAGGAGAGCATCAAAGAGCAGGTGGCGTCGTTGCCGGAAAAGTACGGCCGCGTGCCGCACCTTGTGGTTGTAAGGGTGGGGGAAGACCCTGCCAGCGTGGTGTACGTCCGTAATAAGGCCAAGGCCTGCGAGGCCTGCGGCATCCGTAACACCACAATAGTCCTTCCTGAGGAAACGTCGGAATCGGCCCTTCTTGAGAAGGTGCGTTCCCTTAATGCCGATGACTCCGTAGACGGCATCCTTGTCCAGCTTCCCCTTCCCGGACATATCTCCGAGGCCAGGGTCATAGAGACCATCGCCCGCGAAAAGGATGTGGACGGCTTCCATCCCCTCAACGTTGCCGGACTGTGGCAGAAAACGCCTCATATGGCCCCCTGCACGCCTTCCGGCATAATGAAGCTCCTGGAGGCCATTGGCGTGGATCCCAAGGGCAAGAGGGCCGTTGTTATCGGCCGAAGCAATATAGTGGGCCTTCCCGTTGCAAAGATGCTCCTGGATGCCAACGCCACCGTCACCACCTGTCACACCCGCACCGTGGATATGCCCTCCGTCACCCGTGAGGCCGATATCCTTGTGGTTGCCGCCGGCCGCCCCAAGATGGTCACAGCCGATATGGTGAAGGAAGGCGCCGTTGTGATTGACGTGGGGATGGACCGTGACCCGGAAACCGGAAAACTATGCGGAGACGTTGACTTTGACGCCGTGGCACCAAAATGCTACGCCATAACTCCGGTACCTGGAGGCGTGGGCCCGATGACCATAGCCTGTCTTATGGAAAACACACTTAAGTGTTTCCTGCAACTACACCGTCTGTAATTGTTTTTTTACGGGATTTTATATATCTTTGTAATTCAAACAGTTTGTTGGTTAGTTAGAGTAATGAATCGTTTTTCTTTCATTATTAATTGCGCTTTAGCCATAGCGCTTACTTTTTCTTGCGTAAAGCCGTCTTCTGATAACAATTCAGAAGCAAAAGATACAATCGGCCTCAGCGCCGCGGAACTTTCTTTTGAGTATGAAGGCGGGTCAAAGGAGTTGGAATTTACCGCTTCCGGAGACTGGACTTTTTCTTCACAGGACGCCTCCTGGTGCACTGTTGCCCCTTCAAGCGGCACCGGCAGCGGTAAGGTTACCGTGACCGTATCTGAGTACTCCGGCGCAGAAGAGCCCCGCTCAACTACCGTAACCCTCAGCTGCGGCGGCAGTACTGCCCTCGCAACTGTTACCCAGACCCCCAACCCGGATTCATTCAGCGTGTCGCCAAAGTCCTTTGAGATTGGCCCTGAAGGAAAGAACTTCGTGGTCATCGTAAAGTATGGCTCCCATGAGTACGACGTAACAATTGTGGACGAATGGATAAGCATCGTCTCCCGTATGAAGCACGACGGCACGGAGTCCATAACCTTCCATGCCGATCAATATGCCCCTACGGAAGACGGAGAGCCCAGAACAGGCATAGTGTCCATCTGCACCAAGGAAGGGACCTGCATACCTGTGATGGTGACGCAGGCCGGCCGTAAGCTAAATGCCAGCGTCCTTGGTATGCGTTTTACCGCCACCTGGTGCGGATACTGCCCCTATATGGACGAGGGCTTCCACAAGGCGGCAGAGCAGAATGAGGACTTCCTCTTTGTAACCTTCCATGCCTCCTCCGGATATCCCCTTTATTTCAGCAGCGTAGCGCCGCTCACAAGCCGCTACAAGGTAAGCGGTTTCCCTACAGGCGTCATTGGCGGGTGGATGGAACTGGATAACACCACAGATTCCAATTCGCTTGCCGGCAGCGTGGTCAGAATGGTTACTGATTTCCAGTCAAAGTTTGGTCGCAGCGTGCTCATCACGCCCTCACTGACTGTGACCGGAAACAATGTGAACGCATCGGCCACCATTGAAAGCAAGGAAGATTCTGAACTGAAAGTTGTTGCAATCCTCATGGAAAGCGGCATAGTCCAGTCCCAGACTTTTTATCCTACTACCGGCGGATCTACCACCTTAAAAGACTTTGTCCATGACAATATTGCCAGGCAGCTTCTTACCGGCAGTATCCTTGGCGATTCCTTCACTCTTGGTGCCGGAGAGAGCAAATCCTTCTCCTGGGACACGGTGGCAAACAATACCTGGAACAAAGAGAACCTTTCGGTCGTAGTTTACGTGTATAAGGATTACGGTGACAAGGCCAGCTTCAAGGCCCAGAGTAACTACCCTGACAATTATATCGCCAATGCGGCAATCGCATCGGCCGATAATTAAGATTAACCGGAAATGAAAAGGACACTCCTCATACTCTTCCTCCTGGCAGTGCTTCCTCTTGGCCTCAGGGCCCAGAAGATTCCTGCCGTGAACCTTCATGACAAGGACGGGAAGGTTGTTGCCACGGCGTCCCTCATAGACGGGAAACAGCCTTTTGCGATTACTTTCTGGGCATCCTGGTGCAAGTTCTGTATCGAGGAACTGGAAGCCCTCACGGACCAGGCCCCGGACTGGGAGCGCCCGCTCAGGATATACGCCATCTGCGTGGACGATTCCCGCAGCGTTTCCCGTGCCAGGGCAATGGCTTCAGGAAGCGGCTGGCCGGCAACCATCCTTTATGACTCCAACTCGGAACTGGCCCGTGCCCTTGGCGTCTCTTCTATTCCACACGTGTTTGTCTTTGATAAAAACGGGAACCTTTCATACTCCCATATGGGTTATATTCCCGGAGATGAAGACTCCCTGGTAGAAAAGCTCCAGGGGCTTCAATGAGACATCTTCAGGCACTTCTTCTCCTCACTCTGCTTGTGAGCTGGCCCGCTTTTTCTCAGATTGGCGGGAATTTCCCTTTGCACGGGAGTCTGGAGTCCAACAGCCTGTATGATTTTGAGCAGGATTCCCCGTACAGGGGCTTCCACTCCAATAATTACCTTAAGCTGGATTATACCCCGGGTAAATTCTCGGCTGGGTTACAGGGGGAGTGGTATCCCTCTCCCATGCCGGGTTATGATACCGGACTCAAGGGGTGGAGCCTCCCCGTGAAGTATGTGTCCTGGACCGACAGTAACTGGAGCGTAAGGGCCGGGGATTTCTTTGAGCAGATAGGTAACGGAATACTCCTCAGAAGCTGGGAAGACCGTTCCCTTGGGCTTAGAAACGGTATAGGCGGTCTCCTCGTCAAGGGCAGCCTTCCGGCTCAGGGCCTCAGCCTTACCCTTCTTTCCGGAGTTCCGTCAAGTACATTGTCCAAATGGGGCTATTCAAACTCTCTTGTCAGCGCCGCAGACATTTCCCTTACCCTTCCTTTCGGCCTTTCCCTTGGCGGGGCCGTACTTCATCGGTATGAGTGGGCTCCGGAAGAGGACCTCACCCTTCTCCTTGGCCGGGAAGCGCCCCGCTCCGTCATCATGCATTCTGTGAGGGCCAGTTTTTCGGCCGGGGCATTCCAGGTTAACGCGGAGTATGTGGGTAAGAGCCCGGATTTTACGGCCGTGAGGCAAAACGGTGCGTCAGACACTTATTCCCTTGAAAGGGGAATGGCTTTGTATGCCGATGTTTCCTGGAGTATCGGCAGCCTGTCCCTGTCGGCATCGGGCCGATATCTTGACAATATGGCCATGCGTGCATACCGCACCCTGGGAACGGTGGTGCCCTCCAATACCCTTAATTACCTGCCGGCTCTTTGCCAGCAGCAAACCTATATGCTGGCCTGCCTCAATCCGTATGAGACCCTCACGGAGGGTGAATGGGGCCTGAGAGGGGACGCATATTACCATTTTGCAAGAGGTTCATACCTTGGCGGGAAGTACGGGATGACATTCCATGTGGGCGGATCCTGGATCAATGGACTTGCCAAAGTCCTGCCGCGCCGTGACAGGGATCATCTGGCATACCGTGACCTTAACATAGAACTGTCCAGGAAATGGACAAGAAGCCTCATTACCAAGCTGTTTGTCTCCATTCAGGAGAATTCCCCAACCCATGGCAACAGGAATGCCACAGAGGCCCAGAATGTATTTGTCCTTGAAGGACAATACAATTTCTCGCACACGGTGTCCTTGAGAACGGAACTGCAGTACCTTTATTCCCAGGAGAGGGAGCGAGACTGGATGGCGGCGCTTGTGGAATTCGGGATAGCTCCAAACTGGAGTTTTACAGTCAGTGATATGTATAACCACGGCAGCAGCCGGGAGCACTATTGGAATGTATCGGCGTCATGGACAAAAGATACTTTCAAATGCATCCTTGGCTACGGCCGCAACCGTGAGGGGATGGTTTGCTCCGGCGGCGTGTGCCGATGGCAGCCTGAATACACGGGCCTATTTCTGAGATTGCAATATGCGCTTTAAGATACTTTTTGCAGCCCTTATTGCTACTGCCTGCGTAGGGCATCCGGCCGATGATGAAGACGATTTCCCCGGTCCCGGCGGCCCTGACGGACAGCCCGTTGAGGAAGCGGCTGCTCCGGGTCTGGTGCTGGATTTTACCGCCACCTGGTGCGTCAATTGTCCCAGGATGACATCGGCCATAGAGGAAGCGAAAGCTCAGCGTCCATCGGCCATCTTCCCCGTCTGCGTTCATTTCAAGGATGCTTTTTCCTTCCATGAAGGTGAGGCCCTTGCAAGCTATTTCGACATTCAGGAATATCCCAGCGCCATTGTCAATCTGGATAAAGGCACCCTCACCACTGCTACGTCCAAGGATATCATCCTCTCCCGCATAGATGCGTCCGCAGGTAAAAAGCCCTGCCAGATAGAGTTGAGTTATTCTTCTGGCGTCATATCGGCCAGCGTTACAGCCTCAGAACCCGGGACATATCGCATTGGCGCACTTCTTCTGGAAGATGGGCTGGTTGCCCCTCAGACCGGCGGATCAGAGGACTATGTACATGACAACATCCTAAGAAAAATCCTCTCCGCGGATATCTTTGGAGAGGATTTGGGATCTTTGGAATCCGGAGCCGCCGCCGGCAGGGATTTCCCTGTTGATGATTTGGCCGATGGCGGCAATTACCACGTTTTGGTCTATGTCACGGACGGCGGTAAAGTGAATTCCGTTGCCGATATTACTTTACCCTGACAGCGCCCTTTGCAACGCGTCCGGACCGAGGCTGGTAAACCTTGCCGCTCAGAGGTTTTTCTTCGCCGATAAGACTGGCTTTGCCGTTTCTCTTCACGGCGTTCCTGGTTACACTTACTCCACCCTTGGACTTTACCATGGTTACGTTGTTTAAACCGCCGGCGTTGTCAAAGAAGTTCACGGAGTCGTTGTTGTAATAATGCCAGTTACCGTTTTTAACCTCCTGGTATACGTACTGCATGCTGAAGAACTTACCCTCGAAGCGGTCATTGCCCACATTTACACTTATGTTGCAGGGACGCACGGAAATCTTTCCTTCTCCGTCCTTTTCTGCATAGGCAAGGTCTATGTTCTCATCGGGAACGATATAGATGCCCATCTCTTCCGTGATGCCATCGTAGTCAATCACACCAAGGAACAGCTCATCCACCTCTGCTCCGTCAAGGTCATCGTCTTCATAGGTGGTGATGTACTGGGAAACAAAGTACAGCCTTCCGTCAGAGGGCTCAAAGAATGCTTCAAGGTGCTCAAGGTCCATCTGTACCCAGTCAGAGGGTGCAGCATCCCTTACTTCCCAGCCGTAAAGCCTGTACACCTGGTT
This sequence comes from uncultured Bacteroidales bacterium, assembly GCA_900321715.1. Lineage (GTDB taxonomy): Bacteria > Bacteroidota > Bacteroidia > Bacteroidales > UBA932 > Cryptobacteroides. The sequence goes on along the minus strand of ONXC01000015.1, from coordinate 45,125 downwards.
TGATTCTTCCTGCTCTATCTGGATGTCATAGCTGATGTGCCCGTCGGAAACGGTCCAGTCTCCAAGCCAGGAGAGGTACTCCTCTGAAGGAGTCTCTTCTTCTACTGAGAACTTGCAGTATGCATACTCTCCGGTAAGTTTTTTATCAGCGTCAAGGCCGATCACAAAAGCGAACCATGTTCCGTGACGGAAACGGCTGAACTGAATCACTTCCGGAGCGCCCACATAAACGTAGTCGGAATTATTGGCTAGCTCGTTCTTGAAGAAGGCAAGGAGATCACCTCCGTAAGTTGCGTAATTTGCCTTGTTGATAACGCTCACAAGGTACTGCTGGGTTATGGGAATATTGTTCACCTGGATCTCCTCAGTGTAGGCCCCTTCCACAATCTTGCGGCCTTCGTAAGAGATCTGCCAGGTGGTGTTTTCCTTAAGTTCGGGATCCGTCTGTGGCGTTGACGGTGTTGAAGGCTGGCCACTGTTTCCGCCAGGCCTCTGGTTCCCGCTAGGATAATAAGGCTCCACACGGGTTCTGCAGCCCGTGAAGAGTGCGGCCATAACAACGGCCGCCATAAGATATCTGTAAAGCTTCATAGTCTTTCCTCCAATATTTCTTTCCAGTTGTCACTGCAAAGATATACAAAAAAGGGGCCATACGCAACCATCATCTCCTGCGCATGTTCTTTTGACCGTCCTTCGTTGACCTGTGGGTCTGTACCAAGACGCCGTTTTCTCGTGTTGAGTCCCTTTTGCCTCCGTGGGGGTAACTATTTGATACATAGCAATTTATGCAAAAGAGGGTGCGATATTAATCGCACCCTCTTTTGCATAAATAACTTATAGTCAATCTATTACCTCCACGCGAAGAACTAGAACGGAAGGTCATCGGAAGGCTCTGCTGCCGGAAGTGGGCCCTGGTAGTCCGGAGAAACCTGCGGCTGAGGTGAGGCTGGAGCCGGACCTGCTACTGGTGCTGCCACGGGGGCTGATACGGGTGCCGGGGATGCGGCGGGTGCTGAAACCGGTGCCGGACCGGCTACTGGAGCGCCTGCGGGAGCACTGTAACCGGGGGCCGATGTATAGCCGCCCTGGTACCCACCCTGCTGCTGATCTCCTTCAGGGCGCTTGCCAAGAAGCTGGATAGTATCTGCAACTACTTCTGTGGTGAAACGTTTGGCGCCTGTCTGATCTGTCCACTGACGGGTACGGAGCTTGCCCTCAACATAGATCTGACTGCCTTTGTGAATGAACTTTTCTGCAAGATCGGCATTGCTGCGCCATGCAACAATGCTGTGCCACTCTGTGTTTTCACGGAGTTCTCCGTTGCGGTCACGGAAGCGCTCTGTGGTAGCAAGGCGGAAGGATGCAACCTTTGCGTTGGTTGCGGGATTCTGGGGATTGGATTCAAGGTAACGGACTTCGGGATCATTTCCAACGTTACCGATAAGCATTACTTTGTTCAGTGCCATAGTGATAATGATTTACTGATTGCAATTTACGAATTATTTGTGAAAGATTAAACTTGTTTTTGAGGAATGTGAAGGAAAGCGGCAATCTGCTTCCCGGGAGCATCTATCCGTGAATTCAAATACCTGAATGCCTTGCGTTTTTCTTCTGGTGTCATGGAATAGACATCATGTATGTCCTTCACCATACCGGAGGCAAGAAGTGTCCTTGTCATCTTGACGTAACAAGCATCAGACCGGCCGATGAAATGCTCCTTGATATCATATTCGCTTCCGGTATTGGCATGGGCGGTAATAAGTTCATTCTCATATGATTTGAAATAGCTTGTGGCTGCCTTATGGTCTATAACAGAATAGGTGCTGATGATATAGTCCGTTAGCTGCTCACACTCTGTCTTGTCTGGAAGTGAATCAAACAATCTTTTAAGGAGTGTGCCCGTAAGGTATCGGCCTTTTGAATGGTGGGATTTCACTATTTTCAATGCCATTCTGAGAGGCATTGAAGCCTTCCTAAGGAGAATTCTTTGAGAGAATGGATGATCCGACACGGCGTATGCAAGGTAGTTCCACCTATAATCTTCCGCCCATGTCACCAACTGCCTTTCCACCGGATTGTTGTCCAGATAAGTGAGGTTGGTGCGTATGCTTTTGTCTGTCTTTTTGGGAGCACGACCGAATGGGGTGTCAAACATGGGACCTTTTCGGCCGTGGGCTTTATTGTATTCACGCACAAAGAGTGAAGTTATCAGATCCAGGCATGAACCAAGATGGCCATACCCATTCTCTATCATTGAGTGGTGAATATGGTCCGGCATCTGGACAAGTTTGAGTATCGTGACGCTATACTTTGGTATAACAGTGCAAAAAATGGTAAAGTAGAGAAGATGATCGGAAACAGTATAAAAGATTATACCACGGTCCTTAGGCCGCTGATAACAGTGATAGAATGTGCCATCATTGTGTCTCATGGCACAAAGAAAAGTAGAATTATCCGTTTATCAACTATAGGAAACGTTTATTTTTCACCCTCTCTACAACTATGCAGGAGGCCGTTTTTTGTTATGTTCAGCATGTTTCCTATGACAAAACATCTAACTATAACACATTTCTGTGCCTCTGATGTATCTCTGAGGCAGATTAACTGAAATGGATACTATAACGTCTATTGAAACGGATACTGTTAGAATATGGACCTGGTCCACGATTATTTTAAAACAGCCCGTGGAGATAACGTGCTGATTATGATGTGTTTATGCAAAAGAGGGTGCGAGAATATTCGCACCCTCTTTTGCATAATATGCTATAAATCAAGCGTTTGTCTCCACGGCCCCAAAAGCGGCTCTAGTGCAGGAGGTCTATGGCTCCAAAGACACCCAGGGAAGCGAGGAGCATGATGGCGCCGGCAAGAAGGACTCCCAGAAGCACGTACAGGACACTTTTCTTGAAGTCCATGTCCAGGATGCTGGCGGCAAGTGTGCCGGTCCAGGCGCCGGTACCCGGGAGGGGAATTCCCACAAACAGCAGCAGGGCTACATACAGCCCGGCGCCGGCCTTGGCCTCCAGCTTGCGGCCGCCCTTCTCTCCTTTCTCAAGGCACCAGCGGCAGAAGCCGCCTATGAGTTTCTTGTCCTTGCCCCAGTCCAGTATGCGCCGTGCAAACAGGAAGATGAACGGCACGGGCAGCATGTTTCCCAGCACGGAAACAATGATGGAGGGCACTATGGGCAGGCCAAAGCCTACGGCATAAGGAATGGCGCCGCGAAGCTCAATGAGCGGCACCATGGATATAAGGAATACTATAAGATACTTCTTCATCAGTTAAGGGGCGGCAGGGGGTCATTGGAATTTGCAGCAATGAGTGCGCGGATCTCATCTTTTGCTTCTCTCCAGCGGGGAATATCTATCTTGGTGCCAATCACCTCCACCACCTTTGCGGCAATGATGGAGCCTATCTGGCCGCACACAAGAAGCGGCATCCCAAGGGAGTGGGCATAGAGGAAACCTGCCGCATAGGTATCTCCGGCACCTGTTGCATCAATTGGAGTAGCCGGCCAGGGCTCTATGAAGTAGTATTCATCCCCGGACTTGACCATGGATCCGGCCTTTCCAACTTTCACCACAGCTATCTTGCAGTGACGTGCTAGTTCGTCAATTGCATCACGCGGTTCCATCTTGGTGAACGCCTTTGCCTCAGATTCATTTGCAAACACAATGTCCACGTAGTTTTCTACCAGATTGTGGAAGAAGGCATCGTTGGACTCAACCACATTGTAGGAAGCCATATCTATGGAGATGGTGCAGCCTGCGGCCTTTGCAAGGCGTGCCGCCTTTGAGATGAGCTCCTGGTTCTGGACCAGATATCCCTCAATGTGGAAGTAATCGTAGCCCTCAAAGAAGGAAGCGTCAAGGTCATCGGGGCCCAGTTCCAGGGTGGCGCCCATGTAATCGGCAAAAGTGCGCTCTGCGTTGGCTCCGGTGATGAACACCATGCATCGGCCGGAAGATTTCTCAGAGTAGAGCATCTGGGCCTTTACGCCATACTGCTCCATTGTGCTCTTGAAAAGGTTTCCAAGGTCATCGTTGCCGATTTTCCCAAGGAAGCCGGACTCCATCCCGAAGATGGCCGTGCAGGTGATTGTATTTGCCGCGCTGCCGCCGGGAACGTATTTGACGCCGTACTGCTTGAGCTCTTCCCAGATGCGGTCTCCGGTTTCCATGTCCACGTGCTGCATGCTGCCAAGCGGGAGGTGGAATTTTTTGAGGAGGGTGTCGTCCGGGAGGACGGCCAGGATGTCCGTAAGGGCGTTGCCTATGCCTAAGATAGATTTCATATAAGGTCAGATTACCTACAAAAATAACCATAATTTACGGATTTTCCATTACCTTTGTGAGGCCGATGGACAATAAAGTCAAAAATATCCTCAAGTCCTTCTTCTGGACCGCCGTTGCCGTGGTCCTGGTGTGGTTTTGCATAAAAGCCATAGACTGGAAGGAATTCCTGGCTGCGCTCCGTACATGCAAGTGGATTTACGTAGCGCTGTCCTTTGTTGTGGGCTGCATATTCATAGTTGTGAGGGGTCTCCGTTGGCATATGCTTATAAAGCCCCTTGATCCCTCCATTACCAAAACCGATGTAATTAACGCCTACGGGATAGGCTTCATAGCCAATCTGGTTCTTCCAAAGCTTGGTGAGGCTATAAAAATCGGCTATATAGTGAAGGATTCAGGCAAAGGGGCCGATGGCCGGAGACACCTCTCGGTATACTCTGCAATCGGCACATATCTCGCGGAAAAAGCCGTGGATGCCATTGTCCTTATTATCTGTACCGTCATCTTCCTGGCGGGCTCCTGGGGCATAATGAAGGACAATCTGCAGCTTGGAGGCGGAGTAATGACCTGGGCTCTGATAGCCATTTTGGTCCTTGCCATAGCCTTTATCCTCCTTTGCCGGAGGATGCAGGATAGGGGTGGAATATGGGAAAAAGCCTGGATCTTTATCTGCGGTATCGGCCGTGGGCTCACTACAATCGGCAAGCTTGAAAAGCCCTGGCTGTTCATCCTTTACACCGTTTCAATCTGGGGCAGTTTCTGGCTCACCAGTGCCCTGATAGTGTGGGCTCTCAATGATATAGAGCCGTTTACCACCCTTACATCGGCCGATGCCTTCGGCCTAATGGTAACCGGCAGCATTACCACCATAATCCCCGTCCCCGGAGGCTTTGGAGCATATCACGGGGCTGTGGCAACGGTGATGCAGGCCCTCTACGATATTCCCATAGGCAGCGGCATGATTTACGCCACCCTCAACCACGAGGCCCAGCTCCTGTCCCAGGCCGTGACCGGTCTGTGGTGCTACATCCACCAAACCTTCCTCCGCAGATGAAGCGCTTTGCACTTATCGGCCATCCTGTAGCGGGTTCCCTCAGTCCCCGCCTCTTCACTGCGGCTTATGAAGGCCGATACCCCTATGACCTCATAGACGCCCCCTTCGATGAAGCCTGGGCGCGTTTTTTGGCCGATTATCACGGCATCAACGTGACCGCTCCATACAAGCAGGATGCCTTCAGGGCGGTTGATGTGTTGTCCGACGGAGCAAGGGAGTGCGGTGCCGTAAACCTTGTGGTAAAGGCCCCTGACGGCCTTCTGCACGGCTACAACACGGATGTTGACGGCGTTGTGGGTGCTGTCCGTGAAACCGGCTTCCAGCCGTCGGATACGCTTATCATAGGCGCCGGCGGGGCCGCAATGGCTGCCGTTGTCGGCGCTAAGATCCTTGGCTCCGGAACCATCACCATAGCCAACCGTACATATGAAAAGGCAGCCGCACTTGCAGCTGCCCATTCGTGTAACGCCGTTCCGCTGGATGCTATCGGCACGCTTTCTCCGGACCTTATCATCTATACCATTCCCGGAGGAGCCCCCGTTGTGCCGGGAATGCCGCTTGGCGGCGCCGTGGTCCTTGAGGCGGAGTACAAGCGTCCGTCACTCTCATCGGCCCCGTGCCGGCGGTATATCAGCGGCCTTCGGTGGATCCTCCATCAGGCGGTGGCCGGCTACAGCCTCTTCACAGGAGAGGCCCCCGATCTGGAGGCCCTTTCCCGTTCAATTATTTGTTAAGAGCATCGGCCGATGAAATGAACTTCTCCAGGTCTTCCTTGGAGACGTGGTAGTTCTGCATCTCGCCGGAGAAGTAGCTGTCGTAGGCCCCCATATCCACAAATCCGTGGCCGGAGAGGTTGAAGAGGATGGTCTTTGCCTCGCCGGTTTCCTTGCATTTCAGGGCCTCCGTGATGGTGGCTGCAATGGCGTGGCAGCTTTCCGGTGCGGGGATGATGCCCTCCGTCTGGGCAAACAGGACGCCGGCCTTGAAGGAATCAAGCTGCTCAATGTCAACGGCTTCCATATATCCGTCTTTCATCAGCTGGGAGAGGATGACGCCTGCGCCATGGTAGCGGAGACCGCCGGCATGGATGGATGCGGGCTTGAAGGTGTGGCCAAGGGTGAACATGGGGAGGAGGGGAGTCATACCGGCTTCGTCGCCAAAGTCGTACTCGAATTTACCCTTGGTGAGCTTGGGGCAGGAGTAAGGCTCGGCCGCAATGAAGCGGGTTTTCTTGCCATCCTGAATGTTGTGACGCATGAACGGCAGGGCCAGGCCGCAGAAGTTGGAGCCGCCGCCAAAGCAGGCAATCACTATGTCCGGATATTCGCCGGTCAGGGCCATCTGTTTCTCTGCCTCAAGGCCGATAACCGTCTGGTGCAGGCACACGTGATTGAGCACAGATCCAAGGGCGTATTTGCAGTTAGGGGTGCTTACGGCAAGTTCGATGGCCTCGGATATGGCGCAGCCAAGGGAGCCGCGGTCGTTGGGGTTGGCTGTAAGGATGTCTTTACCGGCACGGGTACTCATGGACGGGGAAGGCGTTACGGCGGCGCCAAAAGCCTGCATGATTGAGCGGCGGAAAGGCTTCTGCTCATAGCTGACCTTAACCATATATACGGCGCAGTCTATGCCGAATTTCTTGGTGGCATAGCTGAGCGCACCGCCCCACTGGCCCGCACCGGTTTCAGTTGTGAGGTTGGTGATTCCCTGCTCCTTGGCATAGTATGCCTGGGCGATGGCAGAGTTGAGTTTGTGAGAACCGGCCGGGCTCACGCTTTCGTTCTTGAAGAAGATGTGTGCAGGGGTGCCCAGGGCTGCTTCCAGCTCATATGCTCTTACCAGCGGGGTACAGCGGTATGCGGCATACTGCTCACGTACGGGTTCCGGGATGGGGATCCACTCGTCTGTCTGGTTCAGTTCCTGGTCGGCGCAGGCCTTGCAGAAGATGGGATAGAGGTCCTCGGGCTTCAGTGGCTGCTTTGTTGCCGGGTGAAGGAAAGGCAGCGGCTTGTTGGGCATGATTGCCTGGATGTTGAAATAGTGCGTAGGAATCTCCGATTCCGGAAGCATGTACTTTTTCTGTCGCATAACTATTATTATTATAAAGTTTTGTTTTCTTTTTTCGGTCTTCCGGACTAAAACTTTTTCTCCAGAGTCGAAAAAGTTTTGTCCGTCAGACCTTGTATTATACCAAAAAAAACAGCATACTGTAAGTCAGCATGCTGTTCTATATAATAACTACGGCGAAGCGACTTACAGGTTCTAACTGCAAGTGCGCCACCAATTGTTATTGTTGCTCATTCTCATTCTCATTCTGTTACAAAGATGGAGAATAGAATTCTAATTTGCAAGAAATATTTTTAAAATCTTACATCCCAGCCGGAAATGAGGTTCCCGTAAAGGACAAAATACACCTGCATGGTTTTACCGCTGGTGCGGTCCGTGACTTCGTAAACCTTAAGGCGGTCTGTTTCCTTGACAAGGGTATAGTCAGTGAGGTCAAGGGCGGGGTAGACGCGTGAAGGATCATCGGGAATCATGCCGTTCACGCTCTTTTCATGGATGGCCTCGCCGGCAATCACGCGCTGCATGTTGCGCTCTACAACGGCCATGAGGGACTTGTTCTCAAAGGGGTTCACGGAAGGGGCCGTACCAGGCGCTACGGGCAGTTTCCCTTCGGCCCGGAGTGTCCTAAGGCTGTCGGCATACACCTTGAAGCGGGCGCGTAAATCGGCCGAATTCAGGCCCTCGATGGTGTAGAGGGAGATGCCCTTTGCACCTGCGCCGAAGGCCGCATCCATCTTGTCAAAGATAAACCGGGGGTCTCCGCCAAGCTCAGTATCTACACCGCACATTACGGTTACATCCGGCCCTGCGGCCTTTATGTTACTGAGCGTTGCGTCGCGGGCAAAGGACGGATCCATTGTGTAGAAATCCGTATATGCCATAGGATGAACCATATCAAGGTCCCACTGGGGCCAGTCCTGGAATACCATGAAATTGGCAAGGCCTGCGGCTGCAAACGGAGAAGCCGTGACTTTCTTTCCGGCCTTGTGGGCAACCTCACACATCATGTTGGCAACCTCCGTTATCTGAGTGCTGCGGAAGGCGCACCACTTGGCGTCACGGGATGGGTCTTCCTGTTCCCTGGGGTCATACCCATACTGCTTCATGAACAGCTCTATCATGGCCGGATGATATCCATAGTCATATTCCGGCCACACCTCCGTATCCTGCTTCAGGTTGTAATTATATGCCAGTGAGATGGGAAGGACACAGTCTATGAGGCGGCAGTAGTCAAGACAGATGCCCTCCACACCATCTATGGCGCATATCTCCTCCACCTTTTTTTCAAGGTACTCCCTCACTTCCGGGAGGGCAGGGCAAAGGAACTTGTAGGAGTTCACGTAGGCCTTTGTTTCGGCCACGCTCTCCCCGCGCCTGTTCACGCTGAACCAGTCAGGATGCTCCTGAAGCATCTGGGGACGCTCCTGCCGAGGCGGGTTGAGGGTCCAGACCCATGCGTAAACTTTGATGCCGTGCTCCCTTGCCAGTTCCACATCCTTCACGTAATCCTCCACGCTGGCGGCGTGAAGCATCACGGCGTCAAGGCCGGCCTCTTCCATATGTGCAAAGGCTGCCTCCACGTCCACGGAGGGGATGTCCTCCAACCAGGTCCAGAACATGGGATACTCTTCTGCCTTGGGACGGCAGGACAGCGCAGCGAATAGCACTGCGGCAAGTACAAGAAGTCTTTTCATATCAGTATAAATTCCAATAAGGGATGGTTTCCGGGGTCAGTTCCCGCATTGTCTGCTGCTGTGGGGTGAGGTTCTCTGTCTTCACCACCATGCGGAACATATATGTCTGCCACCATTCGCGGTCCATGACGGCCAGCCCGTCAGGTCCTCTTTTGAGGCCGAAACTGTTCTGGGCCACCCAGCGCTCGGGCGTGCCGTCATCGGCAATCTTTACCCCGCACATGGCCATTGCATGGGCCGATACTGCCCCGTAGCTCCGGAACAGCTCTTCCTTGGTGAGGGACGGGATATCATATGTGTCAAGACTGTATACGCCGGCCGGTTTGTCAGAGTAGGCGTCTGTATCGGCCGTGAAGTAAAAACGCTCTCCTGAAGCCAGGCTCTTGATGCCGATAGCTTCCAGCTCTTCTATGGGAAGGTTGAGGAAAGTCCAGTCCGGGGCGTCATAGGCTCCGCGTGAACCCTCCACCCTGTACATCTTATGATATGGCCTTGTGGGGTCATTCATGAGGATGGAATAGCCGCTCATGTCCAGTTTCCTGATTCCGCTTTCCGGCGGGGTGCCAAGGGATCCTTCCAGAAGTTTGTACACTTCCTTCAGGGCTTCCTGTCTCAGGGCTTCCGGCTCCGTGCTTTCCCTGAGTTTGAGACCGTATCCCCTCAGAAGCTGCCTGAGGACCCGTTTCAGGCCATCGGGATTAAGTGACACCTCTGTTTCAGGCATGGCGCTTTCCGGTACTATCCCGTACTTTTCAACAAGGTACACGGCATCCATGAAATGGCCTCCGTCCCAGATGGGGCGGCGGAAAATCTTCTCGTTGAAGCGGCTGTCAAGGGCTTCCTTCCGGTGGTTCCAAACCTCACAAAGGAAGAGGTTCGACTTCTCAAGAAGGTCCCAGAAATAGATATAGTTCCTTGAGATGTCACCTCCAAGGACGGTGGATGTGGAGAAAAACCAGCACCTTCCGGAATCTTCCTGGTCCAGGACAGACTCCGGTTTTATGAAGTATGTAAGGGCCGATGTATCGGCCTTCAGCGATTTCCTGTCCAGAGAATTATTATCTGCCGGAAGGCCGTCAAACATCTCCCTGTCAATGCAGGTGGACATTGTGGCAGCGCTCCTGAAGGGTGGCCTGCGGTTTCCCATCATGGGCTGGAAGGTGAAATCCGGCCCGCGGCGTGATAGGAATTCCTCACGTACGCGGGAAAGCAACCTGGCATCTGTGATAAGTTCCACAGCGCTATAGTAGAGTACCTTGGCAGCTCCTATTGCGCCCTTTGTGCCTATTGTGGTGCCGCAGCTGGCCACTTGCTGCCAGCTGTGCCCCACGCCGCCGGGAGTGAAGCAGGAGTAGCGGAAACTGCCCGTAGGGACAGCCCAGGTCACGTTTCCTACATCTGATGAAACGTATGCTTCGTAGCCTTCATCGGCCGGAGGAACAATTATGGAAAGCCTGTCAATGAGGGATGCATTGGCCCCGGAGACAGATGCGACCTCACGGGCAAACTCCATTTCCCTCTCATCCAGGCTTATGCCTCCAACCTTCTGGAGGGACCTGCCCACAAGGGCTGCCATTTCATCATTAGGAAGCCTTTCATAGTTTCCTGAGACAAGCTCATAGTCAAAGGTGGTACCGGTTCCCATAGCAGCTCCTTCTGCGGCCTTGAGGGCCCTTGAGAGGATGTCCTGCACAGTCTCACGGGAAGGACTGCGGAAGAAGTACTTGACGCTGGCCCTGTCAGGTACCACGTTTGGAGCTTTTCCTCCGTCCGTTATTACGTAATGGATACGGGATGTCTGGGGCACATGCTCCCGCATCATGTTCATCATGTAATTGAAGCTTTCAACGGCGTCAAGGGCGCTGCGTCCGGCATCGGGGGCGCCGGATGCATGGGATGACTTTCCCTTGAACGTGAATAGCACCTGAACGTTTGCAAGCCCCGTAGCCTTATTAACGGTGTTTCTTGTGTCAGGGTGCCAGTCCAGCATGGCGTCCAGCCCGTCAAATACGCCGCCCGTCATCATGTAGACCTTTCCTCCGCCACCTTCCTCGGCTGGGCAGCCGAACAACTTCACTGTGCCTGAGGCTCCGCTTGCTGCAAGATATTTGGAAACGGCCACGGCGCCGGCAATGGAACCTGTTCCAAGGACGTTGTGCCCGCAGGCGTGTCCGGGCGCTCCGGGAATAAGGGGTTTACGGTAGGGGACTGTGTCCTGGCTCATGCCGGCGATGGCGTCGTATTCGGCCATCATCCCTATTACTGGGGAACCGCTTCCGAAACTGGCGACAAAGGCCGTAGGGATGCCCCCGGCATTGCGTTCAACGGTGAAGCCCTCACTTTCCAGGTATCTGGTCCACTGATCTGCGCTGCGGAACTCCCCATACGCTGTTTCTGCGTAGTTGAAGATGCTTTTCTGGAGGGAGTCGTACATGGCAAAATGGGCGTCAAGGTATTTGACGCCGATGTCGGCCTTTCCCTTCTTAGGCGTCCTGGCCCCTGCCGGAAGGACGGCAAGAAGGGCCAGCAGTAGCAATGCTATACGTCTCATAACACTTATTTCTTAAGCCATCCCTTTGATGCGGCAAATCCCAGGATTCCTGCTCCGGCAACGGCGCAGGCAAGGATGAACAGCCAGCCGAATCCGGCGGTAAAAGCCAGCGGAGCAAAGCTCACGAGGGCAATTTCCACTGGGGCTATGTAGAGGTAGGCAATGGCGTAGTCGTCAAGGGTTCCGCTCTTGGAATCGGGGTCCGTAATCCTCAGGAGAGCAATTCCCATGGCCATGGTTCCGGTGAACCAGCCCCATGTGAAAACGCTCTTCTCAAAGGCGTAGGTCCGGTGAATGCGTGCTCCCACGATGAAAACGTAGATGAGCGTAAGGACCAGTCCAAGAACCAGGAGTATGGTAAGGGGCACAATGTAGCGCCCAACTATCTCAAGTTTGATGGAGGCAACCCCAAAGGCTACCAAGTAATCCGTGAAGGCTCCGCTGAGATGGCCGATAATGGGCTTGGAGATATGTTCATCGGCCTTAATCATTCCAAGGATCCACCTTACAAGCAGGGCGGCGATGAACGCGCAGCTGAATACCGGAAGCATGAGCGCGGGCCAGACAAGGGCTATTAGTTTGGATATCCCGTAGCCTCCAAGGGCCGATAATGCCACAAACGCAAAGTTGAAGGTCATGGAATCAAGGGATATGGCACTGAAGGAGGCTTCACCCATGGAGATTCGTTTGTCCTTTGGAAGGATGCCGGTGCGGAGTTCTTCAGGAAGGGTCTCGAACTTGCCAAGGAAGGATGTCTTTCCATGGGCGGCGCCCCAGGAAATAATCCACATGCCGATAACGACCGAGGCTATTATGCCCACGGTGGCGGCTGTCATGGCAAGTGACTGCATTTCATCTACGCCGTGCTTGGAGAAAGCCTCTCCAATGGCTGCAGCCGTTCCGTGGCCGCCGCAGAAACCAGCCGGCATGGACAGGCCGAAAGCCCCGTCCAAGGGCCAGAAAAGGCTCAGGACCCACATTCCAAGGGCTCCGCCAAGTGCCCACTGAAGCAGCATCCCGGCCTGTGAATAGCTCCACATACGCCCTATGCGTGAACCGCCGTCATTGGAGCGGGACTTACTTGATGTAAAGGGAATGCAGCTGAAGACAAGGGCTATGAGTATTCCTGCATAAGTGCCCATGTTTGAAGACAGGGGCAGCCAGCCAAGAACTTCAGGCCCTAGTATAAGCCCGCAGAAGCCGGCAATGAGGCTTGGGGGGATGAACAGTCTCTGGATGAAAGCAACTTTGGCGCGGAGCAGTTTCCCCAGCAGAAGCAGCAGGGAAACTATGCCGACATCAATTAGCAGTGTCCAGGGCGTAAAACTCATCTTACAAGTGATTTGAATGATTCAAAGCGGGCATCGGCGGCCTGGTTGTACAGGAGAATCTCCTCCAGGCTGGTCCCGTCCACTTTCCTGGCTTCCTTAAGCTCGGTTTTTTCGGCCCTTTTGACAAGGGGAATAATCCTTTTCACGGCCTTTACGTCAAGGTATTCGTCGCCGCCCTCCCATTTGTAGGGATGTACGCGCTGCATGAGCTCTACCGCAAGTCCATTGGCAGGGGAGTCACCGGATATGCATGCGGGAAGATTCTCTCCGGCCGCCACCCATGCGGCAATTGCATAAGAGCATGGCGGATAGCCCGGCACAAACCACATCATTCCGGAGTCGGCCTTCTGTCCAGGAGCAACACCTACGATTATTGTTGAGGAGGCAGACCACGGACGGGGGATGTAGTCATTGTCAAACACAAAGCTGTCCTTTCCCTTAAGGGCATCCTTACCGCTTAGTCCGTTGATGAAATTGCGTGAAGCGTCAAGGAAAAACTCCGGGCTGAAGCCTCCGCGGGGCTGCTTTTTCATAATACGGCTTATTGCCTCATATCGCACGTATCCGCCACCTTCGCCTTCCCTTCCGGAGAGGGAAAAATTGGTGCGGTACAGGGCGCCCCCCTTTGGTACGTCATACCGGGTGTAACCATTGTCCCATGCCTCAAAATAGGCGGCGCCGCCGTGAGCGTCTATCACCGCATAGTTGGCGCTTATCTCCAGACCTGTTCCGGCCTTGAGCATCTTCTCAAAGTCATCAAGGGTCTCGCAGAGGCCAAGTGCGCGGCTCATGAGAAGGCCGTTCTGGGTGCCTGTTTCATCAGGCCTTAGGTTGTATGACAGGTTGTTGGCAATGGCAAAACCTGCCTCGTTGATACCTCCGTATGTCTTGCGGTGCTGAGTGTCTGTATCGGCATAGATCCCGGTATAGGAAAAACGCTCTCCCCGCACGTGCGCAAGGCCATTGCGGACGTTGTCGGCGTCCCTCTGCTTCCATATCATGGGACGGCCGGTGCTGCTGGCTTCGGCCGATACGATGGCCGTTGTGCAGGCTGCAGCCCGGACAGATGTCAGGGATGCAAGGACGAAAGCAAAGAATAACCCTTTAGCGGCGAATCTTGTAACCATAGTATGCGTAGAACATTATGAGAAGGTAGAAAGGAAGGCAAATCCAGTATGCATTCTGCGCACCCATCCAGTCTTTCATTGCGCCAAACAGAAGGGGAATAAGGGCACCGCCGCCAATTGAAGCAACCAGAAGCGAAGATCCCTTCTTTGTAAACTTGCCCAGGTCCACTATCGCAAGCGGCCATATTGCCGGATACATGAGAGAGCAGGCGAAGCTTAGGATCGCCACGCACCATACTGATATAGCGGGCGGGGTAAGTACTATTGCAAGAGAATCGGCCACTGCAAGCCATGTGCATATCCTCAGGGCATTTACTTGGGAGATGAACTTTGGGATGCAGATAATGCCTATCACATAGCCTACAGCCATGCCTATCCCAGGCCAGATAGTATAGCTTTCGGGATTTGAAAGGCCAAGCCCCTGTGCATAGTCAAGGACGGTAAGGAGGGCAAGATTCTCCACTCCTACGTACACAAACAGCGCCAGCGCTCCCAGAATCAGGTGCGGGAACTGCCAGATGGATTTCTTCCCAGCTGCGTAAGGGCAGTCTTCCTCGTTTTCCTCCCCCTGTGCCTTGATCTCCTCAAGTGGGGCAAAGAGGGTTATTATGCCAAGGACAACCACCACGGCAATTATGATGTATAACGGTGTGTCAAGGTCGTTGAGGCCAACTGCCTCAATGGGCTTCCTTGTAACGGCTGCAATGAAAATGGAGGGCAGTGACAGGGCAAGGGAGTTGCATATTCCCATTATGCTTATTCTCCTTGCAGCCGAGTCTATGGGGCCCAGGATGGTCACATAGGGGTTGATGGCCGCCTGAAGCACCGTGTTTGCCGTTCCGCTTATGAAGCAGGCCAGAAGGTAAATTGCAAAACTCTCAAGCCTGGCCAGGGACATAGTCTTCTTGTATCCAATCTTGCCGATAATTGTGGATGCCGGGAAACTGAACACGAGGAATGCCGTGAACGTAGCGGCTATCACAAGGTAGGACTGTGCCGATGTGAGGGAGAGGTTGTTCTCCAGGAAAGGCACAAAATAACCGTTAATACCGGTGGCAAAGCCAACGGTAAAAAACATCATCCCTATGAAGGCAAGCGGTAGAAGATACTTGTTCTTTGCCATATCTAACAACTTGTATGATACTTTACAAGCCCGTCCATGGGAGCCGGGAGGATGATGCCCATTTTCATGCCATAGCGTTCCACAACCTTCTCAAGAATGGGGCTGAAGTGATATGCGACGCTTCCCACGGCGTTGAACGTGTAGGGGAAATATGGATCGAAGTCCAGATGCTCCCCTATGAATTTTGCGTACTGCGCGCAGAAGCGGTTTGGAAAGGGTTTGGTGTAGATGATGTCAAGGAGCTCCTCATTGCTGTGGCCCAGTTCCTTTCCGGTGATCTCATACACGGCTTTGGGCATGTTGCAGCGGATATAATCCGTGATGAGGCGTTTTCCAAGGTATCCTCCGCTGCCTTCGTCTCCAAGGATGAATCCGCAGGAGTCTACATTGAGGCCTTCGTTACAGCCGTCGTACAGGCATGAATTGGCACCTGTCCCCAGTATGGCCGAAAAACCCGGTTTCCTCTGTAGGAGGGCCCTGCAGGATGCAAGGGTGTCCATGGCTATGAACACTTCACCGGCCTTTCCAAAGACGGTCCTGAGGCACCGCTCCACAAACGGATACTGCATGGGGGTAACGCCGGCCCCGTAGAAGTAGATGGCTTCCACGGCGTCTGTATCAAACCCGGCGGGGAGGTTTGCCCTGATATCGGCCACAATATCTTCCCCGCTTATGTAGTTGGGGTTGTAGCCCTGGCTGAAAAAGTCCTGTCGGCAGCTGCCGTCCCTGTTCACGCAGCCCCACTGGGTTTTTGTGGCGCCGCTGTCTGCAATCAGTATCATTCCTTGATTCCGTTTAAATCTGGTAATTCTCCAAGGCCGTAGCGGAAAAGTACCACACCGCTTGCCTTGGAGCGGTTTACAAACATCTTTGCATCCCTGAGGATGTGCACGGCCTTCATCGGGACCACCTGTGAGGTGTCAGTATCCGTGTATGTGGTGATTCCTGCCCATACCTTTGCGGGAGCGCCCTTCGTGGCAAAATGATCGGCTACCTCAAGGGCCCATTCGGCGCCATTGGGCCGATATGAGTCGCAGTGGTAGTATATCATGGGCATGAGGATGTCCAGGTACTGTCCCATCTGGGCGGGATCCTGCCCGTAATAGTATTCACTGTCAGGCTCTGGCATGAGGGCGGCCGACAGGATGAGACCGGGGTTCTGGGCCTTGAGGGCAGAGCTTATCTGGCGGCAGAATTCCGTCACGCAGCCCGTGGCGGTGATTTCTGCGCTGGGATTGTGCTTATGGGCTGTTCCACCAAAGCGGATGTAGTCAAGGTGGATGCCGTCTACGCCAAGCCCCACATAGTGTTTGGCGCGGTCTATTACCTCGTCAAAGTACTCCTGTTTGTAGCGGTTCAGAGAATCGTCCACGGGGTTTATCCATTTCCCGTCCTTGTAGAAGCACTGGAACCAGATATGAACCTTGAGGTTACGCTCCTGGGCGGCGTGGATGAACGCAAGGGTAGAGTCTTCTCCGTGGTTTTTGAAGGCAACCTCGTGAAGGATGATATTTCCTATTCCCTTGGCTTTCAAGGTGTCCAGGTTTACGTCGTTCATATACTTGGACCACAGCCAGATGCCGTTGGTGTTCTCTTCCTGGGGCTTCTTCCCACAGGAGAAGATGGAAGCGGCTATTGCAGCAAGCAGAAATACTCTCTTTAACATGGCCTGTTAGAATTCAAGTTCGTAGTATCGTCCGTTGAAGGTTTCCATGCCTTTCCACTTGGGGGTGCCCCAGGTGGAGTCGTTGTTGGTGGGATCGGCAATCCACCACTTTCCGTCCACATAGATTTCAGGGATGACGTGTCCCTCAACTGAGGAGTAGTAGCACTGGCCGTGAAGGTAGCGGGCGGGGATGCCGGTTGCGCGGCACATGGCAAGGGTGGCATGGGTAAGGTCACAGCAGTTGCCGCCCTTAGCTTTGATGGTTCCTACTGCGCCCTTTTTGGTATTGGCGTAATTTTCCCATTCCCACTTGTCACGTGCGTATTCGTAGATAGCTTCGGCCTTCTGGCGGTCCGTGGCGTTGGCGGGAAGGCCTGCTATGGCCTCGTCACGTGCTGCCAGGACTTCCGGGGCATCAATGGGGCAGTTGCATTTGAATGTCCTGGCAAGGACCACGGCGCAGGCCCTGAGGTTCATCAGGTTGTCATGCTTTGTCACAACCATTGTGAGCTGAGGCAGGTAGCCGGGGTTCTGGGGGTCGTCTGAAGGGAAAGTTACGTAGTTGGGGAGGGACTTTCTCTCAAGGGTGAAGCTCATGAGCCTCTGGGCCATGAAGTTAATGTGCTGGAAGTCAATTACGTCGGGATCGAAGGTGTTCCAGCGGTATTCGTCACCAGCTGCAGCCTGGAAGGTCTCGATATCTTCATCCTGCCATGTCTGAGGTTCCTTCTGTATCTTCTCAAGGAGGAGGCAGGCGCCAATGATGTATCGGCCCTTGGTTACGGTAAGGCCATCCACGTTGATGGAATTGGGTAGCTTTCCGGTTTCCTCAAACGTGTCATATGCGGCCGACAATGCCTCCACAAAGTGGCCGTTGTAGCTGTCCAGGTCGAAGGTCTTTTCCTGCTCCACGGGCGTCTCCGGAGTGTTTTCATCGGCCTTAGGGGCGTTTTTTCCGCAGGCACAGGCACTCAGCACCAGTGCGCAGGCAATGAAGATGAAAGTGAATTTTTTCATGTTTATTGGATTATAATGGCAGCGGGAGGGGCGGTCAGGCCCCTCTCGCCGAAATGCTTAAGGATTACTGGATACCGTACAGGTCGAAGCTGTAGGTCTTGTCCTTGATGGCAGTATAAACATTGCTGTTGATATTGTTGTCAAGGAGATCCTTGTAGATGCGCATGAGAATCAGCATTTCACGCATAGGGGAGATAAGCCCGTTGTAACCTTCAAGGATGAGGGAGCTGCTTACCGTGCCGAATTGCTGGAAGTTACCAATCATGCCAAGAGGGCTGCTGTTTCCGGCAGTCTTGATAAGACCGCGGACAACATGCCAGGCACCTACCTTCACTATGAAGTTGACGTCAACGCTTTCAATGGCGGCGCCGTTGTAAGTTACAAGCTCGGAGTTTGCTTTGCCCCAGGCGCAGTCGGGTGAATATGTAGGCATTGCGTCGTTCAGGGAACCGTTGTCGGCCAGTGTATAAGGCTTGTTGCGGTCGTCCATGGTGGGCAGGAAGTCTTCACCTTCGGCTGTTACCAGGTTCATCAGACCGCGGATGGCAATTTCCCATGCCTGGGCCGATGAGTACTCTACTCCGTTGATGTTCAGCACCCAGGGTGTGTACTTGGGATCGTACTGGTTGCCTTCGTGGCTAAGATACTCGCAGTTAGGATTGGGGACGATGGGGATGAAGTGTGCGTTCTCCCATGCGGTACCCTTCTCGATGAGGTGCTCGCTCTCGGACTCTACGGTGCCTACAGTTGAGTGAAGGGGCGCTCACGTCACCGTTCTCACCATACAGCCAGAACTTGAACTTCTGGTCCTTGATAGCGGTGTATACGTTCTCCTCGATGTTATTGTCAAGGAGGTACTTGTAGATACGCATCAGGACAAGGAGTTCACGCATGGGGGCGATGTAACCCACATAGTCTCCGTGCTGGCCCTGAAGGTTCAGGGTGCCGCTTGATGTGCCGAATTCCTGGAAGTTGCCGATCATGCCAAGAGGGCTGGCGTTGCCATCGGTCTTGATGAAGGAACGCACGACGTGCCATGCGCCAACCTTCACCATGAAGTTCACGTCAACGGCCTCTACGGGCTCTCCGCCATCGGTTACAAGGTTACCGTACTCGTACCAGGGGTTCTTGCCCCACTTGTTGGCCTCTGAAGGAGCGGGAATGTCGCTGGTGAGGGGCTTGTTGTCCTTGAGGGTATAGGCCTTGTTACGGGTGTCCATGGTGGGAAGGAGGCCTTCACCTTCTTCGGTTACCATGTTCAGGAGACCGCGGATAGCGATTTCCCAAGCCTGGGAAGAGGTATATACAGTTCCGCCTACATTGAGAGTCCAAGGAGTCTTGCCGTCATCGTACTGGTTGTTGCCATAGTCCTTGAAGTCGGAATTGTTGGTGTTGCCGATAGGAATATAGTGAACATCCAGCCATGCGCCCTGTGCGGATTGTGAGTTACGGTAACCGTCAGCGTCGATGTTACCAACGTTGGAGGCCCATACGTCCAGACCCTTTACGAATTCCTGGGCGAAATCCTTGAGGGTGAATACCTTGGCCTCTTCGCCCTGAGCGTACATGTCAAAGTCGAACTTCTGGTCCTTGATGGCGTCATACACATTCGCGTCAATGTTGTTGTCGAGGATGTACTTGTAGATACGCATCATGATGATTAGTTCGCGCATAGGAGCGATGAGTCCGTCGTAGCCGTCAAGGTTCAGAGTGCTGGAAGAAGTTCCGAACTGCTGGAAGTTGCCGATGTTGCCAAGTGCGTTATTGCCGTCATTGTTGATGAGGCCGCGGACAAGGTGCCATGAGCAGACCTTGATCATGAAGTTGATGTCAACACTCTCTACAGGACCGCCGTTGTAGGTAAGGCCGTCTTCCTCATACCAGGGATAACCGCCCCACTTGCAGTTTTCTGAAGGGTTGGGCATACCTGCCTCAAGGAAGCCCTGGTTGTTACCAAGGGTGTAAGGCTTGTTGCGGTCTGTCATGCCGGGCAGGAAGGCTTCACCTTCCATGGTGACCATGTTCATGAGACCGCGGACTGCGATTTCCCAAGCCTGTGCGGAGTTGTACTCGGTACCTCCCACATTAATGGTCCAAGGAGTATACATGGGATCGTGCTGGTTGCCGGAGTGGTTGTCATAGTCACCGCCGGTAGGACCTACAGGGATAAAGTGTACATTGGTCCAAGCCGTACCGTTTTCAATGAGGTGCTTGTTCTCAGATTCAACGGTGCCTACAGTTGATTCCCAAACTTCCAGACCCTTAACAAACTGCTCAGCGAATTCCTTGAGGGATGCGGCGCTGGGAGCAATATACTTGGACTGGGTTACCTTTACGGTAAGGCCTTCGGTGACGTTTCCGCCCTTGATGGTAATCTCGCCTTCGCGGAGTGCGCCCGTGTTGGGTTCTGCGGATACGGCTACGGTAATGTCACCTGCTTCGCCGCTTGCCGGATCCAGTTTGATCCAAGACTCGGAAGCAGTTACGGTCCATGCCTTCTTGGCATAGAACTGGAGATTCTGGGCGTTACCTTCGGAATCAAGGGCAATGGCACTTGACTTGAGGGTGATGTCGGGCATGTCAACGCCATAGAGGTCGGTGGAGAACTTGGCGTCCTTGACTGCATCGTAGACATTGTCCGTAATCTTGTTGTCAAGCAGATACTTGTAGAAGCGGGCGCAGATGAGCCACATACGCATTGAGCTCACAAAGCCGCTTACACCTTCTTCAACTATGCATTCGTCGGGATCGGTACCAAAGATCTGGTAGTTGCCGATCTTGCCGAGGTTGGGGATACCGGTAATGTCCTGAGGGGCTGCCTGACGGGCCAGGAACCAGCCTGCGAGACGGGCAATCAGGTAAACGTCAATCTCTGACTTGTTGATGGGCTGAGCGTCGTTGGTGCTTTCATACCAGGGATACTGACCCCAGATGTCGTAGTCGTACACGGGAGGGATGGGCTCCTTGAGGGAGGCGCCATTACCCATTGTGTGTGCGAACGGGTTACGGCTGGGCTGCCACTTTGTATGGCCTTCCTTGGTAACCATATCCATGATACCGCGGAGTGCGATACCCCAGGTCTCTGCGCTGGTGTAGGTGCGGCCGTCGATGGTTACGGTGAAGTAAGGCTGGTACTTGGCGTCGTACTGGTCTACGCCGTCAGCATATGCACCGCCGGAGTGGGGGATGGGGACAAAGTGAACGTCCTTCCATGCACTGTTGTTGTCGGTGCAGTGTGAACCATCGGCCGATACGGTGCCGACGGTCTTTTCCCAGATGTCAAGGATGCCCACGAACTGCTCTGCGAAGCCCTTCAGGGAAGATGCTGCGGAGAGGTACTCGGTGGAAACCTTTGCGGGGAGCTTGCCGTCTGACTTGTAAGCTGCGATTGCGCGCATGAAGGAGACGGTGGCACGGTTGGTGGAGAAGGCAAGTGCGCTTGCTCCGCTGCGGGTTACCAGAGTCTGGTTGGGAATCTGGAGCTTGTCAGTTGCGGCCTTGAGGAAACGTTCTGCGATGTTCACAAGGTCCTCGGTGCCTTCACTGATCTTGCCGCCGCCGGTGACAGCGATTTCCTTCTGGTCATAGCTGTCGCGTTCCGGGTGCTCTGCTGCCTTGACATTCATCACGGAAATGTCGGCCTTGTCTGCCTTGGACAGGTTCACAAGGAGCTGTGCGATGGCAGCTTGATACTGGGGAAGGGTGAGAGTTGTCTCTCCGGCCTTCAGGGACTCGGGGATGACATTGTCATCTTCCCATTTTGCGTAAGCGGTTGCAACTGCATTCACAAGCTCTGCCTGTGCTACGGTTGTACCGGTCTGGGGCTCGGGTGTGGGAGTCTCCTTAGGTTGGCAGGAGAACACGCCGGCCAGGGCCACGATTAACGCAATTGAGTAAGAAATCAGTTTTTTCATAACTCTTTGGTGTTAAAAATTAGGGTTAATAAATATATGATTTAGATTTAGTTAAGGTCGTTTACGTCCGGGAATGTTCCAAGTCCGCAGCGGAAGAGCACAAGGCCGGCTGCCTTGGAATCCATGAATATATCGATGTCCTTTCGCATGGCTTCGGCAGTCATACCCTGCACGCCGCCGCTGTCGGTGCCGGTGTAGGTTGTGATGCCGGCCCAGACCTGCGCGCCTCCGGAGTTATTCGCAAACCAGTTAATGATGTCCTTGCATCCGCTGTCACTCCAGTGATAGGAGTATCGGTAAGCCATGGGCATGAGTATATGGATGTATTTACCCATTTGGGAAGGAACCTGTCCGTAGTATGCCTGGGAGTTCTTTTCCGGCATCAGGGCAGCACTTGCGACAAGGCCGCCGTCATAGGAATCAAGGATTTCCCTTATCTCCTGGCAGCAGCGGTTGACGGCGCCTATGGCGGTAACGTCCGTAGAGGGGTTGTGCTTGGAGGCCGTGCCGCCAAAGCGGATGTAGTCAAGGTGAAGACCCCTTATGCCGAAGTTCTCGATGTACTTCTTGGCATCGGCCCTGATTTTCTCATATACGTCCTCCCTGTAGCATTTGTTTTCGTCGTCTACGGGACTTACCCATCCGCCGTTGTAGAAGCACTGCATCCAGCAGTGGACGGCTATACCAAGCTCTTCACATTTGTCCAGGAATGGGATGGTGCTGCGGAGGGCCGATACAGACTCAAAGGCCACGTAGTTAAGAAGGATGTGGTCATACCCCAGACGTTTGAACTCCTTGAGTTTCTCGAAGTCGTTCTCGCTGAGGCCGGCAACGTGTGAACTCCATGTCCAGATGGCTGTATGCTTGTAATCGTCCAGGCTGAAGATCTTGTTCTCCCGGTTCCTGCTGCTGTAGGTCAGGTTGCGCCAGGTGTCCCAGCCGTCGGGTATACGCTGATATGAGCCGCGGGGATAGGCGGCATCGCCATCGGCAAATACTTCATCACGGTCAAAGATATCCACGCACGTGCCGTCTTCTACTGCAAGCTTCAGGACAAATTCGCTCTCCGATGAAATGCCGGTCCTGAGGCCTCCTTCGTCGTCGTCAGAGGAAAGGACAAGGCGCTCTCCGGCGGCAAGTTTTGCTCCCGCGGGGGCGTCCCAGAGACTCTGATCCGTGAAATAGTCGTCCGTAATGAGGACGCTCAGTCCCTCCAGGGAAATCTCCCTGTCGGAGGAGTTCAGGATCTCAATCCAGCTTGCCGCGTCGGGATCTTGGTCGTGGGCGGCAATCTCGTTGATGATGATGCCTTCCCAGGCCGATATATCAGTTGGCTTAGGTTCCTCGGCGGGCTTTTCGGCGGGCTTGCAGGCAAGTGCGACCAGGGCCACTGCCAGTATGGGAATCAGTCTTTTCATCATTTAAGTATTCCTTGTTCTTTCAGGTATTCTTCGGCCTTCTTGAGACCGCCGGTCTTTTTGATCACTTCCTCGCAGTATTCATAGCTTAGCTGGGGATTGCGCTCCACCATGGTGCGGGTAAGGCGGTCTATGACCTTGTTGTTGATCAGGTTGGCGCACACCATCCTGTTGCCCTCAACACGGCCTAGACGCACCATCAGGGTGGTGCTTATCATGTCGCAGAGGAGCTTCTGTGAGGTTCCGCTCTTCATGCGGGTGCTGCCGGTGATGAATTCAGGTCCGGTGATTATCTCTATGGGATAGTCTACGTAGGCCGATATGGGGGAATCGGGGTTGTTGCATATGGAGCCGCAGGGGATGCCGTGCTCCTTGCATGCCTTCATGGCGGCCATGACGTACGGGGTACATCCGCTGGCCGATATTCCTACCACGATATCGTTGGGGGTGATGTGGTGTTTCTCGGAGAGGGTCCTCCAGCCTTCCTCGACGTCGTCTTCGGCCTCTTCAAGGTCAAGTACAAGATTCTCTACGCCTCCGGCAAGCACAGCCTGCCAGATTTCAGGGTCTACGCCGTAGGTGTTGGGGACCTCCAGTACGTCCAGCACACCAAGTTTTCCTCCGGTGCCAGCACCAAGCCAGAAGAATCGGCCTCCGGCTTTGATCCGGGCTTCTATGGCGTTCACAAGTTCCTCGATCTGAGGCAGGACGGCCTCTATGGCAAGGGGAACTTTCTTGTCTTCTGCGTTAATGTCCCGCAGCAGTTCTGCTACGCTTTTCTTCTCCAAGTGGTCATACAGGGAAGGTTGTTCTGTAAGTCTTAATGACATAGTCAAGTTGTTATATTAGAATTCTTTATATTTTGTTTCTCCAATTTGTTCTCCGTTCCGGAAGGCGGCTGCTGTGACCCTCTGCTGCCTGTTGATGGCAAACGGACCTTCGTAGAGGGCCGACTGGGCCGTGGGAGCGCTGCCGTCCAGCGTGTAGCGGATCTCAGCATGGGGAGCGTCAACGCTCATAGTGATTACTTTGCTGTATTCAGTGTCTTTATGGGCCTCGATGAAGGGATTGAAAAAGGCCCTGCAATAGCCAACGCCAAGGGCGTCCAGGCGGGGAAGGTGTTCCTCCAGGCGCTCCGTGAAGCCTTCCCAGTCCTTTTCGGTGCGGCTCCAGCCAGCTTCTGCAATGGCGCACATGCGTGGCCATGCCATGTATTCAACACGGGCGGGGGTGGGCATGTACTCCGTCCAGACACATCCTTCAACGCCCATGATGTAACGGCGTTCCTCCGGGGTGAGGATTTCCGGGACAGGATTGTAGCAGTACATGGTCTTAAGGGTGGTGGGGCCGCCCATGGCAAGGGGCTCCGAGTCGGGATCGGCCTGCCAGTAATCAAGGTAGTACTTGGGGTATGGAGCCATCACCACCTTGTGGTGCTGCTGTGCGGCCTTTATTCCGCCTTCCTCGCCAAGCCAGGACATCACGCAGGCATTTGGAGCCAGACCTCCTTCAAGGATTTCATCCCAGCCTATTATCTGGCGTCCGCGGGAGTTGATGAACTTCTCCATGCGGCGTATGAACCAGCTCTGGAGTTCATATTCGTCTTTCAGGTGCTCTTTTTTGATGAGAGCCTGGCAGTGGGGACATTGTTTCCAGGAGGTCTTTGGACATTCGTCTCCTCCAATGTGGATGTACTCTGAGGGGAAAAGCTCAAAGACCTCTTCAAGGACATCTTCCAGGAACTTGAAGGTCTCTTCCTTGGGGCAGTAGACCTGTTTGAAGATACCCCATTTTGTTGCGGTCTCATAGTGGTCTTCAAGGCCGCAGCTTAGCTCAGGGTAGCATGCTATTGCGGCCAGGGCATGGCCGGGCATCTCTATCTCCGGAACAATGGTGACATAACGTTCTGCAGCATATTGTACCAGTTCCTTTACTTCTTCCTGGGTGTAGTAACCGCCGTGGGGCTTGCCGTCATAGATGCCTGAATAGAGGGATCCTACAACGGTTTCCTTACGCCACTGGCCCTTTTCCGTGAGAAGAGGATACTTCTTTATTTCCAGCCTCCAGCCCTGGTCCTCCGTGAGGTGCCAGTGGAAACGGTTCACCTTGTGAAGGGCCATGATGTCTATGTACTTCTTGAGGAAGTCCATGGTAAAGAAGTGAAGGCAGCAGTCAAGGTGCATGCCCCTGTACTGGAAACGGGGGCGGTCCTCTATGCTCACGCAGGGTAGCGTCCATCTTACGCCCTTGACGGGATTGGCGGAAAAGATTTCCTGGGGAAGCAGCTGAAGGAGGGTTTGGATGGCGTAGAATGCTCCGGATGGCGTGCCATAGTCAATTACTATCCTTTCAGGCTCCACTCTCAGTTCGTAGCATTCTTCAGGAAGGCCTGCATTCATGAAATACACCGTGCCGGGGCGGTTCATATCATCTGTGAAACCTGCCCTGATGCCGGCTGCGGTTGCAAGTCTGTCTGTCAGGAAGCCTGCTACGCGCTGCATTTCAGGGGTGTTCTCGTCCAGGTGGATCTGAACGGATGAAGTCATGGTGAAACTGCCTTCATCCACCTGAAGGTGCTCGGGCTCCGGGATTATGCTTATTGGACGGCTTTCCTGTGCCTTGGGGGCGCAGGAGGCAATAAGTGCAATCGTAAGTATGTAAAGTCCCTTTTTCATCTTCAGAACATCTTGACTGCGGTTTTTCCAATAGCCTTGCCGTTTATGAAGCCGCGCGCCTTGATCACACTGCCCTTATCTACCTCAAAGGGTTCTCCTGAGTATAACATGGACTTTCTTGTGGGCTCCGTGCCGTCAAGTGTATAGCGGATATCGGCCCCGGGGCAGTCCAGCTCAAGATTCATCATCTTGGGGAAAGGAAGGTTGCGGTTGTAGTCAAACAGGACATCGTAGAAGGCGTCGCAGTAGTTCACGTCTTTCATCCTTAGCCTTCCCAGCACCTTGGGCATCCTGTTCCGGAAGGAATCCCAGTCCTTGTTGGTGCGGGCGGTCCAGCCAACTTCTGCAGCGGCTACGTTGCGGGGGAAGGCCTGGTATTCGGCCTTTTCATTGGTCCAGATGTATTCCGTCCAGAGGCAGGTCTCGTAACCCACGATGTACTCCTTGCTCAGGGTGGCAAGGGAATCTACTGCGGGATAATAGTTGTACACCTTCTTGAGGGGCATGAATATCTCCTGCGCCACGGAATCCGGCTGGTCATACTGCTGGTTGTCAAGGTAGCACCAGCGGTTTGGTGTCAGGATTACCCTTATGCCGCGCTTGATGCCCTTTACTGCCGGGGCGTGGCCGCGGTAAGACATTGCTATAGGGTCTTCCAGCGCGCCGCCGTCAAGGATTTCATCCCAGCCAATTACGGTTTTGCCGTTCTTCCTGAGGAAATCTCCCATGCGCTTGACAAAGAAGGTCTGGAGCTCTTCCTCGTCCTCAAGGCCGAGGACGGTCATCAGGTCCTGGCAATACTGACTTTCCTTGTACACGTCCTTTGGGGCCTCGTCTCCTCCTATATGATAATAAGGAGAAGGGAACAGCTCAAACAGTTCCGTGAATACGTCTTCCAGGAAACGGAAGGTGGTTGCGGTGGGGGCGTAAAGGTTTTTCCATATTCCCCAGCGGGTTTCAACCTCATAATGGCGGTCCGGGAAGCAGCTCAGTTCAGGGTATGCGGCAATTGCGGCAGTGCAGTGACCGGGGATCTCGACCTCCGGGACCACGGTGACGCAGCGCCTGCGGGCATATTCCACAACCTCACGGATATCGTCCTTGGTATAGAAACCGCCGTGGGGCTCTCCGTTGCCGATGCCACTGTGCCATGCGGTTTCCTTCCTCCAGGCGCCGATGCTTGTGAGGCGGGGGTATTTGTCTATCTGGATACGCCAGCCCTGATCTTCCGTGAGGTGCCAGTGGAGGATGTTCTGCTTGTGCATGGCCATTAGGTCTATGAACTTCATTACCTCCTCCTTCGGGAAGAAGAAGCGGCCGCTGTCAAACAGGGTTCCCCTGTACCAGAATTCCGGGCTGTCCTCTATGGTGCAGCATGGAACGATCCATTTTACGCCACTCACCTTCCTGGGGCTGTAGATCTTTTCCGGAAGTAGCTGGAGGATGGTCTGAAGGCCGTAGAATGCTCCGTTCACCTCCGTCGCCTCAACAAGGATGTTCTCCGGGGTGACGGTAAGGCGATACTCTTCCTTCTCAAGGCCGGGGACTTTCCTAAGGATAATCTCTGCGCCTTTGCCATTGAGGGAGAAGCCTGTTGCGGTAAAGATCTGCGCATGGAAATCATCGGCGATTTCCCTGAAGGCGGTGTCTTCCACCACAAGGGCGGTGTTGCGGTTAAGGGTGAATTCCCCGGGAGCCTCGGTGAGGCTGCGGGGAGTAGGAACTATGTCATATCTTGGGCCGGCGGCAAGCGGCAGCGCAAGAAGGAAGGACAACGCTATGGAAATGACTCTCATTTCTACTATTGCTGTATAGTCTCACGAATGGTATCAATGACGCCTTCACGGTAGACGGAAGGCATTCTGTCTGAAAGCGGATAAGGGGCCTTGATGTAGACGTGCATCTGCTCAATCTCATACTCGTAACCCTTCCTCACCTTATAGGCGTGTTCGCTGGGAAGATAGGAATTCTGGCCGTTTGTATAGCCTGCAAAGAAGATGGTTGTGCCGGGAAAAGCGTCCCTTGCCTCCATCTGGTATTCGCAGAAAGGCTCTCCGTCCGAGAAGAAGAACACAACGCCGTCAAGGTTCACTCCGTGAAGGTGATAGCGCAGTTTCGAGGGGACTTCTCCTGCGCGGAAACGCTCCAGGATTTCCTCCTTCCAACCCATTACGTCGTGGGCAAAACGCGGGAATGAGGTTTTGGCCGATGCAGCAAGGGAGTCTGCGTGACGTATCACGGCCTCAGGGGTTACCTTGTCTATCTGATATGGAAGGTCTACCGTATTGTTGACAAGACGGAGGAGGCCCTTTGACTGGACCTTGCTGAATTCCATATCCTTGATATCATCGGCCAGCTGCTTGCCTATGCGCTCTGTGTAATCCACCTTCTTCGGGCCCTCTGCGGGGTCTATGTTTCCCTGGGCTCCGGAAAGCTGGAAAACTTCTCCGCCCCATGCTTCCTGAAGATAGCGGGCCGCAACGCCGGGGTAGTCGCTGGAAAGGAGGTAGCTGCCAGGCCCCATGCTCACGGGATGGCAGGCGTAGTTCACTATTGAAACTACGGGTTTTCCTTTCTGAAGGAAGCGGGCCACATAGACGCTGTGGTCTACGGGACCGGTCTTTTCGCAGCGGTTACCGTTTATGTTGCTGCTGCCTTTGCCGATTTCCATGGTGAAGGACTTCCCCTTTGCCTCAATTGTGCTAACGGCATTGCTCACCACGGTTTCCACCATCCTGTCCTTCCATGCGCGGTTTGTTCCTCCGGTGAAATTGGAGGCTCCGCCGCTGCGTGGGGCAGAATGAGTATGGATGCAGTGCATGAGGATGTTCTCCTTTGGAAGGCCGGAACGCTCTGAAATCATGGTGAGCATGGTGTCTGCGATGGCCGGGGAGATTTCCATCAGGTCGTTGGAGATGATGCAAACCTTCTGAGAGCCGTCTCCAACCACCATGCAGTGGGTGAAAAGTGGCAGGTGAATGCCGTCTGAGAGGCCGTCGCGGGCGGCAAAGCCCGCCAGCACCATGTGCTCTTCCGGCTTGCCGGAAATATCGGCCGATGAATAGCTCATGGTGAGCCCCTCCTTTTTGCAGGAGAGGATCACCGTCATGAGCATAAGTATGTAGGCTGCGCGTTTCATCATCAGTTGTTGCCGGGATATCCGGGGTTCTGAACCAGATTCTTGCCGCTCTTGGTGATTTCGTTGCGGGGGATGGGCATAAGGTAGTTACGTCCGCTCTCCGGGAAATACCTGGGCGTGGGGTTCTGGTTCAGGATGCAGTCGCCGTAGTCAATCTTGTACTCCTTGCCAAGCCACTTGTAGGTGATGACGTACTCGATGGGTTTGTCGTATCGGGGATCGGTGGTGTAGCCTGAATAGTGGTAAGTGGCTGCGGCCGGAGTATTTGGCCAGTAGTAGTTGGTGTTGTTCTTGGACTCGTCATAGAGGCGGGCGACACGGTAGATGGTATCCATCTGGGTTCCGTTCTTGAGGACCATGGTCTTGGCGCTTGCCAGAGGCACGTTTTCATAGAAGTCGGCCAGCTTCCAGCGACGGAGGTCGAAGTAGCGGAAGGTTTCAGCGTAAAGTTCCACGCGGCGCTCGTTGATGAGGCGGTCACGCAGGTTTTCACCGGTTTCCGTCACATCCGGCATCATTACGTCAGGGCGCTGGCGGATCTTGTTGATGTAGGTGCGGCAGGTGGTTTCGTCACCCATTTCCAGAGCGGCCTCGGCCAGGTTCAGGTACATCTCGGCAAGGCGGAACCATGGATACAGGAGGCTCCCGGTCTGGGATTCGGAGATGTAGGAAGTGGGGATGTACCACTTGTACAGTTCAAGTCCGCCGTGGTTTCCGGATGCGGTGTTCTTTGCCTTTGATGTATAACCGGGTTCTTCCTCTTTGTTGGCCACCAGGAAATCATCCTTTGTCATGTCGTCGTACTGATAGTACAGGAGTAGTGGCTCTTCCTTGTATGTGCCGTCCTTGGTGGTGCTGCCGTAAGGATAGAACGGGGCTGCTATGCAGTAGTAGAAGCGGGGGTCACGGTCCTTATAGGGATGGGTGGCATCATAGCCGGAGCCGTCTTCGAACCACTTCTTGCCGTTTTTCATCTCAAAGTCTATCTGTGCGGCCTGGGTGGGATGGAAGGCTTCCCATCCGTTGTAGTACTCAACTGTATACAGTAGCTGAGCCTTCTTGGTGTAGTTGTCATCGGCATCCGATGTTGCAACAAAGTATTTGGCCCAGATGATCTCAGGGGAGTTCACGTCTTTCCAGATACCGTCGTAGGTGTCGTCAAGGGCGTAGGCTCCGTCAATATCGGCACGGTCTACGATAGCCTGGGCTGCGTCAAGGGCACGCTGCCATTTGCCGTCGTGGTCGTATTCTCCGTTGAAGATTCCGCCTTCCGGCTTTGTGGGGTCATTGAACTGGAGTGATGCCGCAACTAGGGTAAGACGGCTCTTGAGGGCCAGCACTACATCCTTGTTGATTCTGCCCTTGGCGGTTTTGTCCTTCTCCGGGAGAAGGGCGTAGGCGTCGTCCAGGTCCTTGAGAATGAAATCCACGCAGTCGTCAAACTTGGCGCGGGTTACGGTGAAATCGCTGTCAAGTGCATGAGGCTTTGTGATGATGGGAACGCCCGCATAGCGCTGGATAAGGAGGAAGTATGACCATGCCCTAAGGAAAAGGACTTCGCCGGTAAGACGATTCTTGGCATCTTCTGTCATGGCCGAACCTTTTTCCTCTATGTAAGTCAGGAAGTAGTTCATCCTGTAAATCCACTCATAGGTGCGGTTCCAAATGTTGAGGATGGTGGTACGGGTGTTGTGGGCCTGACCGCCTTCCTTGATGTACATCACGTTGTCCGGATCCATATATCCGGATGCGATGTAGCGGGTAGATGTGCCGCCGTAGCGGAAGTAGCCTTCGTCTGAGATACATCCTACGTTACCTTCCTGATAAGGATCGGGAAGGACGGTATAGAGTGCGTTCACATAGGCTTCGGCAAGGGCGTCGCTGTTGAATACGGCGTCTTCGTTGAGTTTGTCAAGAGGCTTCTTATCCAGGAATCCGTCATGGCAGGATACAAAGGCAAAAGCGACAGCTAAAAGTATATATATCTTTTTCATAAGGCCCTTAGAATGAAAGTTTAACACCGGTGTTCACGATTCTCATCTGAGGATATGTCTGGTAACTCTCGTCGGAGGTTTCCGGGTCTACGAACTTAAGTTCAGACAGTGTGAGGAGGTTGTAACCTGCAATGTAGAAGCGCAGGCTCTTGGCACCAAGCTTGGGAAGCCACCTCTGAAGGGGAAGGGTATAACCCAGTTCCACGTTCTTGAGACGGATGAAGGAGGCATCGCGGGAGTAGAAGTCCGAGCGGTTCACGCCGCCGTTGCTCACCGTGGAACCTATCCTGGGATAATCCGACGTGGTGTTCTCCCTGGTCCATGCATTTGTTGCCGCAAAGCGGTCAAGGTTGCCGGAAACGGGGTCCATCTGAGGAGAATAGTAGTAACGTGCCAGGCCCTGACCCTGGAGCAGCATGGTGAAGTCCAGGTTCTTCCAGGTGATGTCAAAACTGAGGCCGAACACTATCTGGGGAACTACGGTTAATTCGTTGCGGTAGCGGTCCAGATTGGTGATTTCACCGTCCTTGTCAAGGTCTTCGAAGATGAAGTCACCAAGGGTGGCACCGCTCATCTGTGGATAATTAGCAAGGTCTTCATCAGTCTTGTTGATGCCAATTACGTGATAGTAAAGGCTGGAACCCATGGGCTTGCCTTCGAGCTTCATGTAGTCGTGGCCTTCGGGCCAGGGGGTCTCATCCATGTACACGATGGTGTTCTTGGCATACATGAAGTTTCCGTTCACCCTGTAGCGGAGGTCTCCGCCAAGGAGTTTGTTCTCATGGCTAAGCTGGATTTCCACACCCCTGTTCTTCACAATGCCGATGTTTTCATCAGGCAGGTTGTTGGTAAGGCCTGTATAATAAGGTATGGAAGCGTTGCGGGTGCACAGGATGTTTGAACGGTTTGTGGAAAAGCCTTCAATTTCCCAGGAGAGCAGGCCATTGAGGACATTTCCGTCCATACCCACGTTCCAGGTACGTGCAACTTCCCAGGTGACGTTCTCGTTGGGGATGGTGCCGGGGATGATGAAGTTAACCTCCTTTCCGTCGAACATGGTCTTGTAGGAGTAGGCCGATGTATAGCCGTAGGTGGTCATGTACTGGAAAGGATCAATCTGGTCGTTACCCTGTTCACCGTATGAAGCACGGAGCTTGAGGTTGGTGAGCCAGGTGAGATTGTTCTTGATGAACGGCTCCTCAGAGAGACGCCAGCCAATTGAAACGCCCGGGAAAATGCCCCAGCGCTTTGCTGCGGGGAAGTTCTCCGACCCATCAAAGCGGACAAGTGCCTGGAAAAGATACTTGCTGTTGTAGTCATAACCCACACGGCCGAAGAATGAGCGACGTGCGGTTTCACGTGCATAGCCGTTGATGGAATACCAGCTCTTGTCGGCGGTACCGGCAAATAGTTCGTCAAGGATGCCTGAATCGTACTTGTTGATACCGGCCTTGAAGTAATCCAGCCTGTAGGAGTTCTGCTCAAAACCTGCGAGTGCGGTTACGTGGTGGCCGGAGAAGTCACGGTCGAAGTTTACGTTGGCATTGATGGCAAGGTTCTTGGTGTGGCGCTGCCACTCGTGCAGCACAGGAGTGGGCCAGTAGGAATTGGAACGTTCTTCAAACAGCTCGGTTATTTCGTCGTAGGTGTAGTAGTTCCAGTTCTGCTGCCAGTTCTTGTTGAAGGTGCTCACCACGTCATATGCCAGGTGACCGTTTACGGAAAGGCCTTTCAGCAAGAATCCGAGGTCCCAGTTTGCCGTGAATGTGGTATTGATGGTGTTGATGGTGGTACGGTCATAGCCGGTGAGGTCCTGAACCAGGACTGCAGGGTTGGTGCCGCCTTTCAGGAGCCTGCCGGGAAGGCCCTGGTCTGCGCCTGCATCCAGAGGGAAGTAGGCTGCTCCGGTGGGCCTCATGCGCTGTGCGATATAGAAGATACCGTAGCTGTCGCTGGGGAAGGCAGAGTAGTTCTTGTGCTGCTGACGTGCGTTGATGTCAACGCCCAGCTTGAGGTTCTTGGTAACCTGGATATCAAGGTTTGAGCGGAGGTTGAACTGGTTGTAGTTGGTTGCGCTCTTGTAATAGATACCATCCTGGTACTGACCGTTGAACTGGACAAAGTAAGCTGCCCTCTTGGAACCGCCGTTGATGCTTACACCATATCTGTGCTGGAGAGAAACGGGTTTGATGATCTCTGCAAACCAGTTGGTGTTAGGGTAGTTGATAGGGTCGTCCTGATTGATGTAGTGCTGGATTTGGACATCTGAGTATACAGGGGCACCGCCGCTGATTGCAAGACTGCTGTTGTATGCCTTGGTGTACAGGACTGCATCGGCCAGCTGGACAACGCGGGTGGGGCTCTGCATACCAAGGTCGTAGGTGAAGTTGATCTTGGGAGCCTCGTTGTATTTGCCTCGCTTGGTGGTGACAAGGATGACACCGTTTGCAGAGCGTGCACCGTAGATGGCGGCCGATGCATCTTTCAGGACGTTGATGCTCTCGATCTCGTCACCGGTGAGGCGGCCGAATTCATCTCCACGGCCCTGTACTCCGTCTATGATGATGAGGGGGCTGTTGTCTCCAAGGGTGCTTCGGCCACGGATGAAGATGACCGCATCATCTTTACCGGGCTCTCCGGAACGGTTGTTCACGATGACGCCGGAAAGACGGCCGGCGAGGCCCTGAGACAGGTTTACGGAAGAGTTCTTCACCAGTTCCGTACCTGATGTGGATGCAACTGAACCTGTGAGCGTGAGCTTTCGCTGGTTGCCGTAGCCGATAGCCACAGCCTCTTCCAGAAGTTCAGCGTCTTCCTTCAGTACGAAGTCAATGACACCACGTCCGTCCACATCCTCCTGAACCTCTTCATATCCCATGAATGAGGCAACGAGTGTGGCTTGGGATGAGACTCCTGAAAGGGAGTATTTTCCGTCGGCGCCTGTGAGGGATCCGTTTGAAGTAGATCCCTGGACATAGACCATTACGCCCACCAGAGGCTCTCCCTTGGTGTCTGTAACGGTTCCCTTGACGGATATGTTACGGGTTTGGGCTGCCATGGGAAAGCTGAAAATCCCGGGTAGCAGGCAGATTGCAAGAAGCAAGGTGGTTAGTTTACTTCTCATATTAGTTTAAATTTGTTATTAATATACAAATATATGTATTGTGAGCCGTAAAAACAAGAGTTTTCTGATATTTCGCGCGGTTTCGGTTGGGTAATAAAAGAAGCGGCGCCGCCGGAAAAATTCCAGCGGCGCGCGTAATCGTCTGTCTTATAAGACCTAGAATTTTGCAAGAAGGGGTGCTGTCCACTCTGCGGAAGCCGTTACGAAATTGGCTTCATACCAGGCGTTGAGTGCAGTGCACACAAACAGCAGGATGATGAGGGTGGCCACAATGGCGCCAATCCATTTGAGGCGCACAAGCCACTTCTTGTTATTCCAGCCGATTGTCTGGAACATGCTCCAGAAGCCGTGGTTGAGGTGCAGCCAGATGGCAACGAACCATACGATGTAAAGGGCTACTACCCACCAGTTGCGGAAGGTTGCAAGGAGAAGATAGTAAGGATTCTCCGCTTCCCCGCCCATGAATTCCTGAAGCTGCATCTTTGCCCAGAAGTGGGTGAGGTGGAAGGCAATGAAACCAAGGACGATGATTCCGAGGACTGCCATGTTCTTGGCGCTCCAGCTGTCGTTCTTTGCCTTGGAGGCAACCTCATAACGCTTGAGGCCGCCGCGCTTCACTACGTTCTCATAGCTGAGCCAGATGCCGTAGAGGATATGGATGGCAAAACCCAGGGCCAGGATGGGAACCATGATGGTGATGACGGGGGAGGACATGAAGTCGCAGCCAAGCTGGAACCAGCCGTCTCCGTGGGTATAGGGGAAGGCGTCTAGAGCAACCTTGCCGAAATTACCTTTGAGTGAATCGATTACGGAGAAGAAGTTGATGGTGCCGTGGAGGAGGAGGAAAATTACCAGGAAAGCACCGCTTACGCTCTGGATGAACTTCTTGCCGATGGAGGAGGTTAAAAAATTAGCCATTATAGTTTAGTTAAATTTGTTTCCAGTTCACAAATATAGGAATCTTTCTTGGAAGTTTACCAATATTTCGGTACTTTTGTTTGACATTAAAACATCTATTTATGTATAAACGCGTTCTTCTCAAACTCTCCGGAGAAAGCCTGGGCGGCCCCGCCGGCAAAGGCCTTGACACCCAGTGGCTGGAAAAATATGCAAAGGAAGTGGCATCGGCCGCAAAAGCCGGCCTCCAGATAGCCATAGTGAATGGTGGCGGTAACA
The DNA here is from genome assembly GCA_900321715.1 of uncultured Bacteroidales bacterium. Lineage (GTDB taxonomy): Bacteria > Bacteroidota > Bacteroidia > Bacteroidales > UBA932 > Cryptobacteroides. The sequence goes on along the minus strand of ONXC01000015.1, from coordinate 9,763 downwards.
TTTTCCGCGGCCTTCAGGGCGTAGGCAAGGGCTTCGACAGGGTGGACGGAGACAAGATGGGAATGCTTGCAACCGTCATCAACGCACTGGCCCTCAAGATGTTTATTAAGGCGGAAGGCGTTGAGGCAGAGGTTTTTACCTCCACCCCCATGGAGCCCCACGCAAAATATTATATGAGGGATGAAGCCGTGAAGCTCATGGAGCGCGGCGGCGTGGCCCTCATCGCCGGCGGCACCGGCAACCCCTTCTTCACCACAGACAGCGGCGCAGCGCTTCGCGCCCTTGAGATTGGGGCCGACGCCCTCCTCAAAGGCACCCGCGTAGACGGCGTCTACACCGCAGACCCTGAGAAAGATCCATCGGCCACAAAGTACGATGAACTCTCCTTCGATGAGGCCATCTCCAAGCACCTCAAGGTGATGGACCAGACCGCCTATGCCCTTTGCAGTGACGGCAAGATGCCCATCATCGTCTTCGATATGAACGCCACCGGCAACCTCACCAAACTCCTCTCCGGAGAAAAAGTGGGCACCCTGGTGCATCCGTAACGCATATCTGGGCCTCATCTCCATTCATCCACTCCCCAGCCTTGGACCTGGTCCAGCCCCCGTCCACGCAGGCTGTTTTCGCTAGACGTTTGATTATCAGTCGATTATGAAATTTACTCCCGCCCAAATGGGCGGGAGTAAATTTCATAAAGTGCAGTATCTCAGGAGTTTAACAAAAACGGCCACCATTTCATATATGCAGGAACTTCTTAATCTGTTCATCCATCACATCCGTTTTCTTCCTTAGAAGCAGAAACAGTTCCCACTTTGCATCCCTATCCATAGTCAGGATCTGGTGAATATCTTTGAGGTCCGTCTGGCTCAAAATGATGCTGGTCATCTGCGCATATGGTTTGTCTGACTTCCCAACAAAGACCTCATTCAAATCGTGCTCACTGCCTGTGGTTGCATGCATAGCGGTAAGCATATCGGCAAAAGTATCAAAGAATCGGATGGCAGACACATAGTCTATCACGTTGTAAGTGCAAATGATAAAGTCTGTGATTTGTTGTAATTCCCCGCTGGACAGTTCCTTGGTGATGTTTTTCAGCAACGTGAAGTTCAAAGGCTTTCCCGCTTTATGCTGGGCCTTGATTACTTTTACCGCCGTCCGTAAAGCCTTGGAACTGCGGCGGATGACTATCTTCTCAGAGAACGGGTTGGGGCAGAAAGCATAAGCCAGATAGTTCCAACGGTATTCTTCGGCGTGTGAAACCAACTGTCTTTCGACAGGGTTATTACCTATATAGACTATGACGCTGCGGGCTTTTTTGTCACCGTATTTTGGCGCGCTTCCAAACGGCATCTCAAAGACTTGCCCCTGCGTGCCGCAGTGCTTGTTGTAATCCCTTGCAAACCTTGAATTCAGTTCTCGTTTGAATTCAACCAGATCACTCTGATTTCTTGCGGCAACGGCGTCGTGTACGTGGTCCAGCATCTGACACAGGGAGAATACCTTTATCCCATACTTCTTTGCCACTATGCAGTACATTGTGAAATACACTAGATGATCACTTGTGGTGTAAAACAGAACCCCTCCATCGGCCGTTCTCTGATAACAGTGATTGATTATGTCCCTGTAAAACTTCCTGCTCTTCATAAATCATTCAATTAACCCCGTCAGCGAAGGTCGGAATCATTTATTATATAAACAAGATGAAACGTTTCATTTTTTGCCGTAGTTTCTAACAGCCTGCAAATCAACCATTTATAACATTTACTCCTGGCCGTTTTGTCGGGAGTAATTATTGTAATTAGCAAATAGTCAAGAATTTAGCAAAAACGGCACCGTTCATTTTTAACATTTTCCGACCTTCTGCGTCCTATAAGTGGCCGGCTTTTTGAAGCAAACAAATCAATTAAATATGAAAAAGACTTTAATCATTATCGCAATGGTCCTTGGCACGGTATGCTGCACTTGGGCCGGAAAACCGTCAGAGATTTCAGCTCTTGCCCGTCAGTATGGCAGCAAGGACGGATTTGAAGTGGTCTCCATGGGACGCGTTCTCATCAGCGCCCTTGGCGTTGCCGCAAGTATGGACAATGATCTGGATGCAGAGGACCGCGCAGCCCTGAATGCCTTCAAAGGTATAAAGAAACTCACCGTGGTTGACTTTGAGGATGCATCGGAGGCCGACAAAACCGCCTTCTGCGCCAAGCTTGATTCTGTCCTTGCAAAGATGGAGCTCATCCTTGAGGCCAAGGAAGACGGAGACGTTGTGAAGATCTACGGCTACGATGACGGCAAGACCCTTCATGACATTGTGATCTACTGCCCGGACGAGGCCCTTATCTGTGTCAACGGCAGCATAGCGCTGGAGAATATCGGCAAGCTCATGGAAGTTGCGCAATGACACGTCAGGCCTTCCAGGACATATGGATTCCCCTGCAGGGGCGCTTCTACCGCATAGCCTTCTTTATATTAGAGAATGAGGCCGATGCAAGGGACGCCGTCCAGGACCTCTACCTGAAGCTCTGGAACCTCAGGGATCACCTGGAACTGATCCGGAACCCTCAGTCCTACGGCTCCCTCATGATACGGAACCTCTGCATAGACCGTATCAGAAAAAGGCTCCCATCAGATACTCTGAAAGAGGAAATGGCCGTCAAGGGCCCGCCCGATGAAGACCTTGCCCTCAGGGAGCAGCTTGAAAACGTCCGGAAAGCCATGGACGCTCTCCCGGAAAGTCAGAGGAAACTGCTTTCAATGAGGGTGATAGAAGGGCTGGATTACCCAGAGATAGAAAAACGCACCGGCCTCAGCGGCCTAAACATCAGGGTCCAGGTGTCCCTGGCAAGAAAAAGATTAAAACAACTGCTATGAAATCAATAAAGGAAATAGAGAAACTATCCGTAGAGGAACTTGAAAGGATAGGGGCCGATGAAAACATCCCCGTCCCCGGAGACCTTTCCGTGAAGATTCCTTCCCGCAAGGCACCTGTCATTGCATGGAGCGCAGCAGCGGCGGCCGTTGTTGTTGTAGCAGGATTTATCGGCCTCAGAAAGCCCTCAGACACCCCTGCGGACACTTTTGACGACCCTTACCTTGCCTACGCCGCCGTGGAGAATGCCCTTTGCAAGATCTCCGGCTCAGTAAACAGCACTTCCGTAAAACTGGAAGACGCAGAATCCACATTTAACAAACTAAACTATTGGAAATGAAAAAGATATATGCAATAATAGCAGCCATTGCGCTGACTCTCCCGGCCTTTGCCCAGGGTGGCAAGGACCTATACAACAAGTACTCAGACCTTCCAGGGGTAAGCGCCGTGTACATCTCCCCGGCAATGTTCAGGCTCATAGGCAAAATCCCAGATGTTGAACTGGCCGATGAAGATGTGAACTTCACCCCCATCATCAAGTCCATGAACGGCTTCTACCTTCTCTCAACTGAAGACGCCACCACCGGGCAAAAGCTTTATGGAGAAGTATCCCGCGGCCTTAACAAGAGTAAATATGAGCTACTTATGGAGGCCAAGGAAGACGGAGAAGTGATGCGCCTATACTCCGTTGGGGACAGCAAGACCGTAACGTCCCTTCTTATGCTGGCAAAAGACGGCTCAGAGACCACCTTCCTGTCCATAGACGGCCAGATGGACCGCGAGAAACTGGAAGAAGTCATTGCCTCCGCCGCCGCAGATTAATTGAGCGTTTTAGTTAAACACTTGAATATTTGATACTTATGCAATTTACTCCCGTCCGTTTGGATGGGAGTAAATGTTATAATCGGCCGATAATCAGGCAGTTACAGAAAACGGCCTGTCCGAGAGGGGCTGGACCAGGTCCAAATTACCGGTGGACCAGGTCCAAGGGGTGATGGAGGCTAGTCCACCATCACAAGGGCCGATGAAGGGTGGTTGAAGGTGAGGGAGACTATTGGCTCCGTGGTGCGGTTGAGGGTGGCTTTCCACCAGGCGTCGAAGACCACGCCGTCAAGGGGCCACTGAAGGCCCTTGGAGGTGACTCGGAGGGAATTATCGGCACTGAAGAAGGAGAAGCGGCGGCCTTCGCCAAGATGGAGGTCGCAGGTATCCGTGATGGCAAAGGCGGTGCCGTAGTCAGAAACCATTGAAACCTTCCTGTCTCCAAGGTCAAACATACGCGTATATTCCATAAGGAGTCCAAGATTGCCGATAGTATGGTCCTCACGGAGCCCTGTAGCTCCGAGGATCACGATCTCCTCTGCTTCAGGATGCTCACGGAGCACCCAGCGCATTGCCTTTGTGAGGTCATTGTAGTCCTGCTCAGTCTCATGGAAAAGAACCTCGGAATACTGCTTCTTAAGATCTTCCGGTATCGAATCCATATCCCCTACGACGGCAAGCGGCATACGCCCCGGGAAATGCTGTGCGAATTTCTCCAGCGCACCGTCGCAGCACACCACAGCTTCTGCGCTTTCCAGCAGAAACAGAGGATACGGCTCAGTGGGGTACGCCCCGTCACATAATATGATGATGTTATCCATAGGCCAGAGGGTATTATATCGAAAACCTCTGGCCACCCTCGGCCGGATAAGAGGGAGGGACCCATAGCAGGCGCAAAGCGCCGGCGCATGGGAGGGGTCGCGAAGCGACGGTTGGCGATATAATACCCTCTGACCTATTCATCTTCATGGGGAGCGGCTTTGGCTATTTCGGCCTTGGAGGTGCCCTGGGTGGCTACGTATGAAGTGGGATTGCGGAAGCCAAGGAGGAAGGACTTCACGTCCATGCGCTTCTTGCCGGCAAGCTGGAGGTCTGTGATGGCAATGGCGCCGTCCTCGGTGGCAATGGCAAAGTAGGTTTTGCCGTCAGAGAGAACGGTTCCGGGCTCTCCGTGAAGGTCCATGCGCATTTCTCCGAAGTAGACTTTGAGCTGGACAGGTTCTCCTCCATCCTGCACCAGTTCAGTGAAGGCGCAGGGGTAGGGAGACAGGCCTCGGATGAGGTTGTAGACGTGTTTTGTGGTATCCCTCCAGTCAATGTGCTGGAGCTCACGGGTAATCTTGGGCGCGGGTTTCAGGAGTTCCGATCCCTGGATGAAACTGCGCTGCACGCGAAGCTCCACATTGTGCTGGATAAGGCCTTCCACGGTTTCAATCACAAGCTCGGAGCCCAGTTCCATGAGTTTGTCGTGGAGGTCTCCGGCTGTATCCGTGGACTCTACGTGGCACTCTGAACGGAGGATGATTCCGCCGGTATCTATCTTCTTGTCGATCATGAAGGTGGTGACGCCGGAGATGTTCTCTCCGTTTATCACCGCCCAGTTGATGGGTGCGGCGCCGCGATACTGCGGCAGCAGGGCTGCATGGAGATTGAACGTACCAAGCTTAGGCATGGCCCACACAACTTCCGGCAGCATACGGAAACCGACCACCACAAAAAGATCGGCCCTGAAGGCCCTGAGGGCTTCAAGGAATTCCTCGTCCTTGAGCTTTTCAGGCTGCAGCACGGGAAGGCCTTCCTTCACGGCGTACTGTTTTACGGCGCTTTCCTGCATCTTGAGGCCGCGGCCGGAGGGTTTGTCCGGAACGGTGACAACTCCAACCACCTTGTAACCCTTCTTGCGGAGGGCATCAAGCGGACCCACGGAGAATTCCGGGGTGCCCATATACACTATCCTTGTCTTTCTGAACATTCTGATAATCTGACTCTTAACCTTTCTGAATCCAATCATGAAACCGTCCCAGTGGAACAGGTTTTTGTCTCCAACGGCCTTTACGGTAAGGAAGCCTCCTATTGGCGCAAGTACAAATGCCGATATGAATTTTCCTATGAAGGCCGTTGTTGCACCATTGCTGGCAAGCCTTTCTCCGGTGATGTCTATGACCCAGTACAGCACGAAGAACAGCAGGGAAATGACCGCAGGGGCACCCAGGCCGCCCTTCTTGAGGATGGCTCCAACCGGGGCGCCTATGAAGAACAGCAGCAGGCAGGCCAGCGCCTGGGCATACTTCTTCCACATCTCTACGTCGTTGCGGTGGATGAGGTTGATGTAGTCGTAGGAGTCGTAGATCTGGCTGCGGGCTATGTTCTCATACTGCCTTGCCACCTGCAAGGCCCCTTCAAGGGCCTTCTGCCTGTCTTTGAGTGTCTTGAAATCTTCCATTTCAGGGAGGTCCATCATCGCTGTCGCCTGCTCCCTCCAGCTTGTGTCCAGCTGCTTTTTGTAATTCAGGCCATTGTCCCTCTGGAAGTCCTTCACGTGCTTTATGGTGCCCTGGTCAACAAGGTTCACAAGGGAATCATGCCCGTGCTTTAACTGCTTGAGGTTCATGGACTTCACCTGCTCTCCATAACGCGCGGAATCTGACTGCTTGTAGGCGTAGTTCTCCAGTGGAATCACCAGCTCCTGCCTGTGGAACCGCACCCTCTGGAGGGCCAGGGAAGTATCCCTGTACTTGCGCCTGTTCTCCTCACGGTAATTGGTGCCGTCGTAAAGCATGAAGGTGAGGTAGTCCTTGGACTTTGCCATCTTGAGCATTCCGCTGTCGGCCACCGTGATGCGCAGGTTTCCGGCCCCTGAGGTGTGGTCATACACCTGGATGCCGTGCATCATTCCGGTTTTTTTGTCGCGGCTGTCTACACGAAGGATATAGCCGTCAATACCGTCGTAGAAGGTTCCTGAAGGGATTTTGATCTCTGACTTTGTACGGCCGATATCGTCCCTCATGGTGAAGATCTGGTTGATTGAATAAGGAACCAGCCTGTCTCCCACGAAGAAAGCGCCCACGCATATGAAAAGGCTTACGATGGTCATGGGCACCAGAACCCTTGCCAGGGAAATGCCGCTGGCCTTCATGGCCGTGAGCTCAAAGTGTTCTCCCATGTCTCCCAGGGTCATCATGGATGACAGCAGGGTGGCAAGCGGAATTGCCAGGGGGAGGGTCTGGAAACCGCCCCACATGAGAAACTCCAGTATCACCTTAAGTTCAAGACCCTTACCCACAAGCTCGTCAATATACAGCCACAGGAACTGCATGACAAGGATAAAGGTCACAATCGCGAGGATAGCCAAAAACTGCCCCACGAATGTCTTAAGTATGAACTGGTCTAACTTTTTCACTTTTTATTTTGTAGCAATACCCACAAGGACGTCAAGTGCCTGTGCAAGGCCTTCCACGTTGCGGCCGCCGGCAGTTGCAAGGCCGGGCTGTCCGCCGCCGCCGCCCTGGATGAACTTGGCTGCTTCACGGATGTCCTTTCCTGCGTTCTTTCCCTTTGCGACAAGGTCATTGGAGTACATGAGCACAAGGTTGGGCTTGCCGTCAAAGGCAAAGGCTGCGGCCAGTGCAAAATTCTGAACCTTCTTCTGCAAAAGCAGGGCCACGTTGCGGGCTATTGCGGGGTCTATGGAGTGGTCGAAGCGCACTACCTTGATGCCGTTTATCTCCTGGGCCGATGCTTCCAGCTTCTGCGCAAGCTGTGCGGCCTTCTCGTTTGCGACGGCCTCAAGCTGCTTACGGGCATCGGCATTCTCCGCTACCAGCTTCTCAATGGCGCCCTGGAGGTCAGGGACATTGTTCATGAGGTTCTTAAGTCCCTTCAGGAGGTCTTCCATATGATGGATGGCTTCCTCGGCCTTGCCGCCGGTAACGGCCTCAATCCTGCGGACACCTGCTGCAACGGCGCCTTCGGAGACAATCTTAAACAGGCCGATAGTACCCGTTGAAGGAGTGTGGGTGCCGCCGCAGAGCTCTACGGAATCTCCGTAGCGGACTACGCGGACAACGTCTCCGTACTTTTCTCCAAACAGGGCCATGGCGCCCATGGCCTTGGCCTCATCCATGGTGGCGTCACGCTTTTCGATGAGCGGGAAGTCGGAGCGGATGAGCTGGTTCACGCGGGTTTCAACGGCGCGGAGTTCCTCATCCGTCATCTTCTGGAAATGGGAGAAGTCAAAGCGGAAGTAGTCCGGGCCCACGAATGAACCCTTCTGCTCCACGTGGGTTCCAAGCACGGCGCGAAGAGCCTGGTGCAGGAGGTGGGTGCAGGTGTGGTTGTTCTGGATGTGCCTGCGGCGGACATCGTCCACAACCAGAGTAAAGGACTGGGTGCTGCGTGAAGGAAGGCGCTCGGCAAGATGTATAGTGAGGTTGTTCTCCTTCACGGTGTTGAGGATCTGGATGCGCTCTCTGTCCTCTCCTTCGATGTAGCCGGTATCTCCAACCTGACCGCCCATCTCTGCGTAGAACGGGGTGCGGTCAAACACAAGCTGGAAGTATTCCTTGTTCTTCTGCTTGACGGTGCGCTGCTTCAGGAGACGGGCACCGGTGACGCTGAGGGTGTCGTAACCCTCAAACACTACATCGGCCTCATTGAACACCATCCAGTCTCCGAATTCGTTGGCGGTGGCGTTGCGGGCGCGCTCCTTCTGCTTCTCAAGCTCTATGTTGAAGTTCTTGATGTCTACGGTGAAGCCCTTTTCTGCGGCAATCAGTTCCGTAAGGTCTATGGGGAAGCCGTAGGTGTCGTAGAGCACGAAGGCGTCCGTGCCGGGGATGACCTTGGTGGAGGCGTTCTTTGCCATATTGTCCTCAAGCATCCTGATACCGCGGTCCAGGGTGCGCAGGAAGGCGTTTTCTTCCTCCTTGATAACGTTGGAGATAAGCGTCTGCTGGGCCTGGAGCTCAGGATAGGCTTCTCCCATATCGGCCACAAGCTGGGGGATGAGGCGGCAGAGGAAGGGCTCCGTGAAGCCAAGGAAGGTGTAGCCGTAACGCACGGCGCGGCGGAGGATGCGGCGGATCACATAGCCTGCCTTCACGTTGGAAGGAAGCTGGCCGTCGGCGATTGAGAAGGCAATTGCGCGGATATGGTCTGCGATAACCCTCATCGCAACCTCAACGTTGCCGCCCTCGGAGTATTTGTGGCCGGAGAATTCCTCCACTTTGCCGATAAGGCCGGAGAAGACGTCGGTCTCGTAGTTTGACTCCTTGTTCTGGAGGATCATGCAGAGGCGTTCGAAGCCCATGCCTGTGTCGATGCTCTTGGCGGGGAGGGGCTCCAGGTGGCCATCGGCCTTACGCTCATACTGCATGAACACAAGGTTCCAGATCTCAATAACGTCGTCGTTGTCCGTGTTCACAAGCTTGTTGCCGGGGATCTTTGCAATCTCCTCATCCGGCCTCAGGTCTATGTGGATTTCTGAGCAGGGGCCGCAGGGACCGGTGTCTCCCATTTCCCAGAAGTTGTCGTGCTTGTTTCCGGTGAGGACGTGGTCTGCGGGAAGGTGCTTCAGCCAGGCTTCGCGGGCCTCCGTGTCAAGGGCGGTGCCGTCCTCGGCGCTTCCTTCGAATACGGTAGCGTAAAGCTTGGTCTTGTCTATCTTGTAGACCTCCGTGAGAAGCTCCCAGGCCCAGTCTATTGCCTCTTTCTTGAAGTAATCTCCAAAGCTCCAGTTGCCCAGCATCTCGAACATTGTGTGGTGGCGGCCGTCGTGGCCCACGGCTTCGAGGTCGTTGTGCTTACCGCTTACGCGAAGGCACTTCTGGGAGTCCGTTGCGCGGGGGAACTTGGGCGCGGCATTGCCAAGGAAGATGTCCTTGAACTGGTTCATGCCGGCGTTGGTGAACATGAGGGTAGGGTCATTCTTGATAACCATTGGAGCGCTGGGCACCACGGTATGGCCCTTGGAGGCAAAAAAGTCCAGATACTTCTGGCGGATTTCTTTAGAAGTCATATAGTGTGTTTTGTTTTTTCGTTATAGCCTACAAAAATAAGTATTTTTGGCCGATT
>ONXC01000014.1 GCA_900321715.1 uncultured Bacteroidales bacterium | reverse complement strand
GGCAAAGGGTGCCGTTCCGCTATATGACCGCCTCTCTTCAGACGGCAAGATCATCACCTATGCCATTACTTTTGAAACCGGCAAGGCAGACCTTAAGCCTGAGTCAATGATAGAAATCAACCGCATAGCAAAGCTTATGCAGGATAACCCCGGCATCTCCTTCGAGGTCCAGGGCCACTGCGACGCCACCGGCTCTGACAAGGTGAACGATCCTCTGTCCCAGAAACGTGCAGAGGCCATTGTGGCCGCCCTGGTTGAGCAGGGAATTGCCCAGGCCCGCCTTACCCCTGTTGGCAAGGGTTCGCATGTTCCCATCGCATCCAACAGCACTGACGAAGGCCGCGCCAAGAACCGTAGGGTTGAATTCGTTAAAAAGTAAACTATGAAACGTATTACCATAATTATTGCCGCCCTGGCCCTCATCTGCGGCCAGGCCCAGGCCCAGAGTTTCCTTGACAAGATCAAGCAGAAAGCAGAAAGCGCCATTGGCGGTTCACTTGGTGAAACCATGCAGGGAATGATCCCTGAAGGAATGTCCCAGATGGCCGGTCAGGATAACGATGATCCCAATTCCGTCAATGTCGTCACCGGAGAGCAGGCCCTTCCTGCAAAGCGTGCCAGCACCTTTGGCTGGGACGGCCCGGTTACCCCTTCATCGGCCAAATTCCCCATTCCTCTGATGAATGAATTCCCGGCAGTGCCTAGCGCCCAGGAACTCATTAACCCCGTTGAGGCCAATCAGATAGCTTATTACAAAGCCATCAAGGCCGTCACCATCCGCGCAGAAGAACTCAATGAGGACGCAACCTGCGAGGACGCGGAAACCCTAATGTGGCGCAAGAAGGCCAACGACGGCCTCAAATCGGCCTTTGGCCTTACAGACGCGGAGGTTGCCATCCTCACAGACGACAATGCTTCGGAGGCAGACAAGGAGCGCGTCTCCCAGAAGATTGAGAAGTCAATCCTTGGAGACCTTGACGTGAGCGCCCTTGAGGCCGATGCCGCCAGATATGAGAATATGTCAGAGGCCGACGCCGTAAAGATGATGTCGGAGAAGTCCCTGGAGGCAACATTCCAGGTTTATGACCGCAATGCTTCCGATATTCGCAAGTATATGGGTCTTGAGGTGTTTGAACTGAAGGCCGCCGCCCGTGAGCAGATGACCTCTTCCAACTATATGGAGGCCAGTCCCAAGATGCAGGCCTGCAACAAGAAGATGGAGGCATATCAGAAAGCCCAATCGGCCAAAGATCCTTCCTTCAAGAAGGAGGCCGATGCTTTCCAGAAGCGCTTCATGGAAGAGCAGAAGCTTGCCCAGCAGAAGAGCTCCCGTTCAATGATGGGCGGTATGGGCTCGGCTATGGACATGATGGAAAAGATGAACCAGAAGACCGCCGGTATTAACGATATGCAGGTCAAGATGTCCAAGTACATACAGGATATCCAGGCTTGCTATGATCTCAAGGACGCTACGGCCGACGTGAACTTTGCCGCATCCGAGCGCAAGAAACTCATTGAAATCAAGAATAAGATATACCAGACTGAGGATCCTTCCGTTTACAATCCGCTTTACGCCCAGGCCCTGGAGCGCATTATGAGCTATCGTGAGCGCGCTGCAAAGGTGTGGGTAGAGGACGTCCAGAAGCGTTTCAACGCCCGCAAGGAATCCCTTGGAAAGATTATCAAGATCAACCGTCAGGCCATTGAGGACGGCCTTATCCCTGAGTGCGCCCTTTACCGTGAGCCGCTCAACGTTGTTATCCAGGCCGGTGACATCCTGGCCGAGGCTTATAGCGAGTTCCCTTCAAACTATCCCAAGATGTACAAGGAGGAAATCGTGCGTGAGATTAATGTGAGTGCCGCCAAGGTCGGTGGCAAGAGCGTACGCCCATGGTGGCCGGAATTCGCCGTATTTGGTCAGGCCGATTTTGACGCCATCGGCAGCGGCAAGCACATCTACTCAATGGATGAGGACGGTAAGGTTTACCACTTCTCCGGCGGAAGCTGGAGCCCCGTTTCTGACGAGGAATTCCAGAAGCTCAACGGCAAGCGCAAGGACGCCTCTTCACCCAAGAGCGCCAGCTGGACCTCCTCTGACGGCAAGCGCAAAGTTTTCTACAATGCCGAGGGTGGTTTCCTCCAGATGCCTGAAGGGGACCAGGTATTCCCTACCGCATGGAAGAAGACCGGCAACAAGCTCCAGTGGTACCACGAGGCCACTGAAGACACCGGCAACGGCAACTACAAGTACCAGCTTGTGCTTTGCACCTATATGCTCTAATACTGGCTTTGGCCGTAGTCATACCTGGGAGCGCCTACGATACGTGGCGCTCCTTTGACGTTGACCCCCTGGTGGCGGAGTCCGTGGTGTGGCCGGAAGTGGAACGCTATTCCCGCCTTCAGGACGCACTGGAGACGGCTGCCAACTACGGCACCTACATCACCACGGGCGGAGGGCCGGACTTTTCAATCGGCCTGTTCCAGATGAAACCTTCCTTTGTTGAAGAAATGGAAAAGGCCTGGATGAGAAGCGGCCTTGCCCGGGAGTATGAGCTATGGTTTGACACGGCCGATAATGCCACCGCGCGCCGCATACGCATTTCGCGCTTGCAGAAAGAAGAGTGGCAGGTGATATACGTGGGAGTGTTTTTGAGGCTGCTGTATGCCTCCTACGGCTCCTATAATAAAAAAGGGGAGCGTACTCAGGAAGGTATTGAGACTCTGCCGCTTAAGGAGCAGGTTCGCCTTGCCGCCACCGCCTACAACCGCGGCGTAGTCTGGGCTGCCCCCGGCTACGGAGATCTGGATCGTCTGCGGGAACATGCCTCAGAAAAACACTTCCACTACGCCTTCATCCCCTCGGCCCGCACTAAGCGCTACTGTTACGCCACCCTGGCCTGGAAGCACTACCGCAAAAAGAAACATTTGCAGAATCAAATAATTATACCTATCTTTGCGCGCTAAAATTCGCACGGGTATGTGCGATGAGGCACAAAACATAATGTTTAACTACTAGTTTTTTCTAAAAAATCAATTATGTCAGAAGAAATTAAAGAAGCCAAGAAGGCCGTTCTGAACGCTTCCGTAGCTCCCGAGGAGTTCGATTGGGAAGCCTTTGAGAACGACGGTGCTGAGACCGGTGAATCCAAGAAGGAAGCCATGGCTCAGTACGAGCAGACTCTCAACAAAGTTACCGAAAATGAGGTAGTTGAGGGTGTCGTCACCTCCATCAACAAGCGTGAGGTTGTTGTTAACATCGGCGCCAAATCAGAAGGCGTCATCTCCGCCCCTGAGTTCCGTTACAATCCGGACCTCAAAGTGGGTGACAAGGTGGAAGTCCTTGTAGAGAGCGCAGAGGACCGCAAGGGCCAGCTCATCATCTCCCACAAGAAAGCCCGCCAGCTCAAATCTTGGGATATGGTTAACGCCGCATATGAGAGCGGTGAGATTGTGAAGGGTTACGTAAAGACCCGCACAAAGGGTGGTATGATCGTTGACGTGTTCGGAATTGAGGCCTTCCTCCCCGGTTCCCAGATCGACATCAAGCCCATCCGTGATTATGACGTATTCGTGGACACCACCATGGACTTCAAGATCGTGAAGATCAACCAGGAGTTCAAGAACGTTGTGGTTTCCCACAAGGCACTCCTCGAGGCCGAGCAGGAGCAGAAGCGCTCAGAGCTCATCTCCAAGCTGGAGAAGGGCCAGGTCCTGGAGGGTGTGGTGAAGAACATCACCAACTACGGCGTGTTCGTAGACCTCGGTGGCGTGGACGGTCTCATCCACATCACAGACCTCAGCTGGGGCCGCATCTCACATCCGGAAGAGGTTGTCGCCCTTGATCAGAAGATCAACGTCGTCGTCCTTGACTTCAACGAGCAGCAGAAGCGCATCGCCCTTGGTCTCAAGCAGCTCAGCCCCCATCCTTGGGAGGCTCTCAGCGCAGACCTCAAGGTTGGTGACACCGTTAAGGGTAAGGTAGTTGCAGTGGCCGATTACGGCGCATTCATCGAGGTAGAGCCCGGCGTAGAGGGTCTCGTACATGTTTCCGAGATGTCCTGGAGCCCCCGTCTCCACAGTGCACAGGAATTCCTTAAGGTTGGCGACGAGGTAGAGGCCCAGATCCTCACCCTTGACCGTGAGGCCCGCAAGATGTCCCTTGGCATCAAGCAGCTCACCACCAATCCTTGGGAGAGCATCCGCGAGAAATATCCCGTGGGTTCCCAGCACAAGGCTACCGTACGCAACATCACCAACTTCGGTGTATTCGCAGAGCTTGAGGACGGCGTAGAAGGCCTGATCCACATCTCCGATCTCAGCTGGAACAAGATCAAGCACCCCGCAGAGATGGTCCAGAGCGGTGACGTCATCGACGTAGTCATCCTTGACTTCGACGAGAACAGCCACAAGCTTTCCCTCGGTCACAAGCAGCTCACTCCCAACCCTTGGGATGAACTTGAGGCTAAATATCCTGTTGGCACCGTCGTGGACGCTACCGTGTCCGTTATCGGTGACAAGAACGCCACCCTTACCCTCGCTGACGGCACTGAGGTTACCGCCTTCAACCGTGAGCTCGTTAAGGAAGACGGCAAGCAGGCTCTTGTAGGTGAGACCCTTCCCGTGAAGGTTGTTGATCTCCGCCGTGCAACCCGCACCATCCGCGTTTCCCACGTCCGCACTTACCAGGAGGCAAAGGCAGCCAAGGAAACCGCAGAGGCCGAGACCGCAAAGAAGGCCATCAAGAAGGTCCAGAGCAACGTGGAGAAGACCACCCTCGGTGACATCTCCGCTCTTGCAGCCCTCAAGGACAAGATGGAAAAGGGTGAATAATCCTTCTTCCAATATCTTTAAGGTCACAATGCTGGGCACGGCATCTGCCATGCCAGCAGGAGACCGGAACCAAAGCGCCCAGGCACTTCACGTGCACGGGCGCTTGTTCCTTTTGGATTGCGGTGAGGGCACGCAGTATGCCATGGCCCGTTACCGCGTCCCCATGATGAAGCTGGACACCGTCTTCATCTCACACATTCACGGTGATCACGTTTTCGGTATCTTCGGCCTTCTTTCCACACTTGGAATGAAAGGCCGACAGATGCCGCTGAACATTTTTGCACCTCCCTCATTCGGCCCCATCCTCAAGTTCTTCCTCAGTTATTATGGTGACGGAGTAGGCTATGAAATCCGTTTCACGCCGCTCAAGATGAGGGCGCCGGAGACAGTGCTTGAAACCAAATCCATCCGCGTTGAGGCCTTCCCGCTCAATCACGCCATAGAGACCTTCGGGTTCCGCATCCTTGAGAAGGAACCGCCCTTCAACGTGCATAAGGAGGCAATAGGGGAGTACGGGCTCACGCTCACGGAGATTGGCTCCCTCAAGCGCGGAGAGGATGTAGTGAGGGCCGATGGTACCGTAATCCCCGTTTCCAAAGCCGCCTACAAGCCGTTTGCCCCCAGAAGTTACGCATATGTCTCAGACACCGCTCCGTTCCCGGAGGAGGCTCTGTGGCTCCGGGGCACCACGGTGATCTACCATGAGACCACCTATCTGCAGGAACTCTCGGATCAGGCGGCCCTGAGGCATCACTCCACAACAGTTGAGGCTGCTACTGTGGCAAGGGATGCCGGCGCCGCCAAACTTCTTATCGGCCATTATTCTTCCAGGAATTCTGATATCCGGGCATATGAGGCCGAATGCCGCGGTATTTTCCCTCAAACTTACGCCACTTCCGACGGCGAGAGTTATGAGTTCTGAAATTTTCTTCTTAACTTAGCATCTTGTAAATTGTTGCAAGATGAAGAAGTTCCTCATATCGGCCCTCACTGTGCTATGCGTCACCATTACCGCACAGGCCCAGAGGACGGGTCAGGCCCAGCAGAAATACATTGAAACTTATTCCGATATTGCCGTGCAGGAGATGCTCCGTACCGGCGTTCCGGCCAGTATCACCCTTGCCCAGGGTATCCTGGAGTCCGGTTCCGGTCTCTCCACCCTTGCCGTTAACGGCAAAAACCACTTTGGCATAAAGTGCCACAAGGGCTGGACCGGAGACACCATGTATATGGACGATGACCGCCGCGGGGAATGCTTCCGCGTGTATGGCTCCGTAGAGGAAAGCTTCCGTGACCACTCCGATTTCCTCCGTTACCGTGACCGCTACAAGTTCCTCTTCGACCTAGAGCGCACGGACTACAAAGGCTGGGCAACAGGCCTCAAGAAGGCAGGCTACGCCACGGACCCCAAGTACGCCTCCAAACTCATTAAATATATAGAGGACTACAATCTGTCCCGCTTTGACATCCTCACCACCCAGGAAGAGGCCGTCCTTCCGGAATCCCCGCTCCAGATAGAGCAGCCTGTGGCTGCCCCGGCAGTGAGAAACGGCGAGAAAGTTTCTCCCTCGGAGGAATTCCACTTCCAGCTTTCACGTCTTCTGTATTCCCTCAACGACGTCCCCTTTGTGTATTCCATGGAGGGGGAAACCTATGCTTCCATTGCAAAGCAGTACCATCTCTTCAAGTGGGAAATCCTGAAATACAATGACCTGAGGAAGGACCAGCCCCTTCTTCCCGGTTCCATAGTTTACCTCCAGGCAAAGAAGAAAAAGGCTCCCAAAGGCCTTGAGATGTACATTGTCTCAGAGGACGGAGAGGATTTCCACGCAATCTGCCAGCGCTTTGCCGTAAAGGAGAAGGCTATCCTCAAACTCAACGGCTGGGTGCCTCCCGTGGAACTTGAGGAAGGCGACGAGATAAAACTAAGATAAGGTTATGACTTCCAGGCAAATAGCCATAAGCGTAGCCGCAGTCCTGGCGGTGACGCTTCTAACTGTTGTGGGCATCAAGGCCTACCGCTACTGGTATGACCGCAAGGCCCCTAATTTCAATGGGACCACGGAACTTTATATCTATCCCTGGACAGACCCTGAGGCAGTCTGTGACAGTATTATCGCAAGCGGCAACGTCCGTAAGCCATCAAGCGTAAAACGCGCCTTCAAAGGCGTTAATACCTTTGAGGTGGGCCATTACACCATAGACTCCACCTGCACCAGCATGTACGCCATGCGTATGGTCCACAAGGGCTGGCAAACTCCCGTTAACCTGACGCTGTCTTCCATCCGCACCCCTGCCGTCCTTGCAAGGAAGGTGGGCGCCCAGATGCTTGTGGATTCGCTTGATGTTGCCGTCTTCATCTCATCGCCCGATTCCCTGGGCTTCAGGCCTTCCATGCTTTTCACAAGGATCATCCCGGATACATACCAGATCCTTTGGACTGCGTCCGTGAGGGAGATAATGGAAAAACTCTTCCGTGAGGCCGATTCCTGGTGGACACCTGAACGCAAGGCCGCAGCCGGTAAACAGGGCCTTACCGTTGCCGAGGCCTGTACCCTTGCATCAATCGTGAACGGTGAAACCCGTTATGTCCCGGAGCAGCCGGCCATTGCCGCAGTGTATCTCAACAGGCTCAAATCCGGCATGAAACTTCAGGCCGATCCCACAATTGCCTTCTGCTTTGACTATGAGCCAAACCGCATCCTCAAGAGGCATCTTGAGGTGGACTCCCCGTACAACACGTACAAGCATTTCGGCCTGCCTCCGGGCCCCATCTCATGCCCTCCCAAGAGCTGCCTGGAGGCCGTCCTGCACCCGGATTCCCACAGCTACATCTTCTTCTGCGCGGATCCTTCCTTCAACGGTACCCACCGTTTCGCCACCACTTATGCCCAGCATCTTCAGAATGCCCGGGAGTTCCAGAAAGCCCTTACCATACGCCAGCGTAACGCAAAATGACAAGCACACCCCTCATAGACAGAGCCCGCGCGGCAGCGGCAGACGCCCTGAAGGATCAGACCCGTCACGACGGAACACCCTTTATCGGCCATCCTGATGCCGTAGCGGCAATTGTGGCCGATGAAATTGGCCTTCCGGAGGAGTGCATAGCCGCCGTATATCTCCATGAGGCCAGCCGTATTGCCGGATATGAGGTGAAGGAGGCAGACTGGGGCGC
The DNA here is from genome assembly GCA_900321715.1 of uncultured Bacteroidales bacterium. Taxonomy (GTDB): domain Bacteria; phylum Bacteroidota; class Bacteroidia; order Bacteroidales; family UBA932; genus Cryptobacteroides. The sequence continues at coordinate 77,798 of ONXC01000014.1, read as the reverse complement.
TTCCATATGCACCCTTGTAGACGGCCTCAACAAGATATCCACTATTAAGCCCAAGGACACGCGCCTTGAGGCGGAGAACTACAAGAAACTCATCATCCAGTACTCCAGGGACCCTCGCGTGACGGTCCTGAAGCTGGCCGACCGCCTTGAGGTGATGCGGAGCCTCAGGATGTTCCCAAAGAGTAACAGGGAGCAGAAGATCCTGGAGACCCTTCTTCTCTATATTCCTCTTGCCCATCAGCTGGGCCTTTACAAGATGAAGCGTGAGATGGAGGATATCTACCTTAATTACGCAGAGCCTGAGCAGTACCGCCTCATCACAAATAAACTGAAGGCAGGGGAGAAGGACCGTGAGAAGCTCATGCAGGAATTCATAGAACCGCTCAAGGGCAAACTGGACGGCGCCGGAATCAGGTACAAGCTGAAGGTCCGCACAAAATCGGCCTATTCCATCTGGCAGAAGATGTGCAAGCAGAAAGTGCCCTTCGAAGGCGTCTACGACGTTTTTGCCATGCGCTTTATCATAGAGTGCGACGGTGAGAACCACGTGCTGGAGAAGGAACTGTGCTGGAAGGTCTTTGGGTTTGTGACGGAGGAGTATGAGCAGGACACCAAGCGCCTGAGGGACTGGGTTACCAATCCCAAACCCAATGGCTACGAAAGCCTCCACATAACGGTCAAGAACCGCGAGGGAGCATATATAGAAGTCCAGATACGCACCCAGCGCATGGACGATATGGCCGAAAACGGCTTTGCCTCACACTGGGCCTATAAGGGAATCAAGCGGGAGGAAAGCCTGGATAAATGGCTCACCAATGTCCGCTATGCCCTGGAGCACCCTGACGACGACACCGAGGACCTCCCTCAGCCTCCTTCAAAGGAGATATTCGTGTTCACCCCCACCGGTGAACTGAGGATTCTCACTGCCGGTGCAACCGTCCTTGACTTTGCTTTTGGCATACATACAAACATAGGTTCACACTGCGTTGGCGCAAAGGTCAACGGCAAGGCAGTATCCATCCGTGAGAAGCTCTCAACAGGAGATGTGGTGGAAATCCAGACGTCCAGGAACCAGCGTCCCACGCCAGACTGGATGAACTGGGTTGTGAGCTCCAAGGCCCGCTCAAAGGTGAAGCAGGCCCTTGCCCTCCAGGAGCAAACCCGTGCCGTGGATGGCAAGGAACTCCTTGAACGCCGCCTCAAGAACTGGAAGCTTGAGCTTCCCGACGACATGCTCACGGAGTTCCGTAAGAAGAACAATTATCCCACTCTCACAGCGTTTTACGCCGCAATCGGCGCAGGAACCCTGGACGTCAATGCTATCAAGGACTATATCCTTGGGGAGGCAGCCCGTCACGCGGCATCGGTAGAGGCCGCAGAGGCCGTGCAGGCATCGGCCAAAGCCGCCCGCCACTATGAGTCAAAGGATGATATACTGGTTCTGAACGCCAAAAATGTCAAGGGTCTGGATTACAGGATGTCAAAGTGCTGCAACCCTGTTTTTGGAGACGACGTATTTGGCTTTGTCACCCGCACTGACGGCATCAAGATCCACCGCATTACCTGCCCCAACGCAGCCCGTCTGCTGGAGCTCTATCCCTATAGGATCCAGAAGGTAAAATGGGCCGACAGTCCGTCCAGCGGCAGTTTCCAGGTGGCTCTTAAGGTTATCGCCGATGAAGAGAGCGCCTCCGGCCGTATCCTTGAAGTGATAGGCCAGTTCAAGGCCAGCATCCGCTCCTTCACCGTCACGGACAATCCCCGCAACGGCACCTATGAGGTTGCGCTGAAGCTATCCGTACCCTCCAATCTGGAACTGGACAAGGTTGTGTCCCAGATAAAGAATCTCAAACACATCATCAAGGTCACAAGGGCCTGATCAGACCTTCCAGACTTTCAGGTATTCCTGCAGGGCCCACATCTCGTCGCGGTAACGGGCGGCGGCGGTGAAATCAAGGTCCGCTGCAGCTTTCTGCATCTTTCGTTTGGCTTCTTCGGCGGCTTTCTCCACCTGTTCACGGGACATGGAGCGTATGACGGGATCCTGGAGCACGGCGGCAAGGTCTGCGGCAATATAGCCGTCAACATAGGCCGATGAAGATTCCCTCCGGGCGTCGTGGCCAAGGCCCACCTTGACATCTCCCTTTCCAAGTTCTGAGGCCGATGGCACGTATTCCGGGTTGGAGACGCTGTCTCTGGCGCTTACATGGCCGGTGACGCTGTTCTGGAGTACCGGGTTCAGGAAGCCGGACACGTGGGTTGTGTCGTCTCCGGAACGCACCAGTTCCGTCATAAGAGGATTGGCATGGGCCGCAACCTGCTTTGGCGTGATGCCGTGGAGCTTGTTGTATTCCTGCTGCTTCTTACGGCGGCGGGCGGTTTCACGGATTGTCTCGTCCATGGATTCCGTAACTGAATCGGCATACATTATCACAAGGCCGTTGAGGTTACGGGCTGCGCGGCCGGCGGTCTGGGTAAGGGCGCGTCCGCTCCGGAGGAACCCTTCTTTATCGGCATCCAGAATGGCCACAAGGGATACGGTGGGGATGTCCAGGCCTTCCCTCAGGAGGTTTACGCCGATAAGTACGTCAAAGAGGCCGTTCTTGAAATCTTCTATGATCTCTACGCGTTCCGCCGTGTCTACGTCCGAGTGGATATACCTGCAGCGGATGCCGGCCTTCTGGAAGTAGCTGTCCAGTTCCTCGGCCATGCGCTTGGTGAGGGTGGTCACAAGCACTCTTTCGTCCCTTTCGGCCCTTACACGGATTTCTTCCATAAGGTCGTCCACCTGGTTTTTGGTGGGACGGACCTCGATGGGAGGGTCCAGGAGGCCGGTGGGGCGCACGATCTGCTCCACCACAAGGCCTTCGGACTTCTCAAGCTCATAATCGGCCGGAGTGGCGCTCACGTATACCGTCTGGCCGGTTATGGATTCGAATTCGTCAAATGTGAGGGGACGGTTGTCACTGGCGGCGGGGAGGCGGAAACCGTATTCCACCAGGGTTTCCTTGCGGGAGTGGTCTCCGCCATACATTGCGCGGATCTGGGGGAGGGTGACGTGGGACTCGTCTATGAACACCAGGAAATCCTTGGGGAAGTAGTCTATGAGGGTGAAGGGACGCTGGCCGGGCTTTCTCCCGTCAAAGTAACGGGAATAGTTCTCAACGCCAGGGCAGTAGCCCATCTCCTTTATCATCTCTATGTCGTATTCCACCCTCTGTTTCAGGCGTTTAGCCTCAAGGTATTTGCCAATTGACTCAAAGTACTCCACCTGCTTCACAAGGTCGTCCTGGATCTGGCTCACGGCCTTTGCGCCCTTTTCCTTGGAGGTTACGAAGTTCTTTGCGGGGTAAAGGTCAATCTTCTCCATTTCCTCGAAGATGGCCCCCGTGACGGGGTCTATGAGGGCAATCCGGTCAACCTCGTCCCCGAAGAACTCTATGCGGGCGGCGTAATCGGCCCCTCCCAGGAAGATATCCACTGTATCCCCGCGTACGCGGAAGCTGCCGCGCTTGAAATCAGTCTCCGTGCGGTAGTAGAGTGCGTCCACTATCTTGTAGAGGAGGCGGGTCATGGACATTCGCTCTCCCTTATGGACGGTGACGGTCTGGTCATGGAAATCGTCGGGGTTGCCAATACCGTATAGGCAGGAGACGGAGCTGATGACAATGACATCCCTTCTTCCGCTCATAAGGGCCGATGCTGCGCTTACACGAAGCTCGTCAATTTTGTCGTTGATGCTCAGGTCCTTCTCAATATAGGTGTCCGTGGTGGGAATGTATGCCTCCGGCTGGTAATAATCATAATAGGATACAAAGTACTCCACGGCGTTTTCAGGGAAGAAAGCCTTGAATTCACCGTAAAGCTGGGCGGCCAGGGTTTTGTTGTGGCTGAGGATGAGTGCCGGCCTCTGGAGCCTCTGGATCACGTTTGCCATTGTGAAAGTTTTGCCGGATCCTGTTACGCCAAGCAGAGTGACATCCTGCACGCCCTGACTGAGGGCGCTGCATAGCTGGTCTATGGCTTCCGGCTGATCTCCGGAGGGGGAGTATGGCGAATTGAGCTTGAAATTCATTCTCTGGGACTTTTTACAAAGATACTTATTTCGCAAAAAATTTAAAAAAAAGCCGTAAAAATTTGTTCTATGCAGAAAAATGCTTAAATTTGCACTGATAATCCTTTATAGGGTATACAAATAACGGCAAAATCTATTAACGTTAATACAAAATTATGAAAGGTATCAAAATGATTCTTGGAGCTCTTGCAGCAGCAAGCCTCCTCTTCTCCGTGAATGCTTTCGCTCAGGAGAATGCAAATCGTGATGAGAACGGTAAAATCGTTCGTGGTGCTTATGAGACCAACAGGGCTTTTGACAACACCTGGATTGGCCTTGGCGCTGGTTGGAATGCAGGTCTGAATCTTCAGAACACAACCGGTATTCCCTTTGCACAGGGTATTGGCGGTCTCGCAGTAGACGTATCCCTCGGCAAATGGTGGACTCCCTTCATCGGCGGCCGTATCAACTGGCTTGGCCTTGCAAACAATGTTCTTGGTAAAGACGGTGTTCCGCTAAATCCTCAGCAGCACTTCATCACCGGTGACCTCCTCTGGAGCCTCACTGACACATTCTGGGGTTACAAAGAGACCCGCGTTTGGAATGTTGCTCCTTACGTATCCGGTGGTCTTGCAATCACTCCTGTTGCAGCAGCTGAATGGATCTACGGTGGTGGTATCCTCAACCGCTTCTACCTCAGCAACCGCGTAGACCTCCTCCTTGACTTCCGTGCAATGGTAGCTAAGGCTTCCTGGTATGGCGTAACTGTTGAAAAGAGTATCGGCCACTTCGAGTTCCCTCTTTCCGCTACCATCGGTGTAGCTATCAAGCTTGGCAAGACCGGTTTCAACCGTCACAGCTCAATCACTCCTGTTGTTATCCCTGTTCCTTTCACCACAGAGCAGTACAACGCCCTTGCAGACAAGGTGGCAGCCCTGGAGAAAGAGAATGCAGAGCTTAAGGACAAGATCGCTGCCCTCGAGGAAGAAGTTGCTCCTCTGCGTCAGCTCACCGACGGCCAGACCTACCTCTATGAGAACGGTAAGTTCACTGCTGTTGACGTGAAGCCCGGCAGCCCTATCACCCTCTACTTCGATTGCGGCAGCGCAAAACTCTCAGAGCGTGAGAAAGCACACTTCGAGTACTTCGCCAACACCGTTGTTGATGAGAACAGCAAGCTCGCAGTCAATGGTTATGCAGACAAGCAGACCGGTTCTGCAAAGCGCAACCAGCAGCTCTCCGAGCAGCGTGTTAAGACCGTGGTTGACCTTCTCCTGAAGGCCGGTGCCAAGGAAGAGAACATCGAGAGCGCAGCTCACGGTGCAACCGTACAGCTCTTCGACGGCGCTGCTAAGAACCGCGTAGTTACCGTTGAACTCCAGTAAGATTTATCTTACCTTATCTAAAGGCATCCCTCTTTCGGGGGATGTCTTTTTTTGTTATCTTTGCACCTGTTAATTGTATTTGTGATGAGACTACCTGCCGAATGGGAACCGCAAGGTTTTGTGCAGCTTACATGGCCGCACAAGGATTCACTCTGGTATGAAGTTGAAAAGGTTCAGGAATGCTATACCCGCATAGTATCGGCCATACTCAGGTATGAGCCCGTCCTTATGGTTTGCCGTGACCGTCGGGAAACAGAGGAGGATCTGAAGCGCTGCGGCCTTGAGGATGTTTCCGGAATCCGCTTTGTTCAGGCTCCCATCAATGATACCTGGGCGCGTGACCACGGTGGCATATCCGTTTTTGGAGATGATGGAAAGAAGTATGTGCTGGATTTTGTGTTCAACGGGTGGGGGCTCAAGTTTGCATCGGACTTTGACAATCAGATTACGCGCCGTGCATTTGAAGCCGGTGCTTTCAATGCCATTTACCGTGATATGCGTCCGTATGTCCTTGAAGGCGGTAGCATAGACACAGACGGAGCCGGGACTCTTCTCACTACATCGGAATGCCTCCTGTCTCTTAACAGAAATGAATATCTCTCAAAGGAAGAGGTTGAGCAGCGGCTCAAATCGGCCTTCGGGCTCAAGCGCATTCTTTGGATAGATTACGGCGGCATAGCAGGGGATGACACAGATTCCCACGTTGATATCCTGGCACGTTTCTGCAGTTATGATACAATTGCATATACGTCATGTGAAGACCCTGAGGATGAGAATTATGCATCCCTTAAAGCAATGGAGGAGCAGTTGAGGAGCTTCCGTACTCTTGAGGGCAAGCCCTATAGGCTCATCCCGCTTCCTCTTCCAGAGCCTCTTTATCTGGACGATTACAGGCTCCCGGCTTCATATGCCAATTTCCTTATTATAAATGGGGCTGTCCTTATGCCGGGTGCAGGCTCACCCCTGGATGATGTGGCAGCTTCACGCCTCCAGGAAGCCTTCCCTGACCGCAAAGTTGAAGTCATAGATTGCCGCCCCCTTCTATCCGGCCACGGCGGCCTCCACTGCGTCACAATGAATTACCCTGCCAGTTTCTAGCCTGGTGCTTAACCGCTTGAAATACTGTACTTTATAAAAAACTGATTGTACATTTTGCACAATCAGTTTTTTATAAAACGTTAATAGTGAGCTAGTTATGTGCCAGCGGGGTTATTTCCCAAAACGTTTTAGGAGGACGTCGTAGGCGTCAATGCGGCGGTCACGGAGGAAAGGCCAGCCGCGGCGGACGTATTCACTCTGCTCCATGTCAAGTTCCACAACGCGGACACCTTCTTCATTTTTCTCAAACTCAGTGAGGAGCTCTCCCTGGGCGCCGGTGGCGAATGAATGGCCCCAGAAATCTATGCCGGTGGAATGGCCGGTGGGGTCTGGCTCCACGCCAGTGCGGTTCACTGTGATGACCGGCAGACCATTGGCAACGGAATGCCCTCTCTGGACCAGCTGCCATGCCTGGCGCTGCTGTGCCTGCTCCCAGTCCGGGTCTGTGGGGACGCCGCCGATAGCGGTGGGGTAGATAAGCATCTCCGCTCCGCCAAGGGCCATGGCACGGGCGGCCTCAGGATACCACTGATCCCAGCATACAAGCACTCCAAGGGTACCCACGGAGGTTTTTATGGGCTGGAAGCCAAGGTCTCCAGGGGTGAAGTAGAATTTCTCATAGAAGAGGGGATCGTCCGGAATATGCATCTTGCGGTAGGTGCCGGCAATGCTTCCGTCCTTCTCCAGGACGACTGCGGTGTTGTGGTAGATGCCGGGGGTGCGGCGCTCGAAAAGGGACAGCACCAGAACTATTCCAAGCTCACGGGCCAGTGCACCGAAACTCTCGGTGGAAGGCCCGGGGATGGGCTCTGCAAGGTCACAGAGCTTTGCGTTCTCCTCCTGGCAGAAATAGAGGCTGTTGTGAAGTTCCTGAAGTACCACAAGCTCTGCGCCTTTGGCTGCGCAGGCGCGGATCCCTTCCTGAAGCCGGGCTATGTTCCCGGGAATGTCTGCGGTGCAGTGCTGCTGCACCATGCCAACTTTTAACTTTCTCATTACTTGTATCTGGAGAATTGACGGAGTTCTGTTTCGGCCTTGATCTTGTCTATGATGGCACACACAAGGCGGAAGGTGCGGCTGTCCTTGGTATAGGAAGCCGGGGTGATGAAATTCACGCGTCCCTGCCTCAGGAGTTTACGGGCAGTGTCTTTCTTGCCAGGACGGGTAGGGTCAAAAACGGCAATTGCATTGCCTCCGGAAAGGCTTACAAGTTTCATGGAAGGGATATCCGTTTCCCCGTCTCCGAAGTAGATCATGTGGTCCATGGAGATACGTTTGTCGGCATCGGCCCAACTTTCATTGACAAGCTTTGAATCACGGGCCGAAAAGATTCCCTTCTGTATCTTATAGAGGTACTGGGTTTTGCCGGTGTAGTCTACGGCTATGCCGGGCCATTCCGCCACGCCTTTGTCGTCGTAGATGAAGCTTCCGGCAAAGATGTGCTTGAATTCCTTTGCAATGGGGCATCCCTCTATTATCTCCGTAAGGCCGGAGGAGTTGATATAGTGCTCAATGATCACTCCGTGGGCCTTGCCGTAGGCGTTTACATTCTGGAACCAGTCACGGACGCCTTCGTAGAGCTTTATATCGGCCCCGTACTTCTTGAAGCCTTCGCGGGTGAGCTTGATATGGTTCTTACGGGCTTCGTCGTGCATGAGTTTCATATAAGCCAGGATGTTGGAGGCGTCCTGGCCTTTGGCTATGCCGTCACTTTTTGCCCAGAATTCTGCGGGCGTCTGGCCGATAGCCTGGATGAACCCGAACTCCTGCATGTTGCCGGGGGAAAGGGTGCCGTCGAAGTCGTAGATAAGTGCTATGATAGGTTTTCTTCTCATCTGAATATCTTTCAGTGTGCAAAGATACGGATTTTTTGCTTACCAAAATAATTGTTATCTTTGTAGATAGTATTGAGAAACCTAAAACCTAAGATATGTCAAATTATCCTCATTATCTTCAGCGCCTTCAGGACGCAACACGTAAGTTCTGGGATAAACCCGCGCTGAACACAATCGGCGGAGACTCATTCACTTACGCCCAAATGGCAACGGATATCGCCCGTTTCCACATTGTCTTTGAAAAAGCCGGCTTCAAGAAGGGAGATAAGATTGCCCTGTGCGCCAACAACGGTGCCAAGTGGGGCTTCGCCTACCTCGCCGTCAACACATATGAAACCGTTATCGTCCCCATTCTGGCCGATTTCACCCCGGAAAGCGTAATGGGCCTTGTCAACCATAGTGACAGTATCGCCCTTTTCACCAACGCCGCCCGCTGGGCAAAGATGGATCCGGAGAAGATGCCCGCCCTCAAGGTGGTCTTTGACGTAGACAACTGGAAGGTCCTCTTCTGCCGTGATGCCAAGATCCAGGAAGCAGTTGACAACCTGGACCAGCTTTTCGCGGAAAAATATCCCAAGGGATTCGGCCCCGATGACGTTGTGTTCCCTACGGACAACTGGGACAACCTTTCCACCATCAACTACACTTCCGGCAGTACAGGAGACCCTAAGGGCGTAATGCTCACTTACCGCAACTTCAGCGCAAACGTGGATTACTCCCAGCGTAACGTCCCTGCCGGAGACAAGATGGTCTCTATGCTCCCCATGGCCCATATGTACGGCCTTGTGATTGAGTTCCTCTATCCTCTTTGTAACGGTACGTCCATCTACTGGATGGGTAAGGCTCCCACCCCGGCAACCCTTCTCAAGGCTTTTGCCGATGTTAAGCCCTACCTCCTCATAACCGTTCCGCTTGTGATGGAGAAGATATACAAGAGCAAGGTAAAGCCCACCCTTGACAAGCCCCTCATTAAGTTCCTCACAAAAGTTCCTGTCCTTAACAATGTGATTTACAAGAAGGTGAAGGACGGCCTTGTGCAGGCTTTCGGCGGCAATGTGCAGGAATTCATCATGGGCGGTGCTGCCCTCAACCCTGAGGTGGAGCGCCTTTTCAAGAAGATCAAGTTCCCTTACCTTGTGGGTTACGGCATGACCGAGGCCTGCCCGCTGCTTGCCTATGAGCACTGGACCAAGTATGTGGCCGGTTCCTGCGGTAAGGCAGTTGATGTGGCCGAAGTCCGCATAGACTCCGATGACCCTCAGCACGTTGTGGGAGAAATCCAGGCCCGCGGTGAGAACATCACAATAGGCTACTATAAGAATGAAGAGGCAACCGCCAACGCATTCACAGAGGACGGCTGGCTACGCACCGGAGACCTTGGTATCATTGACGCGGAAGGCAACATCTTCATCCGTGGCCGTTCAAAGAACATGATCCTGGGTCCTTCAGGCCAGAACATCTACCCTGAGGAGCTTGAGGCTGTGGTTAACAACCAGCCTTACGTGATGGAATCTGTGGTGGTAGAGCGCGGCGGCAAGCTTGTTGCCCTTGTATTCCTTGATGAGCAGTCAATAGCCAAGGCCCTCCTGGACAATGAAGCCAAGGCAGAAATCCCTGAGAACATCCGCCTGGGTGCAAACCGCCAGCTTCCTTCCTACAGCCAGATAGCCAAGGTTGAACTCATGGACAAGCCCTTCGAGAAAACTCCCAAGATGAGTATCAGAAGGTTCCTCTATAAGTAATACTGGCTCGTAAATACTTAACACTCAGCGTGTTACAAATAATCGGGTGCACCGGCAGGTGCACCCGATTGTTAATAATTAGCTGATAGTCAGCATCTTGCACGCCAGCATTATTTCATGATGGCGTAGCTTCTTGCGATGAAATCGCTGAGGGCCTTGCCCTTCAGCATGCCGTTGGAGAGGAGGGCAAGGTCTGCAATCTGATGCAGGAGGTCATTGGCATGAGCAAAGGCCTCTACATCGGCCCTGTGGGCCTTGCGGACAGCCTCGCGGGCTTCGCGCGCCTTGGTCTTCTCTTCCTCGGGGGCATCTGAAGGAGCCTCGGCGGGAAGCTCTCCCTGAGGCTGCACATCGGCCTTCTTGGAAGCCCATATCTTTGCCACCAGAGGGTTCTCCATATTCACGGTTATGTTGTAGCTCTTTGGCATTTCTCCGTAGAAGTTCATTCCGCCGCCAAGGGCGCTCATCTCACGGTAACGGCGCATGAATTCGTTCTGGGTGATAAGGACGGGGGCCGATTCTGCGCCAAGGTTGTCTCCCTGGACAAAGTAGTCGTTGCCTTCCGGGAGAACGGCCTTGAACATGTTCTCAAGGTCATAGCGCTCGTCTTCCTTCATCTCAAGCTTAACCTTGTCTTCCTTGGGGATGAGGTTCTCAACGGCGTCGGAGTCCACGCGGGCAAAGCGGGTGTCAGTGAGTTTCTGCTCCAGGAGATTCACGTAGTGGGCGTCAAGCTCGCAGTCCATCAGGAGGACGTCATAGCCCTTGTCCTTTGCGGCCTGGATGTAGGCGTACTGGTCATCGGCCTTTGTGGCATACAGATACACAAGCTTCTTGTCCTTGTCTGTCTGGGCGTCCTTTACGGCCTCCTTGTACTCATCAAAGCTGAAGAACTTGCCTTCCACATTCTTGAGGAGTGCAAATTTGAGGGCTCTCTCGCAGAACTTTTCATCGGAGAGCATGCCGTACTCTATGAACAGCTTGAGGTTGTCCCACTTGGCTTCCAGCTGCTCCCTTTCATCCTTGAAGATGCCTTCCAGGCGGTCTGCAACCTTCTTTGTGATGTAGGTGGAGATCTTCTTCACCGCTGCGTCGCTCTGGAGATAGCTGCGGCTCACGTTAAGAGGAATGTCCGGAGAGTCAATGACGCCGTGAAGGAGGGTCATGAAGTCAGGGACTATGTTGTCCACGTGGTCTGTCACGAACATCTGGTTGCAGTAGAGGGAGATCTTGTTGCGCTCTACCGCCACGCGGTCCTTCAGTTTAGGGAAGTAGAGGATTCCGGTGAGGTTGAAAGGATAGTCCACGTTGAGGTGAATCCAGAAAAGCGGCTCCTCGTTCATGGGGAAGAGGGTGCGGTAGAATCCAAGGTAATCCTCGTCCTTGAGCTCTGAAGGTGCCTTGGTCCAGAGGGGCTCCACTGAGTTGATGACCTTGTCCTTATCCGTGTCCACGTACTTTCCGTCCTTCCATTCCTGCTCCTTTCCAAAGACGATGGGAACTGGCATGAACTTGCAGTATTTCTGGAGAAGGGCCTCTATGCGGGATTTCTCTGCGTATTCAGAGGAATCGTCGTCAAGGTAAAGGGTGATGACGGTTCCTCTATCGGCCTTGTCACATTCCTCCATGGTGTATTCAGGAGAACCGTCGCAGGTCCATTTCACGGCCTTTGCGCCCTCCTTCCAGGATAGCGTTTCAATGGTCACCTTCTTTGAAACCATGAAGGCGCTGTAGAATCCAAGGCCAAAGTGGCCGATGATATTCTGGATCTGATCCTTGTACTTCTCAAGGAACTCTCCGGCGCTGGAGAAGGCAATCTGGTTGATGTATTTGTCAACCTCCTCCTCAGTCATGCCGATACCGTTATCGATAATTTTCAGGGTCTTGGCCTTTTCATCCAGTTCAATGTGGACCTTGAGGTCTCCAAGTTCCTCCTTGCAGTCTCCGGAAGCGGCCAGGGCCTTGATCTTCTGGGTTGCGTCAACTGCGTTTGCCACAAGTTCCCGAAGGAAAATCTCGTGGTCACTGTAAAGAAACTGCTTGATAACCGGAAATATGTTTTCCGTGGTTACACCAATCTGTCCTTTGTTTGCCATAGTTATATGTTGTTTTTATTGTATTCCGGCCGATTATAAGTCAAAACTTGAGCCATATTGGCCTTTCCTGCCATATTGGCAGGTCGTGTTCCCTGGCGCGTAATGTGCTGTGAGCCAAGCACTTATACAAAGTCGGGTGCACCTGCAGGTGCACCCGATAATGTGTAACTCGCTGAGAAACAGTGACTTGCCGGGCAGGGCTATTGATAGAGATGTCGCTTGATTGTGCCTTTGGCAGTGCGCTGGAAGGGGAGGTCTACAAGCTCTACGCGGAAAATCTGGCTGAAGACGGGGAGTGAGCGGTTTGTGTAGTCCCGGATATGGTCCTCTGAGGGAACAACTCCGGGTTTGGGATATACCAGGGCAACAACCTTGCCGGCACGCTCAATTACCAGGGACTCCTGCACCATGGGGTGCTTGGAGAGAACCTGCTCCACTTCTTCCGGATAGATGTTCTGACCGGAAGAAGACAGGATGATGGCCTTGATGCGGCCCTTTATGAACACGTTTCCGTCTTCGTCCATGATACCGAGGTCTCCGGTGCGGAACCAGCCATCGGGTGTCCAGGCCTTGGCATCGGCCTCCGGATTCTTATAATACCCCATGGTGAGGTTGGGACCCTGAGCCTGGATTTCTCCAGGGATTCGTTCAGGGTCTGAGGATTCAATCCTGAGGCGGTGGGTGGGTTTTCCGCAGGAACCCGGCTCAAAATGCTCCGGGGTTTCCAGCGAAAGCAGGGGACAGGCCTCCGTCATACCATAGCCTACGGCATATGGAAGGCCGATTTTACGGAAACCGCTCTCTACCTCCCAGGTAAGCGGAGCGCCTCCGATGAGGATGGTCTCCAGCCTGCCGCCAAGCGACTGCAGGAGCTTTTTGCCAAGGCCTTTGAAGAAGGGTATCCTGAGGTAGGGGACCCTTGCTGCAAGACCAACAAGCTGAGGCTGTATCTGGGTCTGGTAGAGCTTTTCCATCACCAGCGGTACCGTGATCATGATGCTGGGCTGAATCTCTGCGCAGGCCTTCATGAGAAGTGAAGGGGAAGGGAGCTTTCCAAGGAAATAGATGGTGAAGCCGGTGCAGCAGGGATAAACAAACTCCATAGCAAGGCCGTACATGTGGGCCAGGGGCAGCATTGAGACCAGTTTGTCCGGCGTATTAGAGAGCTTCTGCTGGCACTGCTCCACTATGTCGGACATGGCGCCGTAACTGAGCATTACGCCCTTTGGATCTCCTGACGTACCGGAAGTGTAGTTTATGAAGGCCAGGGCCTTTTCATTATCGGGGTAGATTACATCCCGGGGGTTGAATCCGTCCGGATAACACTGCTCAAACAGACTGTCACGGTCTTCCCAGGCACGGGCTATATCGTGGTCCTTATGCCACAGAAGGCCCTCTTCACGGGAATTGATGACGCCCCTGAGGAGAGGCATGTCATCGGGCTGCATCTGACTCCAGATTTCAGGGTCTGAGATAAGGAGCACGCTGTCTGAGTGGCCGATGAGCTTGGTGGCGCCGCTGGCAGTGAAATCGGCCAGAATAGGGACCACTACAGCTTCATAGGTGTTTACCGCAAAGAAGAGGATGCCCCAACGGGCCGAGTTTTTGGCGCAGATGGCTATCTTGTCTCCGGGCTTGATGCCGGCCGTCTGGAAAAAGATATGGTAGCGCTCTATGATCTGAGCAAACTGGGCATATGTGTAAACTGCTCCTTCGTAGTCACATAGAGCGGGTTTCTCAGGATTCTGATGAATCTGGTCTTCAAGTTTCTTCAGGTAGTTCTTCACTTGCAGTAAGTATAAGGACTACAAATATACGAATATTTTTTGTTATCTTTGTGTAACTACATGAGCAGTATCCTGAACATAATTGTTGTACTTCTGCCGGCCATTCTTCGTCTGGCACTATGCTACATGGTCCTGAGGGACAAGAGGGTGCAGGAAACCGCCATGGCCTGGGTGCTTCTCATGTTATTTGTCCCTCTCGTCGGTTTTGTCCTGTACCTTATCTTCGGCAAGGATTATCGTACCGTGAAGGCCAGGAATTACATCCACGGAGAGGCCCGGAGAAGGTTGAATGAGGAAATCACCCCGGAAGCCGCCGGCCTCCTTTTTCCCGATGGTATCCCTGAGGACGGCCTGGAAGAGTCCTTCCGCCCCCTTGCCAGTCTCAACCGTGCATGCGGAGACGGGAACCGGCTCTACGTGGGAAATAAAATGGAAGTCATTTCCTCAGGCGCACGCAAGAAGGAACTCCTTATGGAGGATATAAGGAATGCCCGTCATTCCGTTCATCTGGAGTATTTCCGCTTTGGAAATGACGCCTCTGGAAGGGAGGTCCGGGACCTTCTCATAGAGAAAGCCCGTCAGGGAGTAGAGGTCCGTTTCCTCCTCAACAGTTTTGTGGCAAGGCGTATTCCACGCAAATTCTGGAAGCCCATGGAGGAAGCCAGAATTGAGGTTGTCCGCTACACATCCATTAGTCAGGGCCTGCCGCTTTTCATCATGAGGCTCAACTGTCAGCAGCACCGGAAGATAGTGGTCATAGACGGCCGCATAGCCTATACCGGCGGGATGAACGTCAGTGACAATTACTTTAATGTTTGGCATGATACCCATCTTAGGATAGAAGGCCCTGCCGTTGCCCGGCTTCAGGCGTCTTTCCTTGACACCTGGATCAGTTGCAAAGGCAGTGTGGAGAAGCCTCTCGGGGATTATTTCCAGCCAGTAAGGCCTCTTGAGGGTGGTAAAACCATCCAAATAGTTACGGACGAAGCAGATTTTCCCTGGCCCACCACCCAGATGGCATATGAATGGATGCTTGGAAATGCCCGTAAATACGTCTATTTCCAGACTCCCTACTTTGTCCCACCTGCATCATTCCTCCTTGCCCTCAAGACCGCTGCCCTCAGGGGTGTAGACGTAAGGGTAATGCTTCCAAGAAATGTGGATACCCCCATCCTGGGCCCTTTCAACCGCGGTTATTACACGGAATGCCTTGAAGCCGGCGTCAGGATCATTGAGAGTGAAGGGGAGTTCAACCATTCCAAGACAATGGTGGCCGATGACTACCTCTCCGTTGTGGGCGCCACAAATCTGGACGTGAGGAGTTTCACCATCAACAACGAGGTTAACAGTTTCATCTATGACCGTGAAACCGCCGTTGGTTTCAGGAAGGCCTTCGAGGACCTTATGGACGGCGCAACGGAGTGGACCCTGGAGTCATGGCTCGGCTCAAGAACCCTGAAGGAAATCATAGTTTCATCCTTTGTGCGCCTGTTCTACAGGGAGTTCTAGCTATTTCATCACATAGTCACTGGTCCCTTTGAGCCCTACGGTGCCAAAGTATTTCTCTGCGATCTCTCCTTTCACGTACACCCTTGTCCCTATAAGGTCCGGGTGAGCCACAAGGTTCAGGGCGTCACGCACCTTACCTGCCGGAAGTTCCACGGCAATGCAGGCCGATTTGTCCCTGATAGTTGAGCGGTCGGCCATGGCAAGGTGTGTTGCCTTTGTGATTCCGGATGTCTTTACCTCTCCCGTTGCAGATGTGGTGAGGTCTCCTCCGACTATATATCCATACACCCAGACGTCTTTCTGACCGGTCTTTTCACGGGCCTCGGCCACCGAGCAGGCTTCCGGAACCGATCCTCCGCCCTGGCCGCCGCCGGAATTCTCCCCGCCTATTACCCAGTTCTCCGAAAGCCAGGTCTTGCTGGTGTCAAGAGACACCCTCACGGACGAAGCTCCGCCATCGGCCTTTCCGGGGGCCGATATGCTCACAGTAAGGATTTGACGTGGCTCCAGTGTGCGGGTGAAAAGGGTCTCCTCCTTGCCTTCGTCATAGAGGACAACTGCAATCTCTCCCGGTTTGAAATATGCTATCCTGTCCTCCATGTAGGCATACATCAGTTTGGCCGCTCCCTGTTTCACATACATCACTCCGCCCGGGAAGCTGGTGAGGAAATCAGAGGCGATCCTCAGCCTTATGCCGCAGTTGAGGAGGGTGCAGTTCAGGTTCACGGTGGCGCTTTCCCCGGCCTTTATTATCACCACCTCCTCATCTCCGTATACGGGGTGCGCAAAGGCGGGGGAAGTGAACTGCCCGGAGACTACGCTTATTGTATAGCTCCCGGCCGGAACCGTGAGAGAGGCAGGGGAGTCTCCATAAGGACCGTCATACAGGGTTACACCCTTACTGTCAGTAATGGTAAGGAGGAAGTCGTTGATATCCGGAAGCTGAGCCCCGGCTTTTGCAACGGACTCCCTGTCAATCTCCCATTGAAGCTCCCCGTGGGTGTCGGCCGATGGGAATTTTCCAAAATCATCGCATGCGGCGATCCCCGCCACCAGCGGGATCATAGCCATCCATTTCAATAGTTTTTCCATATCTCAAGCGTTTTGCCAAAGGTAAAGCCCTTTATTGGAACAGAGCCCTTGAAACGTAAAAACTTTCCGAGATGTTTTTTGGGATTCACGTGAAACAACGCGGGAAACGTTTCTTCTTTCTTATAAACGCAGAAATTGCTATATTTGTAAACTAAAAATGTACGTATGTTCGAGAACCTGCAAGAGAGACTTGAGAGGTCTTTCAAGATCCTCAAGGGAGAAGGAAAAATAACTGAGATCAACATAGCGGAAACCGTCAAGGACATCCGCAAGGCCCTTCTGGATGCCGATGTAAGCTATAAGGTTGCAAAAGATTTCTGTAACCGCGTGAAGGACAAAGCCATAGGCACCGGTGTGCTTACCGCCGTGAAGCCCCAGCAGATGATGGTCAAGATCATGAGGGATGAGCTGGCCGATTTCATGGGTTCATCGGCCCAGGAGATCAACATTAAGGGAAATCCCGGCATTGTTCTGGTTGCGGGTCTCAACGGTTCCGGTAAGACTACCTTCAGCGCAAAGCTTGCCCTTCACCTCAAGTCCAAGAAGGGAATGAAAGTCCTTCTTGCAGCCTGCGACACCTTCCGTCCAGCCGCCATCGAGCAGTTGAAAGTGCTGGGAGATAGCATTGAGGTTCCAGTTTTCACAATTGAAGGGGAGAAGGATCCCATCAGGATTGCCCAGGAGGCTGTGAAGAAAGCCAAGGCAGAAGGCTTCCCCGTAGTGATTGTGGATACCGCCGGCCGCCTTGCCGTGGATGATGAGCTGATGAATGAGATATCGGCCCTACATAAGGCCCTGAACCCTACTGAAACCCTCTTTGTGGTGGATGCAATGACAGGTCAGGATGCCGTGGAAACCGCAAGGGTGTTCAACGACCGCCTGGACTTTGACGGCGTTGTCCTCACCAAGATGGACGGTGACACCCGCGGCGGTGCAGCCCTTTCCATCAAGGCCGTGGTAGGAAAGCCCATCAAGTTTGTCTCTTCCGGAGAAAAACTTGAAGCTCTTGACGTCTTCCACCCTGAGCGTGTGGCAGACCGTATCCTTGGCATGGGAGACGTTGTTTCCCTTGTTGAGAAGGCCCAGGAGCAGTACGACGAAAAAGAGGCCCGTGCCCTCAAGAAAAAACTTGCCAAGGACCAGTTCACCCTCTGGGATTTCTATCAGCAGATCCAGCAGGTCAAGAAGATGGGTAACATCAAGGACCTTGCAGGCATGATTCCAGGTATGGACAAGGCCATGAAGGATGTGGATATCCCGGACGACGCCTTCAAGTCTACAGAAGCCATAATCCTTTCCATGACTCCCTATGAGAGGGAGCACCCTGAGGCAATCAACGGCTCCCGCCGCAAGAGGATTGCCGATGGCTCCGGTACCACCCTCCCAGATGTGAACAAGCTCCTGAAGCAGTTCGAGGGCACCCGAAAACTCATGAAGGGCGCCGTCACCGGCTCCCTCATGCAGCAGATGTCAAGATTCAGAAGATAGCAGCATATGAAAATCCGCGCACTCATCATTCCGGCTCTCTGCCTTACGCTTTTCTCCTGTGCACGTGGTCCCAAGGACGGAGACTACACCCTCACGGTGCTATCCACCAACGACGTCCACGGCTCCTGGTTTGATTCCACCTACGTAGGCGGCCGTATCAAGAATTCCCTTTGCTCCGTCAACACGTACGTAGACAGTGTACGTAAGGCCGATGGCAAGGATAATGTCCTTCTCATTGATGCCGGAGACTGCCTGCAGGGTGACAACGCCGCATACTACTACAATTATATAGACACCCTCTCTCCCCATCTTTTCCCGCGCATCCTTCACTATATGGACTACGATGCAGTGGTGTGGGGGAACCATGACGTAGAGACTGGCCATAAGGTCTACGACCGCGTAAACCGTGAGATGCAGGCCTACGGCATACCGCTTCTTGCCGGCAATGCAATCCGCAACGACAACGGAAAACCCTACTTCCCCCTCTATACAATAGTAAAGAAAGGTGGTCTTAAGGTTGCCGTGCTTGGCTATCAGAACGCCAACATCAACGCCTGGCTGGGAGAGGAGCTCTGGAGCGGAATGCACTTTGAACGTATTGCTCCCCGCGTGCAGAAGGATGTGGACTATGTCCGTGCAAAAGAGCATCCTGACGTGGTTATACTGGGCGTTCATTCAGCCACAGGCACAGGAGACGGCAATAACCCTGAAGCTGAGGCATTGGACGTACTTAATAGCGTGAGAGGGGCCGATTTTGTCATCTGCAGCCACGACCACCGTCCTTTTGTGGAAAAACGTGACTCGATAGTCCTTATGAACTCCGGCAGCCACACTCGCTTCCTTGCCTGCGGTAAGATCCATCTCAGTGTCAAAGACCGTAAGATTGTCAGTAAATCCTATGAGGCCGGCCTTATCCCCGTCAAGGCCAAAGATGCAGACCCTCAGATGCGTGATCACTTCCGCAAGGAATATGAGGCAGTGAAGGCGTTCACCCTCCAGGAAGTGGGTGTCCTGAACGTGGATCTCCGCACCAGGGATGCCTACACCGGCATGAACCCCTACATAAACCTCATCCATACGCTCTGCATCACCCAGGAGCCCGCAGAGATTTCCATTGCGGCACCCCTCACTTACAACGGCACCGTGAAGGCTGGCGTCCTCCTGTTCAACGACCTTTTCACCATCTACCCGTTTGAAAATCAGCTTTACGTGGTCAAGATGTCGGGAGATGAGATTGTAAGGTATCTGGAAGCATCCTATGACCGCTGGATCGTCACCGCGTCAAAGCCAGGTGACCACGTCCTCAACATAGTCCAGAGGGACAATCCACGCACAATGCAGAAAGGATGGTCGTTTGTGGGGCATTCCTACAACTTTGACTCTGCCGCCGGCATCAATTACACCGTGGATGTTACAAAGCCCCGGGGTTCACGCATTTCTGTAAGTTCCATGGCAGACGGCAGCGCATTCGATCCTTCCCGCATCTACAACGTTGCCATGACCTCCTACCGCGCAAGCGGCGGCGGCAACCTCCTGCAGGAAGTGGGGATAGACACAGACCGCATAGGAGACCGTGTTGTGGCGCGCTATCCTGAGATCCGTAATATCCTTTACGATTACCTTATGGAGAATGGCTCCATTGATCCTGAGGTAATAGGCAATCCTTCCGTGATAGGCTCCTGGAAGTTTATTCCGGAGTCACTTGCCGGCCCTGCAATCGCTTCCGATATGGAACTGATGTTTGGGAAGTAAAACTACTTTGCGTAAGCAACGGACCTGGTTTCACGGATAACCGTGATTTTAACCTGGCCGGGATAGGTCATCTCGTCCTGGATCTTCTTTGCAATCTCTCCAGAAAGGACCTCTGCGTCGTGGTCAGAGACCTGTTCTGCTCCTACGATCACGCGGAGCTCACGGCCGGCCTGGATGGCATAGGCCTTGGTTACTCCGGGATATGCGCCTGCAAGGTTCTCCATGCCGCGGAGTCTCTTGATGTAGCTCTCAATCACCTCACGGCGTGCACCGGGACGGGCTCCTGAGATGGCGTCTCCAACCAGCACCAGGGGAGCGTAGAGGGAAGTCATTTCGGTTTCCTCGTGGTGGGCGCCGATAGCATTGCAGATTTCCGGTTTCTCCTTGTACTGCTCGGCCAGCTTCATACCCAGAAGGGCGTGAGGAAGATCCGGATCCTCTTCCGATACCTTTCCTATATCGTGCAGGAGGCCGGCCCTCTTTGCAATCTTGGGGTTGAGGCCAAGCTCACTGGCCATGATGGCGCAGATGTTTGCTACCTCACGGGAGTGCTGGAGGAGGTTCTGGCCGTAGGATGAACGGTATTTCATTCGGCCGATAAGACGGACAAGCTCCATGGAGAGACCGTGGATTCCAAGGTCTATGCAGGTGCGCTTACCGGTTTCAAGGATCTCTTCCTCAAGCTGTTTGGACACCTTTGTGACCACTTCCTCGATGCGTGCGGGGTGGATGCGGCCGTCTACCACAAGCTGGTGGAGGGCAAGGCGGGCCACCTCCCTGCGCACGGGGTCAAATGCGCTGAGAAGGATGGCGTCAGGGGTGTCGTCTACCACAATCTCTACGCCCGTAGCGGCCTCCAGAGCACGTATATTACGTCCTTCACGGCCGATTATACGTCCCTTTATTTCGTCGTTTTCAATAGGGAATGTGGTAACGGCATTCTCGATAGCAGTTTCCGTTGCGGTGCGCTGGATGGTGTTGATCACAATGCGCTTTGCTTCCTTGGCGGCGTTGAGGCGGGCCTCGTCTATGCAGTCGTTGATGTATGCCTGGGCCTCAGTGCGGGCCTCGGCCTTCATCTGCTCCATGAGCTGGGTCTTGGCATCCTGGGCAGTCATGCCGGCAACCTCCTCTATCTGGCGGATTGCCTGGTCACGGAGGCGGTCATACTCATCCTCGCGTGCCTTAAGGGCAGCTTTCTGTGCATCCAGGTCACGGTTTTTGCGGTCTGCTTCACCCATCTTCTGGTTAAGGGTATTCTCTTTCTGCCTCACGCGGTTCTCTGCGTCATGGATGCGGGCATTTGACTCGTTGACCATTTTCTCGTGCTCGCTCTTGAGGGAGAGGTACTTCTCCTTTGCCTGGAGTATTCGATCGTTCTTGATCTTTTCTGCTTCTACCTCTGCCTTCTCAATGATTTCGTCGCGCTTCCCCTTGAGGATAGAGCGCCTTATCACTATGTAAGCCGCCAGGGCAATTGCTGCTCCGGCTACAAATCCGATTATTAAAGATATGATGTCCATATATATTGTGTGTTATGTGCTTGCTAACAGGCAACAGATATGGAAAAAAAGCCGCCGTATCCAGTCAGAAAATCTTATTGGATAAGATTTGGGGTCCGGCCGATTCAGGTATCCCTTCAAGGAGGGCCCGCCATCCACGGCCTGAGATGCGCCCGGTTCAATCGAACGTGTTGATTTCAGCCATCGATTCCGGCGGCTTATTGCGTGTCTTTGAGGTAGCGGTCCAGGTCTTGTCCAAGCTGCTCTTCCGATGATTTATACTGCTCTATCTCCTTCTGGACGTTCATACGGAACAGGGTTTCGTTGAGCGCCACAAGGGACATCAGTTCCAGTGCAGTTTTGCCGGGATGACTGAGTGTATAAGCATCCAGGCGGTTGTTTATTGCATCCGCTGCACGGCGGAGGGTTGCTTCCTGCTCTTCGGACTGAGCAGTGAGGCTATAATCACGACCGGCTATTTTCAGTGTTATCTTCTGACCCATTACGATTCCTCCAGAGCGGAGATGCACTTGTCTATCTCCTTTATAAGTGAATCCAGCCGGGCCTTGGCATCTGAGCCGGGAGCGGCGTTAAAAGCTTGTGACAGAAGGAGGGACGATACCTCTTCCTCCAGTTCCATTATCTTTGCCTTTTGGGCAGAACCGGTATCCTTGCACGCTTGTAACTCCAGGCGGAGTTTCTCATTTTCCGCCTTCACAGCCTCATAGCGCGCAATCAGCTGTTCTATATTATTCCTAATACTTTCCAGCATAACCGGTTACATTATGCAAAAATACAAAAAATTTTTAAAGCTGCGCTAACATTTCTTTTATCAGTGCAGTCATTTTGTCTGCTGCGGCGTCTGCGGCCTTCACTATGGCCTCTCCGTCAGTCACGTAATCGTCGTTTTCCGTGTCATGAGCAACATCCGTTATGACGGACATTCCAAACACGGGAATGCTGCTGTGACGTGCCACAATCACCTCCGGGGTGGTACTCATGCCAACTGCATCGGCCCCTATTGAGCGGAAATAGCGGTATTCCGCAGGCGTCTCATAGGACGGGCCTGAGCAGGCAACGTACACGCCCTTCTGGAGCTTGATGCCTTTCTCTGCGGCAATTTCCTCTGCCATCCTGATAAGACCGGGATCATAGGGACGCGTCATATCCGGGAAACGCGGGCCGAATTCTGAAAGGTTGGGGCCGATAAGCGGATTGGGGATAAGGTTGATATGGTCCTTGATTATCATGAGGTCTCCCACATGGTATCCAAGGTTGGTACCTCCGGCGGCGTTGGAAACGAAGAGCCTCCGGATGCCGAGGAGTATCATCACGCGCACGGGAAGGGTTGCCATGGCGGTGCCGTAGCCCTCATAATAGTGGATGCGGCCCTGCATTGCAATGACCGTTTTCCCGGAAAGGGTGCCAACAATGAAGCAGCCCTTATGGCCGATAGCCGTGGAAACGGGGAATCCCGGAATGGTGCCGTAGGGTATCTCAATGGGGTTTTCTATTTCATCGGCCAGCTTTCCAAGGCCGCTGCCAAGGATAATGCCGTTTGTGGGCTTGAGCCCGCCAAGTTTTTCCCGCACAAAATCAGTTGCGGCGTATATAGTCTCAACGTAAGTCATATCAAGGTGTTTGGTTTCAGAGCTTTTCAATCATTTTGCCAATTAGCTGCGTCATCTTTGCAGCAGCGGCATTTGCGGCGTCAACTACGTCCTGGCCGTCGTTGACATAGTCGTCGGCATAATCGTCGTGGGCCTCGTTGGTGATTACGGAGATTCCGAAGACGGGAATTCCGGCGTGGCGTGCCACAATCACCTCCGGAATGGTGCTCATGCCCACTGCATCACCGCCGATGATACGGAAGTACTTGTACTCCGCGGGAGTCTCATAAGACGGGCCGGTGCCGCCAACATAGACGCCTTTCTGGAGCTTTATTCCAAGTTCCAGTGCCAGGCTTTCCGCCAGCCTTATGAGCGAGGGGTCATAGGGACGCGTCATGTCTGGGAAACGCGGGCCTATTTCGTCGAAATTAGGGCCGATAAGGGGGTTGGGAAGAAGGTTGATATGGTCCTTGATGATCATCAGGTCACCCACGTGAAAACCAAGGTTTGTGCCTCCGGCAGCGTTGGATACGAACAGGTACTTGATTCCCATCATCAGCATCACGCGGATGGGGAGAACCACCATGTCCATGCCGTAGCCCTCGTAGTAGTGGATACGTCCCTGCATTGCAAGGACCTTCTTTCCGGAAAGGGTGCCGGCGATGTAATTGCCTTTGTGCCCCGTTGCGGTGGACACAGGGAAGCCGGGGAGTTCCTTGTAGGGTACAGTGATGGGGTTTTCAATGGCATTGGCAAGAGAACCAAGGCCGCTTCCAAGGACAATTCCTATTTCCGGAGTAAAACCTCCAAGCCTCTCCTGCAGTACGGAGACAATATCCTTTATCTTTTGAATTTTGGGGTTCATATTTTGTGGTTAGATTTGCTTCAGAACTTTCCTGGCCTCATGGAGAATCTCTGCCTCGTTGGGAACGGTGCGGTCTCTCATGATCCATTTTCCGCCTGCCATCACATCCGTAATCACATCACTGTGAGCGGCGTACACAAGGTTTGCAAGGGTGGGGGCGGGGGAGATGAAAGCAGTGCCGCCAAGGTCTATGAGAGATAGGTCGGCCAGCTTCCCCTCCTTTATCTCACCGGTGTTGATGCCAAGGGCCCTGGCACCGTTTACGGTGGCGCTTGAAAGGAGGTCATTGAGCGGGAGAGCGGCGGGATCCTTTCTCCAGGCCTTCTGGACCATGGCGCTGTTTTTCATGTGCTCAAGCATGTCTACGGTGTTGGAAGAAGCGGCGCCGTCCGTGCCAAGGCATACGTTGGCGCCGGCCTCCTGCAGCTCCTTGAAGCGGAACTGATAACCGGAAGCGAGCTTGAGGTTTGAGTTTATGTTGTGGACACAGCTCACCTTGTGGTCTCCAAGGATCTGGATGTCTTTATCGGAGAGGAACAGGCAGTGAGCTGCAATTACATCAGGGCCGAAGATGCCCAGGGCATCAAAATACTCAGTGGGGGAGAGGCCCTTGTGGAGCCTGCGGCAGTCCTGGTCTTCCTGGGCTGTCTCTGCAAGGTGCATGTGGATCCTGAGGCCGCGGTCACGGGCGAAATCCGCCGCCCACAGGATGTTCTCCTCAGTTACCGTGTAGACGGAGTGGATGGAGATTGTGAAAATGGACTTCTGGCCCCAGTCCAGGGACTTTTCATAGAGTTTCTGGCAGGCGATGCGCTGCATTGCGGCCATCTTGGGGTCCTGGGAGTCCAGGAAGATGAAAGATACCGCCGGCCTCAGGCCCATTTCCACGGCGGCCTTGCGGGCGTGGGACGGGAACCAGTACTGGTCATTGAAAGTGGTGGTGCCGCTCTTTATCATCTCAAGGCAGGCAGCCTTGGTGCCCCAGTAGATGAACTCTCCGTCCATCTTGGCCTCAGATGCCCACACTTTATCCAGCCACTGGTAAAGGGTGAGGTCCTCGTTGATGCCGCGCAGCATAATCATTGCCGCGTGGGTGTGGGAGTTTACGAATCCGGGGATTACAGCCTTGCCGCTGCAGTCAATGATTACTTCTGAAGAGGGGATGTCCAGGGGCTCCCTGCTCACCTTTGCGATGAGGTTGCCCTGAATGAGGATGTCGGCCCGGGAATCTTCCCAGAGAACATTTTTGAGCAGCATGGCGGTAATGTGGATTCAAAAAACCCGGCGCAATATGTGCCGGGTCAAGGTTTAAAACTCAGTCTCCTCACCACCGTCCTGCTCCTCCCGGGAGGGGTACTGGCGGATGGGTTGGTCATGGAGGAGGTTGTGCATGATATACTGCACCGCTTCCTGAAGGCCCTCGGAGAACTTTTCAAAATCTTCCTTATAAAGGAATATCTTATGCTTGTCATATACGAATGAGCCGTCACGCTCTGTGCGGCGCTTGCTCTCCGTTATGGTAAGATAGAAGTCATTGTTTCCTTTGGTGCTTTTGACATCAAAGAAATAAGTGCGCTTACCGGCCCTCACAGGCTTTGAGTAAACGTCTTCCGAGCCCCGCTCACGGTCATGTGACCTTTCAAAATCTTCACTGTACATCTCTCTTGTCTGATTTTAAACTATTGTGAACACAAATATAACTATTATTATTTAAAAAAAAGCTATCTTTGTACAAATTATTTGACATATGCTTAACAGACGAATCTTACGTATCAAGGCTTTCAAGGTGTTGTATTCTTATGCAGAGAATCCGGACCTTACGTTGAAAGAAGCGCTTGCCAGCCTTGAAACATCTGAGGAAGCCACCAGGGACCTGTATCTTTTTATGTTGTCCGTCATCCCCGCCCTTACCGGGGTGGCAGCACGCCGTATAGAGGCTGCCCGCGGAAAGTTCAATCCCACTCAGGAGGACCTCAATCCCAATATGAAGTTCGTCCGTAACGGTGTATCGGCCCTTCTTGAAGGAGATCCTGATTTCCAGAGGCTTATAGAGAAGAAAAAGCTCTCATGGGCCCAGCAGGACGCATTCCTGTCCGATCTTTACACCCGTTTGAGGTCCCGTCAGTACTTCATTGATTATATGGCATCGGAGACTTCTTCCATAAAGGAAGACGCCGCCCTCTGGAAGTGCATCTTCGAGGAAGAGTTCGAGGACGATCCTTCCCTTGCAGCCATCCTTGAGGATACTTCCATCCATTGGGCCGATGACCTTGCCTATGCCCTTGGAACATGCATACGCTCCCTGGATGAGATAGGCCGCCTTGGAAGGTGGAGTTTCCCTCCTCTGTATCAAAGCGACATCCTCATTGCCCAGGGCCGGGATGCAAGCAGTGACTCGGAGTTTGTGAAAAAGCTTCTCACAACCGCCTACGGCCGTTTTTCGGAGTATAACAGTCTTATCGCCGGCTCCGTCTCCAAATGGGACCAGGACCGCCTGTACACCACGGACATAGTTCTCATAGCAATGGGCCTTGCAGAAGCAGAGGCCTTCCCGGACATCCCCGTAAAGGTGACCATCAACGAATACGTGGAAATCTCCAAGTATTATTCCACCCCCAAGAGCCGCGGCTTCGTGAACGGCATCCTTGACCGTCTCATAAAGCAGCGTGAGGCAGAGGGAATCATAGTAAAAAACAATATCTAATTAATAATGAACACACTTTTCTTTGCACTTCAGGCAGCTCAGGGCCAGCCGCAGGGCAGCGCCCTCCCCACAATCATCATGTTCGCAGCCATTATCCTTGTGATGTGGCTCTTTATGATCCGTCCCCAGCGCAAGCAGCAGAAGGAACTCCAGGAGTTCCGTAACTCCCTCAAGAAGGGTGATAAGGTTGTTACCGTCGGTGGTATCTACGGAGAGATTGTGGAGGTAAATGAGAAAACCGCCCTCCTCAAAGTGGACGGAGACGTCAAGCTCCGCGTAGACAAGCAGGGCCTCCAGAAGGACTACTCAGAGGTCCAGAAGTAGTATCAGAGAGAGAGTAAGCCATGTCCCTCAGGGAGAGAATAGGCAGGCATAAGAAAGCCCTTGGAAGGGAGTGGGTCATCCTGGCCGCCTCCGTTCTCATTGCGGGCCTCATCTGGTTCCTGTCCCAGCTCTCCAATGTCTATACGGGCACAATCAGTGTCCCCGTTGTGGCTCAGTGCAATATTGACGGCCACAGGGGAACATCGGCCAATACCGTTGTGGTGAGCGCCCGCTGCCGCACGGACGGCTTCCGCCTTGTGAGGGAGCACAGCCGCAAGGAGAAGAGGGTGGTAACCGTGGCCTTCGACCGCGGAGACCTTCGCCGTACCGGCCCCGAGACATTCTGTGTGATAGGCGGCGCAAAGAACAACTACGTCAGTCAGTTCTTCGGTGAAGGCACGGCCGTTGAGGCCTTCATTACGGACACCCTCCGTTTCATCTTCCCTACGGAAATGCATAAGAAAGTGCCCGTAGAGGTGCCCCGCTCCCTTCATTGCCGCTCCCAGTACATGCTTGAGGCTCCTTTCAGCTATTCCCCGGATTCCGTTACTGTGTATGCCCAGAGTGACGTTCTGGAGGGTATAGAGAAGGTTACATCGGCCCGCCTTGTAATGACGGATCTCCACACCTCCCAGCATGGTATCCTGAGGCTTGAGGAGATTCCTGGCGTGAGGATGTCAAAGACGGAGGTGAGCTATGAAGTTCCGGTTTCAAGGTATGTGGAACTCAGGACCACGGTTCCAATTGAGGTGTGGAACTTGCCTGCAGGCCACCAGCTGCAGGTTTTCCCTCCTACGGCATCCGTTGTGATGCGCTGCGCCTTCCCTCTTAAGAAGGACCCTGTGGCCTCATTCAAGCTGTACATAGACTACCGTGATTTCAGCGCTTCCCTTTCTGGCCGATGCGCCCCCCGCACGCTCCGCCTCCCTTCCGGGGTGCTGGAGTACCAGGTGGATCCTGAGGTCTTTGACTGCGTGGAGGTGAAGTAGGGATGCTCACCGTAATTGTCACAGGAGGAATAGGCAGCGGAAAATCCGCTGTATGCGCCCTTCTTTCAAAGAGGGGCATTCCTGTATATGACTCGGACTCCCGCACAAAGGCGCTGTATGACAGCGTCCCGGGGCTGAAAGAGAGGATAGAGGCCGAATTGGGTGTGCCGTTTTCAAGCCTTGCAAAAATCATATTCTCCAATTCTGAAGCAAGGGAAAAACTTGAGGCCATAGTATATCCGCTTGTCAGGGCCGATTTCGAGGCCTGGCGGGACGCGCAGGACGCTCCATTCGTGGTGCTGGAATCGGCCATAATCCTTTCCAAACCCATTTTTGACGGGCTGGCCGATGCCGTAGTTGCCGTCACCGCCTCCGAAGATGTTCGCCTTAAGCGCCTTATCGGCCGCGGCCTAACGGAAGAAGACGCCCGCCGCCGAATGGCCTCCCAGTGCATAGACCTTTCAAAGGCCGATGCACTCATTCACAACGACGGCACCCTCCAGAACCTTTCCCGCCGGGTAGGACGTGTCTTTTTCGGCAAAAATAGTTATATTTGTAGGTTAGAAAGAAAATAATTCAAAATATGAAAACAGATCTTGCAAAAATCCTTTCCGTCCGTGGTCAGCACGGCCTTTTCAATTATATCGCACAGTCCCGCCAGGGCGCTATCGTAGAGGCTCTTGACACAAAGAAGCGCCTTAACGTAAGTGCATCGGCCGGCATCACTTCCCTTGCCGACATCTCCATCTACACCACAGAGGAGGAGATCAAGCTCCAGGAAGTGCTCCTGAAGATTAAGGAAGTGCTTGGCGCTGCATCGGCTCCCGCCCCCAAAGCTGCCGATAAGGAGTTCCTGGACCTTTTTGCCAAGGCCCTGCCGGATTATGACCCGGACCGCTTCTATGTGTCCCACATGAAGAAAGTGGCAGAATGGTACAACATCCTTTCAAAGTACGCTTCACTTGATTTCCTCACAGATGAGGAGCGTGAGGCAGAGGCTGCAAAGAACGAGGAGGCTTAATGAAGACCCTCAGGGTCATAACGCTTGGCTGTTCAAAGAACACCGTAGACACTGAGCACCTTCTGTATCAGGTACGGGATTCCTATGAGATAGTCCCGGAGGATGATCCCTGCCCTGTAGACGTTGAGGCCATCAACACCTGCGGCTTCATAGGAGATGCCAAGGAGCAGTCCATCCAGGTTATCCTGGAGGCCGCCCAGAAGAAGAAGGATGGCCTTGTGGGCCGCCTTCTTGTCTTTGGCTGCCTGTCCCAGCGGTATCCAACTGAGCTTCCGGACCTTATCCCGGAGGTGGACGGATGGTTCGGCGCCCGTGAACTGGATTCACTGGTGACGGCGCTTGGCTGCAGGCCCTCCCCGGAATCGGCCCAGAAACGTATCCTTACAAGCCCTGGAAGGCCCTACGCCTTCTTCAAGATCTCTGAAGGCTGCAACAGGCGCTGCTCCTACTGCGCCATCCCTTTCATCCGCGGCCCTCACAAATCAGTCCCCATTGAGACCCTGGTGGCAGAGGCCCGTGAACTTGCCGCTCAGGGTATAAGGGAGCTTGTGATCATTGCCCAGGACACCACCTATTACGGCCTGGATATTTACGGAAAGCGCTGCCTGGCGCAGCTCCTGAGGGAGCTTTCCAAGGTGGAAGGCATAGAGTGGCTCCGCATCCATTACTCCTATCCGGCCGATTTCCCGGAGGACGTCCTGGATGAGATGGCCTCCAATCCAAAAGTGTGCCGCTACATGGATATCCCTCTCCAGCATATCTCAGACGGCGTTCTTGCCGCCATGCACAGGGGAGTGGACGGCGCCTGGACAAGGGCCCTCATTGGGCGTATGAGGGAACGCGTCCCGGGCGTTGTGCTCCGCACCACCATGATAGTGGGCCACCCCGGAGAAGGTACCCGTGAATTCAATGAACTCCTTAAGTTTGTGAAGGAAGCCCGCTTCCCCAGGCTTGGGGCTTTCACATACTCGGAGGAGGAAGGAACCTACGGCGCAGAGAATCTCAGGGATTCCGTGCGCCCTTCTACAAAGAAAAAACGCCTGGACGCCCTTATGGAAGCCCAGCGTGGCATTTCTCTTGCATATAATCAGTCCAGAATCGGCACGGAAGAAAAAGTGCTCGCAGACTCCCTTCAGGACGGCGTCCTTGTGTGCCGTTCAGAGTTTGAGAGTCCGGAGGTTGACGGGGAAATCCTTGTCAAGGCTCCTTCAGGCATTGATGCGGCCTCCCTTGTGGGGACCTTCTTCAATGTGAGGATCACCGGTGCCGATGAGTACGATTTAATTGCGGAAATAATATGAAAAAACTCCTTTTCCCGCTTCTTGCGATCTTCGCGGTCTCCTGCTCACCCCAGGTGTATTCGCTTGTCCTTGATGTCAGGCAACCGTCGCCGTCAGGACTGGACCTTGCCCGTAAATCCATGGCCATCGTGACCATGGAAACTCCCGACTCTACCTTCGACCGGAACTCGGCATCGGCCATGGCCCGCGTGCTGGAGCAGGATTACTTCGGCGGAGATGAAGTGGTGCAGATGTTCCGTGTCCCTGCGGCCGATACAGTCACCCTTGACCTGATGCATTCCCTTGTGATGGATACCGAGGCCGATGTAGTGTTCCTGATGTCATCGGTAATCGGCATGCCCGACAATCAGGCCCGCCTGCCCCTCAGGACCAATCTCAGCGTCTACGACAGCATGGGTGAGGACAAGGTCCATAGATTCAAGGGAAACGCCTTCCTTACGCCCAAGGACGCAGCCTCGGACCTTTCCGACGAAGCCGAGAAAGTGGGAAGCCGCGTAGCCACCCGCTTCCTCTCCACCTGGAAGACAGAGAGCTTCAGCCTGTATTATTTTGACGACTTTAATTCCTACACCTGGGAGAAGGCCCTCAAACTTGCCTATGAGAATAAGTTCGGGAAGGCCATAGACGTATGGACTCAGTTTGTGAAGGAGGGAAGCGCCATCAAAAGGGCTTCGGCATCCTATAACATTGCCATGGCGTTCTACCTCCTGGAAGACTACGAGATGGCCGCAAAATGGCTGGATATGGCCGATTCCCTTGAGAATCTCTCACTCTCTCCGGGGCTTAGAAAAAGGATTAAATCCCGTTTGGAAAAGTAAGGGAAAATAGGTATATTTGTAGACTGGAATTAAATCTTTAATCATATAGTCATTATGGCAAACATCGATCTCAAGAAGTACGGCATCAAGGGCGTTAAGGAAATCCTTTACAACCCCACGTACGAGGTTCTTTACAATGAGGAGACAAAGCCCGGCCTTGAGGGTTTTGACAAGGGTCAGGTAACTGAGCTTGGCGCTATCAACGTCATGACAGGCGTCTATACCGGCCGTTCCCCTAAAGACAAATACATTGTCTACGACAACACCACCAAGGAAGGCAAGCCCGGTGAAATCTGGTGGACCACCGAGGGTTATCCCAACGACAACCACAAGATGTCCGTAAGCACATGGAAGGCAGTCAAGAAACTTGCCCAGCAGCAGCTCAGCGGCAAGCGCCTCTTTGTGGTAGACGGCTTCTGCGGTACCCATGCCGATACCCGCATGAAGGTTCGCTTCATCATGGAGGTTGCATGGCAGGCCCACTTCGTGACCAACATGTTCATCCGTCCCAAGAACCAGAAGGAGTTTGATCAGGAGCCGGATTTCGTAGTGTACTGCGCAGCAAAGGCAAAGGTGGAGAACTACGAGGAACTCGGCCTCCGCTCAGAGACCTGCGTTGCATTCAACGTGACTTCCCGTGAGCAGGTTATCCTCAACACCTGGTACGGCGGTGAGATGAAGAAGGGTATGTTCTCAATGATGAACTACTACCTCCCTCTGAAGGGCATCGCCGCCATGCACTGCTCTGCAAACACTGATATGAACGGTGAGAACACCGCCATCTTCTTCGGCCTCTCCGGCACCGGTAAAACCACCCTTTCCACAGACCCCAAGCGTCTCCTTATCGGTGACGACGAACACGGCTGGGACAACAAGGGCGTGTTCAACTTCGAAGGCGGCTGCTATGCAAAGGTCATCAAACTTGACAAGGAGTCTGAACCGGACATCTACAACGCTATCCGCCGTGACGCTCTCCTTGAGAACGTAACCGTGGACAAGAACGGTAAGATTGACTTCAACGACAAGAGTGTCACCGAGAACACCCGCGTAAGCTATCCTATCTATCACATTGAGAAGATCGTGCGCCCTGAAAGCCACGGACCGGCAGCAAAGCAGGTTATCTTCCTCAGCGCAGATGCATTCGGCGTCCTTCCTCCCGTTTCCATCCTCACCCCTGAGCAGACCAAGTACTACTTCCTCTCCGGCTTCACTGCAAAGCTTGCAGGTACAGAGCGCGGCATCACAGAGCCCACTCCCACCTTCAGCGCATGCTTCGGCCAGGCCTTCCTGGAGCTGCATCCCACCAAGTACGCAGAGGAGCTTGTGAAGAAGATGAAGAAGAGCGGAGCAAAGGCATACCTCGTGAACACCGGCTGGAACGGTACCGGAAAGCGTATCTCCATCCGTGACACCCGCGGTATCATCGACGCCATCCTTAACGGCGCCATCGACAAGGCTCCCACCAAGGTCATCCCTTACTTCAACTTCACCGTTCCCACCAAGCTTGAAGGCGTGGACACCGGTATCCTTGATCCCCGTGACACCTACAAGAACGCAGCAGAATGGGAAGAGAAGGCAAAGGATCTTGCCGGCCGCTTCATCAAGAACTTCCACAAGTATGAAAGCAACCGCGCAGGTAAGGCCCTTGTAAAGGCTGGTCCTAAGCTCTAGTTTTTTTGAGTTGGCAGCTAAATAGCTGCCTTTCAATTACTTACAACAAGTCGGGTGCACCTGCAGGTGCACCCGACTTTGTGTATATGGGTGAGTGTCAGCTAGTTACGGGCCAGGTTAAGCCAGTCGTAGAAGAGACTGTAGGAGGGGAGGTAGGCTGCAACAAGCAGAAGGGCACCCCACCAGGGCATTGTACATAGGCCGATAATGAGCCAGATCAGCGCCCAGATGGGCCAGAGTATGAGCCTCACGCCAAAGCGGGTGGTGTTCTGGAAAGCAGGGTCCTTGACCATCCTGCGGCAGAGGAACTCTGCAAGAACCCACAGCGGGGCCGACAGTACCGCAAACGCCAGCCACAGGGGGAAGGTGACGGCTGCGAGGAGGATGCGGGGCCACCTGGCGGGAGCGGGGTGGGAAGCGCGGATATCGGCCAGGGTCTCCTCATAATGCTCATCATCCGGAATGAAGAAGATGAGGGAAGAAAGGCGGCGGTACATCTCTTCCTGGAGGAGAGCATCACGCTCGCTGTCGGGGATGCCCTGAGGGATTCCGGCGGCGAACTCATTCACGTTGAAGGGTTCACCGATGCGTACAACTGCTTCACCCCTGTAGTGGAACCAGTCGGAATAATCTATGCCGATAGGAACAATCCGTGTGGGGCGCTGGGTAGCGCTTCTGAAGGCCATTGTGGCTATGCCGCGGCGTATGGGCAGAAGGGAGTGCATGGGTCTGTGGCGCCCTTCAGGGAAAAGGCAGAAGGGGAGTCCGTGGGCAAGTGCACGGTCAATCTCATCGAATGCGATGCGGTTATGGGCCACTTCTTCAGCCCTGTCACGGTTGTGACGCGCAAGCGGGAGCATCTTGAGGAAACGAAGGATGCGGGCTATGGCGGGCTTACGGAAGACATCGGCCCTGGCGCCAAAGAGGGTACCGCCGTGCCTTAGCTGCAGCACCACCAGCGCGTCCATAAGCGTGTTGGTGTGGTTTGGAGCATAGATTGTGGCTATGCCGTCATTATCCGGAGGGAGCTTCCCCTCCACGGTGAGGCGGCGGTAACTGCGGCGCGTGGTGAAATCCACGTAACGCCTTAGAGTGCTGTACAGCCAGTCTTTATCCCAGAATTCACGCATCTTTCCTGGTCCTGTTGAAGATAGTTGCTACGGTAAGGCCGGAGATGATGTGCCATATACCCCACCAGGCGGTGATGACAAGCATTCCTCCGTGAGGGGGGAAGTTTGCGAAGAGGCTTGTTCCCAGCATAAGGGCAAGGCCCAGGCCGCTGTTCTGGATACCGGTTTCAATGGTAAGGGTGCGGCGGTCTCGGTAGGGGAGTTTTGCAACAGTTGCAACGCTGAAGCCAAGGGTAAGTGCCAGGAGGTTATGGATGAGCACCACCAGGAAGATGTACTTCACGCTCAGGAGGAACGCATCTATGTTACCGGAGAAGGACAACACCACCATTGCCACAAAAATCACGATTGATAGCCACTGCAGGGGCTTTTTGAGGAAGGCTGCAACCTTGGGAAGGAACTGGCTTGTGAGTATGCCAAGGATAAGCGGAATTCCAAGGAGAATGAAGATGGTCTTGAAGACGTCCCAGAGGGGAATCACAAGGGTGGGGATGTCTCCGTGGACACCTGCGAAGTGCATGTAGATGCTGCCCCAGCACCAGAAGTTGAAGGGCGTCATGAACACAGCCAGGGCCGTAGAGATGGCCGTGAGGCTCACGGAAAGCTCAATATTGGCCTTTCCCAGGGAACTCATGAAATTGGAGATGTTTCCGCCCGGGCAGGCAGCCACGAGGATCATACCCATGGCCATCATGGGAGAGATCCATCCGGTCATGAGGATTGCCAGGCCACAGGTGAATGCAGGCAGCAGCACAAGCTGGCTCAGCATTCCAAGAAGCACGGACTTTGGCTTTTTGAAAACTTCTACGAAGATGCCTGGTTTAATGCCCAGCGCAACGCCGTACATCACAAAGGCAAGGATGATGTTGATTGTGTTCATCCCGCCGGCATTCAGCGTCACGTTGATGCTGTCAATGGTTTTAATAACGTCAGGTGCCATATGATAATGATTTATTATTCTTTGGTGAAACTATGTCCGAAGTCCTTGCAGAGGAGGCGTACCGCAAGCCGGCCGCTTATCACTGCCGGGGGAAGGCCTCCGGAATACGCCGTGCGCTGGCCGGCAAAGTACAGGCCGCGGCGGTAGCGGTTGGGGGCGTTTGTGGTGAGGGTGAAAGGCATCCATTCGCTCATGTAACTTCCCTCATAGGTGTCGCAGTAGCGCTGATATGTGAGGGGCGTAGCCACATCTACAACGGCAATCTTGCCTTTAGTCTCAGGGATCTGCTCTTCAAGAATGCCGATAAACCTCCTGGCCACGGCTTCCTTTTGTGCATCATAGGTGCCGTCTTCCTTTGCAGCCTTCCACCAATCGTATGAATAGCCGGGGAATAGGCCAGTAAGGGTGGTGCAACCCTCCGGAGAATAATGGTCACGGGCGTAATTGCTCACCACAAAGAAGGGGAGGTCCACTCCGCCGTCCTTGAACGGGACCTTGAATACCATGGACTTGGGATAATTATTAAGGTCGGCCTCTACGCCAACGCCCACAAACACGGTCTGGGTGGTGACAAGAAGTTTCCTCATCCTGCGTGCCCAGCTGTCCTGGATGGGCTTTTCAAAGAGTTTGTCAATGGCTGTACGGGCATCAACCGTGACAATCACGGCATCGGCCTTCATAAGCTCTCCATTTACATAGACGCCTCCGTCCACAACCTTCTCCACGGCCGTATTGTAGCGGATCTCACCACCTGCCTTCACAAAAGAATCGGCCATATTGAGGGCCATCCTGAGGGAACCTCCGCTGGGGTAGCCGCTGTCTCCGGTGAAAAAGCCGCTGAGGGTATATGCAAACGTCATGGCGTTGTTCACCGGCGCCACAATGGCCTCAAGGAGGGTGCGGACGTCATCATCCTTGATGCGTGAAAGGTAGAAGGAAATGGACTGCATCCAAAGGCGCGGGGTGATGAGTATGGCCGGGAACATGCGGATATAGTCAAGGATAGAGGTCTCTCCTTCCACGGGTGACTGGAAGTAGCGGAACATCCTGACATCGCGGAAAATGCTCCTCAGGACCTTCCTGTCACGGGGGGAATAGGCCGATAATTCCTTGAGAGTGCGCTCCGCATCCCTGTAAATCGCAAGATCGGCCTTCCCGTTCTTGAGGACATACACGGGGTCCTTGAAATAGATGGGGTTGTTCTCCTGCAGCGCGCCAACCTCCTTCCATACCTTGTGGAGGTCCAGGTGGCTTCCAGAGCCGTTGAGCCAGTGGACACCGCCTTCAAACAGGTATCCCTTGCGCTTCCAGCAGGTGGAAACCCCGCCGGGCGTGGCGCATTTTTCAAGTATCAGGACGTCAAATCCGGACCTCTGCGCATAGATACCCGCAGTAAGGCCGGAAATGCCGCCGCCAACTATTATTACTTTCTCTTTCATCAGTCTTCTATCACAAGCCCGTCGTAAGCAGGCTCAATGTTTCCATATTGTCTGAGCTCTCTCACAAACTCCCCGTGGGTGGGGAAGGTGTGGCTCAGGTGCGTAAGCCAGGTGTGCTCTGCGCCAATCCTCTGCGCCAGTTCCACGGCCTCCTGAAGGGAGAAGTGGGAGTGGTGCGGATGATAACTCACCGTATTCAGGGTGAGGTGCTTAAGCCCGCGGAGCTTTTCAAGTTCGGAGTCCTCTATGTGGCTCATGTCCGTTATGTAGGCTATGTTCCCAAAACGGAATCCCAGCACCGGCATCTGGCCGTGAAGGCCGCGGATTGGAATCACGTTGGGGTTCATGTGGGAGGCCTCTGAGACTATCTCTCCGGTATGAGCCAGGCTGCCGTCAGGCTGCCTGTAGAAATATCCCTTGTCATGAACCCACACCAGTTCTCCGGAATGCTCCAGGGAATCCACGCGGAAAGGCCTCTCATCTATGAGATGGACGTGCCACTCCGGCGCACCGGGATATTTCTCCTCCTCAAAGGCGTAGGCGTAGTCGTTCTTAAGACTCCTCAGGACCCTTTCTTCGCAGTAGATCTCTGCCGCCTTGCGGTCTATATAGTTAAAGGAGCGGACGTCGTCAAGGCCGCCGGTGTGGTCCTTGTGGTTGTGGGTGAGGAGGATGGCGTCAAGGTGACGGATATCGGCCTGGAGCATCTGGCTGCGGAAATCCGGCCCGGCGTCAATGAGGATATTCATCCCCTCATACTCCACAAAGGCCGATGACCGGAACCTCTTGTCCCGGGGATCCTGGCTTTTACACACCGGGCACTGGCATGCTATGATGGGCACGCCCTGCGATGTTCCAGTTCCCAAAAACCTCAGCCTAGTCATATCTCAACCTCCTCCAGAGTGTTAACAAGAGCCGCGTCAAACGGCTTCTCAAGCCTTATATAATTGCCGGTGTAGCCGCCCATGAGGCCTCCCTTCACGGAAGACTCCCACAGGACCTTCTCACGGACGCCTTTATTGGCCGATACAAACTCTGCGTGGAGCTGATCACAAAGCTCCTCCAGGGCAGCCACACGCTGGGCCTTCACGCTGTCTTTTACCTGGTCCTTCCACTCCGCGGCCTTTGTGCCAGGCCTTCTGGAGTAGGGGAAAACGTGGATGAACGCGGGTTTGATGCGCTCCTTAAGGAAAGTATAAGTTTCCTGGAACAGCTCATCCGTCTCACCGGGAAGCCCCACAATCACGTCTATCCCAAAGAACACCTTTGGCCCGCCCGGTCTTTCCATAGCCTCACGGATATAGTCTATCCTGGAGGCGAAGAGAGCCGTATCATATCGGCGCCCAACACGCCTTAAAAGGGTGTCGGAGCCGCTTTGCAGCGGTATGTGGAAGTGCGGCTGGAACTTGGTCCCGGAAGCAATCCAGTCTACAATCTCCGGAGTTATGAGGTTGGGCTCAATGGACGATATCCTGAACCTCTCAATCCCTTCCACTTCATTCAGGGCCTTCAGCAGATCCAGGAAGGATTCCCCGGTGGTGCGGCCAAAGTCTCCTGTGTTCACGCCCGTCAGAACCACTTCCTTCACTCCTGCAGCCGCAATCTCCCGCGCCATCTTCACGCACTCGCAGATTGGAATGTTCCTGCTCCGGCCCCTTGCATACGGCACAGTGCAGTATGCACAGAAGTTATTGCACCCGTCCTGCACCTTCAGGAAACTACGCGTACGCTCGCCGGTAGAAGGGAGGGGCCCGCTGGCAGAGGGGGCGGAGGGCAAGCTTGCTTGGCCTCCGGCACCTATGACAGTGGGAGGGGTCGGCGTAGCCGACGATTCAGGAGACAGTACCACCTCCAGAATCATATTCTTTTCAGAAGCGCCAAACACACGCCAGACGCCTTCAATGGCCTCAATCTGTTCCCGACGAAGCTCTGCGTAGCAGCCGGTGACAACTATACGGGCATCCGGATTGGTCTTATGGGCGCGGCGGATAAAGTTACGTGACTTTTTCTCTGCGGTTTCCGTAACGGCGCAGGTGTTCACAAGGTAGACATCGGCCACGCTGCTCCAGGGCACAACCTCCCAGCCCGCGGCCACAAAACCGCGTTCATAGGTGGATGTCTCTGCGTAATTGAGTTTACATCCAAGTGTTGTGAATGCTATCTTCATTGTGCCTGGATAAGAAATACACAAGGACGTTTGCCAATTGTAAAGCCCTGCAGCTTTTTCCACTGCGCCACTGTGAGCGTACGGATAAACTGGTCCGGGCAGGTTATGTTTGCCGCAATGCACAGCCTTGTGGAAGGGCTCAGGGCAGAAAGCATGTCCTTCAGCAGGGAATCGTTGCGGTAAGGGGTTTCAATGAGGATCTGTGTCTGGTGGAAAGACCTCTTCTCAAGGGCTTTCAGGGCCGATTTCCTCTCATCCGGCTTAACTGGGATGTACCCGTTGAAGGCAAAGCTCTGGCCGTCCAGTCCGGAAGACATGAGCGCCATCATAAGGGATGAGGGCCCCACGAAGGGTACTACCTCAATGCCGTGCCTGTGGCAGAGGGCAACCAAGCGGGCGCCGGGATCGGCCACGGCGGGAAGTCCGGCCTCGGAGATGAGCCCCACGGCGGCGCCGTCCTCAAACAGGGGAAGCAGCGCCTCCACTTCCTGCGGGGAAGTGTGCTCATTCAGCGTATGGAATTCCAGCTCTTCAATATGACCCCTGAGACCGGCCGATGAGAGGAAACGGCGCGCCGTACGCACCTCTTCCACCACATAGCGCCTAATCTGAGGCAGAATCTGGAATACCGGCGCCGGGAGAACATCCTCCGGTGCCCCGTCTCCAAGAGGGGAGGGTATGAGATATAGTTTACCTGTCAAAGCCATCTTCAATTACTTTGGGTTTACCCGTGGAGTCTATCTGAATCAGGGACTGAGGCACTCCGGTTCCGGAGAGGCGCCTTGCAGCCTGCTCTTCACGCTGCTGCCTTGTCATGAATAGTTCATGGAACAGCTGGGTGAAGGAATTGAACTCCATCTGGTAGGTTATACCTGCGCCGTTTCTCTGGCTGTTGTCAAGATAGGAAGAGAATTGGTCGGCGGAATGGGAGAATATGGTGGTACGGAGGTTTCCGTTCTTGCTCAGCTTGATTTCAACGTCTATGTCTCCGGTAATCTCACTTGTGGAACTGCCTATCATCTGCTTGTTGCCCACGGCGCCGTTCACGATGACGCGGTTGTTGAACAGCTGCGTACTCACGGCAACGTCAAACATGTTCCTGCCCTCATGGGCCTTGTAGTTGAGACCAAGGTCCAGAGGGATGTTCAGCTTGTCGAATATGTTGTTTATCTGGCCGCTCATGATACTGGAGACATTGGAGAACAGCATGTCGGATCCGGTACTTGTGATACCGCTGTCTTCGTCCGGGAGGAAACTGCCGGCTATGAGGAGGTAGAGGAACTGCTTCTGGATCTTGTCTTCAGTGCTGAGTGCATTGTCAAGGGCCATCCTGGTGCTGGGGTTAAGGTCCGGAACGTCTATGGAGAACTGGACCTCGGGGTTACTGAGCTTGCCGGTGATGTCAATTCCGCAGTTAACGGTACGGCGGCCGCCGCCTCCGGAGCCTCCTTGAGCATTTTCTGCGGTAAGGAGGTTGTCAAGGCTGGCCTTTGTGATGTAGAGTCCCTTGACGTTGAGGTCCGTGTCATTGACCGGGCCGTTGAAGCGCACGGAACTGCCGTCCTGGATGGTGAAATCACGGCTTACCAGATTCATGGCGCTGAAGCGGAAGCTGCCCTCCTGGAGGGTGTAGTCTCCGCTGAGCCCGAACGTATGCTGGGCCGTTTCCATATTGAGGCCGATATTGCCGGCTCCTCTTGCGTGGAGGGTATTCTCTCCAAGGTCTATGTATACGGTGGCATCTGGCGTAGCCCTGGCGTTGAGGTTTATCACAAGGTTTGTCTCCTCCTGCTTCTGCTTTGTGGACGCCGCCATCATGAGTTCATAGGGATCCTGCTGGAGCTCATCAGGCGGTTCCGTGAACACCAGCATCTTGCGCTGGATCTCTCCGCTGGCCCCGCCTATGGGGAGATGGAGGTCTCCGGGGCCGCTTGTGGTGGCATCAATATTAACCACAATGCGGCTGAGAGGGCCTTTCACCGTAAGGCCGCCGGAAACGGGCAGGGAGCCGTAGAGCGTGGAATTCTCCCCGCGCCTCAGGTCCAGGGCCTTAATCCTGTCAAGTTTTACGGTGAGATCAGTGCCGATATCCTGAAGGCGGTTCAGGATAACGTTACCGGTCACAGTGCCCTTGCCGCCGGCATTGTCACGGAGCCGGAGTTCCTTAAGGCCTATAACATCATGAGTAACCTCAAGCTCACCCTCCACGTCATATAGGGCGCGGGTGAAATCCAGTGCTACATGGCCGTCATAGAGCTTTAGGTCACGGCTTGAAAGGTCTATCTTTGAGATGGGACCGTTAACCGTGAGGGCTCCGTCCACAAATCCGTCAAACGTTGAGAATACGGTTGAGAGGATGGGGGAAGCCACGGCAATGTTGAATCTCTGCAGGTTTGCCTGGGCCGATATTGTCTGGTTTTCCGGGACAAAGTAGCCTGTTATATCCAGCGGAGAGCGGCCATCCAGGGTGCTTCTGGCTCCAATGTTGAAGCGTTTGGCGGGAGCGTCCCAGTTACTGTTCAGTGCCAGTGTGCCCATTCTCTGGCCGGAGACCATGGTGGAATCGCACACAATGCCTGCCTCGATGCCGGGGAACGGACTGGCGGGAGAGATCACCACGGCGTTGCCGCTGGCGTATCCCTTGATGGGAAGGAGGTTGCCGATAAAATTGGAGACAATACCTACGTCAAACTTATCCATCCTCACTTTCAGGGTATCGGCCCTGGAGGGGGAATAACCGCCGTCTACCTCAAGAAGCTCGTCGTCGTGGATGGCGCGAAGCCTGTCCACGCTGATGTCTCCGCCCTTGTAGCAGATATCGCCGGAGGAAATGCCCCAGCCGGCGCCATTGTAGTAGAGGTTTGAAGGCAGGGCGCGGGCTATCACCGAGAGGCCGTCTCTGTCGTCCCTGTCAAAGTCTGCGCTTAAGTAAAGCTCTGCCTTGCTGGCGTCTTCTTCTGAGTTGTCAAAGCTGTAACCAAGACCCACGTGGTTGTCGTTGGCAAACAGGGCGATGCGGCTCCCAAGTAGTTTCACGCCGTTTGAAAGCTGGATGGAGGAGCTGGAAAGATCGGCCTTCAGGACCTCGCTTTCATTGCTTATGGAAAGATCCAGATTTCTGATGAATTTCTCATTGAGGGCTATTCTGTCGCTTTTCAGGCTTCCCTTCAGTATGCCTTCACGGTCTATGCTCAGCTTAAATTCCGTGGGATTTGCTACGTATGTGCCAGGGGCAAGGAAGTCAAGAAGGTCATGGGCTCCCTTGACTTTGAGGTTAAGGTTGTAGGTGGATCCGTCCCACTCCGGGGCGGGGGTGGGATCCAGGGCGCTCAGCTCACGGTCAAGGGTGATATTCTGAAGGTGGTTCAGGAAGTCGAACAGGGCCTTGTCTCCAAGGTATGTGCCTTCCAGATAGCTGGAACTGAGGTTTATCCTGTGGACGTTCTCGTTGGCGTGAGCCTTGACAGTGAGGGCGCCAAGGTTATGGGTGCCGGTGGCGCTCACAAGGGTGAGGTTGGAGATGTTCACGTCTCCAAGGATGTCGTGACTCTCGGTCCTCAGGAAGTTTGACGTGGCCTGGAAACTTATCTTGGACTGTGGCCTCTTGTCAATCTTGAGGGCATGGAGATCCGCGTAGCCAAGGGAGGCGTAGAAGCGGTACACCTGGTTCTTGGTTTTCTTTGAGAGGTTGAACTTACCCTGGAACAGGAAGTTCAGGTTTGGATCGGCAGCGATTATTCGGCCGTCAAAGGCGTCTTCCGCGTAGTTTCCCGCCGCAGAAATGTTGGTGTAGTCGTATCCCAGGGCGTTCAGGCGGTCAATCCTCAGGGAATCTATCCTCACGTTGATGCCGCCTCCCTTGGGGAGGGAAGCCTCCAGTCCGGAAGCAAGGGTAACAGGGCCGATTGCATCTATTCCCGCAATCTTTCCAACGTTGAGGTCCCGGGTGCGGAGGCCGCCGTCAATTTTGATTGGACGCTTGGGGTCAACGGTATTCCGCACTGTAATATCGGCCCTGGCGGTGCCAAGGCGGGAAGAGAGGCCTCCGTTCACGCCGAGCCTGTTGAGAGGGCCCTTGGCACTGCCTTCAAAGGTGAAGAGTTCTCCGGGTACAAAGCCGTCAAGGCCAAGGTCTAAGTCACTGGCCCAGGTCCTGAGGAAGCCTTCCAGGCCCTTCAGGGTGAATTTTGCCTCCTTTACCTTGAAATCCAGGGATGAGTTCTGGATATCCGTGCAGTTCATTATGCGCCCGGATGCCTTCACGGAGAAGCGGTGGTCTTCATCATTTGCGATGATGTCTTTTACTGATAGGTCGTTCACATATCCGCTTACCTTGCCCTGGACGCGGCCGCGGAAGTTCATGCTCTCTTCCAGCGGGCCGAAGAAAGATACCGTCTTCATTGAGACAAGGGTCCCGGGCTTTATGTTTCCGCTGATGCGTATGCGCTCCACAAAATCTGAGTAATCGTCAAGTGGACCGTCTAGTTCAAGGGTTTTAAGATGAATTTCAGAGTCCTTCTCCATGAGGTCAATGTCATCAACCCTGACGCGGCCCATTCCCACCTTCACTTTACGGGCCGATGCCCCAAGTATCTCAAAGCCGCTCTTCTCAACTGCGGAGAGGCTGTCCACTGCACCTGTGACATGGCTGTCGGCCACCCTTAAGTTCCTGGCGTGGAGGTGGTGCACAAGGACATCCAGGTTGGAGAAATCCATCTTCCCGGGGGTGTAGTCTGCCATGGTGAGGCTCTTCATCCGGAACCTGAAATTACTGATTACAAGGTCACGGGCGGTGAGGAGATTGCCCCAGGTGGGGGGTGTGTCATTCTTGGAGGACGGCATACGGAATACCCGCTGGAGGTTGGTTGTGGCTTCTCCAAGGGAATCCGGCTCCATGACCAGGAAGAAGCTGGCGTTGTCCAGGCGGGCGTGGCTGAGGTATGCCCCGGAGCCGCTTATAAGGCCCAGAAGGGAGAACTTGGCTCCAAGGGATCCTACTGTGGCAATTGTATCGGCACCGGGAACAGCCGGTTTACGGTCTATGACGGTTACATCGTCAAGGGTGATGGCCTCGAAGGGGCGGAAGGATACCATCTTGAAGGAGATATCGGCATCCATGCTGTCACGGAGTTTCTCCACAACCTTGCCGCCCACCCAGGACTGGACCCTGGGGGACTGCATG
Source organism: uncultured Bacteroidales bacterium (assembly GCA_900321715.1). Taxonomy (GTDB): domain Bacteria; phylum Bacteroidota; class Bacteroidia; order Bacteroidales; family UBA932; genus Cryptobacteroides. Next base: position 34,297 of record ONXC01000014.1, on the reverse strand, counting down.
GCCGCAAGTGCCGCCAGGAGTACAAGAAGAATCCCGGCAAGGACTTTCAGCGGTATGCGGAGACCTTTTGCCATCTTTCTCTAAAAATCGGCCATCCTGGAAACGGGTGCTACATCAAGGGGCGTACGCACGCCGGCCTTGTACTGGAACCATCCGGACACGGCTATCATGGCGGCGTTGTCCGTGGTGAATTTGAATTCCGGCAGATAGACATTCCAGTGGCGCTTTTCTCCTTCCAGGGTGATGCGCTCCCTGAGGCCGCTGTTGGCGCTAACGCCGCCGCCTATTGTGATTTCCCTGATGCGGGTTTCCTTGGAGGCGCGGATGAGCTTTTTCATGAGGATGTCTATGAGGGTTTTCTGGAAACTGGCGCAGATGTCCTCCTTGTTCTTCTCCATGAAATCCGGGTCCAGGGCAAGCTGGTCCCTCACAAAATAGAGGAGGGAAGTCTTGACGCCGCTGAAACTGTAGTCCAGGCCGGGGATATTGGGCATTGCAAACTTGAAACGGTTTGGATCACCCTGCTTTGCAAGGCGGTCTATGACCGGGCCGCCGGGGTAACCAAGGCCCAGCATCTTGGAGCATTTGTCAAAGGCTTCACCTACGGCGTCATCTATGGTCTGGCCAAGGATCTCATACTCCGTGGGACTTGTCACCTTCACTATCTGGGAGTTGCCGCCTGATACAAGAAGGCAGAGGTAGGGGAATGCCGGCTCCCTTACCGGGACGCCTTCCTGGCGCACGAAATTGGCCAGGATATGCCCCTGGAGGTGGTTTACCATAATCATGGGAATGTCCAGGGAGAGGCTCAGGGCCTTGGCGAATGAAGTGCCCACAAGGAGGGAGCCAAGAAGGCCCGGGCCCCTTGTGAAGGCAATTGCCGTAAGGTCCTTTGCCGATATTCCGGCCTTGCGGAGGGCTTCGCTCACCACGGGCACTATGTTCTGCTCATGGGCGCGGGAGGCAAGCTCCGGTACAACTCCTCCGAAGTCCTTGTGAACCTGCTGCGACGCAATGACGTTTGAGAGCAGGACCCCGTCTCTGAGGACTGCCGCCGATGTGTCGTCACAGGACGATTCTATTCCAAGTATGATGTCTGCCATTTCTTTCTAAATCTTTTCAGCGCAGTTAATTCCGTCAAGGGCCGATGAAACAATGCCACCGGCGTATCCAGCGCCTTCCCCGCAGGGGTAGAGGCCAGGTACGTCCACGTGCTCAAGGGTTTCGGGATCCCTTGGCAGCCTCACGGGGGAGGATGTGCGGGATTCCGTTCCAAGGAGAAGGGCGTCGTTGGTGTAGTAGCCCTTCATCTGGTGGTCTACCTGCGGCAGGGCCCTTCTGAGCCTCATTGAGACGTGCTCCGGAAGAAGCTCGTGAAGGGGTGCGCTGAGGGTGCCGGGGTGATAGGATGTCTTGGGGAGGTCCTTTGACACTATGCCGCGGCAGAAGTCTTTCATCCTTTGGGCGGGGGCTGTGAAGGGGTGCTTTGCACCGTGCTCACGGCACCAGTTATACATAGCCCTTTCTATATCTCTCTGATAATCCATAAGGGCAAACGGTCCGGTGTATCCTGAAGGCTGGTCTCCTGGTTCAATCTGAACCACAACCCCGGCATTTGCCCATTTTGAGTTACGCGCGGCGTTGGACATCCCGTTGAGGACCACCGTGCCTTCCTCCGTGGAGGACGGCACCAGGATGCCTCCCGGGCACATGCAGAAGGAGAACACGCCGCGTTCCTCCACCTGCTGCACAAATGAATACTCTGCCGTGGGCATCTCCGGCTGGTATTTCCCGTGGTAGCGGATCTGGTTAATCATCCACTGGGGATGCTCTACGCGTACGCCCAGGGCAAAGCCTTTGGCTTCAAGCGCCCATCCCTTTGCCTCAAATATCTCATAGATATCCCTTGCAGAATGCCCGGTTGCTAGGATAACCTTGGAGGCCTTGTACTCCTTTTCTCCGCATTTCACAGTGAAACCTGGCTCTATGTCCGTGACACGGCTGTCAAAGTGGTATTCACCTCCGTGCTCCTCAATGCACCTGCGGATGTTTTTGACTATTTCCGGGAGACGGTCTGTGCCGATATGCGGGTGGGCGTCTATGAGGATGTCCTCAGATGCTCCAAATGCCACAAGTTGGTAAAGAACCTCCCTGATATCTCCGCGCTTTGATGAGCGGGTGTAGAGTTTTCCGTCACTGAATGCCCCGGCTCCGCCTTCCCCGTAGCAGTAGTTGGAATCCGGGTTCAGGATGCCTTTTGTGGAGAGTCTGGCCATATCGGCCTTCCTTCTCTCTACGTCCTTGCCGCGTTCCAGGATTATGGGCTTGAGACCTCTCTGGAGGAGTTTCAGGGCAGCGAACATTCCGGCGGGGCCGGCGCCAATAACTATCACGGGAGTGGCGTTATGCACGTCATGATATGGCGCAACCTTGTACGGAACATATTCCTCTCCCTCCCTGAAAGCCTGCACCCTATAGCGGTAAAGGGGGTCCTGGCGGGCGTCTATGCTTCTTTTCACAATGACGGTCCGTGCAACCTTATCCGGCTTTACGCCAAGAGCCTTGGCCGCCGCAGCCCTGAGGTCTTCCTCCGGGATGGGGCGTCCAATCTTTATGGCTATCTCAAACTCTTTCATCTTTTAATCCAGTTTCAAAAATGCCCTGCCGCTGCGGCCGTCAACACAGGCCGATATTGGCTTTTCAAGGTGTACAAGCCTCATCCAGGGGGTCTCTTCCTGGGCGGGAAGGGCGTCAAGGACACTCAGGTCCAGGGAGTCTCCCTGCCTTGTGTAAGGGTCTACGTTCACGTAGCCGGCATTGAAGGAGGTGAGATTCTGGAAGAAGTGAGTGCCCTGGCTTGGATCTACGCGGAAATCCGGCAGGGAGCACTCCACCAGGACCTTTGTCTCCGAGATGTCGCTCCACACAACCGGTACGCCCAGTGTGGGGATGCTGGAGCCCCACCTTCCATATCCTATGAGGATGTACTGACGGCCTTCGGCCCTCATGCGGGCGTTGAGATCGCGGAGCTCTGCCGCCATCTCGCGGGTCTTCATCTTGTCAAAAACATCGGCCTTGAGGTAGATGATATCCTGGATGCCTTCTACCCAGCCGGTTCCAAGGGCGCTGGAGGAGTTCACAAAGGCTCCTTCGGTGTCAATGCTGCGCCAGTCTACGTCGGCCTTCAGGCTGTCGGAGGAGATTGGACGTATCTGGAGGGCGTTGAAAATGCCCGTGGAAGGCTCTGCGGCAAATTCTATCTCCACGCTGGACTTCATCTCAGCGGTGCACACCTCCAGCAGTTCCTTCACTATCGGGGCCAGCGGGAAGGTGTTGTAGCGGAGGATGTGGGCAAAGCTCACCACCTTGGGACCCTCCGGGATGGGGGAGTCCACCATGCGCTGGTTCTCAAAGTCATATGTGGAGACAACCTTTGAGAAGGAGGGGAACCTGCCGCACTCCGTGATGGGGATGCGGGAAAGGTTAACTGCGTCGTCAAGGGAAGTCTTGAAGCGCTCCGGCTGGAGATCCAGTGCGTACATCACCTGCTGGGTGTCACGCATTGCAAGGTCAGGGGTGGAAGTCTGGAGGACGTGTTTGGGGTATTCCGGGGAGAAGCGCAGAACCTGCTCTCCGTCCACCACGGCCTTCCCCAGGCCATAGGCAATCTTGGCAATTCCTTCCTCTGCCCTTTCATGGCCGATAGGATAGAAATTCACGCTCCTGGCCACTCCTGAAAGGGTGGGGAAGAAGCAGCCGTCCTGCTCTGAACCGCAGATTTCCTGGATGATGATTGCCATCTTCTCCTCTGAAATCACGTTTCCGGTGGCTGTGATATAACCCCTTGAAGGGGCAAAGTACACGGATGCGTACACGCTCTTTATGGCCTTTGAAAGAAGGCGCAGCTGCTGGTCCTCGTTCTCCACGGCCGGAATCATGTAGGTGGAGTAGACACCCGCAAACGGCTGATAGTAGGAATCTTCCAGTTTGGAGGAAGAGCGTACCGCAAGGGGAGTGCGGACCACCCTGATGAAACTGCGGAGGGCCTCCGTAAGTTCCATGGGAAGGTTGGAGGAAACGAATTCCGACAGTATCTCAGAGTCCTGGATATCGCTGTTTATCACATACTGGAGACCGTTCTCAAGGATGAAGCGGTCAAAGTATTCCGTTGCTATCACAAGGGTGCGGGGCACCATCACATGGACGTCTTCCCACTTGTGGTAGAGTTTGTGCTTGTCTAGAATCTGGTTCAGGAATGCCAGGCCGCGGGCCTTACCGCCCATGGAGCCCTCTCCAAAGCGGGAGAACCACACTGTGTCGTTGTAGGTTGCGGGGTCAAAGCGCGCCACAACGCCAAGGTTCTGGGAAATCCTGTAGGAGTGGATGCTCTTCACGGCGGCCTCGCGGAATTTCTCCGTTGTCTCAAAAGTAGTGTTCTTCAGGGCGTTTCCCTCCTTGAAGATACCCCTTGCAAGGAGCCATCGGGAGACGTAGTTCTTGCTGCGGAGTTTCTCAAGCTGGGGCTCAGGGATGGTGGCTATTATCTCTTCCGCGCCCTGGAGGTTCCGTGCACGGGCCGATTCCCTTCCGCGGGCATTTGTGACCACAAAGTCTCCAAATCCGAATTCACGGCCTATATACTCTCCAAGGTCATGGGTGAGGGTCTTGGAGCGCTTCATGAGGAAGCCTGCGCCTATGCTTTCGGCAACCGTGCGCATGCTCTCCTGGGAGCTCTGCATGAGGATGGGCATCTTGGGGATTTCCTTGCGGATGAGGCGGCAGAGGTCTACGCCGGCATCCAGTTTTTCATCGGCCGGCTTGTCATACCTGTGAAGCACGAAACCTATGTCGGAGATGACTCCAAGGAGGTTCTCCTTGTATTTCCCGTACAGAGCCACTGCGTCGTCGTAGTTTGTGGCCATCAGGATCTTTGGCCTTGCCCTCTTACGGAAGATCTGCTGGTCTTCGTTCACAGCATCCAGGATAGCATCGGCATTCTGCTGAAGGACTAGCTTGTAAAGGAGCGGAAGGTAGGTTGAATAGTAGCGTACCGAGTCTTCCACCAGGAGAATGGCCTGGACGCCCCCTTCCAGGATATCCACGGGGGCGTTCATGCTGTCCTCAAGAAGTTTGATTATGGCAATGATGAGGTCCGTGGAGCCGTTCCAGTTGAAGATGTAGTCCATGCAGGAGCGGTCACGGCTTTCCAGCTGGCGCCACACTTCCCTTGAGAAGGAGGTGAGGAGCACCACCGGGGTTTCCGGGGAAAGCACCTTCATGCGGGAGGCAAAGTCAAATACGTCCACCTCTCCCACGTTGTACATGGTTATCACAAGGTCCCAGCGGTCTCCGGATTCGGCCCTCTGAAGGGCCTCACGGGTGGTTGAGACGCGCTCGAAGACAGGTGGTCCGGAGAGGTTCAGCTCACTGTACTCGCGTGAGACACGCATATCCAGACGGCCGTCCTCCTCCAGGGAGAAGTTGTCGTAGTTGTTGCAAACCAGCAGGATCCGGCGGATCCTTCTTGCCATAAGGGTTTCAGTCATACTTTTCTATACAAGTCCTTGATCGGCCATGGCGCCGGCAACCTTTATGAAACCGGCTATGTTTGCGCCCTTGACGTAATTCACGGTGCCGTCTTCACGGGTGCCGTATTTTACGCAGGCGGCGTGGATGTCGCTCATGATGCGGCGGAGGTACTGGTCCACTTCCTCTGCGGTCCAGCTTGTGCGCATGGAGTTCTGGCTCATCTCCAGGCCGGAAGTTGCTACGCCGCCGGCGTTGGATGCCTTACCGGGGGAGTACAGCAGGCCTGCGCCCTGGATTATCTTGATTGCCTCGGGGGTGGTGGGCATGTTGGCGCCCTCTGCAAGGCAGATGGCTCCGCCCTTCACGATATTCTCGGCATCGGCCACCTCCACCTCATTCTGAGTTGCGCAGGGGAGGGCTATGTCGCAGGGGATGCGCCAGGGGCGTTCTCCGGGGAAATACTGGGCCTGAGGGTATTTCTGGACGTATTCCTTGATTCGGCCGCGGCGGATGTTCTTAAGCTGGAGGACAAATGCCATCTTTTCCTCGTTGAGGCCTTCGGGGTCATAGATGAAGCCGTCGCTGTCGGAGAGTGTCTGGACCTTGGCGCCAAGCCTCATTGCCTTCTGGGCTGCGTACTGGGCCACGTTGCCGGCGCCGGAAATGTTCACTTTCTTGCCCTCGAAGGTTTCTCCGCGGGTTGCAAGCATCTGCTCTGCAAAGTAGCAGAGGCCGTAACCGGTGGCCTCCGGACGAAGCAGAGAGCCGCCCCAGGCAATGCCCTTGCCGGTAAGGGTGCCGGAGAATTCGTCTCTCAGGCGCTTGTACTGGCCAAAGAGGAAGCCAATCTCACGGCCGCCTACGCCAATGTCACCAGCAGGGACATCGGTATTAGGGCCGATATGACGGAAAAGTTCAGTCATGAAGCTCTGGCAGAAACGCATCACCTCTGCGTCTGACTTTCCGCGGGGATTGAAGTCACTGCCGCCCTTTGCACCGCCCATAGGGAGGGTTGTGAGGGCGTTTTTGAAGGTCTGCTCAAAGGCGAGGAACTTCATGATTGAGAGGTTTACGCTGGGATGGAAGCGGATACCGCCCTTATATGGGCCGATAGCGCTATTGCACTGGACACGGAAGCCGCGGTTGATCTGGATCTCTCCTCGGTCGTCCATCCAGGGGACGCGGAAGATGATGATGCGCTCAGGCTCCACAATCCTTTCCAGGATCTTCTGGTCCATGAGGTGGGGGTAGTCCATCATGAAGGGGGCTACGCTTTCCACAACTTCCCTCACTGCCTGGTGGAACTCTTTCTCACCGGGATTCCTGGATACAACGGAGCCCATGAAGCCCTCGATGTAATTGTTGATGAATTTGTCCATAAAAAAGTACTATTAACTAACCGTATTTTGTTTATCTATTTGCGCTTTAAGTGTATAATCTCACAAATATAACAAAAATTTCTCACGTGCGCGCATATACGAGCCCTTCACTTTCCCTTTTTGCTTTGCCCCTCCACAACAGTTCTCCCCTTGCGGTGGACCTTAAATGGCTGTTTTTCAGAGCGTTATAGAATCTTCTACCAGAATATCTTCTCCCAGATAATCTTGTAAATAATTGTATGTCAACAACTTAACCTCCACCGCTTACCTTTTCCCCCTTTTTTACTATCTTTGTAGCTGATGAACTTGGACACTGCCATACAGTACCTCCCGGGCGTCGGGCCCAAAAGGGCGGAACTACTTGAGAAGGAGCTTGGAATAGCTACCGTCGGGGACCTTGTGCGCCTGTATCCTTTCCGCTACATAGACCGCAGCAGCATTGTTCGCATTGCCGATATCCATCCGGATCTTGCCCAGGTCCAGGTTCGCGCCACGGTTACTAAGGTGCGTCTCTACGCCAAAAACGGTGCGGAACTGCCTCCGGACAAACTCAAGTACAATCTTGTAGCCCGTCTAAGCGCCATTGTGGCCGATGAATCCGGTGAGATGGAGGTGGTGTTTTTCAAGGGCGTGAAATGGATGCACACCCGCCTTGTTCCTGGCTCCACATTTATATTCTTCGGGAAGCCTGCCGTATTCAATAATCACCTCAATATGGTGCATCCGGAAGTGGATGCGCCGGATACATCGGCCACCGGAACCCTTACCGGAATCTACACCTCCACGGAGCGCCTGAAAAACGGCGGAATAACGGGCCGGTTCATGACAAAAATCATAGGCACTGCACTTGAAGGAATACTTCCGGTACTGCAGGATACCCTTCCGGATTACGTATTGAAAGAAAAGGGTTTAGTGCCTTTAACTTACGCACTGCGTCAAATACATTTTCCGGTAAGCCAGGACGCTCTGGCCAAAGCTACATACAGGCTCAAATTCGAGGAACTTTTCCTACTTCAGCTGAGTCTTCTCAAGCAAAAATACATCCGGAGCAGCAGCGCCGTGGGCCTTAAGATGCCGGCCGTGGGGGAAGCCTTCAACGCATGCTTCAGGGCTCTTCCGTATGAACTCACCGGCGCCCAGAAAAGGGTCATCCGTGAGATCCGTGAGGATATGAAAAGCGGCCATCAGATGAACCGCCTCCTGCAGGGAGACGTTGGTTCCGGAAAGACTATGGTGGCCGTGCTCAGCTCCCTCATCGCTGTTGGAAACGGCTACCAGGCCTGCATTATGGCTCCTACGGAAGTGCTTGCACAGCAGCACTTTGCAAATGTATCAAAGTACCTCAGGCCCACCGGCGTGAGGGTGGAACTCCTCACCGGTTCTACCGGTACTGCGGCGCGACGGAGCATCCACGCGGGGTTGGAGGACGGAAGCGTAGGAGTGCTTATCGGCACGCACGCCCTCATTGAAGATACTGTTCAGTTCAAGGCCCTTGGGCTTGCCGTCATTGACGAGCAGCACCGCTTTGGCGTGGACCAGCGCGCCCGCCTCTGGAGCAAGGGCTACAACGGCATTCCTCCGCACGTTCTGGTTATGACCGCAACGCCCATTCCACGCACCCTGGCAATGACCCTGTACGGAGACCTTGACGTGTCCGTCATAGATGAGATGCCTCCCGGGAGAAAACCCATCACAACCATCTGTGTGGGGGAAGGGAAGCGGCACGCCATGCACAATTTCATCAGGGATGAGATAGCAAAGGGACGCCAGGCGTTCATTGTTTACCCGCTCATCTTTGAGAGCGAGAAACTGGATTACAAGAACCTTGAACTGGGTTATGAAGAGATAGTGAAAGCGTTCCCGCTGCCCCAGTACAAGGTGGCAATAGTGCACGGGCAGCAGAGCAATCAGGAGAAGGATTTCAACATGAGCGCCTTTGCCGCCGGAAGGGCAAATATTCTGGTTTCCACCACCGTGATCGAGGTGGGCGTGGACGTTCCCAACGCTTCAGTGATGGTGATTGAAAGCGCAGAAAGGTTCGGCCTCAGCCAGTTGCACCAGTTAAGGGGCAGGGTGGGCCGCGGCGCAGAGCGTTCCTACTGCATCCTGATGAAGGGCACCAAGGTTTCAAAGGAGTCACAGAAGCGCCTGGACCTTCTCTGCGCCACTGAAAACGGTTTTGAACTGGCCGAAGAAGACATGAAACTCCGCGGCCCCGGGGACCTTGAGGGTACCCAGCAGAGCGGTCTTCCCATCTCACTAAATATTGCATCCCTTGCAAAGGACGGCATCATTCTCTCTGATGCCAGGGGCTATGCCCAGCACATCCTGGACCAGGATCCTACGCTATCGCAGCCGCAGAATGCTCCACTGGCGGCGGAACTACGGAAAGATAAGTACGTCACCAAGGATTACTCCCAGATATCATAGATTTTGGGTGGAGGCTAAACCATTGAGACATAATAAGTTACGGGATTCTCTGGGAGAACTTTTTCTGGTAGAGAATCCCGTAAGTTGCTAATAATCAGATAGTTGGTCTCCACCGCAAGGGGAGAACCATAAAGCGCGGGCTATTTCATCCAGCGGTCAAGCCAGCCGAAGTAGCTGCGGTGCCAGTAGAGGGCGTTCTGGGGCTGGAGGATCCAGTGGTTTTCCTCAGGGAACACTATGAGCTTTGAGGGAACACCCATCATCTGGGCGGCGTTGAAGGCTGCCATGCCCTCATCCACTGGAACGCGGAAGTCTGAGCCGCCGTGGATGCAGAGAATGGGCGTGTGCCAGTTCTGGACCAGCTTATGAGGGGAGTTGTCGTAGTGCCTTCTGGCCTTGGGAAGTGAGCTCCAGGGGGAACCGCCCTGCTGGATGCCGCCAAAGGTTACGCCGTCTCCTGCTGCGCCCACCTGACCGGGAGCGTATGCATACTCAAGGGGAGTTCCGCCGTTGTCCCAGTTGGGGAACCACATCTCCTCAGTGGTCATGTACATGTGCTCCTCATTGAAGATACCCGCATGGGCTATGAAGCAGTCATAGACATCACCGTGGATACCTGCAAGGTAATACACGCTGTAACCGCCGTAGGAAGCGCCGCAGGCCGCAACGCCGGAGATATAGGGTTCTGCCTTGATGGCCTTTGCAGCAGAGAGGTAATCCTGCATATTAAGGCCGATATAGTCTCCGGAAATCTGCTCGCACCAGGGCTGCCCGAAGGCCGTTGTTCCGCGCCTGTTGGGAAGCACCACCACATAGCCCTGATGGCACATGAGGAGGTAGTTCCAGCGGTAGCTCCAGTCCTGGGAAAGCGTGCCCTGAGGGCCTCCGAGGGTAATCTCAATGGCAGGGTAAGTCTTTGCGGGGTCAAACTGCGGGGGATAGAGGACCCAGGTGAGCATGTCCTGCCCGTCCACGGTCTTCACCATCCTGGCCTCGGTCTCGTGCTTATCAAGCTGGGAGAGGATGTGCTCGTTCTCGAAGGTAATCTGGCGTACGGCGTTGTCGTTCACTGCCACAAGCTCCGTGGGGAAGTCCATGGACATGAATGTGGTAAGGAGGGTGCCGTCCTGCTGGATGCCGAAAGGAGACCCGAAGTCAAACCACAGGTTGTCTGCGGTGAGGCGGAAGATTTCACCTGCGTCCGGCACCACGTTGTACACGGCGCCAAGGCCTTCTGCAAGGGCGCTGAAGTAGATGGACTTGCTGTCATCGGCCCAGACGGGAGAGTCTACATTATATTTGAATGAGGCCGATATGTCACGGATGTTCTCTACGGCAGGGTTTGCGCTCTGGCCTTCAGAGTCTTCCCCGTAGATTACGTCGGCAAGCATGAGGCGCACTTTATCGGCCTCATAGCCGTCCCTTTCCATGGAGAGCCATGCAAGGCGGGTGCCGTCAGGGCTCCAGACAGGGTGAGTGTCGTAGCCGCCATCGAAGGTAACCTCCGAGGTTTCTCCGGTGAGGGGGCAGTAGATGAAGATGCAGGTGTTGGTGGAGAAGGCGTACTCTTTGCCGGAAAGCTTCTTGCAGGAGTATGCGATATAGCGGCCGTCGGGGCTCCAGCAAAGGTCTGCGATGTCACTGAACGGGCCGTTGGGAAGCTCAAACAGCTGCTCTTCTTCCCCAAGGATATCCATGCCCTCAGTCACAACCCCGTTCACAAGGGGAGCCACAAAGCTGTGGGCAATCTCCGTGCGCCAATGGTCCCAGTGGCGGTACATTAGGTCTTCCGTGGCATAGGCCTTGGCCTTGTCAAGGGCGGGATCAGTGTCTGAAGGCACCTCCACATGGCTGTGGACACCTTTTACGTATATCATCTGGGACTGGTCCGGGGAAAGGAGGTAATCGTCAAGTCCGCCGGGGACATCGGCCCTTAGTGTGCGCTTCCCAAGCTTTCCGTTCTTATACGGGGCCTCCCAGAGCTTCCCTCCCTGAAGGAAGAAGACGGATTTTCCGTCAAGGCTCCAGCGGGCGCCGGAAATGCTCTTTCCGTCCATTGTGAGAGGAGTGGGGTCACCGCCTTCCACGGGGATGGTGAAAAGGTTACGGACGCTGCGGTTTTCCGCTATGGAAGTGTAGCTGACGCCATAGAGGATGGTTTTTCCGTCAGGGGAAAGCTGGGGATCCGAGAGGCGGCCAAGAGATAGGAGCACCTCCGGAGTCATATGCCCGTCCGTAATTTCAATTGAAGAAGGGCCGATATAACCTTGCTGTGGTTTCATCTGTGTTTGTTTGCAGGCGAGGGCGGCGCACACGGCAGCGGCCATCGCAATGGTGAACTTAATTCTCATATTGCTTCAAAGCTTTTTTCAATTCTTCCTTAACGGAGTCCCTAAGGCTCTCCGGCTCAAGTACTTCCAGGCGGTCTCCGCGTTTGCACAGCTCCATGATGAAGCCCGGGTTGGGGATGAGTCTCATGGCATAGACGCATGATTTGGAATCCCTGGATACAAGCATCTGGCTGGGGTGGAGAGGGAGGTCTTCAAGGTATGCGGCCTCACGGAGAGTTGTGCGGATCTTCACCAGAACGGGCTTCTCTCCTTCCGGGAGATAGATGCCGAAACTCTGCTGGAAGAGCGTGTCCACGTTGAATCCGGCGGGCATCCTGAAATGGTCTCCAGTGCGCCTTAGGCCGGCAATGCGGTCCAGGGCGAAGGTGCGGAGATCCCCGGCGCTTTCACTGTAGGCAACTACGTACCAGCGCTTCTCAAACTCCTTCAGGGCGTAGGGGCGTATGGTCCTGAGGTCCGTTTCCGGACTCAGGTATTTGCGGTATTCTATTGAGAGCACGGCGTTATCCAGCATGGCTTCCATGATGGATGTGAGGTATTTGTGGCCGGAGGGGATTTCTTCCACGCTCACGCGGCCGCTGAGGCGCTCCTGCCCAAGGGTGAGGAGGCTCCTTACCGTGAAAGTGTCTATGAGGTATTCCGTTGCTGCACGCCTGTCCACGGCGCTTTCCCCGGAGTCTATGTAGTACCGGTTGGTGCTTCTGTCGCAGGCTATCTCAACGCCGAAAACCTCTGCCACGGCAGCCCTGTGATTCACAAAGGTGCGGCGGGGGTATGGCTCTCCGTATCGGCCCTCCCATCTGTCCTGGAGCTCCTGAAGGGACAAGCCCGCACTTCCGGCCTCAATGAAAGTCTGGACCAGGAAGACATACTTGTCTATGAGCTCCGGAACCATGGCCTATTCCTCCTTCAGGCGGCCTTCCATGAGGGTGTCGTACTGGAGGCGACGGCGGAAGATGTCAATTGCCGTGTAGATGGCGCTCATCATGGAGCGCGGGTCTGCTTCGTCGCGGCCGGCCATCTCGTAGGCGGTGCCGTGGTCCGGGGACGTGCGCACAACCGGAAGGCCGGCGGTGAAATTCACGCCCTCTGCAAAGGCGATGGCCTTGAACGGAGCCAGGCCCTGGTCATGGTACATGGCAAGGGTGGCGTCAAAGCGGGAGTAGTTTCCAAGGCCGAAAAAGCCGTCAGGGGAGTACGGACCAAAGGCCTGGATGCCCTGGGCCTGCGCTTCCTTCACGGCGGGGAGGATGATGTTCTGCTCTTCGTCGCCAAGGAGGCCTCCGTCTCCGCAGTGGGGGTTGAGGCCAAGGACCGCAATCTTGGGATCATTAATGCCGAAGTCCCTTTCAAGGGAAGCCTTCATTATCTTGAGCTTTCCTACGATGCTGTCCTTGGAGATGGCCTTGGGGACGTCCCTGAGGGGGATATGGCCCGTCACAACGCCAACCTTGAGCTGGTCCGAGACCATGATCATGGTTACGTCATCGGCCCCGAATTCCTTCTGGAGATACTCCGTGTGGCCGGTATTGGCAAAGCCCTCCGCGTTCATGGCCCTCTTGTTGATGGGGGCGGTGACAAGCACGTCTATGAGGCCGTCCTTGAGGTCCTTAACCGCAGCCTGAAGCGCCGTGATGGCGTTTTTGGCGCTTTCCGGGGTGCTTTGGCCGGGCTCTGCGTAGATGCTGTCAGGGAGGCAGTTCACAAGGTTTATCTTGCGCTGCTTTGCATCTTTGGCCGATGAGATGACATTGATATCCATGGACTCAATGTTGTGGAGGGTCTTGCGGTAGAAGCCCATGAGCTTTGACGAGCCGTACACCACGGGGGTGAAGGAGTCAAGGCTGCGTTCATCGGCCAGGGATTTTATGATTACTTCGTATCCTATTCCGTTGCTGTCGCCCTGCGTAATTCCGACGACAAGTTTTGGTAATGCCATATTATAGTAGTTGTGTAGATTGTTCTTCCAAATAGCCGGTATCCTCCGGGAGGTTTTCCTGATGGTAGGCGGCCACGGCAAGGGCGTCGCAGCGCTCGTTTTCCGGGTGGCCGGCGTGGCCCTTTATCCAGTGGAAAGCCACGCGGTGTTTCTGGCAGACTGCGTCGAAGCGAAGCCAAAGGTCCACGTTCTTTTTCTTCTTGAAGCCGGTTCTCTTCCACTGCTCCAGCCAGCCTTCGTTGAGGGCCTTGACCACGTAGGATGAGTCACTTACCACATGGACCTCTGCGTTTTCCCACTTTATCTGTTCAAGGCCGATTATCACCGCCAGGAGCTCCATCCGGTTGTTGGTGGTGAGGCGGAAACCTCCGGAGATTTCCTTCTGGAGGGAGCCGCAGCGGAGCACTATCCCGTAGCCTCCGGGACCGGGGTTCCCGCTGGCCGCACCGTCCGTGAAAAGGTATATGGGAGGCTTTGACTGGTTCATATATGCAAAGATACGAAAAATCTTGGCGGTCTCTAAAAAAATTAGTAAATTTGCCCCGATAAAAATGAAATATCGTTTAACAAACAAATAAATTCAGTTTCAAATTATGATCAAACTTGGTATTAACGGTTTTGGCCGTATCGGCAGGATGGTTTTCCGCGCAGCCGTTGAGAATTTTGGTAAGGACATCGTGGTTGTAGGTATCAATGACCTCCTTGACCCCGACTATCTCGCTTACATGCTTAAGTACGACTCAGTGCACGGCCAGTTCAACCACGATATCAAAGTGGAAGGCAACTACCTCATCGTAGACGGCAACAAGATCCAGGTTTTCTGCGAGAAAGATCCCGCAAACATCACCTGGGGTGCCCTCGGCGTAGACGTCGTTGTTGAATCCACCGGTTTCTTCCTCACCGCAGAGCTCGCAGAGGCTCACCTCAAGGGCGGCGCAAAGAAGGTTATCATGAGCGCTCCTTCAAAGGACAGCACTCCTATGTTCGTTTACGGTGTTAACCACAAGACCTATGCTGGTCAGGCTATCATCTCCAACGCTTCCTGCACCACCAACTGCCTTGCTCCCCTCACCAAGGTGCTCAATGACAAGTTCGGTGTAGTACGTGGCCTCATGACCACCGTTCACGCTGCAACCGCTACCCAGAAGACCGTTGACGGTCCTTCCAAGAAGGATTGGCGCGGTGGCCGCGGTATCCTGGAGAACATCATTCCTTCCTCCACCGGCGCTGCAAAGGCTGTTGGTAAGGTTCTCCCTGAACTCAACGGTAAGCTCACCGGCATGTCCCTGCGTGTTCCCACCAGTGACGTTTCCTTCGTAGACCTCACCTGCGAACTCGCAAAGGAAGCTACCTATGAGGAAATCTGCGCTGCAATGAAGGAAGCCTCCGAAGGCGAACTCAAGGGTGTTCTCGGTTACACCAACGAGGCTCTTGTTTCCACAGACTTCCGCGGTGACGCCCGTACCTCCATCTTCGACGAAAAAGCCGGTATCCAGCTTGACAAGACCTTCGTAAAGGTTTGCGCCTGGTACGACAACGAGTGGGGTTACAGCAACAAGGTTTGCGAAATGGCAAAGGTTATTATGAAATAAGTTTTGCTCTACCTTGTGTAACGCTAAGAGGTGGCCTTTGTGGTCACCTCTTTTTTTGTGCAATTCCCTTTCTGTTTCTCCCCTAGCAGTGGAGCTTAACTTGCTTATACTCAGTTACTTATAGAGGTTTCTAGTAGAAAAAGTTCTACCAGAAGATCCCGCAACGCTCTGATAATCAATTACTTACCTTCCATCAGAATTTCCCCCGCGGCGCGGAGGGAGGCACCGGGACCGCCAAGGAGGCGGCGGATTTGAGAGTAATCGGCCTTCATGCGGGCGCTGTAGGAAGAGTCCGTGAGGATGCGGTCAAGTTCCGCGTAGAGGTTGTCGGCGGTGAAGTAGTCCTGCAGGAGTTCCCGGAAGGCGGCGCGGTCTATGATGAGGTTTGCAAGGGAGATGAACTTCACCTTGATCATGTCTTTGAGCATAACATAGGTGCCGTAGGCCATACGGTAACCAACAACCTGAGGGGTGCCGATAAGCGCTGCTTCCAGTGACGCAGTGCCGGAATTGATGACTGCGGCCGATGCATGCCGGAGCGCCCCGTAGGTTTCCCCGAACACAAGATGGACGAAGTCCCTGCCGCCAAGGTCGTAATCGGCCTCAGAGCGGGAAGGCGCCCCGGCTATCACAAAATGCATTTCGGGGTGGGCAGCGTGCCATTTATCGGCCAGTTCCATGAACACTGGCATCATGGCCTTGATCTCATGGCCGCGGGAGCCGGCAAGAAGGGTGATCCAGGGGGCGTCAGGGAGGCCGGTGCGCTCAAGGAATGAGGCCCTTGACTCCTTCATTGCGGGGCTTTCCTCTATGGCGTCTATGAGCGGATTTCCAACGTATGTGACGGGTACGCCTTTCCCTTCAAAATAGGGTATTTCAAAGGGAAAGACTATGAGGAGCTTGTCTACGTACTCCTTGAGCTTCCTGATGCGGCCTTCGCGGGAGGCCCACACCTTTGGCACTATATAATAATATACCTTGAAGCCTGCCTTGTGGGCAAATTCTGCAATCCGGAGGTTGAAGCCGGGATAGTCAATGAGGATTACGGCGTCCGGTTTCCAGGCCGATATATCATCCTCACAGAACCGTATCTTTTTCATCAGGGAGCGGGCGCTGAGAAGGATCTCCACAAAGCCAAGGACGGCGCCTTCTCGGTAGTCTTTCACAAGGCCTTCACCGCTCTCATGCTCCTTGTGGACGGCATTCATTAGGCCGCCTCCCCAGAAGCGGATACGGGCATCAGGGTCCTTTGCATAAAGACCCTTCATGAGGTTGGACCCGTGAAGGTCCCCTGAAGCCTCTCCCGCTATGATGTAGTATTTCATTTAGTACGCCTGCGATACTCCTCCATATCAGTCATGAAGATGTTGATGGGGGCAATGGTTACCCAGCCCTGCTCCAGGAGGAGGTGGTCTGCTGTATCGGCATCATTGTCATCGTTGATGAAGGTGCCTCTCATGAACACGGCCTTTTCTCCGTCCTCAAGGTTCACGCGGTAGTGCTGCCAGAGAAAGGAGTCGTTGAGGGCGCCGAGGCTGCCTTCGTCCCAGGCCTCGAACTCCTTTTCCCAGTGACCGAAGCCCTGACGGGCATACTTCACGCCCTTGATGTCCTCAAGCGGAACGGCCGGGAAGTTGATGTTGTAGACAAGTCCGGGACGGTTCTCCGGCCAGTCATCAAGCACCTTTCTCATAATCTCCGGGAGCATGGCCTGCACGGCGCTGAAATCTGCGTCCGGGCGGAAATCGCAGAGGGATACGCCTATTGCCTTGATGCCGTTGATGGCGGCTTCCTCCGCGGCGCCAAGGGTTGCGCTGTAATTTGCAGCCGTAGAGGCGTTTGTGCCGTGGTTGATGCCGGTTACCACAAGGTCCGGGTCACGGTGATCATACTTGAATTCCAGGCCGAATTTCACGCACGATGCCGGCGTGGCGTCAAGATAGGTCCACTTTCCAGGGCCCTCCTCAGGGAGGTCCTTGTAGGCGAGCTGCTTCACGCCAAGGGAAACGGCGCAGGACATTGCGCTCTGATGGAACTTGGGAGCCACAACCTGGACATCCCCGAAACCGGACATTATCTGGGCCAGGACGTGCAGGCCGCGCGCCTTGTAGCCGTCATCGTTGCATAGGAGTATTTTCATACGGCAAAGATAGCAAAAAAGAACCAAAAAAGCAGGTCGCCCGCGCCGCAGAGGAAATAATTGGATCAGGGGATAATATTGTCCATTGAATTGTTGTAGCGGAACTTTGGAACAGGGTCCAGCCTGTACGGTCCGCCGAAACTTCTGGCGGCGTTTTTCTCAAATTCGTCCCACTTTACCATCACCTGTCTGTATGTCCCGGTGCTGAAATCCAGTTCCGTCCTGATGCATTGAGGGATTGCTTCAGGAGAATAGGGATTCTCGTAAGGCGCCATCCCCGGCGTAACCACATACATAAACGGATTGGAGCCGTTCATCACGGGAACGGTGCCCGGGGGGAACTTGTAGGGACTGTTGAGGAATAGCCTGCCGGCAAACAGCAAGGCCTTTTGGGTATTTGAAAGATGCGGAGGAGTGAAAGGAGCGAGGGACTGGTTGACGGATTTCATTACACGCCAATATGTCTCCAGGTTTATTCTGGCCGCACGTTCTTCTTTGCTTTCCGGATGCTCCGTTGAAAGGACCGGAAAGAAAGGGACCATACTGTTTTGGAAGATGGGAGAGACCGTCACCGGAACAGGCTTTGGCTTTATGGCCGATGTGTCCACCTTTTCCTGAGCATTCAGGCCGATGGCACTTGCCATCAGCAGCACAAGCATATAGAGCCATTTACAATTCATTCCGGGCCTTCCAGGATTCAAGAATTGTGCCATGTCCCTGGCTGGTCCGGCGCCTCCCTCCGCGCCGCAGAGGAAATAATATGCGAAGTGTCGCAGGTCCCGGAGTAAAGTGTCGCAGGTCCCGGAGTAAAGTGTCACAGGTCCCGGAGTAAAGTGTCGCAGGTCCCGGGCCAAAGTGTCGCAGGTCTGCATTTTTGCTGTCACCTGCGACGCAAATCGGCCTCAGGGGCAAAAAACCGTCGCAGGTCCGGCCGATTTTGCAGACCTGCGACGGTTCGGCGTCTGACCTGCGACATTTAGCCACCCCACCTGCGACGTATACAACAAAAAAAGAGGAGACTTGCGTCACCTCTTTTTGTACTGGGTAGGAGAATCGAACTCCTATTGCGAGATTGAGAATCTCGAGTACTAACCGTTATACGAACCCAGCATGCGTTGGGAGTGCAAAGGTACGTAAAAATTCTGATTCTCCAAATTTTTTATTTCAAAAACACGAAAAAAACTGCAAGGACCAGGCAGATGAACGCTGCAAAGTGGTTCCACTGGATGGGCTGGCCCTTGAAAAGGAAGGTGACGATGATGGTGAAGATGGTGAGGGAGATAACCTCCTGGATCACTTTCAGCTGAAGGAGATTGAACGGACCGCCGTTCCCCATGAAGCCGATACGGTTTGCGGGAACGGTGAGGCAGTACTCAAAGAAGGCTATTCCCCAGGAGAAGAGGATGATGAGGATGAGAGGCCATCCGGTGGAAATCTTCATTTCCTGGAGCTTGAGGTGACCGTACCATGCAAACGTCATGAAAACGTTTGAAAACACCAACATCAAAACAGTCCAAAACCCTTTCATAATTGAAGCTATTGTTTAAAGCGCGCAAAATTAATATATTTGTATGATAAATTGAACCTAAAAACCAAAAAATATGACACTCATTAAATCCATTTCCGGTATTCGCGGAACAATTGGCGGAGAACCCGGCGGTTCTCTCACTCCTATCGATGTAGTGAAATTCACGGCCGCATATGCAGCCACACTGCCTCAGCGCAAGCCCCAGCCCAACGGTGAGCGCTACAAGATTGTTGTTGGTAAGGATGCCCGTATGTCTGGCGATATGGTGGAGCAGCTTGTTGTGGGAACGCTCATCGGCTGCGGAATAGATGTGGTAAAGTGCGGTTTCGCATCCACTCCCACCACGGAAATGGCAGTGCTCTTTGCTAAAGCGGATGGCGGAATCATCCTCACCGCCAGCCACAACCCCAAGCAGTGGAATGCCCTGAAGCTTCTCAACGACAAAGGAGAATTCCTCACCGCCATTGAGGGCCAGGCTGTCCTTGACCTTGCAGAGAAGGAGGACTTCAACTTTGCAGAGGTGGATAATCTTGGCCAGATAGAGGAAGAGGACTTCACGGATAAGCACCTGGATGCAGTCCTTGCCCTTCCCGCAGTGGACGTTGAGGCCATCAAGGCCGCAAAGTTCACGGTTGTGGTAGACGCCGTAAACTCAGTCGGCGGCATCATAATGCCCAGGCTCCTTAAGCGCCTGGGAGTCAAATGTATCGGCCTTAACTGCAATCCTACCGGAGACTTTGCGCATAATCCGGAGCCGCTGCCCGCAAACCTTGTTGAGCTCAGTGAGACCGTTGTCAAGGAGAAGGCCGATCTTGGCGTTTCAGTAGACCCTGACGTAGACCGCCTGGCTTTCATCCAGGAAGACGGAAAGCCTTTTGTGGAGGAATATACGCTTGTTTCCGTGGCCGATTACCTCTGCGAGCTTGCCGAAAAGGAAGGGAAGCCCATCGCAACCGTTTCCAACCTCTCTTCCACCCGCGCCCTCAGGGACGTCACTGAAAAGCACGGCGGCAAGTACTATGCATCGGCCGTAGGTGAGGTCAATGTGACCACCCTCATGCACAAGGTTGGCGCCCTTATCGGCGGAGAAGGCAACGGAGGCGTCATCTATCCCGCCATCCACGCCGGCCGTGACGCCATGGTAGGCGTTGCCCTGTTCCTGAGTAATCTTGCGCATAAGAAGATGAAGGTGAGTGAACTTAAGAAGACTTACCCTCAGTACTTCATTGCAAAGAATAAGATCCAGCTCTCTGACAATGCCCTCATTGACAAGATCCTTAATGAACTCAAGAAGATCTACGCCAACGAGAACATCAACGACATTGACGGCGTGAAGATCAACTTTGAGAAGAACAAGACTTGGGTGCATCTCCGTAAGTCCAACACGGAGCCCATCATCCGCATCTACTCAGAAGCTTCCACCATGGAGGCCGCAGAGGCCCTTGGCAATGAGGTGATTGCCGTTGCTAACAAGATAATAGGTTAAATGCCGAAGGAGTGTTTGTGTCTCAAACCGTCGCTTCGCGACCCCTCCCAAACAAGTTTGGGCCCCTCCCTCTTACAAAGCCGAGGGTGGCTATGGGTTTGAGACACAAACACTCCTTCGTATAGACGGATATGTTTTCATTCAGGACAACACCGCTGGAGGACCAGCTGGACAAGGCGCTGCTGTACGGCAAGGTTGGGTGTTTCTGCACCCAGAACTGCTGGGATACGGCTAAGGGCCGATGGATGTGGGAGCTGTTCCGGGAGAGGGGAAACCTTGAAGCGGTTTTCACCCCCAGGGACGCTGAGCTCACGCCAGGGACCAATCACATAGTGTTTGAAGCAGATGCCCTTGCGCGGCTGGACGCCGTAGTGGTGGAAATCCAGGACGTGGGGGTGCGGTACTTCAACTACACCAAGGACGTGATGCAGCTTATGGAAATGCTGCGGCTGCTTGGTGAAGAGGCGCCGTCCCTCTATATCGTAGACCATATCAACCCCTCCGGCAGGGTGGTGGAAGGCACCATCCCTGCCGTGGCGGGGGAGATGTATGTGCCCAAACTGGCGCATCGGCACGGATTAACCCTTGGAGAGGTTGTGAACCTGTATGCCTCGGAGATTGGGGCAAAGTTTCCCATACATGTTATATCGGCCATGGCAACGGATACCAACAGGCAGCTCATGCCCTGGACCATTGCTCCGGCATCTGACATCCCCGGGCTGTTCAGCTCCTACCTCTACAGCGGCGGCGGGCTCTGGAACAACACCACAATAACGCCGGGAATAGGCACGGCAAGGCCGTACGAGTACATTGGGGCGCCGTTTGTGAAGCCTCTGCACCCGGAGGAACTTCCGCAGGCGCACGGGGCTCTCCTCAGGCCATGCTCCTTCACGCCGGCTGCAGGCCGATACGCTGGGGAGCGCTGCCAGGGCTTCCAGATTATGCTGGTGCCCGGGGAGCCGTATCACAGCCTCCTTCACACCCTTCACCTCATGCGGTGGTTCCGGGAGCACTATTCCGCCTTCGAGTTCGAGGCCGGGTTCTGGACCAAACTGGCCGATCCCGTGCTGGAGCAGTACCTCAAGGAGAATATCCCGTTTGACGTTATCCAGGAGCATGTGAAACTGGAGGAGCAGAAGTGGATCCGCAAGGCAAAGAGATATCTTCTGTACGATGACCAGCCGTACAGGATGAAATAATTTTGGAATTACAAAGATTATTGCTATCTTTGCAGCCCAAAATTGTTAACAATTATATTTTTTTTACGTAAAATGAAGAAAGGAATTCATCCCGAAACCTACCGTCTTGTAGCTTTCAAGGATATGTCCAATGACACAGTCTTCGTAACCCGCAGCTGCGCTCCCTCTAAGGAAACCCTTACCGTGGAAGGCGTTGAATACCCGCTGGTGAAGCTGGAAATTTCCAACACTTCTCACCCTTTCTACACTGGAAAGGTGAAGCTTGTGGATACCGCCGGTCGTGTGGATATGTTCTATCAGAGATACAAGAGCCGCAAGAAATAATCATTGCAGCCCAAAGGTTCAAAACGGCAGCCTGACAGTTCAGGCGGCCGTTTTTTGTTATCGGCCCCTTAGCATTTTTTTTGAATCTGCCAAATCTTGGCAAGCCTTGCCAAAATTTGGAGAGCCGGGGACATCGGCCGTAACTTCACGGAAAACTTTGAAGTTATGGAGTATCACATTCACATCATCTGTGACGGGCAGTCCGTTCACATCGACGGCCTTCCGGGCGGGCCGGATTCAGCAAAGCTCCCGGACGGTATAGTAAGGGGCTTCAATATGATCTGGGCCCTTGTGGAGGCAATGGCGCATGATGCAGAGTGCATCTGCATCAGCGGCATAGGCTATACAGGGGGAATCCTTCAGGTAGCGGCCTTCGATATATGGGTACAGACGGGGGAAGAGGGCTTTTTCCTTCCAATGGACGTATCGGCCAGGCTGTTCTCCGAAAATGGCATCCCTTACTTCCATTCTCCCTTTATGTCATAACTGACATATTGTCATAACGCGGGGGCTTGGCAGGCAATTTGATATGTACTGAGGCACAATCAGTACTAAACTATGGCAGAAAAGAAAAACAAGAATACGGAAGCGCCCGCAGACGGCAAGAAGCTTGCCGCACTGGAGGCGCGTGTAGAAGGATTGAAGGAAGAACTTGAGGAGGTGAAGGCCGCCAAAGAGGAGGCAGAGAAGAAGGCCTCTGATTCCAAAGCGGATTATATCCGCCTTATGGCAGAGTTCGACACCTTCCGCCGCCGCACCGCGGAGGAAAGGCTTGCGCTTACGGAATCGGCCGCATCAGATACCATAAAGGGGCTCCTGCCCATCCTGGACGACTGCGAAATTGCCCTTGACGCCCTTCAGAAGAGCACGGACAGTGACGCCGCCAAGGAAGGCACCCAGATGATCTTCACTAAGCTCATGTCCTACCTCAAGGGCAAGGGCCTGGAGAAGATTGAGGCAAAAGGGGAGGAGTTCAACACTGAGCTCCATGAGGCGGTAACCATGTTCCCGGCCCCGGAAGAGTCCCTGAAGGGCAAGGTGATAGACGTGGTCCAAACCGGCTATACCCTTGGCGGAAAGGTCCTCCGTTATGCCAAAGTAGTTGTTGGAGCATAAGTTATGGCACAGAAAAGAGATTACTACGAGGTCCTTGGCGTAGACAAGAAAGCCTCGGCCGATGAAATAAAGAGCGCCTACCGCAAGTTGGCGCTCAAATGGCATCCAGACCGCTGGGTAAACGGCACGGACGCTGAGAAAAAGACCGCAGAGGACAACTTCAAGGAGGCCGCAGAGGCATATTCCATCCTTAGTGACCCTGACAAGAGGGCCAAATATGACCAGTTCGGCTTTGCCGCAGAGCAGATGGGCGGCGGCGCCGGCGGCTTCGACTTCGGCGGAATGGATATCAACGACTTCCTCCGCAATATCTTCGGCGGCGGTTTCGGCTTTGATTTCGGAGGCTTCGGCGGCAGCGGTTTCGGCGGCTTCGGCCAGCAGGAATCCGGCACCAGGGTACTCAGGGGCCGTGATATCCGCACGTCCGTGAAACTCACACTTGAAGAGATTGCCAGCGGCTGCGTGAAGGAAATCTCACTTGAAAGGGCCCGTCCCTGCCCGGATTGCGGCGGCCGCGGCGCCAAGAGTGAGGCCGATATAAAAACCTGTCCCACCTGCGGAGGTCAGGGCCGCGTAAGGCAGCAGACCCGCAGCCTTTTCGGCGTGGGATATACTATCGGCACGTGCCCCCAGTGCCAGGGAGAGGGAAAGATAATTTCCAACCCCTGCAGGCGCTGTAACGGCACCGGCCTTGAGAGAAAACGTGAACTTGTGAAGGTGACCATCCCCGCCGGCGTAGAGGACGGAATGCAACTCACAATACGCGGAGAAGGCCATGCGGCTCCCCGCGGCGGCGTGAACGGAGACCTTCTGGTGGTGATCAGCGAGGTCCCTCATCCGCAACTTCAGAGAGACGGCAACAACCTCTTCCATACCCGCATAATTTCCGTTCTGGACGCTATGCTTGGCTGCGAGGTAAGCATCCCGTGCCTGGACGGCAGTTATAAAGTAAAGGTAGAGCCCGGTACCCAGTCCGGAACCGTTGTAAAACTGCGCGGGAAGGGCCTTCCCAGCGTGCAGGGCTATGGCCGCGGCAACGGTGACCTTTATGTGAAATTCCAGGTATGGGTGCCCCACAAACTGTCCCGTGAAGAGAAGGAGGCGCTTGAAAAGATGAAGGGCAGTTCCAGTTTCCAGCCGGATCTTACCAGGGAAGACAAGAACACTTTTGACAAGGTGAAAAATATTTTCTAAAAAATCTTTAAAAAAGTTTTGGTACTTTTAGAAAAATTACTACCTTTGCAGTCCCAAAACAACGCAACCTCTTGTCAGGAGCCAAACCGCAATGTTGCATAAAGAGATTTAGAAATTATGGATTTGATAAAAATTGCAGAGCAGGCTTTCCAGAATGATAAAGCCGCTTCCTACCCGGAATTCAAGGCCGGTGACACAATCACCGTTACCTACAGAATCAAGGAAGGTGATAAAGAGAGACTCCAGAAGTTCCGCGGAGTGGTTATCCAGATCAGCGGTCAGGATGCTTTCACAAAGACTTTCACCGTCCGCAAAATTGCCAGCGGCGTTGGCGTAGAGAGAATTTTCCCTTACCAGAGCCCGTTCATTGACAGCATTGAGGTTAACAAGTTCGGTAAAGTGCGTCGCGCACGTATCTTCTACCTCCGTGACCTCACCGGTAAGAAGGCCCGCATCAGGGAGAAAGTCTACACTGCTGAAAATAAGGAGGCCTAATTAAAGGCCAACTAACGGCTCCATAGCTCAATTGAATAGAGCATTTGACTACGGATCAAAAGGTTACAGGTTTGAGTCCTGTTGGAGTCACAAAAAAGCCTCTCAGGTAACTGGGAGGCTTTTTTGTGTGCCCCCGGGCCGGCTGGTGACACAGATAACGCCATTTTTGTGCGGTTGGTTGCCCGGGAACGGGCGAATTTTTATTATATTTGTCGATTGAAATAAATTGATAGATATGAAGTTACGCTCTCTCCTCACTGCCGGCCTTGCTGCCATCGTAATTGTTTCCTGCGCAAAGGAACCACAGTCTGCAACGGATTCGCTTCCGCTGCCAACCGGCGCTGAAGCCGGCAAGGACCTCTCCATAAAGCCCGGAGACAATTTCTACGACTACTGCAACGGCACATGGCTCCGCAGTACGCCCATTCCTGAAAAGAGTGCCGTGGGCGGGATGTATGCGCAGACTGAGGCTATGGCGGAGCGCGTGAAGGAGCTCCGGACCAAGGTCCCGGATATAGAAAAATTCTACAGCCTCAAGGAGGCGGCTTCTGGGCAGCCTGAGGCATCCAAGGCGTTTGTTGACGTCCTGAAGGCTCGCTTCCCCCAGCCTCAGACAAAGGAGGAAGCCTTCATCACCATCGGAAAGTTGATTGCCGAGGGTAACCCCGCGTGGGGAAGTACGCTTTTCCAGGCATGGCGTCTGGTATGGAAGGACGGCAAACTTATGGGTAATCTTTTGCCGCTTTTGGAGTCTTCCAGTGTCCCCCTGCCTCCGGGAGAGATAGATCCAGCTAAGCTTGTTCCCATTGCCCAGACCAAGGCAGGGGAGGAAGGATCGGCCCTGAGTCTTGTCATAAAGGGTATGGGGTTTGATCCCTCGCTCTTTGTGATAGACCCGGGTATGGCTGTCTTCTGGGACTTAATGGGTCAGAAGTCACTGGAGGAACTCCTCTCTATCATTGACAAATGCTGGAAATACTATGACCAGTTCTCTGAGGAGCAGCTTAAGGAAGATGCCCGGAATACTGCTGCCTTTGCCAATGCCTATACCCTGTCATATCACTTTGCCAATACCTTCCTCTCCCAGGAATTCAAGGACAAGTATCTTGGTATTACCAGGGAAATCAAGGAGTCCCTCAGGAAACGCATCCAGA
Organism: uncultured Bacteroidales bacterium; assembly: GCA_900321715.1. GTDB lineage: Bacteria > Bacteroidota > Bacteroidia > Bacteroidales > UBA932 > Cryptobacteroides. The sequence continues at coordinate 8,441 of ONXC01000014.1, read as the reverse complement.
ATGTTGACTGGATGAGCGAGACCACAAAGAGTAACGCCATTGACAAACTGGATTACTGCGCCCTCAACGTGGCATACCCGGACCAGTGGTATATGGATGCCGTGGCAAAGTATACCGACTGCGAAACCCTTGCCGAGGCCGTTTACCGCGGAAACCGCGGCATTGCCGCAATGAAGGGCAAGCTTCTGGGCAGCAAGGATATGTTCAGTTTTATGCTTACTTGTGCGGTACCGTCCACCAATGAATTTATTCCCGCGGACCTTACCCTTATGAACGCAATGTACGATCCTACGTGTAACGCCGTGTTCATCTATCCGGCGTTGATGCTTCCGCCCACCCTTCCGGAAAACGTCACGGCGGCATATGAGTACGCGATGTTCGTGATTATCGGCCACGAACTTACCCACGGATTTGACACCAACGGCTCTGAGTATGACAAGTACGGCAACAAGGACAACTGGTGGACGGTGGCCGATAAAATGGCCTTCGAGGACCGCCGTGATAACCTTGTGGCCTGCTACAACCACCTTGAGATAGATCCCGTGCGTAAACCCGGACTCTTTTCCAAGGGAGATGTCACTCAGACGGAGGATATAGCGGACCTTGGAGGTTTCCACGCCGCCCTTGATGCCTACAAGGCCCGTCTTCAGGCCGATGGCTATACCGGCGAAGCCTATAAGGAGCAACTGAGGAAGTTCTTCGAGTCTTATGCCTATGTATGGAGGGTTCAGTACAGCGATACTAAACTTGCCCAGTTCCCGGAAAAGGACGTTCACTCACACGCCCGCCTTAGGGTTAACGGCGTGGTGATGAACTGTGACCTATGGTACGATCTCTTTGGGGTTGACCGCAACTGCAAGCTGTACCTTCCTAAGGAAAGAAGGGCCTATATATGGTAATTCGGCCACGTTTTCTTGCATTTTAATCTCAAAAACGCTAAATTGCAAACTTATTGAGAATAAACGCAATTAATCATAATACTACAGTTATGAAAAGAATCATCTCCGTATTTGCGCTTTCGCTTATCCTTATACCGTTTTCCTGCAATAAGGAGCGGGAGGGGGTAGATTTCCGCACTCTGGAATACAGCCTTAACGTTACCAACGACAACTATGTGGCTACCACTGTGCTTGACGGCATAGGAGACACCCAGATTGCAGAGGTCCAGAACCTTCCGTCCTGGGTGGGCGAAATAACGCGGGAAGAGGGGCTCGTCGGCGGCAGCATGGCGCTTTCCGTCCCTGTAAAGGCCGATCCATCCCTAAGCGGAATAAGAACCGCCCAACTGCAGATCAAGATGAAAAGCGGCGCCACTGCCAACCTTACCCTGACCCAGCGTTCCGGCCTTCCCACAGGTCTCAATGACGGTCAATCACCGTCATTGAACACGGCTTTGGAAAAGGAGTGGTGGTCGGCCCAGACGGTCACGCTGGTAACCAAATACGAGAACGCAAACGGTAAGTACAATTGCACGGTCAAGGAATTTCCGCTGCCTTGGAATACCACAACCCCCGGAACTCATAACAATCTTCCTGAGGGAGAGATGGATAATATGTTGCGGCACAAGGACGAATGGGTCCTGGTATTCAACACTACCGGCATCAAGACTCCGGAATGTGTGCATCTGAACTATTTCGGCCTGTACAATACCCAGCTTGGCGTTATGCGTGTGTTCTATTACTGGCCTGAGGAACTTCTCCCTCCTTCTGGTGCCAACGACCACCTTTGGTACGTGCGTTTCCAGGGCAGTCAGGCTCAGCACAACTCCACGCAGTTTGCAGTTCCGCTGAATCACAACCTGAACCCGGAAGACCCCGCCAATGCGGTGTTTCTTCAGAAGGCGGGCATGTACCGGACCACCGCTTTCACCGAGAAAGTTGGAGAAAACCTTGGTGTTGTTCCGGAACAAGGCTGGTGGGCCTTTGACGTGGATCTTTCGGCAATGCGCGGAAGGTCGTTCTTTGACGATTACAAACCAATTACTATCGGCCTGCACCTGTTTGACTCTCAGAATGTCATCCTGAATTCCGTTCTTGGCGGTACCATCAGCGGAGATCTCAAGGGGAGTATGAATTTGAATGCTCTGAAGGCAGCCTCGGCCACTGAAGGGGGAAAAATTGTCTCCAGTCTCGGCGGCAGTGCCAGCGGTTTTTTGATGAATAAATTTTTCCTTGAGCAGATTACGGGAAACCCGGCTGAAGCCCCCGGCTGGGGGTGGGTATCCCTGGGTGTTGGATGTGCAGCCAGTCTTGCCGGCAATCTTGCTAAGGAATATGGTAAGAACGGCACATCGGATGCGTCAAAACTGGGAGAATTAAACGCCAAGCTGGATTTGGGCCTGGACGCCACTATCTCAACGCAAGGCCTCATCAAGTCCCAGCGCTCCCACTCTGTCCCTGAAGTGACCATTCCCAGGGAATATTTCAAGTTTGACGCTCTTACCAAGGCTGACGGCGATGCCGGTCAGATCGGGCGTGGCCTTTGGAACATATCCCAAGACCCTGTAGTGTATATTGTGAAAGATGCTTTCTGGGCTAACAAAGCGGTTGTTACATACTACTCCAGGACTGAAATGGCGTGGAATCATAATGGCCAGAAAGCAGCGGAATACGACATCTCCCAGTCGCCTCACCAGCTGGGTATGCGCCTGATCTCCTTCTTCGACCCCACATCTATCGGCCAGATTGTCATCAATGAAGACCTCTTCGGCCATCCCGAGGAATGCAGCGTTGGCGTAAGTTACGGTGTTTACCCGGGCTCCAAGTCCGGATACACGGACTGGTTCCGCGACGCTACATCCCTGAAATACAATACCATCACCCTCTCTACTTCTTCCAAAGACCAGAAAGTATCCACCGGCTCTGTCCCCGGAGCCGCCAAGGCGCCTTTCAGAATCTTCAAGATGCCATACAACAATTCCTTGTTCAAAATCAAGTATGAGAATACCTATCCTGAGACCATCGGCAGCAGGCTCAGTGAGCAGGAGATCAAAGGATCCCAGACCGTCAAAAGAGAAACCACTTCACATACTTATTGGCGCCGTTTTTACGGAAGTTCCCTTTTCTACAGCAATCCTGAGGCAAACTATGCCACGGTGGACGAGGTTCAGTATGTGGCCGATCCCCAGATTTTCCTGCCCTTCGACGATGAAAGGCGCGTGATCACTGATCCTGATATCCCTGATATGGTTGTTTCTGTAAGGATTTCTTTCAAGAGCCAGGGCCCCGAAGAGAGCGAAGCCACCTGGAAAACGTTCACTTTGCGCTATATTCCCCGCATAGAATTTATCAACGCAAGCCAGGTAAAGGATATTGCCAGCCGCGTCAATGGCGCAGCAAACGGCGGTCAGCCTGCCTCAGTGCAGTATCTGACCTTCCAGGATCACAACAACATCATACAGAATTTCTCCAAGGAAATCAGTACTCAACTTGCAAAGTAGCATGGTTCTCGCCGGAAAGATTCCCTATGAGTCACCCCTGTGCGCAACAATCCAGTTGCAGCACAGGGAACTTATTGCTACATCGCTGTTTGTCCTTTATACCTTGGAAGCTCCTTCCGGTACTGACGTAGTAATTGAAGATATCACTTATGATCCGTTCTAGGCACATTTTCCTTCCCGTTCTGGCACTCTGCCTTGTTGCCTGCACCAAGGAGGAATCCCGTGAAGCGGGCGGGTTGGTGAAGCATACCATAACTGCGGGAATCGAGGGCGCTACCAAGGTGCAAATCGTTGCAGATCCAGCGCACGAGAATAAGGCAAAGGTTCTGTGGTCGGCAGGTGAGGTTGTGGACGTATGGGTAGGGGAGACAGCCTATGAATTCACTGGCCAGAACGCTTCTGCGGCTCTATCCACCACGTTTGAAGGCACCGCTCCCGCAAATCTTGGAACCTGGGTGCTGGTGTATCCACAAGGTGCCAGCACAGGGAAAAGCGGTAATGTAATTACGGCTACACTTCCAGCGGTCCAGACTGCCGTAGCCGGTGGTTTTGACCCTGCTGCCGCTATTGTCGCCGGCCGCGGGACCGGGGCAACCGTTACCTGCAAGCACCTTTATTCAGGAATACGCTTCAAAACCGGCCGCCGGGGCGTTACCGCAGTCACTCTTAAGGGTAATAATGGAGAAAAGATAGCCGGAACGTTCAGCTTCTCTTTTTCAGCAGGTATCCCGGAGGTAGCTGGAGAAGGAACAGAAGAGGAAATAACACTTACGGCGCCTGATGGCAGCACTTTCAATCCTGATTCCTGGTATTATATTCTTTCACTACCCTGCACTTTTACAGATGGCGTTACGTTGACATCTTATGCCGGAAGCCAGATTGGAACTGTTTCATCCACGAAGTCCTTTTCCAGGGGCATTATAAGGGAGGTAGCATCTCTTGCCAACGCAATGACATGGAAAACAGCTATCTATTATGGATCACAAAATACATTCTGTACGACAGTTGGTAAAGAGGTAGAGATTGATGTGACTCCAAAAATGATTGGCGAAAACTGGCAGCGGACTCTTACGCGTGCTCCGTATGGCACTCCAAAGAGTGCTAAGAAATTATGGGGAAGTGCAACGTGTACTCTTTCCGGAACAACCCTCACGGTAAGTAGCAGTTCTGAAGGCAGTTCCCTTATTGCCATAAAAGATTCTAAAGGAACCATCCTGTGGTCTTTTCTCATCTGGGTGAAAAATGAGATGTCAGAAACAACCATTAACGGAAATAAGTTTCTTCCGCCTCTTGGAGACAACTGCTACTTCCAGTGGGGAAGGAAAGATCCCCTGCTTTCAGATGCTATGCAGCTTGGTAATGGCTTTCATGGCCTTGAAAACTCAATTCAGTATCCCAGTCATTTCATCAAAGGCGCAGCAAGTGCGTGGGATTGGTTTTGTACGGGCAGTACCATCAATCAGGATCCAACGCTCTGGGGTGGCGACAGTGGCCGAAAGACGGTATGGGATCCCTGCCCTCAAGGATACAGGGTACCTTCAGAGGCGGAAATAACAAGTGAACCTGTTTCTTTTTATACTTCTGCAAACGGATTCCCGGAACTGGGCTTACTTGCTAGAAATGAAAGTGATGGTGATGATTTAAGTGTTGTTTTTGACTATAACCATCGTTCATATTGGACTAGACATGTTTATGGGGAAAATGCCTCAGGTTTGGTTATCAACTATAATGAAGGGGAACCTGATGATGTAGACTTTGAGGGCTTTGTCCGTGACCAGGGCCTCCCTCTCCGCTGCGTAAAAGAATAACGCCTGGTGGCTTTCGGGCTGATTATCAACTCCTTATACAATTCTGGTTGTGCATTTCGCTCAATCAGAATTTTGTAATGTGCTGTTGCTGAGGATTTTAGCCGCCAGGGGCCGGCTGGCGACACAAAAAACGCCATTTTTGTGTCCGTGGCTGTCCCCGAAGGCAGCGTGTAACACGAAAAACGCCATTTTTGTGTCCCTGGCTGTCCTCCAGGGGGCCGGTAACCAGAAAACGGCCTTACCGTCCATGAAAACACCCCCTTTTCCAGGATGGAAACCAGTTTTTCACCTTCCCATCCTGAAAAATGGCCAATAATCAGGATGGATGCTTTCTGGAAACCAAGGTTAATTACAAATAATGAATCTTAAATACTTGTTATTTCAGAAAGTATTCTTACATTTGCATCAAGATTGTTAGAGCCTAAGGGTTCTGTTATGCATAAAAGAGCAGACCTTCATTCTGGAGGTATGCTCTTTTTCCATTTAGAACTATTCAATCAAAGAGCGGGGGAATTTTCGTGCCGCTGGTATACCAAGGGTGGCTTGTAACCCGAAAGCGCCCACGGCCACACGAAGCACAAAAAAGCGGACAGATTTCTCTGCCCGCTTAAGAATAGAGTTTTAAACGATTACTCGAAGTTAATGGTTATGGATGATACATAGCCTGCTCCGCTTCCATTTGTAATTACGAAATATTTTGATGTACCATCACCTGCAAAAGTATAGGTAGTACCTGATTTGGAAGGAGTGATGGAAGTCGCAGAAGAAGGATTCTCCGCATCTCCAATCTGGACGGTATGATTCTTATTACTATCGCTGGCGTCAAATACAATAACTATTGAGGTGATGCCGGCAGGCATAGCAGTTGAATTGTAGATAATACCTGTTCCGTTGGAATTGCCAGCAGCGCGCCATTGCATCTTCTCTCCATTCTTGTAGACCTGTTGTATCATATATTTGTATCCGCCAAAAGTATAAGCAGTGAACTTATTTGCCGTCCCATATGAAGAGGGGAAACCTGCAAGGTTATAGTCGATTACAATAGGATCAGGAGTAGAAACTATGCTTGATGCTTGGGATACATTGATTTCTTTTGATACTCCTGTAGCACGTAACGTTACTTTTGCAGAACGGGCTTCACCAGTGTTCTTTGCGGCTGATACTGTCAGAGTATATGAGGGGTATGTGCCGGTGATGACAGCGGTAAGCCAGCTGGCCCCAGCTTCAACAATAGCTACTACGGGTGTTTCATCTATGCGATTTGAGTAGGTGAAACTTGTACTGTCATCACCTCCATCCTTATCAATTACCAATTCAACTTCATCAGGTGTGAGAGTAGGTGCTGTAAATGATTCTTGGGTAGTGGTAATAATAATATCATCAATTCTAGTATTAGATGAGCTACCGTTAGAGAATGTTAGAGAGAATGTTTCTGATGCGTAACTACCTGAAACTGTAATATCATAGGAAATGGTATAAGGTGAAGTCTCACTCGCTTGTTGCGCAGATAATGTAATACCAGTGTCAGAAGTAACATCTACGTAGGTTGTTGAGTTCTTATTGCTCTTGAAGGTTAATTTCAATGAACTGGAAACCTTTGCGGGAATACCAGAAATGATAAACTCTCCATTATTTGAGCTAGCCTTTTTTGCGAGGAATAATTCTCCAGGTTCGGCGCCACCAGCAAAATTTGATTGATTGGTCCCGCCTTCTTCATTTTCATTCTGATATACTTTCGTATTAGTGTTTGAACCAATAGAATAGTTAATGATAGCACCTGAATAGACTGTCTGACCGGCCTTAGCGCTGTTATATGCTGAGACTGTCTCAGTCTTATCGCCAGGGGCATCGAACGTTTCAAGAAGAAGAAGATCATAAGGACTGCAGTTCAGTGCCGGGGCGGCAACAATGTGCTGACGGGTCATAGTGATTGGACCCTTGGTGGTCTGTGCATGGGAAACGGCTACATCGGAGTCGTCCTTCATAACGAAGGTGAGTTTTCCAAGTTCACCGGTGGGAACGGGGATGTAGAAGACCATATTTGTAGGGTGGCCAGCTGCAAAAGTAATGGAAACGGCATTTGATCCATCAGCGGTCTGGATTGAACCAGTTGAGATGGTCATAGCACCGGAAAGGTTCTTGCTGTCTGAACTCACAACAAGTTTGCGGGCATCGGCGGGGACATTGAAGCAAACGAGTTTGATTGCGGCGCCGGCGGTCTTGAAGGAAACCTTCTTTTCAGAAGTGTTGACCGTGCCGATCATAGGCATATTGCTGGCATTCTCTACCCATTCAAACTCGGAAGCGAGGTTGAACACAGTATTGGTGTGGCTAGCGCTTGCAGGATAGTAGGCGATAGTGCCAAGTTCTCCGCTGAATGAAGTGCTTGTAAAAGCAGCGTCAGTGCCGCCCTTTACCGTAGCGAACTCGAATGGAGCATTCTCGTTGTTGAGGATAGTGATCTTGTCACCGTCCTGCCAGGAGAAAGTACCTGCATTGTCTGCGGCGACTTTGGTGTAAGTGTCATTGACCTGAGCGCGGACGGTTACAACGTCTCCGGGAGCGAAGGTCTCATTGAATTCTTTCTTGGAGCAGCCGAGAAGAACAAGAGCGAGGGCTGCGATGGCATATAAAGACTTTTTCATAAGGCATTCAGTTTTTAAGATTACCACCACAGGGCGCTTGATGCGTCATCAATAATAGCCTGTTCCTCAAATCCCTGCAAGGGGTCGGTTGTAGCCAGGATTTCCAGCGGATCGCTGGTGCAAATCATACCTTCGGGTTGTACTACGAAGGCTTGGGCCCAGGGGGCCTCGTAAAGTTGTTTTTCTTTCATTTTGTATTGGACTTTTGTGTTGTTGCCCTATGCTCGGAGTTAATAAAGACAATGCCCCAGAATGACTTCTGGGGGCATACATATGGAGTGTTAAACAATGTCATTGCTACCGTCTTTACTAACCGAAGTACAAAGATACCTTTTTTGCACTACAAAAGCAAGGGAAAAACAGCCTCTTTCTGAAAGAAAAATAGGGCCGATACGTAACTGCCTCTGACTCATAGGTTAGGGGAGTTATAAGGCCGATATTTCCCCTTATCCACATACTAAGGGCGGGTGAAGTGCGTTCTGTTGCGTGTCATGCCCGACCCGATCGGGCATCTAATGCCGATTATCAAACAATTAAATCCATTAAATC
>ONXC01000013.1 GCA_900321715.1 uncultured Bacteroidales bacterium | reverse complement strand
CCACATACTAAGGGCGGGTGAAGTGCGTTCTGTTGCGTGTCATGCCCGACCCGATCGGGCATCTAATGCCGATTATCAAACAATTAAATCCATTAAATCCATAAATCTATGAACAAAGAAAAACTAACTTATCTGTCTCCCGAGACAGAAACCCTCGTGGTACGATTCGAGGATTCAATTTTGCAGGTGAATAGCCCTTTACTTAATGTCGTTTACGGGACAGAGTACATGCCCCGCGAAGACGATGGAGATGTTGACCTTCTTTAAATTGCCGTACTATGAAGAGATTATTATCATTTTTGACTGTGATAGCATGTGCAGGTGCTATTTTTTCCTGCGCAAAGGAAGCACAAATTGAGAAGACAGACGAGAATGTTGTGGTTGATAACCCGACTGAAGAGCCCGCTGAAACATTCGAGTATACTTTTGTCGTATCTAATGGTGATGCTTCGAATGCAGATAAGGATACGAAGTCTATCCTGAACTCAGATGCAAACGGCCTTTTCCTTCAGTGGGAAAGCACCGATAAGCTGAATACTTGGGCCCTTTATACCGGAGGTAATGGGGCGTATTCATATAATAATGAGAGTACTGTTGATGCAAGCACTAATCCTGTGACGTTCACTATTCACAGTTATAGAGCGTTGGAAGTAGATGACCCTATTTATGCCATGTATCCCTATACCGGGACAAAAGACACAACGCCATCAACTACAATGCAGATTCCTGCAGATCAGACCCAGGATGGCACTTCCTTTGACGCCTCGGCCATGCCGATGGTTGCAGAACCTTTCGGTATTTCCGCCGCGGTATCTGCTCAAAGCTCCATCGATGAAACATCAAAAGTACATTTTTACAACCTTGGCGGTATTGTGGAGTTTGACATTTTCTCTTCCACAGGTGAATATGCAGCAGAAAGTATTAAATCCGTTACTTTTGAGTCTACCAGTAGTATTGCTGGTTCATTCTCTTTCGATTTAAGAACTGTTGATGTTTCTAACCTTGAATCCACTCTGAGCATCTCTGGATATACCGGAACAAGCGTAACCACATCTGTAACTGGCCTGTCGGTGGGAGATGCAACAAGTGTTTCAAACGCTAAAAAAGTCTATATGGTCCTAGCTCCTGGCAGCTATACCGGGACTGTTACACTGGAGACGAATGCTGCAACTTATGAGTACACCATTTCCTCTGCTAAAGAATTTCAGCGTGCAAAGGTTAAACGACTTGGTTTGAATCTTGAAAGTGCAACCTGTAACCGCGAGCTGGTTGGATATGACATCCCGGCAACCATCAACTTCAAAACACGTAATAATGTGGAGTTCGTGGAATTAACAGGTGCAGATTATTACACGGCGAATGCCTCCTATTTCTTTGGTAGTACTTTAAAATTTGATGCTACTAATGATCAGATTATTATTCCAACTAAGAGCGCTTTTGGAGATATATCTATTGTCGCTTTATATAATACCGGAAGTACTCCGACTTCCACATTAAAAGTTTATGGTTCAGCTGACGGGACGTCTTACACTGAAATTGCGACTCCGTCATTTACTCATGGGTCTAATGTAGAAGAGACGCCTGATCCCGTTCTGGTTGCCAATAGCAATAGTACATACCGCTATATCAAAATGACATTCACCAAGGCCACGGGTAACCTTGCCATGGGGTCTATATCCATTGCAGCACCTGATCTTACTCCTCGTATCAACGCTGAAAATATTTCAGGAGTCGCTGCAATCGGTGTTGTTGATGCAGAAGCAACGTACACAGTTTCTAATTTTGTAGATGATGTTACGGTTTCTGGAGTGACTGGTTGTGTCTCTGAGGCTATTGCAGATGGTGGAGATATTGTTTATACCGTTACGGCTAATCACACATGTGCGGTGCGGGCAGGTACAATTGTTCTTGTTTCCGCATCAAATCCTTCGGTTACCAAGACAATAAATGTTTCTCAAAATGCATCTGTATTTGAAGCCTCATCAACTTCCCCCCTCAACTTCGTGTGGGATGATTATACAAATACAGAAATCAAACGAATAACTATCACTTCAACTTATGAGCTCACTTCCAGCAATGTGGCTATAACTGGCACTGATGCTGCAAAATTTGAGGCAGACATTACCAGGAATGGTTCAACAAATGAGTATTACCTTGATGTAAACGTTGTCGAGGATAATGAGTCTGGTGATGACTATGCTGCTACTGTAACTGTATCTCGTGACGGTATCAATATTCCTATAAGCCTTAAACAGGCATATAAGGGTGGCGGTATCGTAAAAGGAGCTACCTGGACTCATTCTCTTGCCAGTGGCGATCTAAGTGATGCAGGGGCCACAAAGAGCTGGACTTCTGGGCTGCTGACAATGTCGTGGACGCATGCATTTACTTGGGAATCATCGACACACTATCTGTCATGGGTAGGAGGGAGCACAAATCATTATCAAATTGGTGCCTCGAATAATCGTGCGATGACTTCTCTATCTTTGACTTCATCAGATTACACTGCTGGAATCGAAAGCGTAACTTTAACATGCTGTAAAGCGACTGGAAGTACCGTAACGATTGATGTTTATGTTGGAGGAAACAAAGTCGCTGAAGACGTAGCGGTTTCTAAAACAGGAACTCCTACGTCAGCTCAGAAAATAGCATTCGATAAGCTTTACCAGGGCTCGTTAAGAATAGATTTCAAACAATCGACTTCAAGTAAAGCATTCTACCTAAAGGCTTTGCAGATTAACTAAATGTCAAAGAGCAGGGTTCAATATGAACTCTGCTCTTTTGTTATCAAATCCATTATAGTATGCGGATAAGGGTTGAAGTCCGTAAGCATCCGATAAAGTGCATTAGCCGCCACTCTCGAGTAGTACCGGGTAGTGGCGGCTAATAGTAGGTATTGACGTGGTACTACCGGGTAGTAGCTGTTCAATGCTCTTTTCAGAAGGTATTCATTTCATAGCCCTTCCCGGACCAATCCTGGACAACTGCCTATCCACCTGCTATTTAGTGGTATTGTTGGTCATTAATCTCATCTAGCAATGAACAAACTTGTTCCCTATACTTTGGGACATCGTTGATAGCCGTATCCCATAATAGTTCCGGCAGAATTGAGGAATAGCCGTGAACTAAAACGTGCCTCATCTTGATTATCTTTTCCCAAGGAATTTCAGGATGAGATTCTTTCAAGGCAGGTGTTATCATATAAGTGGCTTCACCAATAATCTCAACGTTCTTTAACACTGCGAAATAACGGAGTTTGTCGGCCACAAAACCTTCGTAATCCAGTCCACGCGTAAATGAGGAAACGTAATCTGCCGCTTCAATAATGTCTTCTAGACGGCCTTTATCTCTGCTAGGCTCTCTCATACACAAGGACTTTATCTTTCTCTACATAAGGACGCGCATAGGGCTTTAAAGCATCTTCTGGTACAAGGTCAACGGCCCGGCCTACGGCGGATTCTAGTTGGTTGACTAGTTCGGAGAAAGCAAATAAGCCAATGTGTGCAGATTTGTCCAATGTGATCAATATATCGATATCGCTGTCAGGCCGCTCTTCCATGCGGGCGAAGGAGCCAAACACCCAGGCGCGAAGCACAGGAGCAGTTGAAAGAACCTGGCAGATGGCCTTGATGGTGTCAATTCTATTTTTGTTTATCTGAGACAGAATCTCACTGACCTCCTCCTTTTTGCCTTTTCTGGCGGCATAGCGCAATAGACGGGAGGTGTTTACGGAGTATGTCTCCATTATCCTTTGATACATTTGGACAGAATCCTCCAGGCCGCGTTTGCCGTACTCCTTATCAGAAATGCGGTCTACCATCATTTTCTCAATGGTGGGGACCGGAATGCCTTCTTCTTGAATCACCGGAGACTCCGAGGTGAAAGGCTTTACCAGGATGAAATCGTGGAGGTCTTCTATCATAAGATAAGCCTTTCTGATATCCACCACGTCAGGGAAGTGCTTTTTGAGCACTAACACTGTTTGCTCAATATCACTCCTAGAAACCTCTACAATTAGGTTTTTAGGTTGCTGGACAATGCAATAATCAACACCTTCACATTCTTCTATCAAGGTTTGGCATACGGCTTTCATAAGCGGAGTTATCTGTACGTGATATTCCATTGTGTTGTTCTTTTCTGCAAATGTATATATTTTGGCAATAATTCGCAAATATTGCCAGAAATGTTATACCTTTGTAGGCACGCGAACATATGTTCAAGTGGAAAGATATGGAGGCTATTATATGAGTGATGAATTAGTTCTTGTTCAAAACCTCATCCACGAGATTAGAGGTAAAAAGGTGATGCTGGATTTTGATCTGGCAAAGTTGTACCACGTGACGACCGGGAATCTTAATCAAGCTGTGAAAAGAAATATAAATAGATTCCCTTCAGATTTTATGTTTCAGCTTGATTTAAAGGAGTTTACAAACTTGAAATCACAAAATGTGATATCAAGTTGGGGTGGTACTCGAAAACTACCACATGCATTTACAGAGCAAGGAGTGGCAATGCTTTCATCGGTGCTTCATAGTGAAACAGCCATTCAAGTAAATATCAGCATTATGCGCGCCTTCCTAAAGATTCGTGAGTACCTTTTGACTTCTTCTTCCTTATCTTCGGAACTGAAAGAGCTAAAAGCCAGAGTAGACTTGCTTCAAATCCAACAAGAGGAAACTAATGGTGCCATCAGTGACCTCTCGGAAGATGTCCGCCGGGACATTGATTCCCTATATATTGCTATCGGCCAACTGGCAGAGAAGATTGAAGAGAAGAAGAATGAACCTAGGCGTAAGATTGGGTTTGATCAAGGAGATATGGTTTGAAAAGGACCAGATTTATGGTCGGGACGAGAATGGACAGGTGCATAGCCAATCCCTTCTCTGGTATCCTCGTCTCAAGGCGGCATCTGCCTCGGAGCGGGAGCAGTTTACAATCGGTCTTGATGGGCTCCATTGGCGGAATGTTGATGAAGATATCAGTTTTGAGAGTTTTCTTTATGATGATGCCCAGCCGACGGCGATGCAGGCATTCTTTCTTACCCATAAAGAGATCAACATTGCTGAGTTTGCACGCTATGCCGGCATCAACGCAACTCTTCTACGCAATTACATAAATGGATTCAAAAAACCTTCTCTCGAGCGGGAGAAGGCTATTCTGGAGCATATACACAATCTGGGAAAAGAACTGCTGGAGGCAGATTTCTGAATCCTATTCAAGATTAGTAGTGAGGTCCTGATACATTTTGAAGAGGCGGGCGACGATATCGCTCTCACTAGCGTCCTTCGGGAAGCCGTAGGCCTCCAGGACGGCAGCATCGTTGGCACGGTGGGCGCGGCGTAGTTCTACCGGCATAGTAAGATCATCATACAGATCTGCCAGACTACTGTCCGGATAGAGCGCACGGGCATCAAGGATAGCCTGTGCCGTTTGCTCTATCTTCTGTTTTTTAGCTTCCGACAAGTGCTCAGGCCACGGGAAGTTATTGTAAACAGCAGGAGAATAACGATAACGCATCTCAAGACGACCACACACCACACGCATCCATGCCATATGAAGCGAAGAAGTCAAGATCCCGAACATAAAAAGAGTTGCATTCGGGATATATCTAATCGAATTACTACAAATAATATCCGGTGACAGGTATCCCATTGGGATATAATACCTCTTTTCGGAAGATGTTTCAGGTACTACGAGGTAATCGCTAACTGGCTGACGAATCTGAGTAAATAGAGAAGGAATTTCAGCATCACGTTGAACAGATTTAGTAGGAGACTTGCGTCTCATCTCTGCAACCTTTTCAATTCTTTCGCGTACTGGTTGGATGATTCTATATAATGCGGGTGATACACCCTTCATCCATAAGCAATATCTCTTAGTACCTTTAATGAATTCATCAGCACCAATATATGGTCTTATAAAATGACCGGCCTCGGGATATGCAGAAATAAGCTCTTCCTTTTCAAATTCGCTCAAAATGAGATTGCCGCCATCTGTTGGCTGACTTCCCTTGGTCATTTCCGGAAGATTCATAAACTTAGGTTTCCCTCTTCCTTCCAGAAACACATCCGGACCATCAATTAAATAACCATTTATGTGGTCCGCTTGATGTGCTCCATCCTTATCATAAATTGTTTTTCTCTCAGTAGAACCTCCATAATGGAAACCTATGATAACACAATGCACATGAGCTTTTTCACTAGCCTCACTATCCCATACGAAAGAACGCCACGCAAACAATAACTCTATGTTCAAGAGTTCCTTTAATGGCTTAAACAAAGTTGAAACAGACTCTCCCTGGACAAGACTGTTAGTTGAAACGAAAGCACATTTAATCTTCGTCCTTTGTATATAGTCTGCGGCCTTCTTATACCAAGCTGCGACATAATCCAATTTTCCATAGGCTTCAAATCCCAGGAAAACAACATCCATGTCTTCAATCTGAGATTCACTCCGGTTTTGATGCCCTAAGAAGGGTGGATTCCCCATAATATAATTCAACTCCCCAGCCGGAACAACATCGTTCCAGTCCATCCTGAGGGCATTCCCTTCGTGAATATTGGTATACGTCTTCAGCGGCAGCGGATCCAAATTAAACCCCACAATCTCATCCGTTGCGGCCATCATCTGACTCTCCGCAATCCACAGTGCCGTCTGCGCCACAGAACAGGCAAAATCATTAATCTCAATCCCATAAAACTGGTTGATGGAAACCTTGATAGGATCCACCATCTCACCAATCACGCGGTCACCACCATAAATAATACGGAGAGCCTCGTTCTCCAGCCTTCGGAGACTGGTATAAGACTCCGTCAGGAAATTACCCGACCCACAAGCCGGGTCAAAGAACTTTAGCCCTGAAATCTTCTCCTGGAAAGCAATAGCCCTCTCCCTCTTCAGTTTAGTCACGGAAGTGGCACGGATATCGGCCAACTCAGTCTTAAGATCATCCAGGAACAGAGGGTCTATTACCTTGTGAATGTTCTCAATGCTGGTATAGTGCATGCCGCCGGAACGGCGAGTCTCAGGATTAAGAGTAGACTCAAACACGGCGCCAAAGATAGTAGGGCTGATGGCGCTCCAGTCAAAGTCGTCGCTGGCGCGCTGAAGCAGCAGCGTCCTGATCTCCTCATTGAACCTGGGAATCTCAATCTCCCCGGCAAACATGCCGCCGTTCACATACGGGAATGCAAGGAGTTTCTCGTCCTCATAAGGGTCACGGTCCTCCGGCTTTGTATCAAGGATGCGGAACAGTTTGATAAGCTTCTCACGAAGCTCCCCGGCCGTGAACTGCTCCAGATAATCATGGAACATATCCTTGGCCCCGAAGATACCGGCGTCCTCTGCATAAAGACAGAATACAATACGGACACAAAGCTTGTTGAGGCTCTTCTGGGATTCGGGATTAGCAGGGTCCTTATACTGGGCAAGAATCTTGTCATAAAGGACACCCACAATCTCACCGGCCTGGATACTGACTTCCAGCTCCTTCTTTAGATGAACATTAGAATCATCCACAAGGAAACCGAGACGGTGATACTCCCTCTCAAGATCCTTGAGCTCAATGACCTCAGGAGCATCATTTGGACGCTCCATGTCATGAACCTCAAACGTAGTGAAATTGCAAGCGACAATCCAGCGAGGAGCCATTGAAACAGGAAGACCGGCGGCATAACGCCTGGCCTGCTGGTATGGAGTAAGCTCAGAGCCGTCGGACTGACGGTACTTGGCCGTAAGATCCACCTTGGAGCCCTTCTGCTCAATGAGGACCTTAGTGGTGGGAATATACCCGTCAATAAAGTCTGCGCCCTTCTCCTTCAGGATGGTCTTTACAGGAAGTTCAAATTCCATGAACTTGGTGGCATCCTGAATTCCGTAAACATTCTGCAGCAGTGCAATCCAGAAACGGGCGGTCTCGCCCTTCTCATATCCCTTCCCAGACCAGTCCTGGACAAACTGCCTTGCTGCCTGCTTTTGTGTGGTATTATTGGCCATTTTCTGTGTCTTGTGCTCTTGTTTTTGTAAAGATAGTGATTTTGGATAAAAAAAGCGACGCGCTCTAGCCTGGCTGGTATTCTTTACAGCAGGAAAAACAGCGCCACACCCGCAATTGTTACCGCAAGGCCCACAATCTCCTTGAATCGGATGCGCTTCTTCTCAATAAGGACCTCCGGGAAAATGATTATTACAGGCGTTAGGGCCATAAGCGTTGATGCAATTCCGGCGTTGGCATAGCGCACAGCCATAAGTGAAAGGGACACGCCAAGAACAGGCCCAAAGAGCGTGATGATGGAGGCGTACCGCATTGCTACGGGGTCCTTAACGGCACTTCTGAGTTTACCAAAGTCCTTCTGAAGAAGCAGGATTGCAAAGAATCCAATACCGCCCACAATTGCCCTCATCATAGTTGACGCAAAGGGAAGCATTCCCTCCATCATGGAAGGAGCCCCGGCAGGGATAGCTGCCTCGTAATACTGCATGCCGATTTTACTGAGCACCAACCCAACGCCCTGTCCTATTCCAGCCCCTATCCCAAGCAGGACGCCTTTGAGCGGCAAGTCCAGCTTGAAATGGTGGCCGCCGTCACGGCTAAGTATGGAAATAGCAATACCAAGGAGCGTAACTCCCATGGCAAGGATTGCCTTCCAGCCCAGCGTCTCCCCAAGCATTATCCAGCCGGCAACTGCAGCCATTGGCGGCGCTAGGGTCATAAGAAGCTGACCGAATCTGGGACCTATGTAAAGGTAGCAGTTAAAAAGGCAATAATCTCCAAAGACATATCCAACCAGGGCAGACAGTCCCAGCCAGATCCAAGTGTTCTTATCGGCATAAACTGGATAAGGATGTCCAATGGTAACCCAAAGAATTATCCCAAGAAAAACCGCGGCCAGGACCAGCCTGAGCACGTTTGTGACCATTGCGCCAACCCTCTGGCTTGCCTTGGCGGCAAACCAGGCGGTGATGGTCCAGGAAACGGCTACGCCAAGAGAGATTATTTCCCCGAGGTGGTTCATTACCACTTCTCAAAGTGGATGTTCTCAGGTTTCCACTTGTCCTTGGGCTTTTCCTTGCCGCCGGGATGGCCAACTGGTACAATGCAGTACGGCTTCACGTTGTCCGGAAGCTCAAGAGCCTCTATTGTGGTATTCATCCTCTCATCATAGGGATAGCAGGCGGTCCATACGGCGCCAAGGCCCATGGCCTCAACGGCCAGAAGGAGATTCTCCGTAGCGGCGGCGCAGTCTGCGGTCCAGTTGCGGTTCTCCTTACCCATGGCACCTGTGGTTTTACCGCACACGATAATCACAACGGGAGCCTTTGCAATCATCTTGTTGAAGCCGCCGGCAAGCTTTTCCTTGGTTGCCTGTTCCCTTACCACAACAAAGCGCCAGGGCTGAGCGTTCATCCCTGAAGGTGCCGCCATAGCAGCCCTCAGGATGGTTTCCACCTGCTCAGGGGTAACATCTTCATCCGTGTACGTACGCATGCTCTTACGGGCATGAATATTGTCCAGAACGGCCTTACCGGGCTGCTCCTGGGCATAACTGGTGACAGAAACCATGGCAATCAGTGAAACAAGGAAAAGTTTAAACCTAATCATATCAAATTCAGTTGTTTCTGCGAAGTTACTAAAAAAATGCTTATCTTAGTGCATCTAAAACTATAGCTATGCATATCCTTGAAGAAGCCTCACGCTGTCTGCTATGCGCAGATGCACCCTGCAGCAAAGCCTGCAAGGGCGGTGATCCCGCAAGAGCCATACGTGCCATCCGTTTTGACAACCAGGCCATTGCACGCAAATGGGTAAAAGACTGCTCTGAGGATGAGCTTGAAGCAGCAGAGAAAGCCTGCATCCACTACGACTTTCCCATCCGCATCCGCGAGATAGTAAAAGAGCTTCCGGAAGCACCCACAAGGCCGCTTCCCAGCCTTGAAATTGACTTCTGCGGCATCCGCTGTGAGAACCCCTTCTTCCTGGCTTCATCTGCCGTATGCACTAACTATGAGATGGTGGCCCGTGCCCTGGAAGCCGGATGGGGCGGAGTTTTCTACAAGACCATCTGCATGCAGGAAATAAAGGAGGTATCTCCCCGTTTTGACGCCGTGTACCAGAGCGGAAAGAAGGGAGACTTCTACGGATTCCGAAACATGGAGCAGCTCAGTGAGAACCCCGTGGATATGGATTTTGATATTCTCAGGCGCCTCAAGCAGAATTACCCCAATAAGGTTATCATTGCCTCCATCATGGGACAGAAGGAAGAGGAGTGGATAGAGCTAGCAAAAATGGCAGAAGATGCCGGCTGTGATGCAGTAGAGCTCAATTTCTCCTGCCCTCAGATGCGTGAGGCTGGTATGGGAAGTGACGTAGGTCAGGACCCTGAACTGGTAACATTTTTTACCGCATATGTAAAGCGCAGCGTCTCTATCCCCGTCATTCCCAAGATGACGCCAAACATCGCTCACATCTCCGGCCCCGCAATGGGAGCATACTTTGCCGGAGCAGATGCAATATCGGCCATCAACACTATCAAGAGCATCACCATGGGAGATGGGTCGGAGGTAAGCGGCAACCAGACCGGATCCGGTTATTCTGGAAGGGCCGTGAGACCAATTGCACTGAGGCATATCCTTTCCATGGTCCTTAACCCCATGATGAAAAACATCCAGTACAGTGGTGTAGGTGGCATAGAAACCTGGCATGATGCACTGGAGTTCATCCAGCTTGGCTGCCGCAATGTTCAGGTGTGCACGGCCGTAATGCAATATGGCTACCGCATCATTGAGGACCTCATCCTTGGCCTTCAGAATTATATGGCAGATAGGGGCGTTGAGAAACTCTCAGACCTTGTTGGGGAGCTTCTGCCTTCATTCCGCCTTCCCTCAGACCTTGACCGCACCACTATTGTATATCCAAAGTTTGACACTTCCAAGTGCATTGGCTGCGGCCGCTGCACAATCTCCTGCGCTGACGGCGGTCACCAGGCACTGGTTTTCAACGAGGAAACCCGGAAGCCTCAGTTCATTGGGCCCAAGTGCGTTGGCTGCCACCTCTGCCGGCTTGTGTGCCCCGTGGGGGCTATTTCTTCCGCAAAAAGGGTGAAGAAAAGCTGAGGTCAGACATCTGTTACTGCATCTCCCTTAACCGCACATCAATTCCTGGAAGAAGCTGCGGAAGGCCGGATATGTCTGTCTGGGAGAAGTGATATGGGATAAGCACTTTGGGCTGAATAATCTTTGCAGCATTGACGCACTGCTCCACCGTCATGGTGTAGGGCTGGTTAACCGGGAGGAATGCTACGTCAATACCTTTGATTCCTGCCATCTCAGGAATGTCCTCAGTGTCCCCGGCAATGTAAATGCGAAGGCCGTCTATGGTGAGAATGAAGCCATTGTCACGGCCCTTGGGGTGGAACATTGTATGGCCTTCTGTGTAGTTGTAGGCCGGAACTGCTTCCAGTTTAATGCCATTTGGAAGATCCGCTGAATCTCCATTTGCCATTACTGTTCCGTAGCCCAGCATCTCCCCGCAGCGGGCGTTTGTAATGAGCTCAGTCTTATCCCCGGTGAGCGCGGCAATAGCTTCTTTGTCAAAGTGATCTCCGTGCTCGTGAGTTACAAGGATAACATCTGCCTTACTGAACTCCGTGGCATAGTCTGTGGGCTTGCCTAACCCTGCAACAGGATCCACGTGGATACTAAGGCCCTTATAGCTTAAGGCAAGGGTTCCGTGCTTAATGAGGGTTATGGCAACAGGAGCGCCACTGCCGGTTATGAAGGTCTCCACAGCGTACTGCGTGACAGGCCTGTTCTCCTGAGTCCATGCCAGATAGCCTCCAAGCATATTGATCACTTTGTATCCGGCCTTGGAAAGCTTTGCTGCTGCGGCTGCGCTGCGCTTGCCGCTACGGCAGTACACTGCAAGCTGCGTCCCTTTGGGATATGCGGCTTCCATGTTTGAGAGGAAGTCCTTTGAAAACCAGTCACAGTTTGATGCGCCGGGGAGGTGCCCTGCGGCATATTCATCCGGCGTGCGGACATCTACAACGGCCATTTCTCCGGCAGCGATTGCCTTGGCAAATTCTTCTGTACTTAGGTTATTATACCCGCTACCGCAGGCAAACAGGCCCAGCAGGGAAAGGATGGACATAAGCTTTATTGGTTTCATAAATACGAATTATGGGCTAAGTTTGTGCTAAGTATGTTTGTGCTAAGATAGCAAATAAACTAATATTTATTAAATTTGTGTGCAAAAAACTTAAAGATGAAAAACAGAGTCCTCCTTCTTCTACTTGCTTTGGTGATTGTTCCCTTTGCCTGCACGGCACCTGCTACGGAACCCGACAACCAGGAACCTGAAAATCAGAACCCCGGAAAAACCGATGATCCCGATCCCAATTCCGGTTCTTCGATAAAGGTGGAGTCACTTGTGGTAACGCCCGGCCAGGTTGAACTCAAGGAAGGGGAAACCCTTCAACTGGAAGCCGTCCTTCTGCCGGAAGGTGCAGAAGGGAAGGTCACCTGGAAAACGCTGGAGCCAAACACTACTGTAAAAGGTGAAGTGACCGTAAGCGAAACCGGTCTTGTGACGGCTGTCAAGGCTGGAGCAGTAGAAGTAGAGGCACGCTGCGGGGAGGCTTCTGACATATGCTACATCACGGTTTCTGCAGAAGTGGTTCCGGTAGAGAGTATAGAGGTGAGTCTGTCTGAGATTGTAATAGAAGCCGGAAGTGATGTCACCATTGAGGTGACCATCTTCCCTGAAGAGGCCCGTGCATTCAACCCTGTTTCTTTTGTAAGTGATAACACAGATGTCGCCTCAGTAGATGAAAATGGCAAGGTGACCGGTGTCTCTGCCGGTGAGACTTTCATTACGGTCATTGCCGGTGACAAGAGCGTTAAATGCCCTGTCACGGTTAATCCGGTTGCCCCTTCCTTCAGTGTAACCTTCACGGATATCAGCGTCTCCGACATCACCTTCTCATCGGTAACGCTGAACGGAAAGTTTGAGGTCCAGGGTTGCTCCGACAGTTTCGTCAGCGCGGAATTCTACTTTATTGAGAGTAACGGTAATCCTACTGCAGAAGAGATCAGGACAAATGGTAAGACTGCCGTCTCGGAGTCATTCTTTATACCCGGATCAGTAGATCTTTCCAAACCAGTCTCTTCACTTGCCGTGAACACAAGGTACTGCTGTGTAGCATCATTGCAACTTGAAGAGGGTAATTTCTATAGTGATGTGCTGGAATTCACAACTGCAGACCTTCCTGAGATTCCGGAGGTTGTTGATATGGGCCTCAGCGTAAATTGGCGCGGCTGGAACGTAGGAGCCACAAAGCCGGAAGGCTCAGGTAGCTTCTACGCATGGGGAGAAACCGGAACTAAGGAAGACTACGTGTGGGAGACTTATAAGTTCCGCAAGGCCTACAACACAATGACTAAGTACGTCACCAATGCATCTGACGGCTACAATAATCAGGTAGACAACAAAGTAGTCCTCGAAAGCCAAGACGACGCCGCAACACAGTATCTGGGTTCCAACTGGCGTACTCCCACCAGGGAAGAGATGCAGGAACTCAAGGATAATGTGGTAATGAAATGGACCCGCTACAAAGATGTCCTTGGCATAGTGATGACCAGTAAGATTAATGACGCTGTCCTCTTCTTACCCGCGGCAGGCTATTGCTACGGATCCTCTGGTCAGCCCGTCAGCGTGGGTAACTACGGACAGTACTGGACATCCACATTAGATGGAGATAACAACAAGAAAGCATATAATCTTGTGATAAAATCTAAGGTATACGAGATTAACGTGGGGCCGGCAGACCGCTATCTGGGCTACACCATACGTCCCGTGACGCCTAAAGCAAATTAGTATTTGCTATCTTTGACACTATAATAATACGAACCTATACTTCTACTACGAAAAAAAGAATCTTGATTGTACTTGCCCGGACGGAAGAATCAATATGAGGTCACAACACTGTGACCGCATAACTAAACAGCCATCAATTCTTTCCCAATCTGGCGAATAGTAGCATATATCTCCTCCAAACGCTTCTGCGAAGGTTTTTTGAATCCGCTGATATACTGGGCAAAGAGACTTTGGGATATTCCAAGCCTGCGTGCAACGGCAGATGCGTTAAGTTCCGGATGTGACATGAATATGCGGTATAGATCTGTCCGTTGTTTGGACTGGAAGAATCCCTCATAACTCAGGTCTTCATCAATATCTGGCCAATGGATGCCGTATTCATCCGACTCATAATGTGAGCGCTGCGCCGGCGTAGCATACTTGAGCCTAGGATAATCGGCATAATACTCACAGGCTTCTTTTCCTTCTGAAGTCCTTATCCATACGGCATCTTCTGTAAGCCATATTTTAGTCACGGTAATCATTTCTATTGGGCCTTATTAAAGTACTTGTTCCAATGTTCTGCAATTACCTCTTGATTATCTTCTACTATGGATTCTATCATCTTTAACTCTGCAGGATTGAAACCTTCATTTTCAATTAGTTCGACAGGATTAATTGTGTATTTGGCTTTTGATCCTCCCTTAATAACGTGTATATGAATAGGCTCATGCTCGTTTGAGTAGAATTTAAATATATACCCAAAAACTCTAAATATCGTTGGCATTTTATTTCTCCTTACAAATCTAGGTAATAATTTTATTACTTCCAAATAATTGTTCGCAACCACAAAGATTATTAGGGCGGGCGACAAAAGAATGCACAATAGTAGGTCAGCATAATCGTTTCATTTATGTTGACCTCAAATATATTGCAAATAAATCCGGAATCCCACAATCACAAAAAACAAAAACAATAAAATTTACGTTTCAACGGATTAGGGACGAAAACTCAAATATAGGGACGAAATGCCAGGGGCGTTCCCGTCATGCCCGACCTGATCCCGCATCTTCCCGTCCTGAAAAACACCCCATTTTCATGGATGGAAGCCAGTTTTTTACCTGCCCGTCCGGAATAACGGGCAAAAATCAGGATGGATTCCATGCCACTATAAAAAGAAGCAGCAACTGACCGCGATGGTGAAGTTGCTGCTTCTTACATATAACTCCGTGTCCTAATCTGAATTGATACGCGAATACAAAGTGCTGACTATCTCCTCTGACAAACCTGTTAGTTTATAGACATCCTGTACAGATTTGCCTTCATTGAGTAATGACAACGCTTTAAGAGTTAAGGCAATGCCTTCGGCACGTCCTTCCTCACGTCCTTCCTCACGTCCTTCCTCACGTCCTTCGGCAAGTCCTTTTGCGCGCCCTTCCGCAATTGCTTGTTTGCGGGCATATTCCTCAACGTTTTTGGCGTCACGCATTTCTTTAACGCGTCTTTCGTATTGGGCCTGCGTTTCGGTGTCCATTTTCAGATATTCAGCTTCCATAAGAAGATCCTCAAAATACTTGTCGTTATGTGTGTCGGGTTTATCGGCAAAAGTAGGAAGATTCTTCATATAATACAAGAACTTTTCCTCAAAGTTGGTGCACTCCTCATAAGATTTGTCAAAGGGCTCCACTTCCATAAAAACATAACGTACCCTGTCTGACATAAGTGTGCTGTTAACGTCATTTCTCAGAGAATAGCTTTGTATATACCCCTCCGATTTCCCAACTGATTCCGGAAGCGGAAAGTCCACAAGTCCGAGGAAATAGACAGGTCTGAAGTTATAATCCCAGTCTCCTTTAGGGGCCTGATTGGCAATTGCCCTGGAAGAATAGAATATCGCTCGCTGGGCAAAGAAAGCCTGCGTACGCACCTGGCATTCTACAATGAAGTCCGGGCCGTCGACACTTTTGCACACAACGTCAAAGCAGGCACTCCGGCTCTCAAGCGTATCTCCTATCTGCACCGTATTGTCATATATGATGTCATTGATTTTTCGCTTGAAGACATTTTCCAGAAGTCCTTTGAGGAGGTGTTTGTTCTTTTCCGTACCAAACAGGTACTTGAATGCGACGTCAATCATGGGATTGACATACTTTTGGGGTGTAATCAACTGTTCCATAGCAGTTAAAAGGGTAAAGTGAAACTGTACGCGCCGCGGTGTTTCCGCGACGGTGTTACGTTACCCTTGATGCGGCTCCGGAACAGGCGCCTTGCAAAAGAACGGCAAGGCCCTTCATGCCTGGGCACGAAGGTCAAACTCAAAGACAGGGTCCCCGTAACAAGGGGGCTAACTACCCAACCCTGAATCCTTCACGGCCACAACAATACAAATATAGGGTTATTTCTTAAGGATGCAAAATAATGCGATGTCGCTTTACTAAGCAGGGTCCGGAAAAACGGCCAAAATCCTGGATGGATTTTAGTTGGTTTTGTCACCGGGACGGCATAAGTTATTGAAAATCAACATGAGGTCACAAATTGCAACCTCAAGAACAGTCAATTATTGAGAATTTGTTTTCAAGTACGTGTATATATTTAATCAGACTTTATGTTTCAGTTTGATTAAAAGGGGAATGCAAACTTGAAATCACAAATTGTGATATCATGTTGGGGTGTCCCAATTATTCTGTCAAGCTTGTGACCACGTTCAGCAGAAGCGCTTGTGCTACCTTTCGGACAATTTCCTCAAGACAGACTGCGACTCATAGCGAGTAGTACGCAACTAAACGAAAGTAGCAGCAACTTACCGGAACTTCGGAAAAGTTGCTGCTACAAACATGTACACGTGTATCTAAACGTTCTTTATCGAAGTCTTACCTCTATTTTTACATTATAAACCGTAAACAAGAGTAATATTGTCAAATTGAGCGACTTTAGCGTTAGTTATATATACTCTATAAGACGTATTCGCACTTGACCCCAGATTATTCCATGATACCGTAGAACCTGCGCTAATATCTGTTGCGGTACCATTCGTGATAGCGGTGGTATTAGCTGTACTGCATATTAATACATTAGGTTTGGCGGCTCCTGCGCAGTTACTTGCAGAAACAGAGTTCAATTTATAAGAGGCAATTGCGGGTAAAGTTATATATGAATCAGTTTTTCCTATTGCTAACGCCTTGGAATTAAAGTATAAGCAGTTATTTGTTGCTTTTAGTTTATACGTATAGTCGCCAACGGTTTTGCTGATTTCGCTACTTGCATCATTAGTCGTTCCAAAGCTAGTACCCGCCGTCAGACTAAAGATATTCTGGCTCAGATCGAGAATAATGAGAATCTTTGAATCGCTCGAATAACCTGAATCCGAATATGTTGAACCATCTCCGTCTGCCTTAACATAGAAGTAGTACTTTCCAGATAGCGACAAACTGGTCTTAGTAAGTGTCCAGGTGCCGCTGCTTAGACTTGCGCCAGAACCAGCGGGAGAAGCTGACGTAAACGAACCATAAGCCTTAACACTGGCATCACTGGTGTTTGCCGGGGCGGTGGAAGAGGTGGAAAGCATCCAGGAATAACCGGTAGCATTGGAGTTATTGGTCCATGTCGCAGTAAAACCAGTTGCAGAAATGGCCGTAATGGCAACGCTTGAAGGATCGTCCAACGGAGTTACCACGCCGGAAATCGTATAAGTAGCGCTCGCAACAGAGCTGGTCTTCCAGTCATCCTTGACAGCAATAGCCTTGACGGTCTTGGCAACATCAATGGTGACGGTAGCAGATGCATCACCTACCGTCCCGTGCGCAGAAGACGTTGTGGGTGTACTTCCATCAACGGTATAGTAAATAGTAGAGCCAGTAGTGGTAGAGGAGATGGTTACTTCATCGTTTTCTTCAACAGCACTTGCTCCTGGAGAGAAGGTCGGAGTCTCGCACACGGAACGGCTATCCGTAACAGTTAAAGTATATGATACAGTTGAGGAGGCATAATAAGAGGTCTCTGCAGAGGTCGCGCTGATTACGGCTGAACCAGCGCCAACAAGGGCGATTTCACCAGTGGAAGCATTAATGGTTGCCACCTCCTCGTCATCGGAGGAATATGTCACACTAACGGCGTTTGGATTATCAAGAGCGATGGACGGTAAGGTGTCATCACCAGTGATGAGTGTGCCGGTGTCTGTAGTCGCTACAGATCCAGCTTTCTTCCATGCTATTCCCGGATCACCTTTAGGATTGACACTTATTGACTTAATATACAGGCCTTTCGAGGATGTCTGTGATAGGGTGATAACGATAACTCCCGTTTTGACTTTTCCGTCAGGAGAATCGAAAGTATAATCCGTAGCACTTGAAGACAATGAGACAGAAGTGTTTTCTCCATTTTTAAAAGCACTTCCCCCAACAGACACAGAGATGCTTCCAACAATATCATTTGCTCCAGAAGCATTAACCTTAACTGTTTTTATAGCTTCGCCATCACCAAAGTTTGATGATAGAGTTAATGACGTGAAAGGTTTGGTTGCTGTACCAAATTGCTCCCCTTTTGTCGAATTGTAATTAAACTCCGTAGTAGTTCCTTCTCCAGCAAGAGTCCATGACTTGCCGTTCAGAGTTTTCGCTCCAACCGCATCATATGCCTTACTCTCAAATGTGTAAGACCATGAATTATATGCGGGATACCATTTTGAGTTTGCAATTGTCAAATTTGCAATCTGTAAATTGTCATTACGGTTTAAAACAAGGGCATTAGGGTTACTATAGGTTGCTGTCTGACCAATAGTGTTTTCAGCAACAATCTGAAGTCCAGTATATCCAGATACAGGACTTGGATAAACAACGGCATAATATTGAGATCCGTTGTCAATACCTCCAGTAAGTTTGACATATGTTTCTCCAAAGCTTACTGCATCAAAACCAGAATCAACAATACCAGCACCGGTCATTTCCTCACTTGCGGCAATCTTTACAGATTCAATGTCATCATTGTTAATCTTTATGCCAATCAGTGCACCTAAGTTCTTAAACTGAACCGCGTCAGCATCAACGGAACCGTCAGCCATGGCAAGATTTGCTCCTTCCGCAAAGCTGTTTGCGGTAGCAGCCTGCTCTGTCGGAATTGTGATTGAATAATAACCGCCATCCTCGTCGCCGGCAGCATCTGCCGGATAAATAATGTAAGTTACATCTGTGCCTACTGTTAAGTCAGTAAAAGTGAATGTCGCTTTCTTTCCTCCATCGGCAACTTCTGTAGCGGTTGAAGTATGCGGTTTAGTGTCACCAGATTTATATGCGGCGACTTCGTCGGAATCTGCCCATAGTACGCTAACTCCACTAAGACTGGTTTTTGTGTCAGGCGCTATATCATCGTCTGCATACGCTGTTATTACCAAAGGATTATCTACAACTGGAGTAACTACTTCTTCAGACTCTTTAATAATCTCATCCTCAACTTTCTGATCTATTTCTTTAGCGCAGGAAAATGCTGCCACAGCTGCTATGGCGAGCATCGAAATGAATAAATACTTTTTCATGACAACCAGATTAAGACCAGCCATTACTTCCTGACCAAGTTTCCTGTTCATTGACATTTTCTCCAGTTGGACTAGCCACTTGAAGAATAGAATCCTCGAATCGTACCACGAGGGTTTCTGTCTCGGGAGACAGATAAGTTAGTTTTTCTTTGTTCATAGATTTATGGATTTAATAGTTTGATTTCCCAATAGAAGGAGATTTCTCGACTCGCTGCGCTCGCTAGAACGCACTTCACCCGCCCTTAGTATGTGGCTAAGGGACGTGAAGGATTCAAAAAAAAGTGATAAGTGACGCATCTCTAACTTTACAAGTCGCGAAGTTAGCAATTTACTTTAGTAAAAGCAAGCAGAAATTCACCTTATTTGAGTAACTTCACCATGGCATCAATGCAGCGCCGTTTCTGCTCCAGATCCGGATGCACATAAAGATTCAGAGTGGTACTTATATTCGAGTGCCCAAGAATAGAGCTAACTGTCTTATAATCACACCTTGACTCAATACATCGCGTAGCAAAACTGTGCCGCAGCCCATGAAATCGGATAGGAGGAAGCCCAAGATTTGCCATCAGATTCCTGAAATACGCCCTGTACGTCCGCGGCTCAACCGGGGCGGGGGAGCCGGACACCACATACCAATCGGCCATCACCAGCTTCCTTAGATTCCGCATATACGCACCAAGCTCCCGCGTAAGAGGAATCTCCCGGATGGAACTCACCGTCTTTGGCACATCCTCAATGAGTTCCGTGTGGCCGTCAATGTAGATTCTCTGGATGGTCTTACAGACCCGGATCACCCCGGCGGCAAGGTCAACATCGGCCCAGCGGAGCGCACAGATCTCCCCAATCCTGAGCCCTGAACTGAGGCATATCAGAATCCCCAGGTTCCGGAAAGAAAAATGCTCCCTCACATAGCCCATGAGCCGTTTCTGGCTGGAAACGGAAAGCACCTGGATCTGAGATTTTTCCCTCTTTGTTGGGAACACCACGTCAATCTTAGCGGCAGGCCCTGCGCCGCTTTTCTCCCAGAACCTCAGAACCATCTTAAGAACCACCAGGACATCCTTCACCGTCTTGAGACTTCGGCCCCTTTCAAGCTCCCCGTCCACAAAATCCTGGACCTCCCTTTCCGTGATGCGGGTCATTTGGCCAAAGGAGGGGATAAGATGAGAGTAGACGTGATTACAGTAGACGGCGTAAGTGGATCTTTTAACGTACTGCCTCTTGTGGCTTAGCCATGAGAGAGCCACAGACATAAAATTTGTGTTTTCTTCCATAATAATTAAGGTTAATTACGGAAAAAAACACAAACTTAAAGATTAATTGTATTCCGGAATCTTTGTGAAACTAGAAGCTAATGCAAAGACCTACGCCGTTACGCGTTGTTCCAAATGAAAGAAGGACCTCACCGGACTCTTTGGTCTCACTGGGCTCATTGGCCTCATTGTACCTGTCCACCAGCTTACTCATCCTGACGCTGTTCACAACCGTGAGGGGAATACCGGCAATGTGGGTGGCAAGGCCAAGGCCCATAGCGATAAGGCCTCCGTTTATGATGGGTTTTCCGGCATCGGCACCTTTCTGAGCAGCCTCCGAGGCCGATTGCTGGGCCTGCTCCTCACCTCCGATGCTCCCCACGGTGGCTCCGGCGACAGCCCCTACAGTGGCGCCAAGGGCCGATGTAAGGGCACCAATGAGAACCGTCACGGCGCCTCCGGCGGCAATGGCTCCGCCGCCCGCTATCATGGAAATACCGGCGGTTCTCCAGCCGCGGGCCTTTGCCCACTGGGCAGAGTAATCCTCTCCGCCGATATTGGACATGAGAAGCTCTGCCTCATGATGACTGAGTTTCTCTCCGTCAATCTTTATGGTGCATCCTTTGCGCTCTGCAAGAGCGGGGGTGGCATACTGGGCATAGGCAGATACTGCCATGGCCAGGAAAAACAATATGCTGAATATCTTTTTCATAAGGCAAATTTACATTATTTCCGGAATTCTTCCTATATTAGTGGCTTGAAAGATAACCAAATCCCGAAACTAATGATCATAAACTCACCAGATGCCCTTGAAGGCATCAGACAGGAAGCCCTTAAGGCGCTGTCTGTCAGGGAGGATAATTACACCGGAACGCCCCGGCTTCAGATCCTTTGCTGCGGCGGTACCGGCTGTAAGGCCTCCGAAAGCGCAAAGATCGTTGAGAATTTCCACGCTTCGCTTCAGGCCCATGGCATTGCCGACAAAGTGGACGTGATTGTTCCCGGCTGCTTTGGATTCTGCGAGAAAGGCCCCATCGTGAAGATTATCCCGGACAACACCTTCTACACATCCGTACGTCCGGATGATGTGGAGGAGATAGTCACTTCCCATATTATCGGCGGACAGAAGGTGGAGCGTCTCCTCTATCAGGATCCCGCAACCGGAGAGCACATCTCAGACTCCAAGCACATGAACTTCTACCGCAAGCAGCTGCGCGTGGCGCTCCGTAACTGCGGTTTCATCAATCCGGAGGACATCCGTGAATACATTGCCCGTGACGGATACAAGGCCCTGGCTCAGAGTCTCCAGAGGGACAGCCTTGAGGTTCTGGCCGATATAAAGGCCTCCGGCCTCCGTGGCCGCGGCGGCGCAGGTTTCCCCACCGGAGTGAAGTGGGAAATTGCCCGTAAGTTTGACGCCCCGGATAAATACGTAGTTTGTAATGCCGATGAAGGAGACCCCGGTGCATTCATGGACCGCTCCATCATGGAGGGAGACCCGGGCTCCGTGATTGAAGCCATGATGATATGCGGCTACTGCATCAACGCCCACCATGGCCTTATATATATAAGGGCCGAATACCCCCTGGCGGTGCACCGTCTGAAGGTTGCTATCGGCCAGGCCCGTGAACTGGGCCTCCTTGGAAAGAACATCCTTGGAACAGGCTTTGACTTTGACATAGAGATCCGCTACGGCGCCGGCGCGTTCGTGTGCGGTGAGGAAACCGCCCTCATCCATTCCATGGAAGGAAAGCGTGGTGAGCCCACCCTCAAGCCCCCGTTCCCCGCAGAGGCAGGTTACTTTGGCAATCCCACCAACGTGAACAACGTTGAGACCCTGGCAAACGTTCCCGTCATCCTCACCAAGGGCCCTCAGTGGTTCGCTTCTATCGGCACTGAAAAATCCAAGGGCACCAAGGTGTTCGCCCTTGCCGGAAAGATCAATAACGTTGGCCTCATAGAGGTTCCCATGGGTACAACCCTCCGTGAGATAATCTACGACATTGGCGGCGGCGTGAAGGGCGGCAAGAAATTCAAGGCCGTCCAGACCGGCGGTCCTTCCGGTGGCTGCCTCACGGAAAAGCACCTTGATATCCCCATCGACTACGAATCCCTTGCCGCGGCGGGCTCCATGATGGGCTCCGGCGGTATGATAGTGATGGACGAGGACGACTGCATGGTGTCCGTTGCAAAGTTCTTCCTGGAATTCACCGTGGACGAGAGCTGCGGAAAGTGCACCCCGTGCCGCATTGGCAACCGCCGTATGCTGGAAATCCTGGATAAGATTACCCAGGGCAGGGGAACCATGGAGGATATAGACACCCTGGAGAATCTTGCAAAGGTTATCAAGGACACAGCCCTCTGCGGCCTTGGCCAGACTTCCCCCAACCCCGTGCTCTCCACTCTTGCAAACTTCCGCGATGAGTATGAGGAGCACGTGCGTGACCACGTGTGCCGTGCCCATAAGTGCAAGGCCCTCCTTACTTACTCCATAGATCCGGACCTCTGTAAGGGCTGCAGCGCATGTGCGCGCGGATGCCCCGCCGAGGCTATTGCAGGAGAGGTACGCAAGCCGTTTGTGATTAACCCTGAGAAGTGCATCCGCTGCGGAATGTGCCTGTCCAGGTGTAAGTTTGGAGCAATTAAAGTGATTTAATCCCGCACGCTATGGAAAATATGATTACCCTAACTATAGATAACAGGGCCGTAAGCGTGCCCAAAGGAACAACCGTCCTTGACGCGGCCGCAAGTATCGGCATAAATATCCCCGCCCTCTGTCATATGGACCTGAAGGGCACCTGCGTGAAGAATTCTCCGGCCTCCTGCCGCATATGCGTAGTGGAGGTTGAGGGAAGGCGCAACCTGGCCCCTTCCTGCGCCACCCAGGTGATGGAAGGAATGGTGGTGAGGACCAATTCCGCACGCGTTGTGCGTGCCCGTAAGACCGTGGCTGAGCTTATTCTCTCCGACCACCCCAACGACTGCCTTACCTGCCCCAAGTGCAATGACTGCGAGCTCCAGAAGCTGGTTACCCGCTTCAATATCCGCAGGATGACCTACAAGGGAGAGCAGAGTGTGAGGAAGAAGGAGGAGACTGCGGCCATCACCCGCAACATGGACAAGTGCATCCTGTGCCGCCGCTGCGAGACAGTGTGCAACCAGGTCCAGACCGTGGGTGTGCTTGGTGCCGTTCGCCGTGGCTTTGAAACCACAATCGCTCCCACCTTTGACCGCATGTTCAAGGACACTGACTGTACATACTGCGGCCAGTGCGTTGCGGTTTGCCCTACCGGCGCCCTTACTGAGCGTGACAATACTGACAGGCTGCTGGACGACCTCTGCAACCCTGAAAAGATTGTGATTGCCCAGCCCGCTCCTGCAGTGCGCGTGGCCCTTGGCGAGGAATTCGGCATGGAGCCCGGAACAATTGTTACTGGAAAGCTTGCAACATCACTGCGCTACCTTGGCTTTGACTATGTGTTTGACACTGACTTTGCCGCAGACCTCACCATCATGGAGGAGGGCGCAGAGATCCTTCACCGCCTCAAGGCCTTCCTTGGCGGGGACAAGGGCGTGAAGCTTCCCATCATGACTTCCTGCTGCCCAGCATGGGTGAACTTCTATGAGCACAACTATCCGGATCTTCTGGAGTATCCTTCATCGGCCAAATCCCCGGCCCAGATGTTTGGCGCAATTGCAAAGAACTACTGGGCTCAGAAGATGGGTATTCCGCGTGAGAAGCTGGTGGTGGTGTCCATCATGCCCTGCCTTGCAAAGAAATATGAGTGCGAGCGTGAGGAATTCTCCGTTAACGGAAATCCGGATGTTGATTACTCTATCTCCACCCGTGAGCTTGCGCGCCTTATCAAGCGCTCGAATATTGACTTCAAGAGCCTTCCTGACACTGATTTTGATACCCCCATGGGAGAATCTTCAGGTGCCGGTGCCATCTTTGGAGCAACGGGCGGCGTGATGGAGGCAGCCCTCCGTACAGTGTATGAGGTGTACACCGGAAAGACCCTGCCCAGGCTGGAATTCACTGATGTACGCGGCCTTGATGGCATCAAGGAGGCAACAATAGACCTTAACGGCTTTGCCCTGAAGGTGTGCGTTGCCCATACCCTTGGCAATGCCCGTTACCTTATGGATAAGCTCCGTTCAGGTGAGCTGAATTACCACGTGGTAGAGATCATGGCATGCCCTGGCGGCTGTATTGGCGGCGCAGGACAGCCCTACCACCACGGCAATGTGGAGGTCCTGAAGGCCCGCGCACGTGCCATCTACCGTGAGGATGAAGGCAAGCCCATCCGCAAGAGCCATGAGAACCCGGATATCCAGCAGCTGTATAAAGTTTACCTTGGGGAGCCCCTGGGAGAGCTTTCAGAGAAACTCCTCCATACCCGTTATTTTGACAAAAGCATCAAGTAGAAGTTATGAAAGTATCATGTGAAGCTCTCCGTCAGGTGGAGGTCATCTGCCGGAAATTTAATAATGATCCCGGTGAACTCATCAGCATCCTTCACGAGTGCCAGAACACCCTTGGATACCTTCCTGAGGAAGTCCAGAGGGTGATTGCCCGTGAACTTGGCATCCCCGCATCAAAGGTGTACGGCGTGGTGACGTTCTATTCTTTCTTCTCAATGGTGCCCAAGGGAAAATATCCCGTTTCCGTGTGCCTTGGAACGGCCTGCTACGTGCGCGGCTCAGACAAGGTGCTGGAGGAATTCAAAAGGGTGCTTGGAATTGAGGTAGGGGAGACCACCCCGGACGGCAAGTTCTCCCTGGACTGCCTCCGCTGCGTTGGCGCCTGCGGCCTTGCCCCGGTAGCAACCATAGGCGAGAAAGTCTACGGCAGGCTCAACCCCTCCGACATAAAGAAGATCATAGCGGAATTTGACGCCTAAGGCAGGGAAATCCTTCCAAGGATACCCTGTAAGGCCGCAATGGCTATACCGTAGTTAGTGATTGGCACTCCCTTGCGGAGTGCCTTTTTTATGCGGGACTGTACCAGATGGCGGCCGGCAACGCAGGCTCCGCAGTGAATAATGAGGGAATAGCCTTCAAGATCCTCAGGGAAGTCATTCCCGGCGGCAATCTCAACCTCTACACGGGCCCTTTTCCTTAGGAGTGCGGGGATTTTTACCCGGCCGATATCCTCGGAGTCCGGGACGTGGGTGCAGGCTTCGGCTATGAGGACCCTGTCCCCGTCTTTGAGGCTTTCAATGGCCCTGGCACCTTCCACATAGGTTTTTATGTCTCCTTTGGCGCCGGCAAGAAGAACTGAAAAAGAGGTGAGGGGAGTGCCGGCAGGAATTGCCGAATTGACGGCTGCAAACACCTGGGAGTCCGTAATCACAAGGTCAGGTGCCATTTTGATGGCTTCGGGGAGGCTCTCCGGAGTGCAGCACACGGGGATGCATCCGCGGTCCAGAAGTTCCCTGAGGACCTGTACCTGCGGGAGGATTATCCTGCCTTTGGGGGCCTCGGAGTCCTGGGGCATCACAAGCAGCACCTTGTCTGAGGCTTTCACAAGGTTTCCGGTGAGAAAATTCTCCTCCTCCTTTGGAAGTGCCTTTCTGATACGCTCCAGAAGGGATTCTATGGATTCTCCAGGTGTGTAGTTGACCACTGGGATATCGGCATCAATCTTAGGAAATGGCGGCAGCGCTACGGCAATATCGGCCTCATCAAGAGCGGAGAGGGTACGTCGCATGCGTTCAGGGCCAAGGGTGGTGCTGTCCTCCAGACCGGGGGTGTCAATGATGATTGAAGGGCCGATACCCGGCAGCTCCACGGCCTTTCTTACGGGGTCTGTGGTGGTGCCGGCAACAGGGCTCACAAGGGAGACTTCCTGCCCGCAAAGAGCATTGACAAGCGATGATTTTCCGCTGTTTACAGGGCCGATGACCGCTATGTGGATGCGTTCCATACCTTAAAATCTAAAATCCCTTGCGCCTTCCTCAATCTCCTTGAGGTGGCGGACGGTTATCTCACGGGTGCGCTCAAGGGGGATATCGGCCAAAGACTTCTCTATGAGGGCCTCGCCGGCGGCGCGCGTTTCCGGGGAGGCGTAGTCCATCAGGTACTCCTTAAGCGTCATAAGTGCGTTTGGCGTGCAGCAAAGGCCGATTTTTCCGCTCTTACAGAGGCTCATGAAGCGGTCTCCGGTGCGGCCTTCGCGGTAGCAGGCGGTGCAGAAGGAGGGGATGTGGTCGTTCTCCAGGAGCCAGCGCACGACGCTGTCCAGCGGGCGGGTATCGGCAATGTCAAACTGGGCTGTTTCGTCGTGGCGCTCAACGGTGGTGTAGCCGCCGACGCTTGTGCGGGACCCGCCGCTTATCTGGGAAATGCCGCAGTGGAGGAGCTGCTCCCTCATGCGGGCGCTCTCACGGGTTGAGATTATCATTCCGGTGTAGGGGACCGCAACGCGGAGAACCGCCACCAGTTTCCGGAAGATGTTGTCCGGAAGCGCATCCTTGAAATCTTCCACGGAGATATCCTCTGCGGGGCAGATACGGGGAACGCTTATGGTATGCGGCCCAACGCCAAAACGCGCTTCAAGGTGCTCTGCGTGCATGAGGAGCCCCACAAGTTCATAACGGTAACCGGAAAGGCCGAATAGTACGCCAATCCCTACGTCGTCGCAGCCGCCTTCCTGGGCGCGGTCCATGGCCTCAGTGTGCCACTCGTAATTGCTCTTGGGGCCCGTGGGGTGGAGCTTCAGGTACTGCTCCCTGTTGTAGGTTTCCTGGAAGAGGATATATGTGCCGATTCCCGCAGCCTTCAGTTTACGATAACTCTCTACGTCCGTTGCTGCAATGTTCACGTTCACGCGGCGGATGGAATTGCCGCCCTCGCTCACGGAGTAAATGGTTTTGATGGACTCCAGGATATACTCCAGGGGGTTATTTACGGGATCTTCCCCGGCTTCTACGGCAAGCCTCTTGTGGCCGGTGCGGATAAGCGCCCGCACTTCCGCCGCAATCTCCTCCTGGGAGAGTTTCCGGCGGGGAATAGACTTGTTCTTATAGTGGTAGGGGCAGTATACGCAGCCGTTCACGCAGTAGTTTGAAAGGTACAGCGGGGCAAACAGCACTATGCGGTTGCCGTAAAAGCGCTGCTTGATACTTGCGGCAAGGGCATAGATCTTTTCTTCCAGGGCGGGGTCATTGCAGTCCATGAGGATTGCGGCCTCACGGTGGGTAAGGCCCTTTAGAAGAGCCGCCTTCTCTAGGATTTGGGCCACCCTTTCCGGGTTACGGCTTTCCTTTTCCGCCTCCTGGAGACTGTCCAGAATCTCCTCATGGTCTATGAATTCCTGTGCGTATGGTGATGAAGGATTATACATCTGTCTTTCCTTTATAAAGGTCATATTTTTTGCGCTCCGTAAGGGGCGTATACACATTCATTATTACATTTGCTCCCGCCTGGATTCCGGCCTGCTTTCCGCCGGGAAGAAGCGTTGCAAGGGCCGTTGTGGCGGGGATATTAGCCTGAGGGAACATAAGCCTCAGGATGGCTATGAGCCTTAGGGTTGTCTCCACGCTTCCGGCCGGGCAGTTCTCAAAGGGAGTACCGTCCTGAGGGATGAATGGGCCGATACCTATCATATGCGGGCCTATCTCCTGCATAAGCCGGAGGTCCTGCACAAGGTCCTCCGTGGTTTGCCCGGGGCTTCCAACCATCATTCCCATGCCGGTTTCGTAGCCAAGGCGTTTAAGTTCCCTGATGCACGCCAGGCGGCTTTCCAACCGCATTCCTGCGGGGTGGAGGCTGGCGTAATGCTCAGGATTTGCGGTTTCGTGCCTAAGGAGGTATCTGTTGGCGCCGGCTTCCTTGAAGGCGGCATAGAGCTCAAAGGGAAGCTCTCCAAGGGACAGGGTTATTGCGGCCGATGGATAGCGCCTCCGGATTTCCCTTACCGTGGGGATGAGGCCTTCAGCCGCGGCGGGGTTCTCCCCGCCCTGAAGCACGAAGGTGGGAACGCCGTCTTTCCAGGCTGCCTCACAGCACTGAAGGATCTCTTCCGGGGAGAGGGAATAGCGGGGGACGCCCGCCCTTGAGCGCCTTATGCCGCAGTAAAGGCAGTCATTGCGGCACAGATTGCTCCATTCGATAAGCGCACGGATAAGGACCTCCGGCCCTTTTACCTTGAGACACACTTCCCGCGCCGTGTCCTTAAGCTCCTGCGCCAGGGCGGCGCTGGGGCTCTCCAGAAGCTCCTGGAGGGCGCTGTCCGGAAGATTACGGGTATCTTTAAGTGTCTCAATCATATAATCCCGAAATTTACGCAATTTCCTCAACTTGTCAAAGGTTGGAACGGTTTTTATTCTTATCTTTGACGTATGAAACTTAGGCTACTAGGCATACTTCTTCTTATTATATCGGCCCTTTCCTGCCTTCCCGGAAGGAACAGGGGAGAGGCAGCCAAGGAGCCGGAGGTGGCTGTCAAAGATACTGTCTACCCCCTTGGCTTTTGCACAGACTCCTTCACGGTAGTTTCCGGCACCATCAAAAGCGGAGACAATTTCACTCTCTGGCTCACCAGGCTTGGAGCTACGCCCCAGCAGGCGCACGCCCTAGCATCGGCCTCCGATACCGTCTTTGACGTCAGGAAACTCCGCGCCGGCAATGCCTACAAGGCCTATTACAAGGATTCATCGGCCCTCCGGTATGTTGTGTATCAGAACAGCCAGGTGAAGGAGACCATCTTCAGCCTTCGTGACAGCATCCCCGTGTGGACTTATGAAAGGCCGGTGGAGATTGTCTCCAAAAAGGCCGATGTAACAATCAACTCCTCCCTCTGGAACGACATGATTGCGGCCGGTGCTACGCCAGACCTAATTGTAAGTATTGCCGATATCTATGCCTGGACGGTGGATTTCTTCGGCCTCCAGAAGGGGGACCGCTTCCGTATCCTCTACAGTGAGAAGATGTGTGAGGGCGAATCTATCGGCATAGAAAAAGTGAGTTACGCTGAGTTTCACCGCGGGGGAACCTGCCTTCCGGCCGTGTATTTTGACCAGGGAGACGGCGGCAACACGTATTGGAACGAAAAGGGCGAGAGCATGCGGAAAGCCTTCCTGAAGGCTCCTCTCAAGTTCACCCGCATATCCTCCGGCTATTCCCTCCACAGGCTCCATCCCGTTCATGGAACGGTGAGGGCCCATACGGGGGTGGATTACGCCGCACCTACGGGTACGCCCGTCAGGAGCATCGGAGACGGAACCGTCCTCAGCGCCGGCTGGGGCAAGGGCGGCGCCGGCAATATGGTGAAGATCCGCCACAATTCCGTTTACACCACCGCCTATCTCCATCTCTCCAAAATGGCCGTAAAAGCCGGCCAGAGAGTGTCCCAGGGCCAGGTCATAGGCTATGTGGGCATGACCGGCACCGCCACCGGCCCGCACCTGGACTTCCGCGTATGGAGAAACGGCTCTCCCATCAATCCCCTCAAACTTGAATCCCCGCCCTCTGAACCCATCAGGGAGGAAAACCTTCCCGCCCTTGATTCCGTTCTGGTAAGGATGAGGGCGGCGCTGGAAGATTTTGGTGAGG
This sequence comes from uncultured Bacteroidales bacterium, assembly GCA_900321715.1. Lineage (GTDB taxonomy): Bacteria > Bacteroidota > Bacteroidia > Bacteroidales > UBA932 > Cryptobacteroides. Next base: position 92,613 of record ONXC01000013.1, on the reverse strand, counting down.
ATGGCAGTGCTCGGAAAAAGGTGCAACCATTCATTCCCACAGAGCAGGGAAGTCCAAAATGCGGGATGAGTTTTCCGGGTAAAATAGCAAGTACTTGAAATCCTGTGCTTTGATGCGAAAATCCGTCCTGCCGCACGCCTGCTTCATCAGGCATCTCAGTTCCTCGTCGGTTGCAATGCCCTCCCGCTTCGAAAGATAGTTCATATCCGGGTCGCTTCTTGCGCGCAGAAACATAGCGTCATAGAAATCCCGGCCTTTCCCGCGGTGGAGAATGGTGGAAAGCTTCATTGCATACAGCGTGGCATCTGAAGGTGAGGGGATCCTGAAATAGAATCCGTCCCTGTTCACGGTGAACATTTCTCGCTGATAATCCACTCCCTGGTCCTGAGCCTCAATCTTCAGCACGAACTTCTTTTCCCGGTAAGGGGACAACCCCAGGTCGTAAAGCAGCTGCGGGAACTGAATGGTTCTGCGAAAAGCCGTCAGGGCATCACTTTCCTTTTCCTTGGCGACAGCTGGAAGACCATTCCGCCTTAGAAAGCGGACAACATCATCTGTGAGGCTTACGAACTCCTCCTGCGAGAGATTCTTGCAATCAAAGTCCAAATCCTCGGAAAACCGGTCTATCTGTCTGAGAAGACGCAGGTTAGTGCCACCGATAAACGTAAGTTTCCCAATCAGGGGGTGGGAGGACAGATAGTCCAGGACCATCAGTTCCAGATATTCCTTGTAGAGTTGGATGTCTGTGTCAGGACTTTCCGGAAAACCGGGATAAAAGGCTCTGATGTTTTGCAGGTCAAGCATAAGTTTTCTCTATTACTGCGGCTCTCTGTGAAAGAGCCCTATTGTCAAATCGCTCTAAAAAGGCGCGGAAACGCTTCCAGTCAAACTCTTCGCGCATAGCATCCCTGTCAAGGCGAAGATTCTCCATATCACTGGCCGATTTGTATTCAGGGTGGAAGTAAAGCAGGTCCAGTAGGGCTTTCTCCGGGGTTGCCATTAAGCACGGCAAACTATCCCTCGGCAGGAGGGGCTTATACCCGAAAAACAGGTTCGGGGAAACGTGCCGATAGGAATAATAGCCGATCGGGGTGTCAAATACGGCGGTCTTCAACGTACTCACGGATGTAAGCGCAAGGACAGTTTCAGGGATTATTTCATACCACGAGAGGACATACTCCAGGCTTAGGTAGGACGGACAATAGATTTTACCGGCCGCCGCCATACGTACGTCCCTCCTTCCTGCCTCATCGGGGAAAAGGTACCAGCCCTGGCGGATGCGCAGGATCTTTTCCTCGCCCTTCCAGCGCCTTAGGTTGGAGGAAAGGCTGTTGTCGCTGCTTCTCTCTATACTGTTTAAGGAAAAAACACCTTGCCCTGAGTATTGCTTTTTGAATTCGTAATAGTTCATTGTATTTCTAAAACTGTGCAAATATACACAATTTCAGAAATAAAACAAAGGGTTGGGAAAAGACAATCACAAACTTCAGGTCCGATATGAAGATACGGAAGTGCGGTTAGGCTGTTGAACACGTGCACTCCCAACTGCAAAAATAGGGTGTTTTTGCGGTTAGGCTGTAGGGTACTTGGACCCCTAAATGCACTTAAAAGTTAGATAAGAATCTTGATCCTGAAGCCGCGGGCGGTGGGTTCCTCCACTATGGCCTGGGCCTTCTTGCGGATACCGTCCAGGACGGAAGAATCCTTGATGGGTGAGGCCGATGCCCCTTCAATCATAAAGTCAAGGGCAGTTTCCCCGGAGAGTTCCGCGAAGGTGATGCGGAAGGTAAGCGGCCTGATCCCTCCAAGGTGCTCAAAGAGCATCTCACTGATAATGGAGTATGCATTCTCTGCCTTGCTAGAGAGGTTGTACTTGAGGAAGAACTGATTGAGGCCGGTGCGGATCTGGAGGTAGTCGAAATCCTCAGAGTCTATCTCGTAGACCAGTTTCTGGATGCGGTTCACAAAGGCCTTGGTGGCGCTGTGAACAGGGTGCTCGAATATCTGCTCCGGGGTGCCGTCCTCATAGATTATGCCTTCGTTCATGAAGAAGATGCGGGTGCTCACGTCACGGGCAAAACGCATCTCGTGGGTCACTATGAGCATGGTCATCCCGTCCTTTGCCAGCTGCCTCATGACGCTGAGGACCTCTCCCACCATCGTGGGATCAAGGGCCGATGTAGGCTCATCAAAGAGGATCACATCCGGGTGCATGGCAAGGGCGCGGGCAATGGCCACACGCTGCTTCTGGCCGCCGGAAAGGGAATCCGGGAAAACATCGGCCTTCTGGGCCAGGCCCACTTTCTTCAGAAGCTCCATGGCCTCTTCCCGGGCGTTTTCCTCCGATAATTTGAGAAGGCGCACGGGGGCGTAGGTGATGTTTTCCAGCACCGTCATATGGTCAAAGAGGTTGAAGCTCTGGAAGACCATACCCATTTTCTTTCGCATCTTGTCCAGGTGGTACCCCTTTGCCATTATGTTCTCACCGTCCACCCATATCTCTCCGGATGTGGGCGGTTCCAGCATGTTGATGGCCCTCAGGAGCGTACTCTTTCCCGTTCCGGAAGGGCCGATGATGCTGATGACCTCTCCCTTCTGAATATCGCAATTAACATCCTTCAAAACGGTAATTGAGGAACCGTCGGGATTCTTAAAAGTCTTACTTAAATGCTTTATGCTTATCATATTACTTCTTCTTGAGGAAAAGGTTCAACACTACCCGGATGAGCCAGGCAAGGACAAAGTAGAGCACCGTTACAACCAGCAGCGGAATGAGGGCGTCGAAGGTGCGGCTGCGGATTAGGTCGCTGGCGCGGGTAAGGTCCTGGATGGCTATGTAGCCAACAATTGAGGTGCTCTTTAGAAGAGCCACGCATTCTCCGGCAAACAGCGGAAGTCCCTTCTTCACGGCCTGCGGCAGAACTATTCCGGTGAAGGTCCTGAGCGGCGTGAAGCCAAGGCTGAGGCCGGCCTCGGTCTGCCCCTTGGGAACAGATGAGATGGACGTGTCAAAGATGCTTCCTGCCGACCACGCAAAGCACATTGCAAAGGTGATAATGGCTACCACGGAACCGTTAAGGCCTGCATTTGCAAGGATGATGTAGAACATGATGAGAAGGAGGACCAGCGTGGGGATGCCCTGGATGAAGGCTCCATAGATGCCGGCAATCTCACGGACCCATTTCCTGCGGCTACGGAGCATGGCACAGATGCCTGCTCCAAGGAGGGTTCCAAGAAGGATTGAGAGGAAGGTGATCTTGAGGGTCTCAAGGAGGCCGTCGGCAAGGAGTTTCCACCTTCCTTCAGTGACAAGATTCATCTTCAGGCGCTCTCCAAAGCCGATGCTGGAGGATTTCCCGCCGTCATACACAAAGTACCCGGGGTGGCACTCATAATACGGGATGGTAAAGTCTACGGATTTCTGCCTCTCCTCAGTCACAAACAGGCAGGCGCTTACTACGTCGCACTGGCCGGTAGTGAGGGCTATGATGGCCGATCCAAGCTCCTGGAACTGCATCTGGAACTCACGGCCGCTTTGAGAGGCAAAGCGCCTCAGGATATCGACATCCATTCCCATCCACTGCCCGCCTTCGCCAACAAAGCTGACCGGGGCCAGATTAACGGCGGTGACACACCTCAGAGGCTTCCCCGTGCCGGTGACTTGGGACGGGGCTGGCATCTCCGGCGCCGGAGTGCCCTTGGTCCAGTGGGAGATGACATCCGGGATGGTGCCATCGGCCTTTCCAGAGGCTATGAAACTGTTCAGAGCCTCCTGAAGGGCCAGATCCCCTTTCCTTACGGCAAAGGCTACGTCAAAGGACTCTTCCCCGCGGAAAGCCATCTTCATATGAAGCCTGTCCATATCCTCCGGGGTAAGGGCCACTTCGTCGCTAACAAAGACATCGGCCATACCCTGCCTTACGGCCTGAATGCCGTCCGCTTCAAAGCTTACGCGGAAGATGTTGATGTCATCATAGGCAGAGTACTTTTCGTCGTAGTAGTTTCCGGCCGATGTTGTGATGGTAAGGCCGTGGAGGTCCTCCTCCGTCTTCAGGTCCAGCGTTTCCCTGCCGCCGTTGGAACAGCCCGGCAGGGCAGCAATGACCGCCAGGCCAATAAAAATGTGGTATATAATGGTTCTTTTCATATTATTGAAGGGCTGCGCAAATCTTTTGTGCCTTTTCCTCCTCGATGGGCCTGTGATATGTGAGGTGGTACATATAGGCCGATTTAATGACGGAATACGGGAGGAGTTTACGTATCACGGCACCAAGTTCCTCCCTGGAGCAGCCGTAATATGCCGGGCCAAGGATAGACCAGTGCCTGCGCAGCTGCTCAGGAGTTAGATGGAAAAGGCGGTCTGTCATACCGGGATCCGGGATTTGGGAAATTCTCCAGCAAAGGCTCATATCCCATTCCGGAGCGCCATAGGCAAACTGGCCGATATCTATCCAGAGGTTACGGTCCCCGTCCGTGATGATATTTCCTATCTGCAGATCTCCGTGAAGGCAGGTGGGGGTGTCCGGGATATTCTCAAGGATGGGCATCACCTTCTCCTTCAGGAAGGCAGGGACGGTGCCTTCCTGATTGTAGAAATCAATCATACGGGCCTTCATTGAGGGGATGCGGGTTGTATCGGCCTTCATTGCGTGAAGGTCACGGCAGGCCTTGGCAAAACGGAGGGAGATTTCCTCCATACGCTCCGGCTCCTCTGAGATGATGCGGCAGAAGGAACGCTTGTTCTCAATTAGTTCGTATTCCGTACCCACGCGTTCGCCGTCTGTTATGAGCCTGAACGGCTCCGGGGTGGGAACGCCCATCTCGAAAGCCGCCCTTGACATTTCAAACTCCTTGAAGGCAAAGGTGGCGTCAAAACCCGGATTGAAGAGCTTTGCAAGGCGTTTTTCACTCTTGTGAGTGTATGCAACGCCCTGCCCGCCTTCTCCGCTGTAGGTGTAATCTGAAAGATTAATGTGCTGATATTGTTCCATAGTTACTTACTATGCAAATATAGCAATTTTGCCCTAAAAGCGAAAAGGGTCCCAAAGTTTGACTTTGGAATCGAACTCGCGACCCCCGGCGTGACAGGCCGGTATTCTAAACCGACTGAACTACCGCACCAAGTTTTCAGTGAACTTCCCTTTCGGGATTGCAAAGGTAACACCTTTTTTTGAATCTGCAAACAATTAATTAAAATTTTTGCAATTATTTTTTCTTGAGTCTAGAAGTCTTAATCCTCGTAGGGGAGACAGGAGATGATATCACGGAGGAGTCCGTTGAAATCAATCACCTTGTCAGGCTTGGGAGAGTAGCCAAGAATAACCACCACAAGGTCCTTGGAGGGGACAATGTAGATCTGCTGACCGTCATGGCCGTTGCAGGAGAACATGTCTTCAGGGACGTCGGGGCACACCCCGCAGCGGTTGAGCCAGAAGAAGGCTCCGTACCTGCCTTCACTTGCCTGAGCGGGAGTGGTGGTATATTCCACCCAGCCTTCAGGAAGGATACGCTTCTCTCCCACGCAGCCGTCGTCCAGGAACATCTGGCCGAAGCGGGCGAAGTCCCTGGCGGTGACATAGAGGTAGGAAGACCCTACCGGAGTGCCGCTCATATCCGGCTCAAAGTGGGGATTTGCAATGGCAAGGGGAGCGAAGAGGCGCTCACGCATGTATTCAAGGAAGGCCTGGTCGGAATCAAACTTGCCGCGAAGATAACGCATCACGATATTGGTGCTGCCGCTGGAATAGTACCAGTGGGTGCCGGGCTCATACTCCAGGGGCTTAGAGAGGGCGTAGAGGCCCATATCGGCCTCACGGTGAAGCATGAGATTCACGTCTGAGCGGTTGCCGTAATCCTCGTTCCACTCAAGACCGCTCTGCATCTGGAGAAGGTTGTTGAGGGTGATCTCCTTCCTGGCGTCATTCTGCCACTCAGGGATGTCCATGGGAGCGTTGATATCCACCAGCCCGTCTCCTGCCATTATGCCCACAAGGGCGTTTGTGAAGCTCTTTCCCATACTCCAGCTGAGGAGTTGGGTGCTGGCGTCAATTCCATTGTCGTAGCGCTCGGCAATGATCTTTCCGTTATGAAGCGCCACAAAGGCAAAGGGATGGCCGTTGTATGAACGCTCATCCACGAGAGCCCTGGCAATTGGCTCCAGACGCGCGGTGAGGCTGTCATCGGCCTTCTCAAGATAATCCGTATATGAGTCTGCGGGGAGGGGATAGGTGCCGCTTAGGAATTCCTTCTTGCCTTTCCCCCTTAGGAGGGTAACGCCGTAGCCTTCCCTGTAGGCGGCCGTTGACTTGTACCAGAGGAAGCGGCTGGTGACGGTCTTTTTCTCCATGTCCACCTTGTTCCGGTTGAACTTTATGAAGGAGAAATGAAGGTCCAGTGGTTCTACATCGGCCTGATTACGGCCAGATACAAACACGGCCGATGCAAGATTCTTTGCCGCATAGCCCGTGATGATGGGCATAAGGGTGTTGAGGTAGATGCAGCCTCCAAGGATGGCTACGGCAAGGATGCCGCCGGCAATGCCCAGTACTTTCTTAGTTTTCATACGTTTTAGTTAAGTTAATGCGCCAAGCCGAAAGGCCTGGCGCTGCGATTATATCAGTTTGCGGAGTTTAACTCTGGTGGGCGTTGTAGCCTCGGTCGGCGGGTTCAATCCACACCTTATACTCTCCATTCACATCACCTACCCAGAAACGGTACACAAAGCACTCGTAGTAATGAAGGTATTCGCTGAAATGTCCCATCCTTACTATAGATCCGGGATTGGAGAGGTTACAGCGGTAGTGGTTGCTGTCAGTATTGGTCTTTTTGCACATAAAGCCCCTGTTCCAGTCCGGCATGCCCATTTGCTTGATGACGGCATGGAGAGCAGGATTGGCATCCAGGATATTGTGTACGTAGCAAAGCGTCCAGTGGAGGGATGCTTGACTGAAATCGGAGTCCGTATTGGACGTCATCCAATGCTTTTCTCCGGGATTCAGCCTGAGAAGAATGCCGTCTTTGTTGGCCTGTGTGTATTCCTGAATGACCAGGAAATCACCATCTCCGCGTTCAAAGGAGTCTTTTCTTACCATATAAGCTCCCTCGGGCAGTGCAACACCCGGTTTCAGGGTAATTTTGGCGCCTTGATAGAAGTTATCCAGGACATCGACGAAATCTTTGTGACTGAAGGTTTCGTCGTTCATAGACATTGCTATGACATCCTTTGGCATAAACACTATTGAGGAAAGTGGACGGGCGCAGGCGGGAACTTCAATTTCTGCGATCCTGCCGTCCTTTGCGTCCTTGACGGGCTGTAGCACGGCCTGTCCCTTCTTTACGCCAAGGGTGTCCTGCAGGTTCCAGATTACGCTTTCTCCGTTGGTGATGATTTCTGCCTCAGGGGGGATAAGCAAATTGAACCACTCCTTAGCCTCATTATAATTCTCTGCTGCGATTGTTATTTTTCCGGGATCTGATTCATCCAGCTGGAGACCGCCGTATGTACCTTCTATGGCACCATTGTCACCCAAATAGAGAACCTGGTTAAGAAGGAATTCTGAGTCGTCATAGGGATACTTGGGAGATTGATCAGAGGACCCTTTCTGGCAAGACGCCATAGCAATGCCGCAAATTAATACGGCCCAAAAGAAACGATGCAAAATTCTTAGCATAATGTATTGTTTGAAGATACAAAGATGCACAAAAATAATTTTTTATGCAAGCCCTATTCAATTGATTGTGACAATGTTGTCTGCGTGACTGATGACTTTTTCACGGTGGGAAACAAAAATCACGGTCTTGCGGCCCTTGTACTTTGATTCAAGGCGCTCAATAAGGCGGGCCTCGGTGACAGAGTCCAGGGCCGATGTTGACTCGTCCAGAAGGAGGATGCCGCCGGGCCTTAAGAGGGCACGCGCTATGGCTATCCTCTGGCACTGGCCCTCACTAAGGCCGCTGCCATCTTCCCCGCAAGGGGTGTCAAGGCCGTCCGGGAGATCAAAGACAAACGGGGCCTGGGCATCTTCAAGTGCGGTTTTCATCTCTTCCTCCGTGGCATCCGGGGCCGCCAGAAGAAGGTTTGAGCGTATGGTGCCGCTAAGGAGGGAATTTCCCTGCGGAATGTACTGGAAATTACCCCTCAGGGCTGCCGATGCTGGATTGCCGTCAATCATGACGGAGCCTGAAGAAGGCCTGAGGAGCCCGAGGATAAGCCTTATGAGAGTACTTTTGCCGATTCCGGTGGGGCCCGCTATCACGGAAAGCTGCCCTGCAGGGAAACTGCAGGAGAAATCTGACAGCACGGGCTCCGGAGTGCCGGGATAAGTGTAGGTGACGCCGGAAACCTCAATTGAAGGGGCATGGGCAAGGACCACAGGCTCAGAGGCGGGTTCCTGTTCCAGCTCCAGAAGCTCCATCACGCGGTCTACGGAAGTGATGGCCTGGATGATGGCGGGGACCTGCCGGCCAAGTTCCGCCACGGGGCGCTGCACCTGGCCCACCAGCTGCATGAATGCAGTCATCATACCGTAGGTGATGGTTCCGTGCATGATGCCCACAACACCCCAGAGGAGCGTTGCGGCGTGGCCTGCCTGGAATCCAAAGAACATGAGCCCGCGGGCTACGGCGTTGTAGTTGAGGCGTCTACGGGTTATGTCCTCTACGTCTCCCTGGAGCCATCCCATCTTGTCCACAACCCTCTCAACGCTTGTGAGGGTGAGCATAAGCACCCTGTTCTGGAGGCTCTCCTGCATGAGCTGCTGGATCTCGCTTTCACGCTTACGGATGGCTGCCATCAGCTCACGGAGTTTCTTGAAGAAGAGCTTGGAACCAAAGACCATTGCAAAGGTGAGGATAAGGATCACCCACAGAAGGTTTGGCGCCAGATACATAAGGTATATGGATGCTGCAAGAAGTTGGATAAGGGTGAGGATAATGGACGGGATGCGTGCCACAACCAGCTCTGAAACCACCCTTGTGTCCTCTTCCAGGCGGTTTACGGCGTCTCCGGAGAGGAAACGCTCACGGCCGTCCCAGCGGCTTTTCATCACGGTCTCAAAGATGCTGCGGCGCATGATGTTCTGGGACTTCACCTGGGTGTAGCTCTCCCACCAGTTACTGAAGAGTATGGTGACAAGCTGAAGAGCCAGGATGCCAAGGAAAATGCCGATACCTGTACCAAGGGACATTGCAGAGTCTCCGGTGGCAATATCTACCAGCTGTTTGCTGGATGCCACAAAAGCCAGGGAAGCGGCAATTCTCACCACTCCCACAACCACGGTGACAGCCACGCGCCCGGCTACGGGACGCGCCATGCCTGCAAGGGTACGTAGTATCTTCATCAAGCCTCTACAACTCCTTCTTCAATCCATTTTCCGGCAAGGGCGGCGGCGTCCTGATAGGCGCGTTCCTTTTCCACCTCATAGCGGTCCATGAGGGCCGCTGTCATATCTTCAACGGTGAATTCCTTGCCCTGGAACTGCTCCCAGAGGTATGCTGCCGATGCATTGAGGGAGAGCATCTTGTTGAAGTTCACCTGTGCAAGGCCTTCTCCAACCACTACGTACTCTCCGCAGATTTTCCTGAGGATGAATCCTTCCTTGATTTTCATGCTATTCTTCTATAAATTGCCAAAATATATCTTCTAAAGGGCTTCAGGGCCCTCCAAATGCGTCCTTTGCCGGGTTTTACGGAGCGCTTTCCGCGGCCTATCTCAATTGCCGTACCCATAACATCGGCCAAAGTGCACTCCTCTGTGCCGGCAATGTTTCCGTCTCCCATGAGGGTGACTTTTTCTCCGTCAAGGGCTATCACGCGGTGAAGCACGTACCTTCCAGGGAGCCTCACCAGCACTATGTCTCCAACCTCCACGGTGTCTTTCTTTGCGAGCACCACGCTGTCACGACCGCCGCGGATGAAGGGGAGCATGCTGCTTCCAAGCGGGGTAAAACGCACTGTGCGGCCTTCATTGAGAAGCTGCCCGGCCTCCTCCAGGATAAGGGTATTTGGAACTATCTTCTTATCCATTCACAACTACGGTATTGTAGCAGAGCCTTGCCGCGGCTTCATCCGGCAGGCACTCAAGGTGGTAGCAGGGGACCGTCCCGGCCATTGCCTCAAGGGTGTTGTGCCATTGGTCTGCTAGCTCTGAGAAGGGCCTGAAAGATGAGGCCGATGCCATCAGTGATGCATATGCTTTAACGCCGGTCAGGCGCTCTATCTTGTTGTAAGGGGCCTGGCTCAGGCGTACCACTGCGCCGGCGGGGGCGCTGAGGGCCTTGTAGCAGGGCGTCTTGCCGCTCCAGGGGGAGCCGAACACGCGGACATCTCCGCCGGGCATGAGCCTGAGGACGGGGTTGTCGTCGTTGAGGAGCCAGGTGCCGGGAATATGCTTGAGCCAAAGGCTGCTATGGGTGCTTTTTCCGGTGCCGCTCTTTCCAAGGAAGAGATAACCCTTACCTTCATTCACCACCACGGAAGAGTGCATTTCCAGCGCTCCCATTCTGGCCGATGCAAAGGTGAAAAGGAGCATGAGCGAATTGTTGAACGCAAAGGAGTCGTCCTTTCCGGGAAGAATGAGGCGGGCCCTAGTGAAATCCGGGCTCATGGTGAGTTCCATAGCCTCAGGGCGTCCGGGAAGGGGACAGGTGCGGGAAGCGATGGAGGCATCGGCATTCCTGTAAAGGCTTATTTCCGGGAAAAGCGGGCCGTCATCTGTCCTGTAAAGGAGTTCTCCGCGGGGAGCCGGTAACGGACCGTAAGTGAGTTCCAAAGTAAAAAGTGGGGTCTCACCCTCTTTCAGGGCAGAAACGAAGGGCTTCATGTTAAGAAGGCTGTCCGGTAGGAAAGAATCTCCTTCACTGCTCACCATGAACGGGAGATCGGCCACTCTGTATATCTTTGAGTTATTCATAATCATTCACAAAACTAACAATAATACCTCAAAAGACAAAGAATAATTTAGTATCTTTGTAAACTTTGACAAAGGAAAGCAGCATAATAATCAAGAACGCCCGTGAGAATAACCTCAAGGGAATTACCGTGGAAATACCCCGCGGTAAACTTGTGGTTATAACCGGCGTCTCCGGCAGCGGAAAGAGCTCCCTGGCCTTTGATACCCTCTTCGCAGAGGGCCAGCGCCGTTTTGCCGAAAGCCTTTCCTCCTATGCCCGCCAGTTCCTTGGCAGGATGTCAAAACCGGACGTAGACATCATTGAGGGCATCCCTCCGGCAATAGCCATAGAGCAGAAGGTAAATATCAAGAACCCCCGCTCCACCGTTGCCACCACCACTGAGATATATGATTTCCTGAGGCTTCTTTTTGCCCGTATCGGCCGCACATATTCCCCGGTAAGCGGCGGAGAAGTGAAGGCCCATTCCGTGAAGGATGTGCTTGACTACCTTTCCGACGGCACCCCCAGGGCCGTGTATATCCTCTCCGATATTGGCTGGGACTCCCGTCAGGACAAAGTTGAGTATCTCCTTGCCCTCAAGGAAGAGGGTTTCGGACGTCTTTTCAATCCTGCCGATGCAGGTATTCTCCAGATTGAGGAGGTTCTCCGTATGGACGGCGCATACCCTGCCGGCCTGATGCTCCTTGTAGACCGTGTGAAAACCACCGGCACCCTTGACGATGACCTGCGTGCCCGCCTTCACGCCTCCGTCCAGACAACCTTCGATAAAGGCAACGGTGATATGGCGCTGTGGGTGAGGCCGGAGGAGACAGGGGTGTCAGAATCCCTGGCCACCCTCGGCCTCGTGAGGTTCTGCGCCAGGTTTGAGCTGGACGGAATCACGTTCAGGCGGCCGGACGAATACCTTTTCAGTTTCAACAGCCCGCTGGGGGCATGCCCTGTGTGCGGCGGCCTTGGAAAGATAATCGGCATAAGCGAGGACCTAGTGGTGCCTGACAAGACAAAGAGCATCTACGACGGAGCCATAGCGTGCTGGAGAGGGGAGAAGATGAGCTGGTTCAAGGATCAGCTCATAAAGAATGCCGAAAAGGAGGGGATTCCCATCTTCGAGCCTTACTGCAAGCTTACTCAGGCGCAAAAGGACATAATCTGGACCCATGAAGGCGATTACCAGGATCCCGGCGCCTTCTTCGGCATAAACCAGTTCTTCCAGTGGGTGGAAAGCAACCGCTACAAGATCCAGTACAAGTACATGTTAAGCCGATACAGCGGCCGCACCACCTGCACCGCCTGCGGCGGCAGCCGTCTCCGCAAGGAGGCACTGTACGTGAAAGTGGCGGGAAAGACCATCCACGACCTACTCTCAATGACCGTTGAGGAGCTCCTGAAGTGGTTTGGCGGCATATCTCTTACTGAAACTGAGCAGGCGATAGCCGGCAAGACCATAGAGGAGATCCGTTACCGCCTTCAGTGCATTGAGGACGTGGGCCTTGGGTATCTCACCCTCAGCCGCACCATGAATACGCTCTCCGGAGGAGAAAGCCAGAGGGTGAACCTTGTGACGGCGCTTGGAAGCTCCCTGGTGGGCTCCATGTATATCCTGGACGAGCCCTCTATCGGCCTTCATCCCCGCGATACCGACAGACTCATTGCAGTCCTCAGGCGCCTCAGGGACATAGGGAACACGGTTGTAGTGGTGGAACATGACCCTGAGATAATTAAGGCGGCCGATTACCTCATTGACCTTGGCCCCCGCGCCGGCGTCAATGGCGGCGAGGTGGTCTTTGCCGGGAAGATGCCCGATCAGGCTGGGCATGACGACAAATCCCTTACCCTTCAGTATCTCTTTGGCCAGAGGCCGCCATATGAGAGGGAAAAGAACCCCTGGAGGTACTCCATCCTGATAAAGGGGGCCATGCAGAATAACCTCAAGGACATAGACGTAAGGATTCCTCTCAACGTCTTCACCGTGGTGAGCGGCGTTTCCGGCAGCGGAAAGAGTTCCCTGGTGGGGGACATCCTTTATCCCGCAATGCACCGCCGTCTCAATGAGACCGGGGATGTCCCGGGCACGTTCAAGGGCCTGGAGGGGGACCTCAGCCGCATAACGCGCGTTGAGTACGTGGACCAGAATCCTATCGGCAAGAGTTCCCGCTCAAACGCCGTCACCTACCTCAAAGTCTACGACGACATCCGTAAGCTCCTGTCCCAGCAGCAGTACGCCCGCATAAACGGCTTCACGCCGTCCTATTTCTCCTTCAACCAGGAGGGCGGCAGGTGCCCTGAATGCCAGGGAGACGGCTTTGTGAAGATAGGGATGCAGTTCATGGCCGATGTAACCATGGTGTGCGAATCCTGCGGCGGCAAGCGCTTCAAGCCGGAAATCCTGGAGGTGAACTACAAGGGCCTCAATGTGAGCGATATCCTGGACCTTAGCGTAGACGAGGCAATAGCATTTTTCGGTGCCCAGAAGGAACCTGAGGCCGCGGCTATTGCCGCAAAGCTCCAGCCCCTTGTGGACGTTGGCCTTGGATACATAAAGCTGGGGCAGCCTTCCAGTACGCTTTCCGGAGGTGAGAGCCAGAGAATCAAGCTGGCGTACTTCCTCTCCATAAGCGAGGGCTCCCGTGACAAGATCCTCTTCATCTTCGATGAGCCCACAACCGGCCTTCATTTCCACGATGTCCAGAAGCTCCTGAAATCCTTCGACGCCCTTATCGGCAAGGGGCACACGGTGCTTGTGGTGGAGCATAACCTGGATGTCATAAGGGCGGCCGATTGGGTGATAGACCTTGGTCCGGACGCCGGCGACAGAGGTGGTGAAGTGGTGTTTGAAGGCACTCCGGAAGACCTTAAGAAACAGGGAAAAACATTTACAGCAAAATACCTATGAAAAAGATTGCAGCCATAACCATGGTCCGTAACGACGACTTCTACCTTCGCAAATGGGTCCAGTATTACTCCCGTGAGCTTGGTGGCAGGGAGCATCTTTACATATACTTTGACGGCGTGGACCAGGAGATAGGGGACTTCTGCCGCGGAACCAATGCATTCAAGGTTCCAAAGATCGGCAAGAAAGTGGTTGAGGCGGAAAAAGGCCGCCTGCAGTTCCTCTCATGGAAGGCGGCGGAACTCCTTTCCGGAGGCTATGATCTTGTGATAGGGGTAGATGCCGATGAATTCATAGTGGTGGATCCTAAGCTGGGGAAAACTCTTGTGGAGTACCTCAGCGGCCTGAAGATTAAGGGCTCCTGCTCTGCCCTTGGCCTTGACTTCGGCCAGAAAATAGGCGTTGAAGGGGACATTACGGATGAGATCCCGTTCCTTCAGCAAAGGCATTACGCCCAGCTTGGAACGCGTTACACCAAGCCCTCCATAATGGCCGAACCCCTTACCTGGGGCAGCGGTTTCCACCGCATCAAGGGAAAGAATTTCCACATTGCCAAGGACCTTTACCTCTTCCACTTCGGGTATTTTGACCAGAAGAGGCTTGAAGACCGTTTCAACGACAAGGACCGCCTGAAACAGGGATGGGGAAAGCATATGAAGAAGCGTTCACGTGCCATCCGCCTTGTGACGGAGCTTCCGGCCCGCAAGTTCGAGCCCTGGGTCCGTTTTGCACGCATCTGCCAGACCCTTGTCCGTCCGCCGTATGCCTGGAACAAGCCCGCAATGTTCGGCCTCAAGATAATCGTTGCCATCCCTCCCCGCTTTGAAGACGTGGTATGACAATCTCGGTTGTAGTTCCCATATATGGCGTTGAGGCCTATATCGGCCAGTGCGCACGTTCACTTCTGTCCCAGAGCTGGAAGGACACGGAGTTTGTCTTTGTCAATGACGGCACCCCGGACCGCAGCATGGAAGTGCTGCAGTCTGTCCTGGAAGAGTTTCCGGGCAGGGATGTGAAGATTGTGAATAAGGAAAACGGCGGCCTTCCTCAGGCACGGAAGAGCGGGGTTGAAGCCTCTTCCGGAGACTATATAATGCATGTGGATTCCGACGACTGGATAGTGCCGGGTGCCATTGAAAAACTTGCCCGTAAGGCCATTGAGACCGATGCCGACGTAATTCATTACTACGTTCAGAAGGTAAAGGCCGATGGCAGCTCCCATATCTCCAGGGATAAGGACTACGGGGACCCTCATCTTTATCAGGCTCAGATGCTGCGCTTCCATTCACACGGCTTCATGTGCAACAAGCTCATGAAACGAAGCCTCTACGCGTATGAGTTATTCTGGCCCCGCTACAATATGCATGAGGATATGGTCCTGAGCGGCCAGCTCCTTGCCCGCGCAAAGACACTTGTCCTTATTCAGGAGCCCCTCTATCTGTACAGGAGGGACAATCCTGATTCTGCTTCAAGGGTGAGGACAAGCGTACGGAGAGGCCAGAGCGCACGTAATTTCCTGGACCTCTATGAGTATTGGAAGGGAAGGGAAGACTCTCCGGTGAAGGGTTTTGAGCCGGATTTCATTCTCCGGAGCACCTGGGTGGCTTTCACAGAGGACAATACCATCTTTACCGAGCGTCCTTATCTGAAGGCTGCGGCAAAAGCTTTTCCCCTACAATGGGACTGTGCCCTGAAACTGCACAGGCAGCTTATTTTGAAAGTACTTCTCTAAAGAGATTAACCCATTTTGCACAGATTGTGTCAGGGTCCAGGGATGCGGCCTTGGCTATGCCTTTTTTCCTGAGCTCCAGTTTCTCCTCTTCTGAAAGGCGGGCTGCTTTCACAAGGGCCTTGGCAAAGAGATCCTCATCTGCGGGAGGAACGGGGAATCCGGTGCCGTCAAGTAGCTCGTTCACGCCGGCAGAGCAGTTGAATGCCACGGGGATGACGCCATGGGCAAGGGCCTCCGATACGCAGAGGGGCCAGCCTTCCGTCCTTGAGACAAGGCACAGGATATCGGCCTTCTCATACCAGGGAGAGACATCCCTCTTCCAGCCTTCAAAACGGTAGTTCTTCAGGCCAAGCTCAGTGGCCTGGGCTTCAAGATTTGCCCTTTCCGGGCCGTCACCAACTATTTCCAGGGTGTATTCCGGCAGTTGGTCCTGGACTTTGGCCCAGATCCTCATCAGGCGGTCCGGGGCTTTGTCGTAGTCGTTGAGCCGGCCGCTGAAAAGGATTACCTTCTCTTTACGGAGATTGGGATTCTCTACGGGATATTCCGGGTTGTTGATTGCAAGGATATGACGGGGGCCTTCTTCCGGGGGAAGGACGGCAATGGTTTCCTCCTTGTAACCTTCACACAGAACTACGTAGGCGTCGCTGTTAAGGTAATTCCGGACAACCCTTTCCTGGGCCATCCTGAGGGCAAGCGTACCGTCCTGGAACTTCCTGCGGTAAAGCAGGTGCCAGAGAAGTTTGTGCTGCATGCGGTGGCTCATGATGGCATATTTGTCCGTAAAGGATTCGCCGTGGTTTGCGTAGATTACCTTGATGCCCCTTTTTCTGGCCTCTGGGGCCTCCTTGAGGGTGGTGGAGCAGGCAACTATAAGATCGGCCCCGGCGTTAAGGGCGTTCTGGTACACATCAAGGCCGGGATAGGCGTCAGAGATGAGGTCCTTGATGTCTTCCGGGATTGGAAGGATGCGTTTTCCAAGGATGACTATCTTGAACTCAGGGGCGTATTTCTTGCAATAACGGGCAATGTCTATTGTTACGCGGGCAACCCCGCCCTCCGGGAATCCTTTGTTTATGAAAGCTATTGTGGGCATACTGGATGCAATGATACGGATATTTTCGTATATTTGCAAGAATTAAAGGCCGCCGATGATAGATGTAATTCAGACAGAGATTCCCGGAGTCCTCATCCTTGAACCCAGGGTTTTTGGAGACAGCCGCGGATATTTCATGGAAAGCTGGAACAAGAGAGACTTTGACTCCCTTGTGGGGCCCATAGACTTTGTCCAGGACAATGAAAGCAGGAGCTCCTACGGCGTTGTGCGGGGGCTTCATTACCAGAGGGGAGCCTTCTCCCAGAGCAAGCTTGTGAGGGTTGTAAGCGGCCGGGTGCTGGACGTTGTGGTGGATATAAGGCGCGGCTCTCCGTGGTTCGGGAAGCATGTGGCCTGCGAGCTTTCCTCAGAGAATCACCGCCAGTTCTTTGTGCCGCGCGGTTTTGCCCACGGCTTTGCCGTACTTAGCCAGGAGGCCGTTTTCCAGTATAAGTGCGATGCTTTCTATGAGCCGTCTGAGGAAGGCGCAATAGCCTGGAACGACCCTTCCCTGGGAATAGACTGGGGACTTCCCCCGGAGGATATTATTCTCTCTGAGAAGGATAAGTGCCATCCGCTTCTTTCCCAGGCCACAGACCTTTTTGACTATTCCATAGATTATTACGCCAGATGAAGGTACTAGTAACAGGTGCAAAAGGCCAGCTGGGACGCTCCATAGAGGATCTGTGTCCTCAGAATTTCATCTATACGGACATCGAGGAGCTGGACATAACGGACCTTCAGGCCGTGTGTGCACTTGTGGCCCAAGAGAAGATAGATGCCATAGTGAACTGCGCCGGCTACACCAATGTGGAAGCAGCAGAGGATAATTATGAGCTTGCAGAGCTCCTCAACGCTACGGCCGTTGGAAATCTCGCAGCTGCCATGAAGGAAGTCGGCGGGCTCCTTGTACATATCTCCACTGATTATGTGTTTGGAAAGGAGCCGTACAATACTCCCTGCAAGGAGGATATGAAGGGTACGCCCACGGGTGTCTATGGGCTTACGAAGCTTCACGGAGAGGAGGCAGTGATAAGTTCAGGGGTACGTCATGTCATCATCCGCACATCATGGCTGTACAGCCCGTACGGGAAGAATTTTGTGAAGACCATGCTTGAGCTTACGTCTGCAAGGCCGGTAGTAAGTGTGGTCTTCGACCAGGTTGGAACCCCCACCTTCGCCTCAGACCTTGCTGCAGCCATAATTCGTATCCTGGAAGCCCCGGTTGAAGGTATCTACAATTATTCCAATGAGGGAGTATGCTCCTGGTATGACTTTGCAAAGGCAATTGCCGCTCTCTCCGGTCATACCGCCTGCGAGATAAGGCCATGCCACTCCGGAGAATTCTCCTCAAAGGTGCATCGGCCCGCATATTCCGTCCTGGACAAGACTCTTGTCAAGGAGACATTCGGCCTTAAAATCCCTTACTGGACAGATTCCCTGAAGGAGTGCCTGGCTAAAATGCTGTAATCAGGGCGCTCTTATCCAGCCGCCAGCCGTCCTGGCATTCCAGTCCGGTGCCGGAGGGCTTCAGTATTATGGGGTAGACTGTATTCCGCATGTTACCCTCATCTTCATTTATGTAAAAGCGGTAGATAAGCACCTCTCCCGGCCGGGTATGGCAGGTGGAGGAGTGGTAATCGGCCTTTACCTCTATATATGGCTGGACAAGGCCGCCTGGAACGCTTTCCAGAAGATACAGGGGCACTGCTCCGCTTATGCCGTCAAGGGTCTCATGATTGAGGTTGTACACCTGCTCACCGGTCTTTGAGTAGCCCCCGGTGAAAAGCTGCCCCCAGGCTTCCACGCGGCTTTCTCCAAACAGGACCACGGAAGAAGCCTGGTTACACACCTCAACAGAGAGAACGCGAAGGGATACGTCCTCATTGAGGCTGCGACGGTCTACCCTCAGGTCTACCCTTGACATGAGCCGCTCCAGTTGGACCTCTATCATGGAGTCTTTCCCGGCTACAGCCTCCATCATGCAGGCCGACATTGGCATTCCCTGTGAGAATTCATCGGGATAGGCCATGTGGTAGCGGTAGGAAAGAGCCTCTTCAATGGAGCCAAGTCTCAGTTCATAACCAATATTTGCCGCGGCAAGAATAGTGTAAGGCGCGTCTTTGAGAAGCCTTGCAGTGCAGGAAGGAGCATCTGAAGAATACTCCCTCCTTGGCACATAGACCTTCTTTTCCAGAAGGCCGAAGCTGTTGAAGACAAAGAGGTCATAATCCGTGATAAGAGACTCTTCAGGGTCGCCTGAACGCGTGTGGGGTTCCGGTGCGAGGAGGGTTATTGAAACCTCGCTGGAAGGCTCCTCCACACGCGTACATGCGGCCACGAGCAAAATTATTAACCATCTAACCCCTCTTGCCATCAAAATGTCTCCTCTCTTTCATCCCTGATTATCCAGGGCGCTGTCCTGGTCTCAAGCTTTATCATGTCCCCTCCGGCGGGGATATCCGGGTCCGGCGTCCCCATCCTCAGGATGGTGACATCCAGCCTCATTGTCTGCCCGGCCTTAAGCCGTGGCAGCTCAATTGGATAATAGCAGTGGTGCTCTCCCACATAGCCGTCCAGGACTATCCTTGTCACGGGCCTTCCAAGGGCCGATGAATCCACGTCATTTCCGTAGCACCAGAACTCCCTCTCCTCCTTTATCCTCTGCCTCCAGATAGTGCCAAGGCCGCTCTGGAGGAGCATATCCGGTCTGGGGAAGGACATTACGGCCGCACTGTCCAGCCAGCCCTGGTTTATTGTGGAAAGCGGGATTTCATGGCCGGGGCCGAAAGGCCTTGCCTCCACTCCGGCATACTGCATGTATATGAGTCTGTTGTCAAAGCCCTGGCCCGTATATGGTGTGTCTGTGAAATCGCAGGCGACGCTCCCAAGTACCACCCTTGCAAGGGAAGTTCTCATCTGAAGGTCTGCTACGCGTGAGATTCCGTCTCCAAGGATCCCTTCCGAGGCCATGAGAGGCTTCCCGGGCGAATCTTCCTTAAGGGAGAAACTGTACTTGCAAAGGTCTGCGTAAGTACGGATATCGGCCCAGGTCATTGCGTCCTTTGAGCCCACTGAGAGTGCTACAACGCGTTTTGGACCCACTGAGGACATGGCGTAGAGGACGTCGCCTGCCTTCAGGCGCTGATAGGAGTCCAGGTACTGGGGAGAGAGCGTGTCAAAGAAGAATACATCTATATATTCTCCCGCCGCGATTCTCTTTGCCGGGGCGGGGACGGGCGTGCAGCAAAAAAAGGCCGGATACTGCAAGAGCGCAGCCAATAACGCCGCAGACGTGCGGCAAGCAAATAGATTTCTGGTGACGGTAATGATGAAAGACATCCGGCCTGTATGTATTGCGTTTGTCATTTTCTTCAAGCAATAGTCCGGAAGCAAAACTATCCACAGTTACCGCCTGTTCCAAGCATCCTTTGAAAAAAAGTGTTGTTTCACGTGATGAAACGCAAAGATTTTACGTTTCAAGGGTTCAATCACAAAAAAAGTTTCTGTTTTTTGTGATAAAAAAGCCGGCCCTTTGTGGGGGCCGGCTTAATCCGTACTGGAAGATTAACCTCCGAAGTTGTCGAAGAGGATGCTCTCCGGGGCAACTCCAAGGCTGTCAAGGAGGTCACATACGCACTTTGTCATCATGGGCGGACCGCACATGAAGTACTTGATGTCCTCCGGAGCCTCGTGGTCCTTGAGGTAGGTCTCGTTCATCACATTGTGAACGAAGCCGGCGGTGTACTTCACGCCTGCAGCGTCTGCTGCGGGATCCGGACGGTCAAGGGCAAGATGGAAGTGGAAGTTGGGGAAATCTTTCTCGATTTCTGCGAAATCTTCCAGATAGAAGGCTTCCACAAGGGCGCGGGCGCCGTAGAAGAAGTGAACTTCCTTCTTGGTCTTTAAGGTCTTGAAAAGGTGCATGATGTGGCTGCGGAGAGGTGCCATACCGGCGCCGCCGCCCACAAATACGTATTCCTGGGAGTCAGGGTCGTCCTTGGGAAGGAGGAATTCTCCGTAAGGGCCGCTTATCCATACCTTGTCTCCGGGCTTACGTGAGAACACGTAGGTGGAGGCAATTCCCGGAGGAACGCCTGGGACGAACTTGAATACGCCCTTGGGCTGGGTCCTGTCAAACGGAGGAGTTGCAATACGCACGTTCAGTTTGATAAGGTCCTTCTCTGCGGGATAGCTGGCCATGGAGTATGCCCTGATGGTGGGAACGGTGTTCTTGAACTTCAGGGAAGTGATGCCGTACTTCTCCCAGTCTCCCTTGTAGATATCGGCCACACCCATATCTGAGAAATCGGCCTCATATTCAGGGATGTCAATCTGGATGTATTCACCGGACTTGAAGTCAATGTGCTCTCCTTCGGGGAGACGGACGGTGAATTCCTTGATGAAGGTGGCCACGTTGTCATTGGAAATGACCTCGCATTCAAGTTTTTTGACGGAGAGGGCGCTTTCCGGAACGGCAATCTCAATGTTGTCCTTGACCTTTACCTGACAGCCCAGACGCCAGCCTTCCTTGATCTGCTTGCGGGAGAAGAAACCCGTTTCAGTGGGAAGGATGGTGCCGCCGCCGGCAAGAACCTGGAGCTTGCACTGGCCGCAGTTGGCCTTGCCGCCGCAGGCCGAAGGAAGGAAGATTCCGTGATCGGCCAGGGTGTGCATGACGTCTCCGCCGGGGGTGACCTCAAGCTCCTTGGTGCCGTTGTTGATATTGATCTTTACGGTACCGGAAGGGGTGAGGGCGGTCTTGATCCAGAGAAGGAGCGCAACAAGGATAAGGGTCACAACAACGATGACTCCTATTGAAGCAATGATAGTACTTGTCATATGGCGGTCCTCCTACAGTGAAATGCCCATGAAGGTCATGAAGGCAATGCCCATAAGACCCACGGTGATGAATGTGATGCCAAGGCCCTTGAGGGCTGCGGGAACGTTGGAGTAGCTCATCTTCTCACGGATGGCGGCCAGGGACACGATTGCAAGGAACCAGCCCAGGCCTGAACCCAGTGAGTAGACGGTTGCCTCTCCAATGTTCAGGAAGTCTTTCTGCTGCATGAAGAGCGAACCGCCAAGGATGGCGCAGTTCACTGCGATAAGGGGCAGGAAGATACCAAGGGAAGAGTAGAGTTCCGGAGAGAATTTCTCCACCACCATCTCCACTATCTGGACAATTGCGGCAATGACTGCAATGAACACGATGAAGCTCAGGAAGCTCAGGTCTACGCCGGCCAGTTCAGGGCTGATCCACTTGAGGGCGCCGGGCTGGAGGACGTAGGAGTTCAGGAGATAGTTGATGGGGAGGGTCACCAGAAGCACGAAGATAACTGCAAGGCCAAGGCCTGCGGCTGTCTTGACGTTTTTCGATACTGCCAGGAAAGAGCACATTCCCAGGAAGTAAGCGAAAATCATGTTGTCCACGAAGATGGACTTTACAAATAAGCTAAGGTATTCCATAGGTCTGTACTTTTATTTTTCCTGAAGGTCTTTCTGGATGGAGCGCTGCACCCACACGATGCATCCGAGGAGGATGAGGGCGAAGGGCGGCAGGATAACCAGGTTGTTGGGAACGTAGCCGAAGCGGTTCAGGATGTCAAACCCGAAGAGGGTTCCACTTCCAAGAAGCTCGCGGAAGAAAGCTACTATAATAAGGATAAGGCCGTATCCGGCGCCGTTTGCAATACCGTCGAGGAAGCTGGGCCAGGGCTTGTTGCCAAGGGCGAAAGCCTCAATGCGGCCCATCACAATACAGTTTGTAATGATAAGGCCGATATAGACGGACAGCTGCTTGTCGATGGCATAGGTGGCTTCGAAGCTCTTGAGGATCTGGTCCACCAGGATAACCATCATGGCCACCACCACAAGCTGTACGATGATACGTACACGGCCGGGGATGGTCTTTCTGAGCAGTGACAGGATAAGGCTGGAGATGCCGCAGACAACTATGACGGACAGGGCCATGACCAGCGCGCCCTTCAGGGTGACGGTGACCGCCAGGGAAGAGCAGATACCCAGAACCAGTACGGTAATGGGATTACCCTTGAAGATAGGGTTCAGAATGGTTTCTTTCAGTTTTGCATCCATGGCTTAGTCCTCCACTTCATTATGGTGATGTTCACAGTTTCCGTCGCAGGGCTCTTCCATTTCTTCACCGCCGCAGCAGGGTTTGTCACAGGCGGGCTTTTCTCCGAGGAAGTACTTTGCGTAGGCTGCGAGCCAGGTGTCAATTGCGGCGTCAAGGCCCTGGGAGGTCATGGTAGCGCCGGTAATTGCGTCAATCTTGTTGTCAACCACGGACTTTCCTTCGGCATCCCTGGGGGAGCCGCCCTTCACGATGTCAAAGACATTCATTGAAGAGAAATCGGCCTTTTCACCTATGAATTCGGCCTGGAAGGAAGGGTCGTCCTTGATCTTGGCACCAAGGCCGGCGGTCTCTGATTCATGGTCGAAGTATGCGCCGCCGATGGTGGAAAGGTCTGAGTTGAAGGAGATGTATCCCCAGATAGGGCCCCACAGGCCGGCTCCGTAGATGGGAACCACAGTGCGGCCGTTCTTGAAGATGAAAACGGGAATCTCAGGCTCTCCGGTTTTGTTGGCGCCGCCCTTGATGTTGTAGTTCTGGCGCTTGAGATCCTTGGGACCGTAAACGGTGATTCCTTCAAGCTCCCTGACTTTCTCACCTTCAAGGTTGATGATGAATGCCTCCTCAATTTCCTCTGCGTACTTGTCCAGCTTTGCATTATTGCCAAGGAGGTCAAGTTCCGCCTTGGTGCCGTAACCTGCGCTGGTGAGCATCTGGGAAATGGTTTCCGCCTTTTCATTGGCGTCCTGCTTTGCCTTGAGGCTCTGGGATACGAAGGCGAGGATGGCGGCTACTACCACTACTATTACGGTGGTGTAGACTACGGTGTATACGTTGTTGTTTGTATTCATATCTCTCTCCTCCTATGCTTTGGCAGATTTAAGCCTGCGGTTTGTGTGGGCACTGACTACGCAGTGGTCAATGATGGGCGCCATGGTGTTCATGAACAGGATAGCCAGCATCATGCCCTCCATGTAACCGGGGTTCCACAGACGGACCACAACGGCGAGGGCACCTACCAGGAAACCGTAGATCCACTTGCCAACCTCTGTCTGTGCAGCGGTGACGGGATCTGTTGCCATGAATACTGAGCCGAACAGGAAACCGCCCATGACCAGCTGGTAGTAGCAGGGGAGGGTGGTTGCTCCGGCAATCTGGCCAAGCCAGCCAACCAGGAGACCGCCGGCGATGGAGCTTACCATGATCTTCCAGGAAGCTACTCCGGTCCATATCAGGATGAAGGCACCAAGCAGGATTGCAATTACGGAAGTCTCACCGGTGGAGCCGGGGATGAAGCCCCAGAACATATCCATGAAGGAATACTGGGAGCTCAGGGCCTCTACGCCGCCGTCGTGAGCTATTGCAAGGGGAGTTGCGGCCGATATTGCATCCACGTCCTTGAGGGCGGGGACCCATGTCTTGGATACCCACACGCTTGAGCCGGACATGCTTGAAGGATAGGAGAAGAACAGGAATGCGCGGGCAACGAGAGCCGGATTCCATATATTCATGCCGGTGCCGCCGAATACCTCCTTCACGAAGATGACGGAGAAGGCAACGGCCAGGGCCAGCATCCAGAGCGGAACGTCCACGGGAACGATGAGAGGAATGAGGAAACCAGTTACCAGGTATCCCTCGTTAACCTCCTCTTCCCTTATCTGGGATGAAGCGAATTCAATACCAAGGCCAACCACATAGGATACCACAAACAGAGGGAGCATCCTGAGGAGACCATACCAGAACATGTGGAACCAGCCCCAGTCAAGGCCGTAGAGCGTAGAGGTCTGGAGACCTACGTTGTACATGCCGAAAAGGGCTGCGGGAACCAGGGCGATGACCACCATGATCATCACGCGCTTGAGGTCTATGCCATCCCTAACGTGGGCACCCTTGAAGGTTACGGTGCCAGGAACGCGGAGGAAGGTGTCAAAAGCGTCGATGGAAGAGTGAAGCCAGTACAGCTTGCCGCCTTTTTCAAAAAGGCCAGGTTTATTCTGATCTGCCATAGCTTATGCCATTTCTTTGATCATGAGGTCAATACCCTTCTGGATAATGGCCTGGATCTCGTTCTTGGAAGGGTCTACGTAGTCGCACAGGGCAAGGTCTTCGGGAAGGACTTCGTAGATACCGAACTGCTCCATCTTCTCAATGTCTCCTGCAAGGCAGGCCTTGATGAGGTAGATGGGGAAGATGTCCATGGGGGTTACATCCTCGAAGCATTTGGTTTCCACAAAGGCGCGGGGACCGCCGTGGAGGTTGGTGTCCATCTGGTACTTCTTTGAAGGGGTGAGCCAGGAGAAGTAGCACCATGAACTTGAGTGCACCTTGGGACGGAAGGGCTTTGCCCAGCCGAACCATTCACGCTCATAACCTTCATGAAGGAGGGTGAGCTGGTTCTGGAAGAAGCCAAGGTAACC
This sequence comes from uncultured Bacteroidales bacterium, assembly GCA_900321715.1. Lineage (GTDB taxonomy): Bacteria > Bacteroidota > Bacteroidia > Bacteroidales > UBA932 > Cryptobacteroides. Next base: position 67,474 of record ONXC01000013.1, on the reverse strand, counting down.
GTCTTTGCCAAGGTTTTCACCGGTAAGGGCGTCTCCGCCAATTACACGGACTTCAGGCATCACGTGGGTGATCTCACTCACGGGAGTGCCGGGGAGGCATGCAACGTATGCGTTGCGGGTTGCGGCAGGGCCGGTAACAGCCACCTTGCGGGTGAGCTCCAGCTTTCCGGTATTGATGAGGTGGCCGATAGCTGCAAGGTGCAGAAGGGATACCGTCCACACGGTCTCACCCTTCATGATGGGGGAGATGTGGCTTATCTGGACACCCACGTTTCCTGCAGGATGGGGACCGCTCACCTCATGGAGAGTAACGTTCTCAAGCTTGTGGAAAGGCGTTGAGGCCGAATTTTCCCTGCGGATTGAAACATGCACGGGCGCTATCTTGCCAAGGGCGTCTGCACCGGCCTGGATATCGGGCAGGGCATCTCCCAGGACAAAGTCCTCATTGGGGGCAAGGGGAGCCGTGCTGAATGATGAAACGAAAATTGCCTTGGGGGTGATGGCGGGATCTGCCATGACGCCGTAGGGGCGCTGGATGAGGGATCCCCAGAGGCCGCTCTTCAGGAGCAGGGCGCGGACGTCTGCGTCCGTGGCGGGAGCCTTGGCGCCAAAGTCCACGGCTTCCTGCTTATCGGAGGCCTTTACCAGAACCGCAAGCAATTTTCTCTTTTCACCCCTTACGATCTGCTCAACGGTGCCGCTTACGGGCGAAGTGAGGAGGATCTCGGGGTTTTGTTTGTGAGCCATGACGGGGGAACCTGCAAGCACCGCGTCACCTTCCTTCACCAGGAGCCTGGGGAGGAAACCTTTGAAATCGGTAGGTTTTACGGCAACTACGTCAGGAGTAACCCGCCTGATGACTTCCGGGGCTGCCGCACCGTCAAGAGGTACGTTCAGACCCTTTTTCAAAGCGAGATTGTTTGACATTATTGTTAAGGTTTTGTGCATTTACAAAAATACTGTGCGAAGTTACGAAAAAATTGCTAATTTCGCGTAATAAAATTGGGCTGTATGAGCGAGATTTTGAAGGATTTGAACGAAGAGCAAAAAGAGGCTGTAAAGTGTGACAGCGGGCCAATGCTCATAGTGGCGGGAGCAGGATCTGGAAAAACCAGGGTTTTAACTTCCCGGATTGCATATCTTATTGAGAAAGGGGTGTCTCCAGAGCGCATCCTGGCCCTTACTTTTACCAAGAAGGCCGCCGGGGAAATGAAGGAAAGGATAGGCCTCATGGTAGGGGAAAGGAAGGCCCGCCGCATATGGATGGGCACCTTCCACTCCGTGTTCATCCGGTTCCTGAGGGATTATGCCGGCGTGATAGAATTCCCGCCCACCTTCACCATATATGACCAGACAGATTCCGTGAGCGCGGTGAAAACCTGCATCAAGAACCTGAATCTGGACGACAAACTCTACAAGCCCAAGGAAGTGCTCTCACGCATCTCCAAGGCCAAGAATGACCTCATCACGCCCACTCCGTACTCCAACGGCGCTGGCGGCTACAGGGAATCAGACAGCCACCAGAAAAAGCCTGAGATTTACCGCATCTATGCCGCCTACTGCGCACTTTGCAAGCAGTCCGGCGTCATGGACTTCGACGATATTCTCCTCTATATGAATATCCTCCTTAAGAAGTCTCCTCAGGCGCTTCAGGATATATCGGCCCGCTTTGACCATATCCTTGTGGATGAGTACCAGGACACAAACATGGCCCAGTACCTCATCCTCCTCAAGCTGGCTGCAGGGCACCGGAACATCTGCGTGGTGGGAGACGACTCCCAGTCCATCTATGGCTTCCGCGGCGCCCAGATCCAGAACATCCTGAATTTCCAGAAGGATTTCCCCGGGGCAAAACTCTTCCGCCTGGAGAGAAACTACCGCTCCACCCAGAATATAGTGAATGCCGCCAATACCCTCATCGCCCGTAATGAAGGCCGTATTCCCAAGGAGTGCGTCTCCATGGGGGAGAAGGGAGAGCCCATCCATCTTGTGAGAACATTCACGGAGCAGGAAGAGGCGGCTCAGACCGCGTCGTCCATCCTTCAGCGCATACGTATGGATGGAGCGCAGTATCAGGACTTCGCCATCCTGTACCGCACAAATTCCCAGTCCAGGGCCCTTGAGGAACAGCTTCGCCGCCGCAATATTCCCTATATGATTTACTCCGGAAACTCTTTCTTCGAAAGGGCGGAGGTAAAGGATATGATGGCGTATTTCAAGCTGGCGGTGAACCCCAGTGACGACGAATCCTTCAAACGCATAGTCAATAAGCCCGCAAGGGGTATCGGCAACACTTCCCTCAACGCCCTCATAGATGAGGCCCGCGCGGCGGGGGTGTCCCTTTTCCAGGCGGCATCGGCCACCTCAAATCCCAAGTTCGGGGCCTTCTGCGCCATAATCCTCAGGGCCCGCGAAAGGTTGCAGGATGCCTATGATGCGGCAATGTCCCTGGCTCAGGAAAGCGGCCTTTACCTGTTTTACAAGGCCGATACTTCTGTTGAGGGACAGTCCCGTTTTGCCAATCTTGAGGAACTTCTCAACAGCGTGAAGCTGTTCATGGAAGATGCTGAGGAACAGGCCGTGGATGAGCCTCCACGCCTGGACCTTGCAAGCTATCTGGAGAATGTGTCGCTGCTTTCAAACGTGGATGTGTCGGACGAAGAATCGGCCAATAAAGTGGCCCTCATGACGGTTCATACCGCAAAGGGTCTGGAATTCCCGTACGTTTACGTGACGGGTATGGAGGAGAATCTTTTCCCTTCCGGAGGCTGGCTCCTCACGCCACAGGACCTGGAAGAGGAAAGGCGCCTTTTCTATGTGGCCATTACCCGCGCAAAAAGGGTTGTGACGGTGTCTTTTGCCCAAACCCGAATGAGAAACGGAAAGCACGAATCCAATTCCCCCAGCCGTTTCCTTCGGGAGATTGCGCCCCAGTACCTTGACCATCCCCTTACCCGTGAAGATATGGAGGGAGGCCGAAGGAACGACGATGACGACGACGATTTCGGCTCCGTGGGATTCTCCTGGCGCCGCGGATCCTTCGGGGAGCGCCGTCCGGTCACCGTCTATGGCTCACGCCCTGCCTCAAAACCTTCCGTCACGCCTGCCAGGCCTTCCGTCACGCCTGCCAGGCCTTCCGTCACGCCCGGCCAGGACCGGGCTTCCATGGTGAAGCCGCCTGTCATAGACGCCAACTTCGTCCCAGACCCCATGACCTCCTTCAAGGCGGGGGACAGCATAGAACACAACCGTTTTGGAAAGGGTCAGATCCTTGAAATTATCGGCCAGCTTCCTGATCTAAAGGCACGCGTCCATTTCAATCAATACGGAGATAAACTGCTGATACTCAAATTCGCAAAGATGCGCCACTGCTAAATAGGGATAAAAAGTCCTTATGATTTTTCTTGGTAGAATTAAAATTTTTGAAAAATATTTCTGCTAAGTGTTGCATATATGCGTTCAATATGCTACATTTGCAGTGAAGTTTTTCATAGTTTAAGTTTAGGTTAAGTAACTGGCCCGTCGCAGTGAGTGCAACGGGCCGGTGTATTTTTGTGATAATTAGGAATAAAAAGTCCTATCCGCAATAGAAGTATTGCTCTACAAGCTGCTTCATTAGTCCTGGATTCTTACGCGCCTGGGAGTGGAGTGAAGAGTCTCCGAGGGCTCTTAGGCTCTTCAGGATGCCGTCAATCATCCTGGGACGGAAGACATCGGCCTTCTGGTAGATGTCTCTGACTTTCTCAAGGCTATCGGCAGATTCCGCGCAGCAGGTGGGAAGCTGGGCAAGGGTGGCAAGCTTTGCGGCGTTCTCCGATTTATGGATATCCATATCGACGTAAGTGTCCTTTGCAATCTTGAGTGCCTTATCTGCGGGCATCTCAAGGCCGATACGCGCGGCTACGCATAGGCCTGCCATAAGCTGGTAGATATCGGCACTGCAGTCCGGGGAGCGCATCTCGAAGGTCTGCTTGGCGGTGGTGTCAAGGGCGGCGGGAGTCTCCGCGGGATTTGCCTTGGAGCACATGTCCTTTCCTGAGCTCCAGCCAAGGGGTACGCGGACAAGGGCGCTGCGGTTGCAGTCTCCCCAGCATACGTTGGTGGGAGCCTCCTGGTGGGGAACCAGGCGGAAGTATGAAGTGGGATTCTTGTTGCCGAAAGCGGTGATGGACGGGGCCAGGGTCATAAGGCCGGCAATTGCGCGGAGCGCTTCCTCTGAGAGTTTTCCGTCTTTTCCAAGGGTGGCGTTCTTTCCGTCTTTCATCAGGCGCATATGGATGTGCATTCCGCTTCCTGCCTTTCCCACGGTGATCTTGGGGGCGAAGCTCACATCCAGACCGTAACGGTATGCGAGGTTACGGATAACCCATTTTGCAAGGAGAAGCTGGTCTGCGGCTGTGTCAAGGGGGCAGGGGAGGAACTCTATCTCGTTTTGCTCGTAGACTTTGCCGTCTAGGGTAAAGTTTCCTACCTCGGAGTGGCCGTACTTTATCTGGCCGCCGGTTTTTGCAACGTGGTCCATGCATTCCCTGCGGAAATCGTTCAGTTTTGCAAAGGGTTCTGATTCATGGTAACCCTTCTGGTCCGTGGCGGGGAAAAGCTTGTCTTCTTCCGTGATTACGTAGTATTCCAGTTCTCCCATGGCCTCAAACTGCATCCCTGAAGATGCCTCGAAGGCTTTTTCGGCCCTCATGAGGGTTGCGTGCGGGCCGCAGTCGAAGGGTTCTCCGCTTTTGTCGTAGAAGTCGCAGAGCATGCACAGGGTGGGGATTTCGTTGAAGGGATCCACAAACGCCGTGCGGTAGCGGGGGATTACGTAAAGGTCACTGTTTCCGGCCTCTATGAATGAAGGGAAAAGGCTGGAGCCGTCCACGCGCTCTCCTTCCGTGAGGATGGTCTCTGCGTATGCAAGGCTGTTGACGGTGAAATTCAGGGTTTTCACCCTGCCGTCCTCAGCGGGATACATGAAGTCAACCATACGGATGCCCTTTTCCGTGATGAATCTGAGTAAATCGGCCCTGGTGAACTCTGCGGGCCGTTTCTGAAGGTAGGCTACTACCTCGTTTGGGTTAAGTGCTATTAATTTATCCATTGTATCTTGATTTGAATACAAAGATACCAAAAAATTATTAACTTTGTTCAAACTGTTTCCTATACCTATACCATGCGAATCCTACTCAAAAACGCAAAGATCTATGACGGGGCCGCAAACGCCCCTTTCACCGGAGATATCCTGGTTGAAGATGAGCGTATTGCCGCCGTCGCCCCTTCAATTGAAGAAAAGGCCAATAAGGTCATAGACCTCGGGGGACTCAGCGTCTCCTCGGGCTTCTTTGACGCCCATTCCCACAACGACTGGTTCTGCATAAAAAAAGAGCCCCTCAAGTACTTTGAGCCCTTTATCCGCCAGGGAATCACATCTTTTATAACCGGCAACTGCGGTCTGTCGGCCGTGGGCTTTGAGAAGGACACCCCTTATCTTGACAAGATAGGAGGCGGTCTCTTCCATTATGACTCCACAACCAAAGATGTATATCCAAGCGTCAAATCATTCCTGGAAGGCATAGACGGCAAGAATCCCTGCAACATTGCAGTTCTGGTGGGCCATTGCACGGCCCGCACAGGCGTTGCCGGCTGGGAAAGCCGTGAACTCAACCCTCAAGAGAAGGAACGCATGCTCGGCATCATGGAACAGGGTCTCAAGGAGGGTGCCTGCGGCCTTTCCCTGGGCATGATGTATGAGCCCGGCAGGTACACCAGCGTTGCAGAAACCAAGGAAGTTGCAATGTTGGCAGAAAAGTACAACCGTCCTCTCACCGTCCACGCCAGGGCCCTGTCGGCCATAACAATGGACTATCCAATGTTTGGCAGGGCGCACAACCTCCGCGCACTTGACGAGCTTGTAGAGATTTCTAAGGGCACTCACCTCAAGCTTCAGTATTCCCACGCCATTTTTGTGGGCACAAGCACGTTCAAAACCAAGGATGAGCTTCACAGCATTCTGGACAATCTCCGCAAGGAAGGCGTAGATGCGTGGTTCGACATCTATCATGAAACCCTTGGCGTTTCCGTAATGACGGTGTTCCTGCCAAGCTGGTTCCAGGAGCTGTCTCCTGAAGAGCGCCGCAAGCCTGGGAACAGGATTCGCCTTGCAACAGTATGCAACAACCTCATCCTCAAGATGCTGGGCTTTGGCTGGAAGGATATCCAGATAGCATATCTGGGTCCCGGACTGGAGCAGTACGAGGGCAAGACCATTGCCCAGATTGCCAGGGAATGGGGTAAGTCCTGCTTCTACACATACCTGGAACTGGCAGAGATGTCGGGTTTCAAGGGCCGTGCAAATATGGGCCCCTACTCCACTCCTGAAATCATTGAGTGGCAGTCCAAGATGGATAATGTCCTTTATATGACAGATGCCTGGGTGGAGGAAAACGGCATCCAGAACCCTGCAATCTACGACTGCTTCCCCAAGTTCATCCATTTCTCCCTGCTTGGAAAGGGTGATACCATGCCCAATACCATCCGCAAGATGACCGGCGCCGTAGCAGACCGCTTCAGCATCCCGGACCGCGGCTACGTCAGGCCCGGCTATTTTGCCGATCTGACGGTCTTCGACGAGGCCGAAATGGCCGCCGCCACCCCTGACCAGGAGCGTTCCTTCGGCATCAAGCGCGTCTTTATCAACGGTAAGGAAGTCCTCTCCGACGGCGTCCTGGACACCGAAGCCCTAAAAACCTCCGGTCACGCCCTGAGAAATTAGACGCTTTTTATCTAAGACAAAAGCAAAGAAGGTCAGCACGTGCTGACCTTTTCTGTAGTAGACTACCAAACCGAATTATCTAACTTTTATGCCTCCTACGCACGCCTGGTTAGGCTTGCGGAGTACTTGGAGCGTCGCGGAATAAGGATTATACTTTGCAATTAAGCATCTATTTCCAGGTGCTGGGCAGCAACGTGGTTGTTGGTTAGATACCTGACAAGGAAGGTCGTTTCGCCATCTATGTCATGAACGCTGTAGAAAACATACCAAACGGTTTGTTTATTGTGTTTAAAGGCAGAGTAAAACAGGTCGGTCCCATAACGCTCGAAATAAGCGGGAGCCCCCTTCCGTACCTTTAGAGGAAGATTTGTCTGAATATCTCGAAACAGTTGCTCCGAATACGCGATGGCCGCATCTTTAAAGCCAAGATACCCTTCATCGTAGAGTACTTGGGCAAGTTCAAGGAATTGATTGACGACTTCTGGAAGAAACAGGACCTTCATAAACTACGCACTTCTCTCTGCCTCTTTCTTCTCAAACATCTGCGTAAGGCCCTCACGAACGCGTTCAATCACGTCATCGACAGTGATGGCACGTGCTAAATCGGCATCCGATGCATTGTTTTGTGCGACAAGTACAAAAGACTCATCGCGGCCACGCTGGATTATAACCCGCTCCGTACGGGCCAAGTCCAGATACTTCTTCATATTGTTGCGGAGTTCCGCTGAACTGATGACAACCATAACACAAGTACATTATAATGTACAAAAGTAGATAGAATAATTGAAAAAACAAAAAAAGAGGACAAATCTTTCGATTTATCCTCTGTAGTAGACTACGGTGAAAAATTATCGAACCTTTTTGAGGACTTGAAGAAGGTTGAAAGATTTTCGCGATATATTGAAAATCAGATAATCAAAGAATGAATGAAATCAACCAAATGATTCTCTTTGCGCATTTACCTCGGCATAAAAAGAGGAGATCCAAGCCGCCATATCAGTAGGGCAATGTGCTTTCGCTTTTTGTTCGCTGGCAACTATGTCTGCATCGACGTTGTAATAGAAATTGGCGGCCAGGTAGAAAACATATCGTTTTCTCCATTCCTCTCGTGACTGAAGGTACTCGAAAACAAATAGAGGATCTTTTTCAATCCAGGTATTGACATAATCAGGCATGAGCTCGGCTACCGCTCCATCCGCTTTTGCAAGAATCTGATTGAATTGATAGAAATAAAGGGCTTGAACTTGGCGGTTTGGGGAACCGGATGACAAAGCGTCCATAAATGAAAACGACTTATCATCATCTGAAATCTCCCAGGGAGAGTTTACGTAATCCCTTATGATCTGGGCAGCATCTGGGGAGTGCAGAACGGCCATCTTTTGTTCCTCGGTCATATCCTCCCAATATTGAGAGGCAGATGTCCGAGAATGCAGGGGCGGCGGTTCGTTCAAGCGGAATCTGACGCTATAACTATCCTGCTTCTTGGCGTTATAATAGAATGTGACCCTTAAGGTGTACTCGTAGGGATTATCCTCTGTCCAAAAGACGGGTAGGGAAAGTGTGACGGTTTTAGAAGAGCCAACCTTATCGCTCATCATCTTCAAATCAAGTTCTCCGAAAGGGTTGAATACTTCGAAACAGAGTGTAGTGCCGTCATTGGAGTGTTCGTCTCGATGGAACCGGCCATCGGATGTGTCCCAATATGTCCATTCGGGTTTAACCGTGGCTGTCAAGTCCGCATAGAAGGTGAGGTCAACTGTTTCACCGTTGTATTTCCCCTGGATGACCTTGACGGAGTTCCTATCGATCTTGATGCCAGACTTGGCGTTGCAACCGGTTAGGATCAGCAGAACTGTCAGAACAATTATGGAAGGTCTCATTTTTGCCATCTCCCACAAGGATAGTGATTTGTGATGAAATACATAGATTCTTCCATTGTTTCATGGATTCTATTGTGAAACAATAACTCTTCCTTTGTTATGAGGACTACATCAGATCATCCCCTTAAACTTCAACCACAGGGCAAAGAACTGGTCATATAGGCTATAGACATTCTTGTCCACGGTGATAAAGTCCTTTTCAAGCAAACCCTTGAGAGCCGAATTGGCACTGCTCGCCGAAATGAGTTTGTGTTTATTGATGAATTTTCCTCCTGTAACAGAAGTGGCCTTCCCTTCGCGGGCGATAGCCAAAAACATCAAACGCTGTTTTTCGGGCATCTGGTAATAAAGCGACTCATAAGTGTCTGAAGACATCCGAAGAATGAAGTCGATGGCCTCGTCCACCATCGGGACTATGCAGGTGGATCCCTTTTCAGTTCTGGAATAAAGCACATTCAATATGCGGTGCATATAGCTGGTAACGGCTTCGAAGCGTTCATATAACGAAGCCACAACCGCTCTGTCCAGATGCTTACCGGCAGATTCGAACTTATTGACACAAAAGTCCGTGTACACATTCAAATCCAGAGGTTGGAGGTTGATAATTGATACGGCTTGATAGAACGGGCGGGACGGAGAGGTGAACATCCCATTCATCATATGGCGCTGTGACCCCGAGAAAATGAAATGAGCGTTCGTACAGCGCTGAACATAAGTCCGAATGGTCGCTTCGACAGTTTCATCGTCATATCGGGTAATCTGCTGAAACTCATCGATGGCCACCAGGCAAGGTTTGTCAGCCTGATTGAGATAAGAAAAGATCTCGTCCAAAGTGATGGAAGGATTATTGATGGAACCGAGCCCCACGCTCCAGGTGGGCATTCCATTCATGTCGAAGGAAATCTCCGATCTCAAGGATGAAACGATGTTGATAAACTTTTCCCACGCCTTTTTCCCTTTTGGACGGAGCTCATCCATCACGGCCTTGCCCAGCATGTTTACAAAGTCACTCAGGTTTTTGGTGGCATAGATGTCCACGACAAAGCAATAGTGTGTCCGGCGGATTTCCTTGTCATCGAAAACGTGCCAAATCAGATCTGTTTTTCCCAGACGTCTGGGAGAAATGAGGGAGATATTGTTCTCGTTGAGTAGCAGTTCACGGATGGTAGCTGTCTCCTGCACTCTATCGCAAAAATACTCGGCTCCGGCATAACCATTGGTAACAAAAGGATTGTTCATAGGCCTTATTCATTGTGTCAGAGGCAAAGATAAGCAAAAGAATTCACATTTCCATAAAATGATAATCATAAAATGATAATGGAAATGTCGCCGGGTGAAATATCGATGGGTGCGAGTCTTGACAACCCCATACGAAAAAAGGAATAACCAGATAGATTATTCCTTTGTTTAGTAGCGGAGGCTGGACTCGAACCAACGACCTCCGGGTTATGAGCCCGACGAGCTACCGACTGCTCTACTCCGCGGTTTGGGATTGCAAAGGTAAGGAGTTTTTTTTAATTCTCCAAATTTTTATGCCAGTTCTATTCCGGCGGTGGCGCACTGGCGGCGCATCTCTTCCGGCCACACGGCCGACTGGATTTCCCCAATGTGAGCCTTTCTGAGAAGGAACATACACAGGCGGGACTGGCCGATACCGCCTCCGATGGTCTGGGGAAGTTTCCCTTCCAGAAGGAGTCTGTGGAAGTAGAGATCCTCTTTCCAGAGCTGCTCACGGGCCGATAGTTGGCTATGGAGGGTGGGGGCGTCTACCCTTATACCCATGGAGGAAATCTCAAAGGCGCTCTCAAGGATTGGATTCCAAAGGAGGATGTCTCCGTTCAGGGACCAGTCGTCGTAGTCGGCGGCGCGGCCGTCGTGGGGCTCACCGTTGGATAGCGGCCCGCCTATTCCCATCACAAAAACGGCCCCGTACTCACGCGTAACGGCGTTTTCACGATCCTTTGGACTCATCCCGGGATAGCGCTGGAGAAGCTCCTCCGCGGTAATGAAATAGATATCCTCCGGAAGGATAGGGGTAATCTGGGGGAACTCAACATAGAGTTTATTCTCCGTAACCTTCACGGCCTCATAGATGCGGCGGACGGTCTTACGGAGATACTCCTGATTCCGTTCTTCAGGCAGCATCACCTTCTCCCAGTCCCACTGGTCCACATATATTGAATGTATATTGTCAAGGTCTTCGTCAGGGCGCAGGGCATTCATATCAGTATAGATGCCGCGGCCTGGAGCCGTATGGAGTTCCGCAAGTTTGAGCCTTTTCCACTTGGCCAGCGAATGAACCACCTCTGCGGGAGCCTCGTTCATGCTTTTTACGGGAAAACGAACCGGGCGCTCCACTCCGTTAAGGTCGTCGTTGAGGCCCTGGCCGGAAAGGACCATCATTGGGGCGGTGACGCGAAGAAGCGCCAGCTGGGCGCTTAGGTTTACCTGGAACATGTCCTTGACGGCCTTGATGGCTTTCTCGGTCTGCTCCACACCGCCGAGGATATTGCGGTAGTTCTTGGGTATTATGAGCATTATGACAGGAAGTCCAGGATGGAGTTAATATCATTGGCGGGGAAAGCCTTCTGCTCTCCGCTCACAAGATTCTTGAGGTTCACAGTGCCGGCCTCAATCTCTGAGGAACCGTTGATGGAGATGAACGGAATGGCCTTTTTATCGGCATAATCAAACTGTTTTTTGAGTTTGGTTGCCTCCGGGTACACCTCAACTGCAACGCCGGCTTCGCGAAGAGCCTTGGCAAGAGGAAGGACATAGCGGAGTTCATCGGCCCCCATTACCGCAAATAGAAGTTTTGTGGACTGCTCCAGGGCGGAAGGGAAGAGTCCGAGGCCCGTAAGGACGTCGTAGATGCGGTCTGCGCCAAAGGAAATGCCAACCCCGGAAAGGTCCGGAAGGCCGAAGATTCCGGTTAGGTTGTCATATCTTCCGCCGCCGCAGATACTGCCGATTTCCCAGTCCTGGGCCTTTACCTCGAAGATTGCACCGGTGTAGTAATTGAGGCCGCGCGCAAGGGAAAGGTCCATCTCTACGGGCGCTTTTACGCCTGCGGCTTCAATGAGGCCGAAGAGTTCCTCAAGCTCCTCAAGGCCCTTGAGGCCGGTCTGAGAGGATTCAAAGAGAGCCTTCATGGCCACGATTTTATCGGCAGAACTGCCCTGGAGGGAAAGGATTTTCTCTATGACGGCAATACCAGCTTCGGGGATGCCTCTTTCGGCCATCTCTTCCTTAACTTTCTCAAGGCCGATCTTGTCCAGTTTGTCTATGGCAACGGTGATGTCCACAACCTTGTCCGGGGCGCCTGCGATCTCTGCGATACCGGTAAGGACCTTGCGGTTGTTGATGTGGATCTTGACGCGTACGCCAAGCTTCCCGAAGACGGCATCCACCATCTGGACCAGTTCAAGTTCATTTACCTGTGAGCGGCTGCCGATTACGTCTACGTCGCACTGGTAGAACTCACGGTAGCGGCCCTTCTGGGGGCGGTCTGCCCTCCATACCGGCTGGATCTGGAAGCGCTTGAACGGGAATGAAATCTCATTCTGGTGCTGAACTACGTAACGGGCAAAAGGCACGGTAAGGTCATACCTGAGGCCTTTCTCGCATACCTGCGGGGTAAGGGGCTTGCTGCTGTCCACATTGGCAAACGCGTCACCGGAATTGAGGATGCGGAAAAGGAGTTTGTCTCCTTCCTCGCCGTACTTTCCAAGCAGGGTGGAGAGGTTCTCCATGGAGGGAGTCTGGATTTCCTGGTAGCCAAACGTGCGGAAAACGCTGCGGATGGTATCGAAGATATAGTTCCGGCGTGACATATCGGCCTGACCGAAGTCACGGGTGCCCTTGGGTATGGATGGTTTCTGGATTGCCATTTCACAAAAATTTTGACAAAGTTACAATTTTTTGTGTTATCTTTGCAATCCACTCATGCGAGATTAGCTCAGTTGGTAGAGCGTTGGCTTCCCAAGCCGAAGGTCGCGAGTTCGAGACTCGTATCTCGCTCCATTTCGCCAGCCCTTTCAAGGCTGGCGTTTTCTATGCTTCCCGGTGCATCCAGAGGTCCTGCCGGTCCCACTCTTCTGCGTAGCGGATTGCAAGTGACTCCACGTATTTCCAGTATTGAGGGCGGCGCCGTAAATGTGAAGAACCTTGAAACCGGCGAGCAGAAGGCGTTTGAGCTTTCCGACATCTCCGGAATCCTGGGCTTCATTGCCTGATTACCTGTAGGCCGACGGCGACATCCCTGTGTGTGATAGGAAAAACTTGTAGAAGAGGCTCTGGCTGTTGAAGTTAAGGGCCGCTGCTATTTCCTTGACAGACATTCCGGAATACCTCAGGAGACTCTTCGCCTCCAGCACCACAAAACCGTCTATCCACTCCGGCGCAGAGCGCCCGGATACCTTTTTTATAACCTTTGACAGGTATTTTGGAGAGAGGTTGAGCCTGTCGGCATAATAGCCTACACCCCTTTCCCTTACATGGTGCTTGGAAACCAGGGAGATGAAGGATTCGTAGATGGCGTCTTGCCTGGTGTCACTTTCCCTGGTGCTGTCCCTTATCTCAAATGCCGTGGAAACAACGTGGGTGAAGGAAGAGAGGAGCGGCACAAGGATGTCTTCCTTGTGTTTCCTTCCGGATCTGAGGATATCCCTTGCCAGCTTGAAATATATCTCTGAAATGGAGCAGTCTTCGTCGGAAAGCACAATGGAAGGGTTTCTGAGCACGGAAGAACTCTTGTGGGAAAAGTTGTCAATGGTCAGTTGAAGTTTCCCAAGTATTTCCCCGGATATAATAAGGAAATATAGCTTTGTCCCGGCCACTTTGCCCTTGTCATAGTCCGATATGTGGATTATGCTTCCGGGATAAGTGACAAGTACGGATTTATCGTGAAGCTCGTACCCCGCAAGGTTGAGTTCCAGGCGTATGTGGCCGCTTCTCAGGAAAAAGAAAGCGTAGCCGTCCAGCCTTACCGGCGACCTCAGGGCATCCAGAATGTCCTGCTCCTTTTCAAGGCGTTCCCCGCACGCCTCTCCAAGCACTATGTCTGATCCAAGCGAAAATTCGTTTACCGCTCCTGTTAGCGCCAGTACGCGGGAAATATTAATGTCCAGTACTTTCCTATTCATGGCGTAAAAATAGGAAAATTCTACCAAAATACCAATAAAGGTTCCTTTTTGGTGCCTGACATCCCCATTTTAGGCAACTTTTTTGCATTATAGCGTGCCGAAAAAATGAATGGTAAAATGAAAAGGTTTTCATTATTTGTAGGACTCATGCTCCTCATGACCCAGGTCTCCCTGGCACAGCGTGTCATCACCCTTGAGGACTGCCGCAGAATGGCAGTGGAGACAAGCCGCCAGCTGGACATGGACAAGGCTGCCGTGGAAATGGCCGGTTATGACAGGAAAACAGCAGTCGCAAACTTCTTCCCTAAGGTTACGGCCGTGGGCGGATACATGTATAACAACAGGGACATCGCTCTTGTGAGCGACGACCAGTCGGAGCGGATACGTACCATGGGCTCCACCATAGATGGAAAAATCTGGGACAGGGCCGAACTCAACGCATCTGAGCGCGGCAAGGCTATCCTGGAGTCGCTCAGGACCTCCGGCGCCATGCCCGACATAGCCACCCCGGTGAATGCGATAGGAGAAGAGATAGACGCCGCCCTTCATCCGGACCTCCACAACCTCTTTGGAGGTGCCGTCATTGTTGAGCAGCCCGTTTTTGCCGGCGGCAAGATTGTGAACAGCACAATCATGGCATCAAAGGCCGAAAAACTTGCCGAAAGCCGTTACGAGACCAGCCTCCAGGGGATTGTCACCGATGTGGAGAAGGCCTATTGGCAGATTGTCTCCATCTCCGACAAAGAAAAACTTGCCCGCAGCTACTCCGAACTCCTTCATAAAATGGAGAAGGATGTCATTCGCTCTGAGCAAGCCGGCGTGAGCACAATGTCAGATGTCCTTCAGGTAAAGGTGAAGGTTAATGAGGCCGATCTTCTCCTCAGCAAGGCCTCAAGCGGCCTGGGGCTTGCAAAAATGCTACTTTGCCAGAAAATCGGCCTTCCTCTTGACACCGAAATCGTGCTTGCCGATGAAACCGCAGACGGCGTCCCGGATCCGGGATATCTCTCCGGGAAAAGCATTGAAGATGTCTACGACTCCCGCCCGGAAATAAAGAGCCTTACCCTTGCGGCCGACATTTATGACAGGAAGGTTAAGATAGCGGCCGCCGACATGATGCCTGTGGTGGCTCTTGTGGGCGCATGCAGCATCACAAACCCCAACTGCTTCAACGGCTTCCAGAATAATTTCCAGGGATGTGCGCTGTCGGCCGGGGTAATGGTGAAAATACCCATCTGCCATGGCGGAGAAGGCATCTGGAAGGTGAAAAAAGCCAAGGCCGAAGCCCGGCAGTACCGTGACCGCCTCTCCGAGACCAAGGAACTCATCGCCCTGCAGGTGGCCCGTCAGAGAGTCATCGTTCAGGAAGCGAAGGAAAAACTCACTATGACGGAGAGCGCCGTCGAGGTGGCCGAAGAAAACCTTAGGCGGGCCAACATAGGCTTTGAGGCCGGTGTGGTGACAACCTCCACCGTGCTTGGAGCGCATACCGCGTGGCTCAGCGCCCACAGCGACTGGATAGATGCCGGAGCGGAACTCCAGTCGGCGGTGTCGGAGCTGAGGAGCGTGGAAGGATACGACAATTTGGAAAAACTACTTTAGAATGAAACAGGAAAAAAGCAATTACAATATCCTCATCGGCGTAACGGCCCTTGTGGTGATAGTTCTCACAGTTTCAGTGGTGGGATATGTGGTCTCCAAGCCCAAGCCCTACGTAATCCAGGGTGAAGCCGAGGCTACGGAATATCGCGTGTCCGGAAAGGTTCCGGGCCGAATAGAGGAATTCCGCGCCGAGGAAGGCTCTACGGTGCAGAAAGGCGACACCCTTGTCGTTATAGATTCCCCTGAAATACGCTCCAAGATAGCCGAGGCCGCTGCAGCGAAGGCCGCCGCTACCGCCCAGAAGGACAAGGCTTATAACGGAGCCCGCAGCGAACAGATTACAGGAGCCTATGAAATGTACCAGAAGGCGAAGGTTGGGGAGCAGGTGATGCGGAAATCCTACGAGAGGATTAAGAGCCTCCACGACGAAAAGGTTGTCTCTGACCAGAAATACGACGAAGTCCTGGCCCAGTACCAGGCCGCAAAGGCAACTACGCGTGCTGCCAGAAGCCAGTGGGAAATGGCCGTAAAGGGAGCCCGCCAGGAGGATAAGGACGCCGCCGTGGCACTTGTGGAAAGGGCGAACGCCGCCGTGGAACTGGTGAATTCGTACCTGGACGAAATACGCCTTACATCCCCATGTGACGGGGTTGTGGCCAGCATTTACCCCAAAGTGGGCGAACTTGTGGGACAAGGCTCTCCCATTATGACCATAGAGGATCTTTCGGACATGTGGTTTACATTCAATATCCGCGAAGACCGCCTTCACGGCATGCAGAGCGGAGACCGCATAGACCTTACTATTCCGGCCCTGGATGGCAGGCGGATATCGGCCACGGTCTATTATATTTCGGCCCGGGAGTCTTATGCTACCTGGAAGGCTACACGCGAAACCGGCGAGTTTGATACGCGTACCTTTGAGGTCCGGGCCCGTCCGGATTATCAGATACCGGGGCTCCGTCCGGGGATGAGCGCCATAATGACAGTTGAATCTGGAAAATGACAGGAAAGTTTGTCAAAGTGCTCCGACGGGAGTTTCTCATTATCCTTAAACGGCCGGTGTATATCCTATCGTCCGTCGGGGTGCTAATTGTGAATGCGGCGTTCTATACTACATTCATGAAGGACGGCCTCCCGCATGATCTTCCCATAGGGGTGGTAGACCTTGACAACAGCTCGACTTCCCGGATGTTTGCAAGGGAACTGGACGCCACCCAGCTTGGAAAGACTGTGTGGTACGACGACATCCATCTTGCCAGGGAACACATGGAAACGGGAAAAATAACCTCGTACATCGTTATCCCCGAGGGGTTCAATTCCGATGTCCAGTCTTTCCGGCAACCCCATATCGGCTACTATGTGAACTCCCTTTATTTTGTTGGAGGGGCCCTGGCATACAAGGATATCCTTACCATGGTAAACCTAACAAACGGGGCGGTCCAAAGGGAGGTGATGCGCCTTAAAGGAATGAACGAGCGGGAGATAATGGGCAAAATCCAGCCGATAGTGCTGGACCAACACCAGATAGGGAATCCGGCCGTGAATTACGGAGTCTACCTTAACGGTGTGCTTCTTCCCGGTATCCTTGAGATGATAGTCATCCTGATTACGATATATGCCGTGGGGTCAGAGCTTAAGTATGGAACATCTAAGCATCTCCTTAAAACGGCAGGCGACTCGATGGTGACGGCGCTGGTGGGAAAACTGGTGCCATACAACATCATTTTTACGGTGCTTGGAATAACCCTGGAGATGCTGCTTTTCCAGTGGCTGAAATATCCGGTAAAGGGAAGTATCTTCTGGATGTTCCTGGATATCCTTCTCCTTGTAAGCGCATCGGAGGCCATGGGACTTTTCATAGTGGAACTGTTCCCGGTCCTGAGGCTCGCCATAAGTGTGGGCGCCATTATCAGTGTGCTGGGATTCTCGCTGGCAGGGTTCTCTCTCCCCGTTGAGGCGATGCCCCCGTATGTGCAGGGCTTCAGTGCCATTTTCCCGCTAAGGCACTATTACCTTTTCCATGTCCAGGAGACAATCTGGGGCAGCGGATTCGCCGGTTGGTGGAAGGAGGCGGTGCATCTTCTGCTTTTCCTGTTCCTGCCTTTCACGCTTATAGGGAGGTTGGGCCACGCATATAAATATCAGGATTATGAAAGGAATTAGTTACCTTGGTACCTGGGTAAGGAACTGGTACAGCATATTTGTGAACGAACTCCGGCTCATCTTCTCGGATTCCGGCGTAATGGTCATTTTCTTTGTGGGCGGCCTGCTCTATCCTGTCCTCTACAACCTTATCTACATGAACGGTACCGTTGACGAAATGGACGTTGCCGTAGTGGACAATTCGGGCGGGGCCTACAGCCGCCGGTTTATCCGGAAAGTGGATGCCACAAGGGAGTGTAACATCCTCATCTACTGCGCATCCATGGAAGAGGCCAAGGCCCTGATGCAAAAGGGGACTGTCCACGGGATAATCTATGTTCCAGAGGATTTCGACAGCCGTCTGGTACGCGGGGAGCAGGGCGTCATATCCACTTATGCCGACATGTCCAGTTTCCTCTACTACAAATGCCTCACCATGGGGACAAACCTCACGATGCTGGATGAAATGCACCAGATCCAGCTTGAAAGATACACTGCGTCCGGGATGGATGCGCAGGCGGCCTGGCAGGCCGTTCAGCCGGTGCTTTCTGACGAAAGCCTGCCGTACAACAAGCCTTTCTCCTATACAATCTTCTTCATTTCGGCCGCACTCCTTCTTGTGATTCAGCAGACAATGTTCTACGGGGAGTCGCTCCTTGCCGGAACGCTCAGGGAACAGAATCGCAGTTTTGCCTCAATGCCGGGGAAACTGCAGGGGCTGGGTATAGGCCGTGTGCTTCTTGGAAGGGGCGCGGCATACTTTTCCATATACATGGTTACGGGGACGCTCATCGCGCTTCTAATTCCATGGCTGTTCCGACTTCCTCAACGCGGAGAATGGACGGACATAATGTTTCTCCTGTTGTTCTTTGTCATTGACTGCATTTTCTTCACCTTCACGTGGTCGTCACTTATCACAAGGAGGGAAACCGTGTTTGTGCTGTTTCTCAGCGTGTCTCCTATATGTCTTTTCCTCACGGGATTCTCATGGCCGCAGACATCCATACCTGAGTTCTGGAGGTATGTAAGCTATATTTTCCCCTCCACTTTCGGGTGCCGCGCCTTCATAAACCTCAATACGGCCGGAGGCTCCCTTGCCCTCATTGCTCCTGAAATAAGGGCCATGACAATCCAGACGGCCGTGTACTATGTCCTTTCAAGCGTTTCCGTGTTCATTGAAAACAAGGTAATTGAGAACAAGGAAAAAATTGACAGGCTCAAGGATAAGGCATTGGAACTCCGTGGAATAGACCCCGACGAAGCCCGTAAAGTCATAGCTGGAAAGTAAAGGAAAGCGGTTTTCTTTAAGAAAAGTTTTGTTTTCTTTTGCGTTTCGAGGGTACTGAGCGTACACGTTTTGGGGCGTTTTTGTGTATGGCAAGTACCCGCTGGTACTGATCGTACACGTTTTGGGCTGTTTTTGTGTATGGCGAGTACCCTGCTGGGATTATTTTGCCAACCTGAAGATTCCATCCCTGTCCCATTCCCGGGCATAGCGGATGGCCAGGTCTTCCACGTATTTCCAATAATCGGGGCCGTGGGCGTAAAGCTCTACGCCGCGGCGGATATCGGCCTGGATTTGGGACTCATATTCCGGCTTCAGGGCTACTGAAATGCTTCTTCCCCCGCAGGTGAAGGTGGCTTCTGCGCGTGGTGGGGCAGAGCTTTCCGCTACCTTTATGAGCCCGTGGCCAAGGGTTGAGCCGGTACTGGCCTGAAGGCCGTCAAGGAGGCAGCTCACTGGGGGAACGATGCCTGTATATGCAACAATGCCGATATGCCCAGTAAGGCCATCGGCATTAAATAAATCTTTTACGTAAAGGCCCATCTTGACACCCAGCATTGAATATATGCCGATGTGCCCGTGGAACCTGTTGACAAGCTCTACAAGCTGCCTTTCCCTTTCATCTACCACTTTTCAATGGCTTTGAGAAGGAAGTAGCCGCCTACGATCTGGATGGCTATTCCGGGCCAGCCGATACGTACGTCTTGAAGGGCATAGAAGAAGTCTCCGGTCATGATGAACTCGAAGGTCATGCCAACCAACTGATATGCCAGCACCGCAAGGGCGACAGACCATATTGAGAAGCGCATTTTGCGGGCAATGACGGCTGCTGCAACAGCAAGGGTGATGCTTTTCACAAGTATTGCGGGCAGGGATGCCACGGGCGGCATTCCAAACAGGGCGCAGTTCACAAGAGGGGAGAGTACTGCAGTGAGAAGGCCCACTTTCCAGCCGCATTTATAAGCGCCGATAAGCGTGAAAAAGTATATGGGCAGAAGCATGAGGCCGCCGTTAGGGATAAGATGGCAAAGCTGCGGAATGACAATATTGCCGATGATAAAAATCCCTGCAGCGAGGTATGTTCTTAATGAAGCAAAGCCGTACTTACTGTGTTGTAATGCTATAGATGTCATAGTTTCTGTGGTTTTCAGTGCAAAAATAGCAAATTATTGCTAACTTTGCAACTGACTAAAACCAACCTATTATGACGCAGAGAAAAAAGCGTTGGGGAGACAGGTGGGACGCATATCGTCTCCGCGGCCTGGACCCCGTACACGTGATGATGCCTTATCTGTTTGGTGAAAGAACCGCCAACGAGGCAGTCTTAGGAGAGACCTTTGACCTAACTGAGGTTGATAAGTATCTTGCTAAGAAAAACGCTCAGAATCCGGAATTCAAATACACCTGGTTCCATTTCATAACCGCAGCAGTTGCCAAGACCATCTATCTGAGGCCCAAGATGAATTATTTCATCGCAGGCGGGCATTACTATGAGCGTGACTCAATCCAGGTGGCTTTCAACATGAAGAGAAAGTTTGCCGATGAAGCGGAGGAAGCCATGGCAAAGTTCGTTCTCCGCGAAGATGGCGAATCCCCCCTGGAGCAGGTCCATACCTATGTCCATAAGATGGTTACCAAGGTTCGCGGAGAAAACAAGGCCGTGGGCGTAGATGATCTTCTTAAGATTATAAGCCACCTGCCGCGTTTTGCCTGGCGCATAATGGCCTGGTGCCTCAGGAAGATGGAGTATTACGGAATCTACCCCAAGGCCCTGGCCGATGACGATCCCACTTATTCCAGCGCATACCTCACCAACCTCGGATCCATAAAGATGAATGCCGATTACCATCATCTTTTTAACTGCGGTACGGTGTCCTTCTTTGTGACCATCGGCGAGGTAAAGAAGATCCCTTATTACCTTGAAGACGGTACCTGTGAGCTCAGGAACTCCATAAAGTTGGGTCTGACAATTGATGAGCGCATCGCGGACGGCTATTATTTTGCAAAGACTCTGCGCCTTATCCGCAAGATCTTCCAGAATCCGGAGCTCCTTGACCTTCCGGCAGCAACTCCTATTGAAATAGATTAACCCCTATGAAATATCAGATTGATAACATTTCCGCTCCGTGGATGGAAAGCTACGGTGGCGTGAACCCGCATCTTGACTATTCAGAGAAAACAATATCGGAGGCAGTCCTGGAAACTGCCGCCAGGGAAAAGGATTTCCCGGCCCTCACATTCATGGGCAAGGCCACAAGCTACACCCGCCTTGCGCAGGAGATTGACAAGGTTGCACGCAGCTTCTGGGCATTCGGTGTCCGTCCCGGCAACCGTGTCCTGGTTTGCCTTCCCAATGTGCCCCAGGCGGTTTTCTGCCTCTATGGCCTCAACAGGATAGGCGCCATTCCTACAATGGTGCATCCTCTGTCGGCCGTAAGTGAGCTCACCTTCTATATGAACGAGGCCGGCTGCGACATTGTCGTAACCCTGGATCAGTTCTACGCCAAGTTCCTGGAGGTGAAAAGGCAGCGTCAGGTGAAAAAGGTCATCGTGTGCCGCGTGTCGGATGAGCTCCCGTTCCCCCTTAATATCGGCCAGAAACTCCTTACGGAAAGGAAGTTCCCCAAACTTACCGACGAAGACATCGCCTGGCATGCTTTCATTGCGATGGGCAGCTGTGTGACAGGAGGGTATGTGGCAAAGAAGGATTACCGCTCAGAGGCAGTGGTCCTCTTCTCCGGCGGCACTACAGGCACCACCAAGGGCATCATGCTCAGTGACCTTAACTTCAACGCCCTGGCATGGCAAACGGCCAATATGGCCCAGGAGGAAGTCCACCATTCCAAGATGCTGGCCGCAATGCCGGTATTCCACGGCTTCGGCCTTGGGGTGTGCATCCATACCATGCAGTACTGCGGCGGCACATCCATCCTTGTGCCCCGCTTCAACGTGAAGAGCTATGCAAAGCTCATCCGTAAGACCCAGCCCAACTTCATCGCCGGCGTGCCCACCCTCTTTGAGGCAATTACCCGCAACCGCTATCTTGACGGGGCCGATCTAAGCTGCCTGCGTGGCGTTTTCTCCGGCGGAGACTCACTCACCATAGAGCTTAAGAAGAAGTTCGACGCCTTCCTGGCCGAACACAACGCCCGCGTTCGTGTACGCGAAGGATATGGTACCACTGAATGCGTCACGGCCTGCTGCCTTACTCCCCATGATAAAGAGAAGGAAGGTTCAATAGGCATTCCTTTCCCGGATACATATTTCAAGATCTGCAAGCCCGGCACCACGGAGGAAGTCCCTTACGGTGAAGAAGGCGAGATCTGCCTCACGGGCCCTTCGATGATGCTTGGTTACATCGGCCATGAGGAAGAGAACAGGCAAACTATGCAGGAGCACCCGGACGGCCACGTGTGGCTCCACACCGGAGACCTTGGCAAGATGGATGAGGAAGGATTCGTGTACTTCCGTCAGCGCATCAAGAGGATGATAGTGACAAGCGGATACAACGTGTATCCTTCCCAGCTTGAGAATATCATCGAAGGCCATCCCGCCGTCCAGCGCAGCTGCGTGATTGGCGTGAAGGACGCTCTCAAGATGCAGAGGGTGAAGGCTTTCATCGTGTTGAGAGACGGTTTCGCTCCTTCTCCGGAGATGGAGGAAGAGCTCCGCGCATACTGCAAGAAGCATATCGCAAAATACGCCCTTCCTTCAGAGTACGAGTTCCGTGACTCCCTTCCCACCACGCTTGTGGGCAAGGTTGCCTACACCAAGCTTGAGGCCGAAGAAGCCGCCAAAGCGGTCTAAGTCACGTTTGTGGGCCATTTCATGACTAAGATCGTCTCAAGTGACGAACAAAGTCACAAAACGGCATTGAAACGTGACTAAGATGGTGGATTAGGGCGTAGAGAATGATTATTTAATTGCCATAATCTGCAGATATTCCCCCGTGAGGCCGCCCTGGCCGTTCTGGGAATCGGCAATGAGGAGGAGCGCCTGCCTGCCGCCGGAAAGTTTGGGGCCAAGGCACATTCCTTCAT
This sequence comes from uncultured Bacteroidales bacterium, assembly GCA_900321715.1. Taxonomy (GTDB): domain Bacteria; phylum Bacteroidota; class Bacteroidia; order Bacteroidales; family UBA932; genus Cryptobacteroides. The sequence continues at coordinate 44,618 of ONXC01000013.1, read as the reverse complement.
AATTGGCAAGGTTGAGGGCAGATGTAACAATGCGGGTCACAAGCTTTTTCTCAAGGATACCGCCATTGTCATTGAGCGGATCCACAACGTAGAGAGTGCTGAGAGTGAATGCTCCCAGCGCTTTTTCTATGATGCTGCCGCCGGGAACCAGAACCTCCCTTTCAAGCATGATGAGGCGTCCGTCTTCAAGGACGGTCATAGCGGAAAGGCCGTGGACATAGGCCTGGGCCGATGAAATCTGCTCATCGGTTGCCAGCGGCTGACCCATCATGTAGAGATACCGGGCATCGGGATCCGTGCCGGAGAAGCGCTGGAGCCTTATGATGCTTTTGTGAAGGCCTTCCTCCTGGAGGGATTTTTCCGTGGCGGCCCAGAAATAGCCGCGGTCAGTGTCATAAGCCAGAGCCTCGAATCCGGCGTTGGGCTGGATGGCCTTAAGGTCATCGGGAACTTCCAGGGCACGGCCTGTGGGTTCACCCTCTACGGTGTATTCACGCACGGACTGGTCACCTTCAGCACTCACATACAGAGTATTGGATGAAGGGACGTAGACTATGTCTTCGTTGTCCTTGCCGCCGGCCTTGCCGGCATTTCCGGGGACTTCCTTAGCCTGGATGGTGCCCACAACACCTGCATTGTCAATGGGGATGTTGAAAAGGTGGATGCCGCCGCCGGTGCTTTTATCGTGCACAAGGGCGTATACGTCGTCTTTCACGTGGGTGATGCCGGAATATTCACCGGAAGCAACGGGCATGCGGTGCTGACGGAGGTATTCGGCCTTTATATCGGCCTGAGGGGCCGATTCCTCATACTTCAGGGGTTCAAAGCTGCCATCCTTTTCCAGCCTTGCCGTCCAGAGGGAGCCGTCGTCCATCTGGATGAAGGCCACCATTGGATATGTGTCTTCGTTGGCAAGGGTGTCCTTGATCTGAACCTTGCCGGAGATGCCCTCAAGACTCTTTGAAAGGAGAACGGGCTTGTTGTCAAGCGAGTGAAGCTCCAGTGCCGTGGCCTTGAGCTTTGAAGGCACCTTGAACTCAAGATTCACTTCATTGACGTCGTCGTCATCGGCCTTTGACTGCCCAGCCGATACCCCGCAGCTCCACACGGAAAGCCACGCCAGGAGTATTCCAAGGAGTTTTGCGCTCATCAGGCTTCTGCGTCTTCTTTGAGGGCTTTCTGGTAGCATTCGCGGCAGAGGGGCTCATAGGTATCCTTCTCTCCAAGGACAACCAGTTTCTTGGAGGCCGACAGACGATGGGAGTGGTTTGCAAGCGCCCCGCACCTTACGCAGATGGCGTGCACCTTCTGGACATCCTCAGCGATGGCCATAAGGCCGGGCATGGGGCCGAAGGGCTTGTCCATGAAGTCCGTATCAAGACCTGCGATAATCACACGTACGCCGCGTTTATTGGCCAGTTCCTGGACCACATCTATGATGCTTTCATCGAAGAACTGGGCTTCGTCGATGCCCACAACCTGGACATCGGGCTCTATCTGGAGCATCCTGGACGGGGATTTTATGGGCGTGCAGGAAATGCTGTGGGAATCGTGGGACACCACGTCAAGGTCTGAGTAACGCTTATCTATGGTAGGTTTGAAAGTGGCTATCTTCTGCTTTGCAAACTGGGCCCTTTTGAGCCTTCTGATTAGTTCTTCCGTCTTACCTGAGAACATGGACCCGCAAATAACCTCAATGCAGCCCGATTTTTTTGCATTTTCCAAAAACATTTCCGTAACTTTGTTAGTGTTGACTTATGCAAAGTTAGTCAATTATGGAGAAAAGTCAAACAGGAAAACTGTACATAGTTCCAACTCCGGTTGGGAATCTGGAAGATTTTACCTTCAGGGCCGTCAAAGTCCTTAAGGAGGCCGATCTAATATTGGCCGAAGACACCCGCACCACCTCCGTGCTCCTCAAGCACTACGACATCCATGTCCCATGCCAGAGCCACCACAAGTGGAACGAGCACCAGACCGTTGAGGCCGTGAAGGAGCGCATCCTGGGCGGGCTCAATGTGGCTCTTGTCTCAGATGCCGGCACCCCCGGAATATCAGACCCCGGATTCCTTCTTGCCCGCGCCTGCGCAGATGCCGGAATTGAGGTCCAGACACTCCCGGGGCCAACTGCCTGCATCCCTGCCATAGTATCTTCCGGCCTTCCCTGCGACCGCTTTGCCTTTGAGGGCTTCCTGCCGCAGAAAAAGGGTCGCCAAACGCATCTGCAGGCTCTTTCCACGGAAACCAGGACTATGATTTTCTACGAATCTCCATACAGGCTTGTGAAAACTCTGGAGCAGTTTGCAGAGTATTTCGGAGCGGAGCGCCAGTGCTCCGTTGCCCGTGAAATCTCCAAGATGTTTGAGGAGCACAGGCGCGGCACCCTCCAGGAGGTTGCCGCCTGGTATCGGGAACATGAGCCAAAGGGAGAGATTGTGATTGTTGTCGCCGGCGCCGTGCCGGAAAAGTTATCTAAAAAGAAGCGTTATGGAAGAGGGGAATATGAAACGGAAACCGCTTAGCGCAAGTTTCGTTACCGGGTCCATTGCCCTAGTCTTTCTTATTATAGGTTATGAGGTGGCCGTGTTCATCCACAAGGCCGCCGTCACCCGCATTGAGGCCAACCGGGACCATCCTGATACCGTGTATGTGTACGTGGATTCTGGAGAGGATGCTACGGAGGAAGAGACCCTTTCCTCCGCGTTGCTTCGCAACCCTGTCCGGGCAAATGCTCCGGAAAGTGTCTCTCCCTCCGTAGTCCGTCATAACGCCAAACACAGCCCCGTGGTGGAGGCAGTGAGGGCACGCTCCCGCAAGGTGGAGAGTTTCAGCTTCAATCCCAATACGGTTAGCGTGGAAGACCTCCAACGGCTTGGTTTCAGTGAGAAGCAGGCCCTGTCCATTGACAATTACAGGCTCAAGGGAGGGCGGTTCCGCCGCAAGGAGGACTTTGCAAAATCCTATGTGGTAGCAGATTCCATCTATGACCGTCTTGAACCGTACATCGTCATTCCAAAACTGGACATCAACAAAGCCGACAGCACGGCGCTTTTGGACCTTCCCGGTATCGGCCCATATTTTGCCGGCAAGATTGTGAGCTACCGCACCAGCCTCCGCGGCTATTCCGCCCCGGAGCAGCTTATGGAAATCTATCACTTTGACCGTGAGAAGTATGACGGCCTGAAAGACCTTATAACCTGCTCCGCCCCAGAGCCTTACCCTATCTGGACCCTTTCAGAGGATGAACTTTCAAAGCACCCTCACATTTCCCGCACCGAGGCCCATTCAATTGTCATTTACAGGGAGCATCACACGCCCTCCGAATGCACTTTTGAAGGGTTAAGGAAAGCCGGCACGCTCTCTGAGGAGCACGCCGGCAAACTATCCTTATGCAAACTGCAATCTGCCGCTGCAGCCACGCCCTAATCCACCATCTTAGTCACGTTTCAATGCCATTTTGTGACTTTGTTCGTCACGCGTGACGATCTTAGTCATGAAATGGGGCCTAAACGTGACTTAGACCGGTCCCATAAACATTCTTAGTCACGAATAGCAGGCTAAACGTGACTAAGATTGTAGAACAGATATAAAAGGAGAATTAATCCTGGACCTTCACAAGGGCCTCGCGGATTTTGGCTTCAATTTCCTCTGCCAGTTCGGGGTTGTCCAGCATGAGGTTCTTGACGGCTTCACGGCCCTGGGCAAGTTTGGAGTCATTGTAGCTGAACCAGGAACCGGACTTCTGGATGATGCCAAGTTCTACGCCAAGGTCCACGATTTCTCCGCTGCGGGAGATGCCTTCACCAAAAACTATGTCGAATTCTGCCTTGCGGAAAGGCGGGGCCATCTTGTTCTTTACCACCTTTACCTTCACGTGGTTTCCAAGGGCGTCGTCTCCGTCCTTGATCTGGGTGGTGCGGCGGATGTCCAGGCGCACGGATGCGTAGAATTTGAGGGCGTTGCCGCCGGTGGTGGTTTCAGGATTGCCGAACATGATGCCGATTTTCTCACGAAGCTGGTTGATGAAAATGCAGCATGTGCCGGTTTTGGAGATGTTTGCGGTGAGTTTGCGGAGAGCCTGTGACATGAGGCGGGCCTGAAGGCCGACTTTGTTGTCTCCCATCTCACCTTCTATCTCTGCGCGGGGGGTGAGGGCCGCCACGGAGTCTATGACCACGATATCCACGGCGCCGCTGCGGATAAGGTTATCTGCAATCTCAAGGGCCTGCTCACCGTTATCCGGCTGGGAAATGAGAAGGGTATCCAGATTCACGCCCAGGGACTTTGCATAAGTGCGGTCAAAGGCGTGTTCTGCGTCAATGATGGCAGCGATGCCGCCATTTTTCTGAGCCTGTGCGATTGCGTGGATGGCCAGCGTGGTTTTACCTGAGGACTCAGGACCGTAGATTTCCACAATCCTGCCTTTTGGATAACCGCCGATTCCAAGGGCGTGGTCCAGGGCTATGGAGCCGCTGGGGATAACCTGGGAGGCATCCCATTCCGGTTGGTCTCCCAGCTTCATGATGGTACCCTTGCCGTAGTCTTTCTCAATTTTGTCAATTGTTGCCTGAAGCGCCTTCAGTTTGGCTGCATTCATCTGGGCTCCGTCTGCTTCTTTTGCCATTTCTTTACTTAATTAATTGTTAGCGGTCATCCTGCATCCGCATTTACAAAGATAGGAAAAACTCCGCTAATACCAAATCTTTTCTGGGTGCAAAATTAGCCCTTACTTGCGCCAAACCATTGCACAATGATGAAAAATACAATAAAATGTGTAATTTTGTGGTATGAAAGAACGTCTGCTGGGGAAAACGCCCGAAGAACTTAAACAGATAGCCCTCCAGGCTGGCCTTCCGGCATTTGCCGGGAAGCAGATTGCGCGTTGGCTCTACGTGAGCCGCGTACGCACCATCGCAGAGATGACAAATCTCTCCAAGGCCGGCCGTGAAGCCCTTGAGGCCATTGCAGAGGTTGGGCTGCAGGATCCCATAGACGTCCAGATATCGGCCGATGGAACAAAGAAGTACCTGTTCCCGGTTGCCGGTGACCCCGCAAATGCCGTTGAAGCCGTGATGATCCCTGACGCAGACCGCAAAACCCTCTGCGTAAGCTCCCAGGCGGGCTGCAAGATGGGCTGCAAGTTCTGCATGACCGGCCGTCAGGGCTTCCACGGGAACCTGAGCGCCGCCGATATCCTGTCCCAGTACTTTGCCATCGAAGAGGCAGGGGAGCTCACAAACACCGTCTTCATGGGTATGGGAGAGCCCCTTGACAACTGGGAGGAGGTGAAAAGGGTAATCACCGTCCTTACTGCCGATTGGGGCCTTGCCTGGAGTCCCAAGCGCATCACGCTGAGCACCATCGGCGTCATTCCAAACCTCCGCAAATTCCTGGACGAGAGTAAGTGCCACCTTGCCGTGAGCCTCCATAACCCTTTCCCGGAGGAGCGCCTTGAGATGATGCCCGTCCAGAAGGCCTGGACAGCTGCAGAGGTAATCCGCCTTATAAAAACCTACGATTTCACCGGCCAGCGCCGCGTGAGTTTTGAATATACTGTCTTTGAAGGCTGGAATAACACACCCCGCCACGCAGAAGCCCTTGTAAGGCTCTTAAGGGGCCTTGAATGCCGTGTGAACCTCATCCGCTTCCACCGCATTCCGGATTTCCCGTACGGCCCGGCATCGGCCCGAGCAATGGAGGAGTTCCGGGACATGCTCACCGGTGGCGGCCTCACCGCAACCATCCGTGCCTCCAGGGGAGAGGACATCTTTGCAGCCTGCGGCCTCCTTGCCGGAAAACACAACAACGGATGAGAAAGCTTCTTTTCATATTGGTATCGGCCCTTGCCGCAGCCTTCACGGCCGCGGCCCAGGAACTGCCTGTCACGGAACCGTCGTCTTCAACCTTCGGCCTAAGTCCCTCCGACGAAGCCTTTGTGAAGGAGATGCGCCACCGTATGGATTCCATCCGTAAACACAGGCCCACCGTGGCCCTTGTCCTTTCCGGAGGCGGGGCAAAGGGTGCCGCAACCATCGGCGCCCTCCAGTATATGAAAAAGTACGATTTTCCCATAGACATTGTGGCCGGAACCAGCGTTGGAGGCCTTATCGGCGGTCTGTATGCCCTTGGATACACCCCCAGCGAACTTGAGTCCCTCATCCGCACCACCAACTGGGACATGGCCATGTCAGATAAAGTGGACAAGTCCTACATCCCTTATTCAAGGCTGCGCTATAAGGAGAAATACCTGCTTTCCATACCGTTCTACTATAAGTCCGACGACTACCGCCGTTTCATAAAGGGAGATGCCTCCCTGAGCGACGGTCTTCCCCGTAAATTCGACATAGGCGCTACCACAGATGAGGTCAAGAATAACCTTCTGGGAAGCCTTCCCTCCGGTTTTGTCTACGGCCAGAACGTCAATCAGATATTCACTTCCAGGACAGTTGGCTACAGCGATTCCCTTGACTTTGCAAAACTCCCCATACCCTTTGTGAGCGTGGCTACGGACATGGTCTCCTGCAAGGCCAAGATATGGCACAGCGGCTCCATCAACACCGCCCTTCGCTCAACCATGTCCATCCCCGGCCTCTTTGTGCCGGTGCGCACGGAAGGGATGATCCTTGTGGACGGCGGCATGCGCAACAACTATCCCGCCAACCTTGTGAAGAGGATGGGGGCCGATATAGTGATCGGCATAGACCTTGCCGGCGCCAGCCCATCGGCCGAGCAGATCCAGAATCTTGGGGACATCCTCATGCAGAGCATGGACCTCTTCTCCAACGACGCAAGGGAGTATAACCTTCCGCTCTTCGACGTCTCCATCCACCCGGACCTCACCGGTTACAACATGCTCAGCTTCAATGAGGAGGCTGTGGATGCAATGTACTGGATGGGCTTCAAGGCAGCAGCGGAGAAAACCCGCCAGCTGGATTCCCTCCGCCGCGTCCTTGGAAAGGCCCATTTCTCCATCCAGGCCCCGCACGCCATTGACATAGAGCATAATCCCGTTGTAATTGAGGCCATAGACATAATTGGCGTGTCATCAAAGGAGGCCGATTACATACGCTCCCGCATGTACATCAAGCCCGGTTCAATTGTGAACAAGAGGGTCATTGAGGAGGATGTGGCAAAGATCTTCGGCCGCGGTGCGTACGATTATGTGAACTACGAACTCCGCGGCACCCAGGAGCCCTACAGGTTAAGGATCATCTGCAAGAGAGGCCCCATGCATCAGTTCGGCCTTGGCGTAAGGCTGGATTCCCAGGAACTTGTGAGCATACTCCTCAACGTCGGTCTCAATACCAACGCAATGAGCGGCCACTCCTTGGATTTCACGGCCAGGATAAGCACCAGCCCCTATGCGGAACTCCATTACGCTTACAATGCCCCCATATTTGCCACTTTCAACGCAAGGGCGTTTGTGCGTTACACCAACAGCAACCGCTTCCTCTCAGGCAGCGACCGCTTCAACATTTCCTTCATCCAGGGCACCCAGGAGCTGTATATGTCCAATATGCGCTGGTCCAATCTGGATGTGAAACTGGGCTTCCAGAACCAGTTCCACAAGGTGCTTAACGTGCTCTCCAGCGGAACTCAGGGAGACTATCAGTATCCGGTGGATATCAAGGATTATCCCGGAGCATTCCTGAACGGCCGTGTAGAGACCCTTGACAATACCTATTTCCCCACAAAGGGTGTGTCGGCCGGATTCAGGGGAGACCTTTTCACGCGAGCAATATATGAAGGAGAACCCGCCCTGTTCGGCGTTATGTCGGCAGATTTCACAGTGCCGGTATCCTTCGGCCGGTTTGCCCTCATTCCCCAGGGAAGTATGCGCTTCCTGTTTGGCGACGACATCCCCATCCAGTACGCAAACGTAATAGGCGGTGATATGTGGGGCCGATACGTAGACCAGCAGATTCCCTTCGTGGGCCTGGGTAATTCCGCGTTCCGCCGCAACTGCCTGGCCATTGCCCGCCTGGACGGCCGTCTCAGGATAGGGAACAACCATTATGTGACGCTTATGGGTAACGTTGGCTATGACTTTGTGGGGTTCAATGAGTTCTCAGAAGGAGAATTCATGAGCGGCGCAGGCCTCAGCTATGCCTACAATTCAATCTTCGGCCCCCTGAAGCTGCAACTGCACTGGTCCTCCATTACCCAGAGGGTAGGCGCCTATCTGTCACTTGGTTACGTGTTCTAGCCCATGGAGTACTCCCGCAGCCTTTCCCGCCTACAGCGCCTCTGCTCAAAGGCAGAGTATTGCAGGGCCGATATCTACCGCAAGGCCCTGAAGGACCTTGACGGTGATGCCGCGGAGGCATCCCGGCTTGTGGAGGAACTCATCCGTGACAGGTATGTGGACGATGCCCGGTATGCCCAGGCCTTTGCCCGCGAGAAGGCGTCCCTGCAAGGCTGGGGCCCCGTTAAAATCCGCTTCCAGCTAAGGGCCAAGGGCGTTTCAGATGCAGATATCACGGCCGCCCTTGAGGAGATAGATGAGTCATCGGCCGATGCAAGGCTCCAGCGCCTCCTTGCAGCCAAGGCGCGCACTCTGGAGGGGGACCCCCAGTTCCGTCTCAAGCTCATAAAGTTCGGGCTCTCCCGGGGGTATGAATACTCCCAGGTTGAGGATGCGCTTGCTTTTCTCACCAATAAACGCTAATTTTGCGGTCCAAAATAATGGCAGGACGATCTGTCGCGGGAAACCGAGGAAAGTCCGCACAGGACAGGGCACCCGTCTGTGGAAAGCACAGTGGGGAGTAATCTTCAAAATGCGTAACAGAGAATAACCGTTTTTTTTCTCCGGTAAGGGTGAAAACGCGGGGTAAGAGCCCACGACGCTTTGCGGCGACGTAAAGCGGGTACGCATCCGGGCCTGCAAGACCAAATATACCGGCAGTTGAGGGCTGCCCGCCTGATGCCGGGGGGTAGGTTGCGAAGATAAATGACAGATTTAAAAACAGAAAGCGGCTTACGGCCCTGCCATTATTTTTATCTGTGGAGATAATTGATTATATATCAATTAATTATGAAAAAACGTCTGCTGGATTTCCGGCAGACGTTTTTGCGTAAAGTGCTGATAATCAATGTTTTGACTCCACGAGCGGTTTACAGCCTTTCACGGATGGCCTTGGTGGCTTCCTCGTAGCCGGGCTTCTCAAGAAGGGCGAACATGTTCTTCTTGTAGGCCTCAACGCCGGGCTGGTTGAAAGGATTTACGCCAAGGATGTAGGCGCTGATGCCGCAGGCAAACTCAAAGAAGTAGAGAAGGCCGCCAAGATTGAAGGCATCCACAACCTCCATGTTCACGGCAATCTGGGGCACGCCGCCGTCTATGTGGGCAAGCTGAGTTCCCAGTTCTGCCATATGGTTGCAGTGCTCCACGTGCTTTCCGGAGAGGAAGTTGAGCTGGTCAAGGTTCTGGTCATCGGCCTCGATCACAACGCTGCGCTGGGCGCGGTCTACGTGAAGGACTGTCTCGAACATGATGCGTGAGCCTTCCTGGATGAACTGACCCATGGAGTGGAGGTCTGCGGTATTATTCACGCTGGCGGGATAGATACCCTTGCCGTCCTTACCTTCTGATTCTCCGTAGAGCTGCTTCCACCATTCTGCCACGTAGGTGAGCTTGGGGTTGTAGTTCACAAGGATTTCAGTGCTCTTTCCAAGTTCTGAGTGCAGGAGGTTACGCATTGCGGCGTAGATGATGGCGGGGTTTTTCTCGCTCTTGATCTCAAGGCCTTTCATGGCGTCAAGGGCACCTGCTACAAGGGCGCGGATGTCAAATCCGGCTACGCAGATGGGGAGAAGACCCACGGGAGTGAGAACGCTGAAACGGCCGCCCACATTGTCCGGAACTACAAAGCTTACGTAGTTTTCCTGGGTGGAAAGGGTTTTGAGGGCGCCTTTCTTTGCGTCTGTGATGGCAACAATGCGGTCTGCGGCTTCCTGCTTGCCGTATTTGCTCTCAAGGTACTGCTTCACTACGCGGAAAGCGACTGCGGGCTCAGTGGTGGTGCCGCTCTTTGAGATGACGATGCAGGCGGTGCTGCGCTCTGCGGCAAGGTCCATCAGTTCTGCGAGGTATTCTTCTGAGAGGTTATTGCCGGCAAAGACCACCTCTGGGGCGTCCTTGCGCTTGAGCTGCTTTGCAAAGTTGTGGCTGAGGGCCTCCATGACGCACTTTGCACCAAGGTATGAACCGCCGATGCCGATGGCAATGACAAGGTTTACGCCCTTTTTCATCCACTTGTCACGGATGGCTTCATAGTCTTCAAGTTCACGGTCAGTGATCTGGCGGGGGAGTTTCTTCCAGCCAAGGAAGTCGTTGCCGGCGCCGGTCTCATTCTTCAGAACGTCAAAGGCGTCAAAGGCCTTGGCTACATAGGATTCATACTTTGCTGCATCAACAAATGAGGAGCAGCCCTTTACATCTACTTTAATCATTGTTTATAGTGTTGTTGTAATTATCAATCTTACAAATTTACATAATTTCCGGGAATAATCCTTATCTTTGCATTGAAAATGAAACTGGTCAGAAGAATCATACTTCCCGTAATCCTCATGTGCCTGAGCGCCTGCTCCGGCGCCCAGGTGAAGCATTATGGCGTAAAGGTGGTGAAAGAATACCCCCACAGCCGTGACGCCTATACCCAGGGTCTCTTTTTCCATGACGGGACCCTGTATGAGACCACCGGCCAATACGGGGAAAGTTCCATCCGCACAGTAGACCTTCAGACCGGTAAGCCCATCATCGTCAAGCGCCTCAGTGAGAAATACTTCGGGGAAGGCAGCTGCATCTTTGACGGGGACCTTTACGTCCTCACATGGACCAACCGTGTGGCGTTCCGCTACAACCCAATCGGCCTTGAATACAAAAAGACCGTGGGTTACGGCAGGGAGGGCTGGGGCCTTACCACCAACGGCAAAAGCCTCATAGCCTCTGACGGCAGCTCCAACCTCTTCTTCCTCAACGCCAACCTCACCCTTGAAAAGAAGCTTCAGGTTACCCTGAACGGCCGCCCTCTCCGCAATCTCAATGAACTTGAATGGATTGACGGAAAGATCTGGGCAAACGTCTATCTCACGGATACAATCGTGGTGATAGACCCCCATTCCGGCAAGGTAACCGCCACCATAGACTGTAAAGGCCTTCTCCCTGAAAAGGAAAGGCGCCGTGATACAGACGTCCTCAACGGCATTGCCATTGACGATAAAGGCCGCATCTACCTCACCGGTAAGAACTGGCCCAAACTCTATCAGATAGAACTTTTAAATAAATAGGGGTATCCGGAAGGTCCGGATTGAGATTACACCCTCATAACTTGATACGGTTCATACCGTCGTAAGGAAATGAAAAAAGAACTGCTTTTTGTTGCAGCACTTGCGGTGCTGCCTCTCTGTGCAGGTGCACAGGAAATGACGGAGCGTCTGGACTCCGTGGTAATATCGGCCTCACGTGCCGGTGACAAGACTCCCGTAACCCATACAGACGTTGGAAAAGAGGCTCTGAGGGCCTCCAACCCGTCTTTTTCTCTGCCGATGGCCCTGGAACTCCTGCCGTCCGTAGTGACGTACAACGAGGGCGGAACTGGCCTTGGAAACTCCGCCATGACAATCCGCGGAAGCAAGGGTTCCCAGATCAACGTCACGCTTAACGGAATCACCCTCAACGACGCAGAATCCCAGGAGGTTTTCTGGGTGAACATCCCGTCCATCACGGCCCTTGTCTCCGGCGTACAGGTCCAAAGGGGCCTTGGAACCACCATGAGCGGGGCGGGGGACTTCGGCGCATCCATCAACATGAATACCGCCCTTGTGCAGCCTGATCCTTCGGGCCGATTATCCCTCTCGGCCGGCTCATTCGGTACAAGGATGTTCCAGGGGAACGTCTCCACCGGCCTTCTTCCCGGAAGGTGGTACATGGACCTATTTTTCTCGGCCGGCCACACGGATGGATATATCCGCGGGGCAAACGTTGAAAGCGCATCGCTATTCGGGGTCCTTGGCTGGCTTGGGAAGCGCAATTCCCTGAGGCTCACCCTCCTTCACGGGCAGCAGAGAAGCGGCATCACCTGGGACGGAATAGATCTGGAGCAGTATCAGAAGGACCGCCGCTACAACGGCGCCGGAGAGTACATTGACGATAATGGAAATATCCAGTATTACCCCGGTCAGACGGATAACTACATCCAGACCCACCTCCAGCTTAACTACACCCACTCCTTTGGGAGCGCCCTCACCTGGACTTCCACCCTCAATTATACACGCGGAGACGGCTACGACGAGTACTACAAGATGAACCGTAAACTCGCATCCTTCGGCTTTCCCGGCGTTACGGAAGTTCCCGCAAAGAGCGACATGATCTACCGCAAGAAGATGGACAACGACCTCTGGGTGCTCAGCTCCTCCCTCCGCTACAATGCCGGCCCCATCAGGGCCACCGCCGGCGTGAACCTATCCCGTTACCGCGGCGGCCACTTTGGGGAAATCCTCTGGGTGAAGAGCCTTGAAGCGGCGGGAATCGGCCTGAAGGATAAGTTCCAGGGCTGGTATGACAATACGGGATTAAAGGCCGATGCAAGCGCCTTTGCCCGCGCCGAGTGGACTCCTCTGGAGTGGCTCACAGCTTATGCCGACCTCCAGTACAGGGCTATTAGTTACACTATGGCAGGCCCCGATGACGACGGAGTGTCTCTGGACTATGGCTCCATCTGGCGCTTTTTCAACCCCCGTCTTGGCGTCAATATTGAGAAGGGTCCGCACAGGGTGTTCCTCTCCGCGGCTATCGGCCAGAGGGAACCCGGCAGGGGAGACATCAAGGAGAACATAAAGGGGGAGGTAAGCCCCATTGCGCCGGAAAAGATGCTGGACGTGGAGCTTGGCTACCGCCTGAGCCTTGAGAGGTTCTCTTTCCAGGTCAACCTCTACACCATGGAGTACAAGGATATGCTTCTTGAGACGGGCCGATTATCAAATGCCGGATACGCCATCAAGGAGAATATGCCCCGTGCCTGGCGCCGCGGAATAGAGCTCCAGGCAGCCTGGATGCCTGTGAGGTGGCTCGCCCTTGACGGCAACGCAACGCTCTCTATGAACCAGATCAAGGATTTCACCTCCTACGTTCCCTACGACGACGATTCCGGAAGGATGTACCCCGTGAACTACGGCCTTACAACCATGCTCATGAGCCCCGGCGCCATAGGGATGGCCCGCGTGCGTGTCATGCCCTGGAAGGGAGGGGAGATCTCAATGAATGCAAAATTTGTTGGTAAGCAGTACCTTGACAATTCCATGAGGGAGGAGATGGCCGTTCCTTTTTACTGGACCGCCGGCGCTTCCGTCTCCCACGAATTTAACTTCGGCCTTAAGTTAAGTGCCTTTGTGAACAATATTTTCAACCGAATGTACTACGCCGCCGGATGGCGCTGGGAAAGCTACAATGAGGCCGAAAATGTGGTCTACAGCGGCATAGGAGTGTATCCTCAGCCTCCAATTAACTTCATGGTCAAAGCTGAATATTGTTTTTAAAAAATTTTATTAATAAAAAAGTAATTAAAAAAATTTTGTAGATAGAAATATTTAGTTTATATTTGCATTAGCAAACGGGTGAAAGCTCCTTTGCAGGCAATAAACGCTTCTTCTAACCAACAAATTAACCTTCTAAGGTAAGAATACACTACTAACTAACCAAAATAAAAGCTCGCTGGGAAGCGAGCTTTTATTTATTTCAAAAGATTCGGCCTGCGTTCCTTGGTGCGCTGGACGGCTTGCTCATCCTGCCAGGCCTGGATGAGTTTGGGGTTACCGGAAAGAAGCACATCCGGTACCTTCCAGCCGTTGAATTCTGCGGGGCGGGTGTACACGGGCGGGGACACAAGGCCGTCCTGGAATGAGTCACTTAGGGCCGATGTTTCGTCGGTCAGAACCCCCGGAACCAGGCGGATGATAGAATCGGCCAAAAGTGCTGCGGGAATTTCTCCGCCGCTAACTACAAAGTCTCCAACGGAAATCTCACGGGTGATGAGGTGCTCCCTTATACGCTCGTCGATGCCCTTGTAGTGGCCGCAGAGGATGATAATGTTCTCCTTGAGGGAAAGCTCGTTGGCTATTCCCTGGGTGAGGGTTTCCCCGTCCGGGGCCATGTATATGACCTCATCGTAATGCCTTTCGGCCTTGAGGTCATTGATGCAGTTGAAAACCGGCTCCACCATCATCACCATTCCGGCGTCCCCGCCGTAGGAGTAGTCGTCCACGGTCTGGCGGCTGCCAAGGCCGTATTTCCTGAGATCATGCACATGGATTTCCACCAGGCCCTTTTTCACGGCCCTTCCGGGGATGGAATAGCTTAAGGGGCTGCCAAGGAGTTCCGGTACAACTGTAATAATATCTATTCTTAGCATATCAGTTCTTTTTGCTTTGCAAATATAGTTAGAATCTTCTGAAAAATGTTTATCTTTGTGATTCAGACTATATGTTAAACTTTAAAAGCATTACTTTTAAATGAGCGAAGAAATTAAGCCTGTGGCCCTCCCCGAGGAGCAGCCCGCAGATGTAGTGGAAACTGTCAATTACGCAGAAAAAACCCTTGCAGAGCTCTCTGAGCTTATGCAGAGCCTCACAGAAAGCGAGGACCGTATGAAAAGGTCCAAGGAGGCGGAGGCCATAAAATCGGCCTTCTACAAGAAGCTTTCTAAGGAAAAGGCCGAAGCCGGAGAGGACGCTCCGGTAGAGGAGCCTGATGAATCGGCAATAGCAGAAGAAAGCACCGTCCCCATGCAGAGCGGCCCCGTAAGCCCCTTTGCAGCCATTGAGGCGGGCTTCAAATCCCTATACGTAAAATATAAGAAGGAAAGGGCCGAATACAATAAGGAGCAGGATGCCCAGCGTGAGGAGAACCTCAAGGTTAAGCAGGGTATCATAGATGAACTGAAGGCCCTTGTGGAAGATCCCGGAGACATTGGCGGAGCCTTCCCAAAGTTCCGTGACATACAGAACCGCTGGAGGGAGACAGGTCCCGTTCCTCAGCAGAATTTCCGTGACGTCAATGACACATATCAGCTCTTTGTCACAAAGTTCTATGACCTTGTAGATATCAACCGTGAGCTCCGTGACCTTGACTTCAAGAAGAACCTTGAGGCCAAAACCGCTCTCTGTGAGCGCGCAGAGGCCCTTGCAGAGGATAAGGACGTAGTTGAGGCCTTCAAGGAACTCCAGAAGCTCCATGAGCAGTGGAAGGACCTTGGCCCTGTTGCAAAGGAGTTTAGGGATGAGATCTGGGAGCGTTTCCGTGCCGCCACAACTCTCATCAACAAGAGCTATCAGGCCCACTTTGAGGAGATCAAGGGCCGTCAGGAAGAGAACCTCAAGGCAAAGGTGGCCCTCTGCGAGAAAGTAGAGGAAATCGCCGCCCGTGAAATCACATCCTCCACCCAGTGGAACAACCTGAGTAAGGAAATAGAGGCCATTCAGGCCGATTGGCGTAAGATTGGCTATGCCACCCGCAAGGAAAACCAGAAGGTCTACGACCGCTTCCGCGCCGCCTGTGACAAATTCTTCGAGAGAAAGAGGGCTTCCTTCTCAGAGTTCAAGGACTCCATGAACGAGAACCTTTCCAAGAAGATGGCTATCATCGAGGAAGCCGAATCCCTTGCCGCCAGCACTGACTGGAAAGCCACCGGAGACCGCCTCATTGAGCTCCAGAAGCAGTGGAAGGAGATAGGCGCCGTGCCCCGTAAGAAGTCAGAGCAGCTCTGGAAGCGCTTCCGCACAGCCTGCGACACCTTCTTCCAGGCGCGTGAGGCCGCACGCAAGGAGGCCCACGCCCGCCGTGAATCGTCCCGTGACAACCGCCGTCCCCAGGCTAGTCCCAAGGACCGCCTCAGGGAGCAGTATGCCCAGCTTCAGCAGGAAATCCAGACCTATGAGAAC
This sequence comes from uncultured Bacteroidales bacterium, assembly GCA_900321715.1. Taxonomy (GTDB): domain Bacteria; phylum Bacteroidota; class Bacteroidia; order Bacteroidales; family UBA932; genus Cryptobacteroides. Next base: position 28,682 of record ONXC01000013.1, on the reverse strand, counting down.
AATATAGGTTTCTTCGGCCTTTCCAAGGGCGCAGAGAAACTCAAGGCCCAGATGCAGGAGCGCATTGACGCTGCCAAGGCAAAACTGGAAGACCTCAAGAAACAGATCCGCGCCAAAGAGCAGGAGGAAGCAGCAGGAGGGGAGGAATAGCGGATGGATAAGAATTCAATTATTGGCTTTGTGCTCATAGCCCTCATCATGATGGGCTTCTTCGGATATCAGAGCGTACAGGTAAAAAAACAGCAGGCATATCAGGCACAGCTTGATTCCATTGCAGCCGCGGAGGCTTATGCCCAGTGGCAGCTTGACAGCGCCTGGAGGGCAGAGCACCCTGAGGAGGCAATTGCTGCTTCAGAGCCCGTGGCAACCTCCGTCCAGGCACCTGTGGCACCGGTTTACTCAGATTCCCTCCTTAATGCTGCAGCACGCAGTGAGGCTTCCATCATCACCCTTGAGAATGAGAAACTGAAGGTGGAATTCACAACGCGCGGCGCCCAGCCTTATTCCGTGCTGGTTAAGGATTACCTCACCTACGGCAAGGAGCCGCTCTACCTTCTTCAGGAAGGGAAGTCGGAGCTTGGATACATTGTGTATGCCCCTACGGCAGTTGACACCCGTAAGTTCAACTTCCAGGTCACCGAAACCACGGACAGCACAGTTGTGATGAGGCTTCCTTTCAGCGGTGGCGGCTACATAGAGCAGCGCTACAGCCTCCTTCCGGACTCCTATTCCGTGAATGAGACCCTATCCCTTGTGGGTATGGGCCACCTCATTCCACGCAACGTCTCCTCCATAGACGTAGACTTCAGCGCCACTATCGGCCGTATGGAGAAGGGCTACAAGAATGAGACGCAGTACTCCCGCCTCAACTATTATTTCCCGGACGACAAAAAGCCGGCAAATATCGGCAATGGCCGTAAGGGTGAGAAACGCTTCAACAATAACATAGAGTGGTTCGCGTTCCAGCAGCAGTTCTTCAGCGCCATCATGCGCGCTCCCGGCAACTTCAGCTACGGAGAGTTCAAGATTGACTTCGTCCCCAAGGAAAGTGATTCCGGAGACCTCATGAACTGCAGCGCCCTCTTAAGGGCCGATATTACCCCCGGTGAAAGGGTGGACGTTCCCTTCGAGTTCTACTTCGGCCCCAACGACTACAAGGGCCTGAAGGCTTACGGACACGCCTATGAGAAGGTGATTCCCCTGGGCGGTAAGATCATAGGCTACTTCACAAAGTGGGTTATCATCCCTCTGTTCGACTGGCTGCACAAGGGCATCTCCAACTTCGGCATAATCATCCTCCTGATGACCATCTTCATCAAGATAGTGGTGCTGCCGTTTGCCTACAAGAGCTACTCTTCAAGTGCCAAGATGCAGGCTCTGAAGCCTTACATGGACAAGATCAACGCCAAGTATCCCAAGCAGGAAGACGCCATGAAAAAGCAGCAGGAGACCATGGACCTCTACAAGAAGGCCGGGGTTTCCCCTATGGGAGGCTGTCTCCCCATGCTTCTCCAGATGCCTATCCTGTGGGCTATGTTCCGCTTCTTCCCGGCTTCCATAGAACTGCGTCAGCAGCCCTTCCTGTGGGCCCAGGACCTCAGCGCCTATGACGACGTAATCCACTGGGGCACCAGCATCCTTGGAATGGACCATATCTCACTGTTCGCCCTCCTTATGGCGGTGTCCATGTTCTTCTACTCCAAGGTTCTCCAGACCCAGACCCCTGCAGGAAATGACCCCAACGCCAAGATGATGCAGGTGATGAGCCTCTACATGATGCCCATCATGATGTTCTTCATCTGTAACAACCTCTCATCCGGCCTTAGCTACTACTACCTCCTCAGTAACCTCATCACCATGCTTGAGACCTTCATCATCAAGAAGTGGATTGTGAAACCGGAAGAAGTTGTGGCAAAGGTTGAGGCTGCCCAGAAGGAGAACAAGCCCGCTCCCAAGAGCAAGTGGCAGCAGCGTCTGGAAGAGGCCCAGAGGATGCAGCGTGAGATGGAAAAGAACAAGAAACGTAAGTAATGAAAAGGCTCTTTGCGCTTGTGGCCTTCCTGGTGGCCGTAATGCCGCTGAATGCCCAGCGCAGAGATTCCGTCTACACATCATCTGAACAGTTTAAGGTAACCAAACTGATTGCCCCCGTGTCCCTTATTGGCGTGGGGGCAGTCTGTGCTTTTACACCGGCCATCCATACCGGTATGGATATGGGGGTAAAGGAATGGGCCCTTGCAAATAACGGGGGAGTGTATAACCTCCCCATCATGGACTGCCCGGAGACATATCTACAGTATGTGCCGTCTGCAGCCTACGGAATAGCGGCTCTCTTCGGGGCAGGGAAGCACAGCCTCCCGGAGCAATTTGTTGCAGGTGTTACTGCATTTGGGCTTATGCTTGCCAGCTCCCAGGCCATAAAATTTGCTGCAAACGTCACCCGTCCCAATGACAACCCCCGTTCCTTCCCCTCAGGCCACACAGCTACGGCCTTCATGGGGGCGGAACTCGTGCGTCTTGAATATGGCATCTGGTGGGGTCTGGCGGCATATTCCGTTGCCGGAGCCACGGCTTTTCTCCGCGTATGGAACAACTGGCACTGGACCTCTGACGTAATAGCAGGCGCAGGGATCGGCATTCTCAGTGCCAACGCTGCTTATTGGCTGCTTCCGCTGGAGCGTAAACTCTTCCGTATGGACTCCAAACTTGCCGGAGCCGCTCACTATAAGTGGCAGGCTCTTCCTTATGCAGCATCAACTCCAGTTGGTGCCAGTTATGGACTATCACTCTCTGTGCAATGGTAGCAAAGGCTCTTGAATCACTTCGTGCCGCTCTCCCCGCCGGGGTAGAGCTTGTAGCCGTTTCCAAGTTCCATCCTGTAGAGCGCCTTATGGAGGCCTACGACGCCGGTCAGCGCGTCTTTGCCGAGAGCCGCCCTCAGGAACTTGCCGCCAAGGTCCCTCAGATGCCATCGGATGTCCAGTGGCATTTTATCGGCCATCTCCAGACCAATAAACTGAAGCTGGTTCTCCCGTATGTAGAGCTTGTGCAGTCCGTAGATTCCCTCCATCTCCTTGAGGCCATAAACGCCTGGGGCGCTGCCAATGGCCGCATCATCAACGTCCTTCTTGAACTTCACCTTGGCGCCGAGGAAACCAAACAGGGCTTCTCCGCGGAGGAGATTCTGGAGTTGCTTGGAGCGGAGGGTGCAGTATCGCCGACCGTCGCTTCGCGACCCCTCCCAGGCGCAGCGCAGAGCGCAGCTTTGGGCCCCTCCCTCTTACCCGGCCGAGGGTGGCCAGGGGTCTTCGATACTGCACCCTCCGCTCTGTGCAATGTTAGAATCTGTGGGCTCATGGGGATGGCAACCAATACGGATGATATTGAGGTGGTGGAACGGGACTTTGAACGTATTGAGAGGCTGTTTCTTGAGATCAGGGAGATGGGAATACCTGGTTTTGAGGAGCTTTCCATCGGCATGTCAGGTGACTGGCCCGTAGCAGTACGGCATCACGCCACAATGGTGCGTATCGGCACCGATATCTTCGGCCCGCGGGAATATTAGCCTGGCGCGTAATTAATTGATTCATAGCTACATATGAATAGTCGGGTGCACCGTGAAGTGCACCCGACTATTCATAATTAGCTGATAGATAGCTAGTTACGTGACAGGATTAATGCGCCATAATTGCACCAACCAGGCCCAGAATTGCGTAGAACTCAGGGAGAGCGGCGTAGATAAGGGTGTTGGTGACAACGTCATGACCCTGGGAAACGCCCACAATACCGTTGGCGCATACCTGGCCCTGACGGATGCCGGAAATCATGCAGGCAAGACCAACGGAAAGGCCGATACCGAAGCAGAGCATACCGCTGATGGTGCCGCCGGTGAATTTACCAAGCATGATGAAGAAGGCAACGAAGCCGTAGATGCCCTGGGTTGAAGGGAGGGCACTCAGAAGCAGGTAGCTGCCGGATGCTTCAGGTTTGCGCTTTAGAGCACCTTCTGCCGCGTTTCCGGCGATTGTGGTGCCATAGGATGATCCGATACCCGCCAGTGCAAGGACGAGTCCGAGTCCAAGATAACCAAGAATTTGTTCCATAATTTGTTTGTTATTTTGTTTAAATTATTTCTTTAGCGGGTTGTAAGTGCGTCCTGAGGCTTCGTAGCCGGAATTCTTGAAGAATTCCAGGAAGTTAAGACGCAGCGGGTGTACAAAGGCACCAAGTGCGCACATAGCAATGTTAAGGGTATGGCCGATAACAACAAGCAGGATGAACGGCAGCCATAAAATGGCGTTGGAACCGTCTCCCAGAACCATCAGGCCCATGTCGTTGAAGGCCATGCCAAGCATGCTGCCGGCAAGACCCAGGGCATACAGGCGGAGGTAGCTGAGGACATCTCCCATAAGACCGGTAATCATGTTGTAGGTATCCCAGAGGCCCATGCCGATATTGGCAAATTTGTTGCGCTTGGGGTCGTTGAACACAAAGATTCCCAGGGCACTCACTACGCCCAGGACAATCACTATCAATTTTGTGAGATTTGCATCCAGAACGCCGGCCAGCGCAAAGGCTGCCACGGTGACGCCGCCCACGATGAGGAGCGTCCATCCCCAGGTCCCCAGCGAGGCAAAAAAGCCTTTTGTGCGGGTCTGATGGATGGTTTTGACAACCATGGCAAGGCATATGTGAAGTATACCCACAACCAGTGCCAACACCATTGTGGCATCATTGCCGGCTATCTGTGCGGGCAGGAAAATACCCTTGATGGGGGCGAACACCTGCCACTGGGAGATATCCATTGAGAAGAAGGTGTGGAACAGGAATCCAATCACTACTGTTGCACCGCCAAGGAGCATCACAAGCGGAGCCATATCCTTGAACGAGGGAACTTTCTTCAGAAGGAACCCTATGACCAGCAGCACCAGTCCGTAGCCGCAGTCGCCCATACAGAAGGCGAAGAACAGCATGAAGAAGATGCTGATGAAGGGGGTGGGGTCGAATCCGTCATAGGCCGGGCGGCCGTACATGTCCGTAAGAGTCTCGAACTGACGGACAAACCAGTTGTTGTGGAAACTGATGGGAGGATTGTCCTCAACCTTTGCATTCTCCTTTATATAAAGGAATCCGGCCTGGTCCAGTTTGGCCGATATTTCCTCTTCACTTTCCGTAGGAGCGTATCCCACGTATGTGAGAAGGGTATCTTCTGCTGCGGGAACCGCGGTGCAGCCTGCAAGGTGTTTGTCAAGTTCAGAGTAGCACCTGGCCCGTTTTTCCTCAAGTTCCGGAATCCTGGCCTTGGCGCTTGCAATGCGCGTGAGGACGTGTGAATAGTGTTTCTCACGGTCCCTGAGGTCCTTTTCAAGCTGCGCTGCGTTCTGGGTGGGGAGGGGAATCTCTCCGGGGAGAGAGTCTTCGCCGGCCACAACAAACCAGGTGTGTGTCTTATCCGTATCAATTACGGAAAGAGGGTATTCATCGGCCCAATTGGGCTTGAACTGCTTGGTGGGGAGGGAGTGGAAGTGGATGGGCACGCCGGCCTGATCCAGCTTTTTGAGGATATCAGGGTTGAAATTGCCCCATATCTTAAGCTGGTGGATCTGTTTACGGATGGCATCCATCTCCACAGCGTCGTCGGAGTAGCGCATGAGCATGCCGCCGGCAAGGCGTTCTATGTCTCCGTCTATGTATTCCGGCTCAGTGCCTTCCGGTACCTCTGCTTTCTGAAGCCCCTTGATGAGGCCGTCCAGAAGCTCAATCTCTGCGACAAGCTCTCTGGAGTGGTCGTCCACGGGCTTTGAACTGCGGGAGATATCCACAAGGCCTGTTTCCTGAAGGGTGTCCATCAGGGAATCCTGCATTCCGCTAAGGAGAATGAAGGAGTATTTGGTCATGGGTGCTATCATAGGGCCGAGGCCTCCTCTTCCTCAAGGGCGTGCCTGTTTTTAACTATCTTGGAAGATGCCTTGGAGAGGTTCTCCTCATCTTCCATATATCGCTTTATCTTACGGATGGCTTCCTGATAGCCGGGAATCTGGACTTTCTCATAAAGATTCACCTTCTGGGTGGTCTTCTTGCGGTTGTAGTCCAGGATTCGGGCCTTTTCAAGGTAAACCTCGCTCTCTATGCCAAGGCGGCTGAGCTCCTGAAGGATCCTCACGCCGTCGGGATACCATGCGGGCTTCACGAAGGCGTTGAATGGACGGATCTCATAGTGGATCTCACCAAGTGCCGGGGTCTTTACGCCCGCAACCTTCTTGGTGTACAGGTCCACGTCCGTAATGGCTATGAGACCGGGCTCGAATTCGTTCCAGAGGGCTGCAAGGTAGTCGTAGTCCTTCAGGGCCTTCTCAAGGTCTTCAAGTAGGCGCGAACTTTCTTCCTTGGCCTTCCTTACCTCAAGCCTCAGGGCGCTCTCCTTGTTCTGAAGGGTGGGGAGAGCCCTCTGACGGACTTTCAGCTGCTTGCCCAGTTCCGTAAGCGACGTTTTGTTATATTGGAATTTAACTGCCATTATTTAACCCAATATTTGTCTATAAGGGCCTGTTTGATACCGGTTTCTGCGGGGGAGAAGTACTTTGCGAACAGCTTCCAGGCAGTGTCCAGCATTTCAGTGATGGTAATGTTTACGTCAATTGCAAGGAGCTCACGTGCATAATCCTTTGCGTATGCAAGGCAGCGGTGGTCGTAGTCGGAGAGGTCGAAGCCGTTCTCCAGCTTTGTCTTGGCGTTCTGGGCATCGGCATAAAGACGCACGGAGGCATTCATCACCTGAGAGTGGTCCTCCCTGGTTTTCTTGCCCTGCACCAGCTGTTTCAGACGGGAAAGGCTGCGGAAAGGATCGATGATCACCTTGCCAGTGTCGGAATCGGCCCTCAGGAAGAGCTGACCTTCCGTGATGTAACCGGTGTTGTCCGGGATGGCGTGGGTGATGTCTCCGTCGTTGAGGGTGGTGACTGCAATGATGGTGATGGAGCCTTCCGTAGGGAGCTGCACGGCCTTTTCATAGATCTTTGCAAGGTCACTGTAGAGTGAACCCGGCATGGAGTCCTTGGAAGGGATCTGGTCCATACGGTTGGATACGATGGAGAGTGCATCGGCATAGAGGGTCATGTCCGTGAGGAGCACCAGCACTTTCTCATTCTTGTCCACGGCAAAGTATTCTGCTGCGGTAAGGGCCATATCCGGCACCAGGAGGCGCTCCACAGGGGGATTCTCCGTGGTGTTGATGAAGCAGATGATCTTGTCAAGGGCGCCTGCCTCCTCAAAGCGGTGGCGGAAGTAAAGGTAGTCGTCATTGGTAAGACCCATACCGCCCAGGATGATCTTGTCTACGTCGGCACGGATAGCTACATCGGCCATGACCTGGTTGTAGGGTTGGTCGGGGTCTGCGAAGAACGGGATCTTCTGGCCGGAGACGAGGGTGTTGTTAAGGTCTATGCCGGCAATACCGGTGGGGATGAGCTGTGAAGGCTGACGGCGCTTGTAAGGGTTTACGGAAGGGCCGCCGATCTGGCGCTCTTCGCCCTCGATCTCCGGGCCACCGTCAAGGGGATGGCCGTAGGCGTCGAAGAAGCGGCCGGCAAGCTGGTCACTCACCTTCAGGGTAGGGGGCTCTCCAAGGAAAGTCACCTCTGCGTTTGAAGGGATGCCTTCCGTGCCGGAGAAAACCTGCAGGGTAATGAGGTCTCCCTTGATGCGGACAACCTGTGCAAGTCGGCCGCCCACAACGGCAAGTTCATCGTTGGAAACGCCTTTTGCACGTAATGAAACCGTGGCCTTTGTAATGCCTTCCAGTTTTGTATATACTTTTTGGTATGCTTTGTTCATAAGGCTATGCGATCATTTTCTTAACGGAGTCATTATAGGCCTTGAACTGCTCACTCTCATAGGCGGAGTAGTTCATCTGACGAAGCTCGTTGATGAGTGTCTTGAAGAACTCACGGCACTTCTCAAAGACTTCGAAGTCATAGTCCTTTGCGCAGATTTCCAGGACAAGGTCCAGCATGTAGCGCTGGCGCTCCAGCGGGCAAAGGGCGTCGATGGCGTCAAAGGCGTCCTGCTGCAGGATGACAAAGTCCACAAGCTCACTCTTCCAGAAGTTTACGTGGTAACTCATGGGTACTCCGTCGTCGCCAAGGATGTTGATCTGCTCTGAGGCTTCCTTTCCGCGGCGGATGAGGTTCTTTGCGGTAAGCACCTTGTCCACCCATCCGGGCTCTATTGTCTCGTCAAGGTATGCGCGGATTTCCGGGTAATCCAGGTACTTGGAATAGGACTCCAGGGGGCCTACGGCGGGGTAACGCTTTTGGTCGGCGCGGTTTTGCTCCAGCGCGTAGAAGCAGCGTGCCGCCTTCTTGGTGCTTTCCGTAACGGGCTCCTTGAGGTTACCGCCGGCAGGGGAAACAGTGCCGATAAAAGTAACGGCTCCGGTCTGGCCGTTATTGAGGACCACCATACCTGCGCGGGCGTAGAAGTTGGAGATGATGGCCGATAGGTCCACGGGGAAGGCATCGGCACCCGGAAGTTCCTCCATACGGTTACTCATCTCACGGAGGGCCTGTGCCCAGCGGGAGGTTGAATCGGCCAGGAGGAGGCACTTGAGGCCCATGGCCCTGTAGTACTCGCAGATGGTCATTGCGGTGTAGACGGAGGCCTCACGGGCTGCAACCGGCATGTTTGAAGTGTTGCAGATGATGGTTGTGCGCTCCATCAGGTGACGGCCGGTGTGGGGATCGATGAGCTCAGGGAATTCCGTGAAGATTTCCACAACCTCGTTGGCACGCTCGCCGCAGGCTGCCATCACAATTACATCGGCATCACCCTGCTTTGCGATGGCGTGCTGAAGGACGGTCTTACCGCAGCCGAAGGGGCCCGGGATAAAGCCCGTACCGCCTTCTGCGATGGGGTTGAGGGTGTCTATTACGCGTACGCCCGTTTCCATGATCTTGTTGGGGCGCGGCTTTTCCTTGTAGCCCTTGATGGCAACCTTTACGGGCCATTTCTGGGTCATGGTGACGTTCACCTTCTCACCTTCCTCATTGCGGAGGACGGCAATCACGGTGTCTACGTTGTACTGGCCTGCTTCCTTGATGGATTCTACGGTGAAGGAGCCCTTGAAGCTGAAGGGGACCATGATCTTGTGGGGCAGCCAGCCTTCCTTTACCTCGCCAAGCCAGTCGGCCGCAATAACGCTGTCACCGGGCTTTGCGATGGGGGTGAACTCCCAAAGTTTCTCACGGTTAAGGGGATCCGTGTATTCTCCTCTTTTCAGGAATACACCGGTCATGGTAGTGAGGTCGTTCTGAAGACCGTCATAGGTGCTGGACAGAAGGCCGGGGCCAAGGGTGACCTCCAGCATCCTGCCCTCGAATTCAACCTCATTGCCGCCTTTCACTCCGCGGGTGCTCTCGAACACCTGCACGGATGCCAGGTTTCCGTTCACCTTGATAACCTCTGCCATCAGTTTCACTCCTTCGGAGGTGATGTAGCAGATTTCGTTCTCGGAAACCGGGCCGTCTACCTCTACGGTAACAAGGTTGGAGACGATTCCCTTTACAATACCTTTAGTTTTCATATGTTTATTTGTCTTTATAATCTACTCCTTTGAATGTGCCGCGAACTTCCATCACAAGCTTCTGGAATTGCTCACGTCCCCTTTCCTCGTCCAGCTCCAGCCAGCGGTCCACTATATGCAGCTTGGCAACATAGCCCAGGACTGCCGTGATGTCAAAATAGTGGAAGGTGCCAAGGGAATCTATGACTTCCCAGGTTACGTCGTCAAGGGCCTGCTCCCTGTCAAGAAGGCTTGAAAGGGCAAGGGCGGTCTGGACCTTGGCCTCTTCCTTGAATTCTCCGCCGGTGAAACGGTAGCCGTCAATGTCCAGGCCTTCATCAACGTCTTCACCCCTGCCGTCAAGTATATCCTGGCCGGCAGCCCTGCCAAGGGCGTCATTGATATAGCTCACCTTGGCGTTACGGAGGTTTAGGTCATAGCGGAAGTACTCCCTTATGAACTTCACGGGGTGGGAGAGGGCCTTTGCGTAGAAATCGGCATTAAGGTTTTCCTCCTTGAATCCGGAAAGAAGTTCATCAAGGACCTCGGTGTCCTTTTCTCCCAGGTTCTCCTTTATCTCCTCTATCACGCTTTCCCACTTGTGGCCGTCCTCATACTTGTAATCCAGCGTGAGGTAGGGCAGGGAGGCGATAATGTACTCGAAATTGCTCATACACTAGCCAAAGAGGATCTTCTTGGTAGCGGGGCGCATGTATTCCCCGATAAGGGCCTTGAAGGATTCTTCAGTAAGGCTGATGAAATAGCTGCCATCCTTGGGGCCGATAGAGAAGCCGCCCGCAACCTTCTTGGAGAAGGAAGCCTCTACGCCTTTTCCAACGGCTTTTGCAAGCTCTCCCTTCACGAATGGCTCAAGCTCACCCTGAAGCTTTTCAGGAAGGATGAGTGAGAGGTCCTGGGGCTCCTCTGCGCTGAAGCGCTTTGCAACCTCAGTGATCACGCTCTTCAGGAAATCGGGCTCCTTGAGGGCGGTGCCGGCGGGCTCAACGGCCTTTGCAACTATGAGGGACTCAATATCGGCCTTTGTGGCCTGGAGGGCCTGGGCCGATGCAGTCTTGACGTCTCCCTCCACCCTTACGCGAAGGTCATCGGCCTCTTTGCGGGCCTTGGCAAGGATTGCCTGGGCCTCATCGGTGGCCTTTTTTACAATGGCCTCAGCGTCTGCCTTGGCCTTGGAGAGGATGGCCTCTCCTTCCTGCTTTCCTTTTGAAAGACCCTCTTCATACAGTTTCTGGGTCAGTTCCTGGAGTTTATCCATATCATTATTGTTTAGTTATATTCAATCATTTATGGCCGATGCCGTGATGGACGCTATGATTCCGCGCATGCGGCTGACGGAGCCTTTATCTTTGGGGTGAACCCTGTGTGTGAGGATTATGAGGATGGTGTCGGTGTCCGGATCAATGAGGACGGACGTCCCGGTATAGCCGGAGTGCCCCCTGAGGTTCTGAGTCTCAAATATGTCACCGGACATGAAAGGAGCGCTGTAGTAGGTGTCCCAGCCAAGGGCGCGGGCCACCTTTGGATCGTTTTCTGAAGGGACCTCGAAGATTTTTTTGACCGTCTGGGGCGCCAGGATGCGTTTTCCCTTCCACTCACCGCCGTTAAGAAGGGCAGAGCAGATGACGGCTATGTCTTCTACGTTGGAGAACATGCCGGCATTACCGGAATTGCCTTTCATCACAAGGCGTGCGGTGGGGTCATGGACCTGCGCCTTTAGAAGGAGGGTGTCTCCCACAAATTCAGTGGGGGCGCATAGCTCTGCGAGTTCCGGTTTTATGGGCTTTCCGTCCAAGGGGAAGAAGCAGGTGTGCTCAAGGCCAAGGACGTCAAAGACATTCTCCTGGAGATAGTCACAGAGACGCTCTCCGGTGACTTTCTCCACTATTTGCTGGAGCATGATGAAATTGAAGCAGCTGTAGAGTACGTCCGTTCCGGGAGCAAATGCCCTTGGGGATTCTTCTGCGATGTACTGAACAAGGCGCTCCGAATTACCCTCTCCATACTGTTTGACAAATCCGGGGACGTCCTTAAGGAATGCCTCCAGGCCGGAGGAGTGCGTAAGAAGGTGCTTTACCCTTATCCTTTCCAGTTTCCTGGTCTTGGGATCACGCCAGTCTCTGAAACGAGGGAGGTAATAGTCAACGGGGTCCATGAGGCGGATCTTGCCCTTCTCTACAAGCTGCATGACGGCTATTGTGGTGCCAAGGCACTTGGTGAGGGAGGCTAGGTCGAACATGGTCTGGGTGGTCATGGGCTCTGTTTCCGGAATGAGGGTCTTGCTGCCGAAGCACTTTTCATAAACCATCTTTCCGTCCTTGACTATGCCCACAACCGCACCGGGTATGGTCTTTTGCAGAATGGCGTCAACAATCACGCTGTCAATCAGTTCCAGCCTTTCTTTGTCCATTTTCTGGGCATTGGCTGCAGAACATGCCATAAGGAGCATGAAGCCTACCAGTATGAGAGAACGCCCTTTCATTATCCAAGGAAACTAAGGAGGATACCTGCTGCCACCGCAGAACCGATTACGCCGGCTACGTTTGGAGCCATGGCGTGGGTGAGGAGGTGGTTGGAGGGATCTGCTTCCAGGCCCACGGTCTCAGAAACGCGCGCTGCATCCGGCACGGCAGAAACGCCTGCATTGCCAATGAGAGGGTTGATCTTCTTGCCCTCAGGCAGGAACAGGTTCATGAACTTGGCGAAGCTGACCCCGAAGGTTGTGGCAATCACAAAGGACGCAAGGCCAAGGCCGAAGATGAGGACTGAGCGGCCGGTGAGGAATACATCGGCCTGGGTGGACGCACCAACTGTAAGGCCGATGAGCGTTGTCACCACGTCTATCAGTGACCCGCCGGCGGTTGCGGCAAGGCGCTTTGTGACGCCGCTTTCCTTCAGGAGGTTTCCAAAGAACAGCATTCCAAGCAGCGGAAGACCGCTGGGAACTATGAAGGCCGTGCAGATAAAGCCGATGATGGGGAACACAATCTTTTCCCTCTGGCTCACTTCACGGGGCTTTTTCATGCGTATTAGACGCTCCTTCTTGGTGGTGAGGAGCAGCATGATAGGTTTCTGGATAACCGGCACCAGGGCCATATATGAATAGGCCGATACAGCGATGGCGCCCATCAGTTCCGGGGCAAGCTTGGAACTTAGGAAAATGGCCGTAGGGCCGTCTGCGCCGCCGATAATGCCAATGGCTCCGGCCTCGTTGGGCAGGAAGCCGAACAGAAGGGCCAGAAGATATGCACCGAAGATTCCAAGCTGGGCCGCGGCACCAATAAGGATGAGCCTTGGCTGGGAAATGAGCGCGCTGAAATCCGTCATGGCGCCAATTCCAAGGAAGATAAGGGGAGGATACCAGCCATTCCTTACGCCGTGGTAGAGGATGTTGAGGACGGAACCCTCCTCATAGATGCCAATCCTGAGGCCTGCACCCGTTGCGGGGTCAAAGAAAAGTGGAATGTTGCCCACAATCATGCCAAAGCCGATAGGCACCAGAAGTAGCGGCTCCCATTTCTTTACTATGCCCAGCGTAATGAAAACAAGGCCGATAAGGATCATCACCAGATGCTGCCAGGTGCAGTTGGCGAATCCCGTGTACTGCCAGAATTGCTGGAGGCTGTCTAAGATTGTATTCATCAGCCGATGGTTACTATGTCTGCGCCTTCAAGGACGGAATCTCCCTTGGCTGCGTGGATGGCTGTGATGGTGCCGTCACACTCGGCAAGGATGTCGTTTTCCATCTTCATGGCCTCTATGACGGCCACTTTCTGGCCGCGTGTGACGGCCTGGCCTTCCTTGACGTTGATGCTGATGATGATGCCGGGAAGCGGGCTCTTGATGGTCTTTCCCGCGCCGGTAGGAGCTGCCTTGGGTGCTGCTTCGGCGGCGGCAGGAGACACCTCCGCCGGAGCCGAAGGTCCTTTTGTCATTTCGACCGGAGCCGAAGGCGCAGCGGAGAAATCTCCTTCCGATAACTCCACCTGATAATCGGCCCCGTTCACGTTCACCGTAAGGCTGCGGCCGCTGGCCTCTCCTATTTTGACGGCGTAATCTTTTCCGTTAATCTTGAATTTATATTCTTTCATATCTATCTTGGTAATCTTCTAAAAGTGAGTTCCTTACTATTCCAGGCGGTGTCCTTTCTGGTTATGGTTACAATACCGGGCTCAATGTCATGGACAGTGTCAGAGAGATAAAGGTGTACGGCAGCGGCTATTGCTGCGTAGGTGTCTCCGCCCTTTTCCATGTCAAGGGCCATGGCTATTGCCGCAGCAATCTCATTGGATTCCTCATTTGAGGAGCCGGGAATGACTGCACGGGTAAGGCGTTTTCCTGCGCGTGCGGCCTTTTTTGCATCGGCCTTAAGTTCTCCGGAGAAAATCCTTCCTGAGAGGCTGTACAGGCCGTACAGGATGATGAGGGCAATGAATACCACGCCCACGCTTATTATGGTGAGAGTCCAGCCGTGGGGGTCTGTGGCGGCCATTCGGTCTGCGCCCGCAGTGAGAACTATGTTACAGAGGCAGGTTGTCATGTTTCTTTGCGGGGATTTCCTGACGTTTGGTTGAAAGCTGCTCCAGGGCGCGGATTACGCGGAAGCGGGTGTTGCGGGGCTCTATCACGTCATCAATATAGCCCTTCTGGGCGGCCTGGTAGGGATTTGAGAAGAGGTCTTCGTACTCCTTCTTCTTTTCCTCGAAGATGGCCTTGGCGTTTTCGGGGTCTGCCTTGATTTCCTTGGCGTAGAGGACGTTCACTGCGCCGTCGGCACCCATGACTGCAATCTGGGCGCTGGGCCATGCGTAGTTGATGTCTCCGCGAAGCTGCTTGCAGCTCATCACTATGTGGGCGCCGCCGTAGCCTTTACGGAGGGTAACGGTGACCTTTGGAACCGTGGCCTCACCGTAAGCGTAGAGGAGTTTTGCGCCGTTTGTAATGATGGCACCGTACTCCTGCTGGGTGCCGGGAAGGAAGCCGGGGACGTCTACAAGGGTGACAAGGGGGATGTTGAAGGCGTCGCAGAAGCGTACAAAGCGTGCGGCCTTACGGCTGGCGTTGATGTCAAGGACGCCTGCAAGGACCTTGGGCTGATTGGCAACGATACCCACGCTGCGGCCGTTGAAGCGGGCAAAGCCCACTATGATGTTCTTTGCAAAGTCCTTGTGGATCTCCAGGAATTTGCCATCGTCCACTATGCTCCCTATGACACCGTACATGTCGTAGGCCTTGTTGGGGTTGTCCGGCACAATGGAGTTGAGGGAGTCGTCCACCCTGTTAAGGGGATCTGAGGTTTCCTTGAAGGGGGCGCACTCCATATTGTTCTGGGGGATGTAGCCAAGCAGTTCCTTGATGGTCTGGATGGCTTCCTTCTCATCCTCTGCGGCAAAATGTGCCACGCCGCTCTTGCTGGCGTGGACTGATGCGCCGCCAAGCTGCTCCTGGTCCACAACCTCTCCGGTGACGCTCTTTACAACGGCCGGGCCGGTAAGGAACATGTAGGAGGTGTTCTTGACCATGAGGGTGAAGTCCGTGAGGGCGGGGGAGTACACCGCACCGCCTGCGCAGGGACCCATGATGCAGCTTATCTGGGGAACAACGCCGCTTGCTAGGATGTTGCGCTCGAAGATCTCTCCGTAGCCTGCAAGGGCGTCTATGCCTTCCTGGATACGTGCACCGCCGGAATCATTGAGGCCGATGCACGGCGCTCCTGCCCTGAGGGCCATATCCTGGACCTTGCAGATCTTCTCACTCATGGTTTTGGAGAGGGAACCGCCGCTTACTGTGAAATCCTGGGCGAAGACATAGACCAAGCGGCCGCCTATGGTGCCGCAGCCGGTCACAACGCCGTCTCCGTCAGGGTGGGAGGCATCCATCCCGAAGTTTGTGCAGCGGTGCTGGACAAACATGTCGAATTCCTCGAAACTGCCGGGATCAAGAAGGAGGTCAAGGCGCTCCCGGGCAGTGAGTTTGCCCTTTGCGTGCTGAGCCTCAATCCTTTTCTCACCGCCGCCAAGGCGTGCCTTTGCGCGGCGCTGAACCAGTTTTTCTATATTATCTGACTGTATACTCATTCTGTATATATATTTAACCTACAAATATACGCATTTTCGGGGAGAACAGCAACAGGCACAAAAATAGGGTAAAAACGTGCTCATCTCCGGCAAATGCCGGCGATAAGCGCAAAAAGGGTATAAAAACGTGCTTGTCAGCCGGTTAGGGCTAGAAGCAGAAACCGGTTCCTATGCGGATGCCGTCAAAAGGATAGTTCTTGAAACCGTGGGTGTACTGGACAAACGGGCGCCAGCGGCCGGCGTTGCCGTCCAGCCTGAGGCGGATGCGGCGGGGACGGTCCCCGTCATTCTCCCAGCCGATGTAGCCGGAATAATCGGCCATAAATGTGAAGCCCCAGGTGGAAATGCTGGCAAACAGGCCGTACTGGACTGCGTCGTTCTGCCTTGCAAGACCGTCCTGCCAGCAGAGGAATCCGCCGCTTAGGCCTGCCCTGATTTCCATCACGTAACTGTACTGAAAGGCCCTTGACCAGGCAATGGTGCCGTCAAAGAAATAGCCGCCGCAGTCGTAGTAGCGCGCCTGTTCAAAGGTGTTTCCCATGGCCGATTTCAGTACGGCCCTAAGGAGAATGTCCGGCTTCAGGGTGTTGGGCTTTCCAACCAGCACCTGAATGTTTGTCCCTACATAGAGGTCACCTGAGTCCCAGGACTTTTTCTGGCTGCGGTCCTCACGTATGCCGCGGTAATCTGCGACGGCGTTTGAATAAGACCAGTGCTCCACCGCAGGACCCCATATCTCAAGGGAAGCGCGCTTTGTCCACAGAGGAAAGTTGAGACGGATGAAGCCGTCCCAGGTGTGGTCGTTGCCATCGGCCACCCGGCCTTTGTAATAGTCTGCCGCAAGTTCGGCGTAAATATAAGGCCGTACCCTGCCATCACTCATATCCGGCACCGGAAAAGCATTTGGGCCGAAGTACTCCGTTGATACATAGGTGGGCTGGGTGAAATCCGGCTTCACAAGGTTTGGCTGGGCCATAAGGTCCAGGGCTAAAAAGAGTGAGAGGAATATGATGGCTATGCGTCTCATCTGAAGAACTTATCAACCTCCTTCACGGCATCAGGGAGGGCGAACACCGCAACGCGGTCGTAGGCCTCTATGTGGGTGCTTCCCACGGCAATGAAGCTGTCTCCGCCGCGGATAATGCCGCCGATTATTGCATCGGCCGGGAATTCTATGTCCTTGAGGGGCTTCTTGGTGATGCGGGAGCCGGGGGCTGCGGTGTATTCAAGGACTTCAGCGTCAGTGCCGCTCACATAGCGCACGGAACGCACCTTATCTGAGAGCGTAAACTTGAAGATACGGCTGGCGGTGATGAGCTTCTTGTTGATGACGCTATCTACGCCCATGTCCTCTGCAAGGCGTATGTATTCCAGGTTTTCCACCTGCGCAATGACGCGGGAAACGCCCATCTTCTTTGCAACCACGCAGGAAAGGATGTTGGTTTCGTCGCTGCCGGTGAATGCAAGGACTGCGTGATAGCTGTTCATGCCCTCGTCCTTCAGGAAATCGGCATTGCGGACGTCTCCGCAGGCTACGCTCACGCTGTCCGGAAGAACCTCTGAGAGATACCTGCAGTGCTTGGGATTGATGTCAATTATCTTTATGTCGTCCATCTTTCGGGCGGCAAGGCGGGCGGCTACCATCTGGCCTATCTCACTGCCTCCGAGGATGAGTACGCGGCGTATTTCCAGTTTGTCCTTCCCCAGGTATTTCATGAGGGCGGGCATGCCGTCACGGCAGCTTATGATGTAAAGGTAATCTCCCGGCTTGAAGGTGGAATCAAACTTTGGAATTATTGTGGAATTACCCCTGGAGATAGCTACAATGCGGAATTCGGCCCCGTTGGGGAGCTGGGTGATAGCCTGCGAGAACTCTGCCACCGTCATGTCCAGAAGGGGGGAGTCGTCGTCTAGTTTGAATACGCCAAGCTGGAGTTTTCCGCGGGCAAAATCAAGAGTGTCCGTGGAGGCCGTGGAGCGGAGCATGTCGTCCACTTCATCAGAGGCGCTCTTTTCCGGGAAGAACATCATGTCAAGGCCCATGTCCTTGAAAAGGAGTTTGTTCTCCGGGGACAGGAAGTCTTCGTCGTCCACGCGGGCAACAACGCGCCTGGTGCCAAGTTTCTTGGCCAGAAGGGCGCTCACAATGTTCACGCTCTGGGGCTGGAGGGGATTGACGGCTATGAAAAGATCGGCCGATGTGGCTCCTGCCTCTTTCAAATCCGGGATGGATGACGGGCCGCCAAGGATGGTGGCTACGTCGGCGGTCTGGCTCAGGGAACGGATGCGCTCCGGATCCGGGTCTATGACCGTTATTTCATTGGACTCGTTGGAGAGCATCTTTGCTAGGTGCGCTCCCACCTGTCCTGCTCCTTCGATGATAATTTTCATACCCTAAAGCGTTTATTGATTCACAAAGATACGCTTTTTCCATTAATTTTTGTAAATTTGTGCAAATTGATTCTTAGTATGAAACGCTTACTTGTCATTGTTGCCGCGGCCCTTTCAATGGTTTCCTGCGCCGCACTCCAGAATGTAAACTCCCAGAGGCTTCTCCAGAGCGGAGCATATGCCGCCCAGGCACTTACGCTTCCAAAGGCCGATGTCCAGGCTTATGTGTCCCAGTACATCACCCAGCTGGATGCCCAGAGCGCTGTGCTCCCGGCAACAGACCCTTATACCAAGAGGCTCAATAACCTTGTGGGCAAGCTCACCCACATTGGAGACCAGCCCCTCAACTACAAGGTTTACAGGAATCCTGAAGTGAACGCATTCGCCTGCGCAGACGGTTCTGTACGCGTTTACACCGGCATCATGGATCTCATGACCGACGAAGAACTCCTCACCGTAATCGGCCATGAAATTGGTCACGTTGCGCTGGAGCACACATATCAGCAGATGCGCCGGAGCCTCTTAACAAGCGCCGCTTTCGAGGGCCTTGCCGCAACATCGGACAAGGTTGCAGCCCTCACGGATTCCCAGCTTGGTGCCATCGGCCAGGCCATGATAGAGGCCCATTATTCAAAGAAGCAGGAGAGTGAGGCCGATGATTTCAGCTATTCCTTCCTCGTTGCCGCAAAGCGCAATCCCTGGACCATGGTTCAGGCCTTTGAGAAACTCCAGAAATCCTCCGGAAGTTCAGTCAGCGGCCCGGTGAGCAACCTCTTCTCCACTCACCCGGATGTTGCAACTCGAATCAAGAATATATCGGCAAAATGTGAAGCAGACGGCTTCAAACGCCCCTAGAACAGTCCTTTAGGAACAATCCAGCCTTTGTAAAGGCCTGCAGGTTTATGACGCTCCGCGGGAATCTCCCCGGGGCGTCTTAGTTTACGGTACTCCCTGTGCGCCTGGACCACGGCGTCATAGAAGGACTTCCTGCCCGTGAATAGATAGACAAGGGCCGATAACCCGTCAAGGCACATACGCGTCAGGATGCGAACGCGGGCCAGGAAGCGGGAATTAAGCGTTGCGGGGAGGTTGTTTTCCAGGAGGAGGAGGTTATTTCTGAAGTTGAGACGGAGCTTGAAGGGAGACTCGTTGGGGAGTGTGCCGCCGCCTATGTGATAGACATAAGACTGAGGCACTACGGTCACTTTCCAGCCCCTTAACTGCATCCTCCAGCATAGGTCTATCTCCTCCATGTGGGCAAAGAAGCGGTCGTCAAGGCCTCCAAGGGCATTCCAGACTTCCGCCCTTACCATAAGGCAGGCGCCGGAGCACCAGAGGACATCGGCTGGAGAGTCATACTGCCCGTGGTCCTTCTCCACCTTCTGCATTATGCGGCCGCGGCAGAAAGGATAGCCGTAACGGTCAAGAAGGCCGCCCGCCGCACCGGCATACTCAAAGGTATCCCTTTCATTGAAGGAGATGAGTTTGGGCCCGCAGGCACCGCATTCCGGATGGCTGTCCATCCACTCCTGGAGCACTCTGAGCCAGTGGGAGGGAACCTCCACATCCGAGTTTATGAGGACGTAATACTGCGCCTGGACCTCATCCAGGGCGCGGTTGTATCCGCCCGTAAAGCCGTAGTTCTCCGAAAGCGCAATGGTGCGGACGGAAGGAAACTCTTCGGCCATCATGTCAAGTGAACCGTCATGAGATGCGTTATCGGCCACAATCACCTCTGCGTCAAGGCCATCGCAGGATGCAATGAGCCCCGGCAGGAAGCGCCTCAGGTACTCCCTGGTGTTGTAATTAAGTATGACAACTGCCGTTTTAAGCACTGAATGAAACGTCTTTGAAGGCCAGGGTAGGGATTAGTTTGGACATGCAGGGACGGGCATCACGGGCCGTAGCCACAAGGTTGTTCCACAGGGATATGAAATCTCCGGTTATGAGCATCTCCCTTACGGGATGAACCTTCTTCCCGCCGCGGATGAGGAAACCCTCTATTCCGTAGGAGAAATTGCCTGTGGCGGCGTTGGAATTGCCTCCGTTGAAGCCGGTTACAAGGATGCCGTCTCCAATCTCCCGGAGAAGATCCTCCTGGGTGACGCACTCTCCAACGGGCATCAGTTTCACCCTTGTGGCATCTTCTATTGTGGGTTCAACGCCCATCTTATGGCCGATATAAGTGTTTATGAAGAAGGTCTTCACAACGCCGTTCTCTATTACAGGGAGATCCCTTGTGGCAACGCCCTCGCTGTCAAAGAGGCGGCAGCCGGTTTCTCCGTGAACGCGGGGAAGGTCTATGATGGAGAGACTCTCCGGGAAGATCTTCTTCCCCAGTTTATCGGCAAGGAATGAGTTTTTCTGTTGCACGGCAAAGCCTCCAAGGGCATTGAGAAGGGGAGTGACCAGTTTTCCGGCGCACTCGGAGTCCACTATAAGGTTTGTTCGGCAGCTGTCAATTTCTACAGGGAAAAGGGCGGCCGATGCACGCTCTATTGCGGTTTTTGAGCAGGTGTCCAGTTTAAGGTCCTTTAGAAGTGGCGCGGCATCCCACCAGAAATTTGAGTAGTGGTTGCCGTGTGCGTCCTCCACGGTGGCCTCGTAGCCAATCTCGAACGAAGTCTCCGTATGGCGGGCATAGAGGCCCTGCGAGTCAATGGTGATGCTGTCAAATAGGCTGTCGGAGTATTCTCCTTCCTCTGCAATCACGGTAAAACCGTTTTCCAGTTCTTCCTTCCTGGACCAGAAGGAGGATCCCAGCGCCATCTCCTTTCTCCGGGCCGATGTAAGCTCCTCATAGGAAGGGTCATAGAGCCCCAGTTCCTTTCCCGTGAGGGCGTCCTTTACAAGGCGTCCCGGCTCCGGGAGGCTCCGGAACTGGTCCGGCTCCAGCATGCGTACGGTATCAATTGCGCTGAGTATGAATCTCTCAATCTCATCCTTCTCCAGGCGGTTGGAGGAAAAGGTCCCAAACCGGCCGTCCACAAACAGCTGGAGCTGCAGGCTCTGGTCCAGGGCGTAGGCGGTCTTGTCCACCTCCCCGTTCAGGATTCCCGTGAGGTTCATCACGGATTTGCTGTAGGTGAGGCGCACCTGCTGAGCTCCTTTCTCCAGTGCAAATTCCAGCGTTTTATTTAACTCCTTGATATCCATTTGTTTATAACTTTTACTCCAGTCATTTTAGTTGGGAGTAAAATGTGTATAATGTTGTTAATCAATTGTTTAGCAAAAACGTCCTATTGGCCGCCTACGGTAAGGTTGCCAATGAGAACGGTGGGTATGCCGCAGCTCACGGGCACGGACTGCTCTTTGCCGCATGTCCAGGCACCGGGATCCACCACAAGGTCATCGGCCACGCCGCGGATATCGGCAAGGGCCGCAGGACCGTTTCCAATGATGTTGATATCCTTCACCGGCATTGTTAGGCGGCCGTTTTCTATCATGTAGCCGGACTTTACGTAGAAGGTGAAATCTCCTTCCCCTATCTGCACCTGGCCGTTGGAGAACTCGTCTACAAAAATGCCCTTGGAGACATCTGCAATGAGGTCCGCCGCCTTTGCAGAGCCGCTTTCCATGTAGGTTGCCCTCATCCTTGGGAGGGGAGCGTAGCGGAAGCTTTCACGGCGGCCGTTACCTGTGGGCTTTACCCCGTAATGGGCGGCCGATATCCGGTCATGGAGATAAGACGTAAGGATGCCGTCCTCCACCATGTAGGTCTTCTGTCCCGGTATACCTTCGTCGTCAAAATTGATGGCACCGCGGTTACCCTGGAGAGTTCCGTCGTCAATGATATTAATGCCTTCAGGGCATATCCTGGAGCCCATTTTGTCGGCAAATATGGACGTACCCTTGCGGTTGAAATCGGCCTCGAAGGCGTGGCCCATAGCCTCGTGGAGGAGGATGCCGGAAGCGCCGGCGCCCATCACAACGGGCATACGGCCGCCTTCCGGGCGCCTGGCGGCAAAGCGGTCGTTTATGCCTTTCACGATGTCGGAGGCCATTTCTTCTGCCAGGGCGGGGGAGAGCATCTCTGCGCCGCAGCGGAAACTGCGTGAAGTGGACTTGTTCTCCAAGGCCCCGTCCTGCTCGAAGATTGCGCTCACGGATACACTCCCCATGGGCCTGGTCTCATATTTTAGCTCCCTGGCGCTGTTGTACATGAGGATGTCGCTCACTGAGTATGCCAGATTCACAATTACCTTGCGGATGCGATTGTCCCTTGAGCCTACATTGGCATCCAGGGCCTGCAGGAAGGGGAGGAAGCCCGCAACGGGCACCTCACGCCAATTCTGCTTGACCGGATAACGGTCGGCGGCAGGATTGGGCTCTCCGCGGCTTGGATTGCGGGTGCCGTAGGGGTTTACCTCGCACGGGCCGTCGGCAATCTGGGCGGCGGCGCGGGCGCAGGCAAGGATATCGGCCTTGATGGTGCTTTCAGAGTATGCGTAGCCGGTTTTTTCTCCGGAAAGCACGCGCACTCCAACGCCGTAATCTATGTGGCAGCCACCAGATGTTACGGCTCCGTCCCTCAGGAGGAGAGACCCGTAGCTGGTGTTCTCAAAATATAGGTCTGCGTAGCTGCCGCCGCTTCCTAGGCCTTCTGCAACGACGGCGTCAAGAAGCGGGACATCCACCTTGAATATGTCCAGGTAATAATTCTTACTCTGTATCATCCGTGCTCTGGTAAGGGACTCCGTCATGGGCCAGGGGGGCTTTTGAGAGCTCCTTGATTATAAGTTCTGCCGGATTCTCCGTGTGCTGGAGGGGCTCCGAGGTGTCGCTGATCACAGCTTTCACCTTCTGGTATTTTTCCATATCCCTTATGGCGAATCCCTTCTTGGAGCCTTCGGCAATGATTGCAAAGGGAGGGCGGGAATTATCGGCCAGAATCCATTTGTCGCAGGTTTGCATGTAACCGTTGAAAAGGTAGTACACGCCCATGCGGTAGCGGCGGCGGATAGTTTCCTCAGGGACGTCGTGGCCGCCGGCCTGGACCCTGTTTGATACCCTTTGGACCGCCATGTCGGGGGTTTCCAGCCACAGGTATAGCACCGTGACGTAGTATCCCAGTTCCTGGGCCTTGCGGGTCATCTTGATAAGGGCGCGCGTAGCCAGGGTGGTCTCTATGCAGAAGTCCTCACGGCGGTCAAAGAGGTACTGCACCTTTTTCAGCATCAGGCGGCTTGCAGTGATGTAGGCACCCTCCGGCGCAAAAGGCGAGAGGTGCTTTGCGAATTCATCTGAGTTCACAAATTCACTGCAGTCCAGCAGCTCCGGGAGAATGCTGTAAGAAGCCGTAGTCTTCCCGGAGCCGTTTGGGCCTGATATGATGTACATTCTGGGCACTTCGTGCCGAATTGCTTTACGTTACCCCCTCCCGAAACCCCTCCCCTCGGGGGAGGGACTTGAGAGGGCTTGTGCTTTTATTCAGTGGCAGCCTCTAACTTTTTCATCATGGCGAACATGAAGATGGCGGAGATGACGCAGACGCCAAGGAATACGCTCCAGACAACCCACAGGGGCAGGGGACCCCAGAGGTGGCCGCCAACCTGGACAAGGAAGTTACCAAGGGCCGTGGCAACGAACCACATACCCATCATCATACCCTTGTACTTGGGCGGGGCAACCTTGGACACGAATGAGATGCCCATGGGGCTCAGGAGAAGTTCTCCGAAGGTGAGGATAAGGTATACGGTGATGAGCCAGTAGGGAGAGACCAGGGTCTCTTCCACGCCGCCGCGCACCGTTGCCTGATATGCAGGAGTATTAAGGCCGATAGAAGCGAACGCCATAAGGCCGAAGGCCACGGCCGCCACCAGCATGCCGTATGCGATCTTGCGGGGAGCGCTGGGCTCCTTGCCCTTTGCCGCCAGGGCGCCGAAGATGGCCATGGACACAGGTGTGAGGGCAACTACATAGAACGGGTTGAAGTGCTGGAAGATAGGGGCGCTGATCTCTATGCTGCCGCTGAGGCGTGAATACTGCCACACAAGGTATGCGCAGGCAAGAGCCACAACACCGACGCCGATCCATTTGCCCTTCTGGGATGCCTCCTTGTCAAAGATGGAGAAGAGGGCATACACAATTGCGATCACTGCCACAAGGTTGAATACGTTGAATGGCATGGATGCAATACCGGAAGCGCTACGCTCCGTGAATTCATCGGCAAAGTAGGTGAGCGTGAGGCCGTTCTGGTGGAAACTCATCCAGAAGAAGATAACCACGGCGAACACCAGGAAGAGGGCCACCATGCGCTTTTTGGTCTGCTCCGGGGTGAGGGTGTCCACTACCTGGGCCTTCTCTCCCTTTGCGTGACCGCCTTCTACGTGCTTGAACCAGCCGCGGAAGGCGTAGTAGATGGCAATTGAAACGATGAGGGATACGCAGGCCACTGCAAATGAGAAGTGGTATGCTGCGTTGCCGTCAAAGCCAAGTGTCATTGCCCATTCCCTGATCCTGATAGCTGCAGTAGGGGCAAAAAGGGCGCCGATATTGATGGCCATGTAGAAGAGGGAGAAGCCGGAATCACGCTTTGAGGCATACTGGGGGTCATTATAGAGGTCACCGACCATAACCTGGAGGTTACCCTTGAATAGACCCGTGCCGAAGCCTATCAGAAGCAGGGCCGCAAGCATTGCCACAAGGGCTACGGTGCCCCCGCCAAGCGGAACTGAAAGCAGGAGATAGCCTGCAAACATGACCAGGATGCCGGTTGTGACCATCTTTCCAAAGCCGAATTTATCGGCCAGGATACCGCCGATGAGCGGGAAGAAGTACACCAGCATCAGGAATGAGGAGTAGATTGTGCCTGCGGTACCGGCAGAGAGGCCGAAGTTTGCCCTGAGGAAGAGGGCGAACACCGCAATCATGGTATAGTAACCGAAGCGCTCGCCGGTGTTGGCAAGAGCAAGGGCGAAAAGTCCTTTGGGTTGTCCTTTGAACATAAGCTTTTATTTTACGGGTACATTTTCAAGAACGGCCTTCAGATACTCCCAGGTGCGGGCTACGGAGGCGATGTTCACTTTTTCATCCGGGCTGTGGGGATACTTGATGGTGGGACCTACGGAGACCATTTCCCAGTTGGGATACTTGGCTCCAAGGAGGGCGCACTCAAGACCGCCGTGGGTGGCCATGATCTCCATATCCTCTCCGGTCACTTTCTTGTACTGCTCCATCATGATCTTGTTCATGGGAGTGTCCAGCTTGGGAGTCCAGCCGCTGTAGCCGCCGGCAAACTGGATATCATCTGCCCCGGCAAGCTCGAAGATGCAGCGCACGCGGTTTGCAAGGGCTGCCTTGGCGCTGTTTACGGAGCTGCGCATGAGGCTGTGGATGGTGATTTTGCCCTTCTCTGTGCGTACGATAGCCATGTTGATGGAGGTTTCCGTGAGGCCCTTCATGGTGCGGGACATGCGGATAACCCCTGAAGGGCAAGCGAGCATTGCCTTCACGGCACGGAGCATCACGGAAGGCTGGATGTGCTTGGGGGCTGCTTCACACTCCTCTACGATAAGGGTGGCGGTGGGGTCGCTCTCCTTGAATTCGGCCTTGATGCGGCCAAATTCGCTCTCTATCATCTGGCGCACTGCTGCAAGGTTCTCCTGAGGGACCACGAGCTCTGCCTCTGCCTCGAACGGGATGGCATTGCGCAGGGACCCTCCGGTGAAGGAGACTACCTTTACGCCAAGAAGTTCAATGGCGGGAAGGATCATCCTGGCAACGGCCTTGTTGGCGTTTGCCCTGTAAAGGGAGATGTCCATTCCGGAATGGCCGCCCTGAAGGCCCTTCACTGTAACCTTGAGGCCCTTATAACCCGCGGGCGTATTGTATTTGAGGTATTTGAAGCTGGCCGATACATCAAGGCCGCCTGCGCATCCAACGCAAAGCTCGCCTTCCTGCTCGGAGTCAAGATTCATGAGGATATCTCCCTTCAGGACGCCGGGCTCAAGGGTGTTGGCGCCCGTCATGCCGGTTTCCTCATCATAGGTGACAAGGATTTCGATGGGACCGTGCTTTACGGACTTGTCCTCAATGGCGGAAAGGCCAAGTGCTACACCCATGCCGTTATCGGCACCAAGGGTGGTGCGGTCTGCGGTAACCCATTCTCCGTCAATATATGCGTTGATGGGGTCCTTGAGGAAATCATGGTTGGAATCAGAGGTTTTCTGGGGGACCATGTCCATATGGCCCTGGATAATTACGCCCCTGCGGTTTTCCATACCGGGAGTGGCGGGAACGCGGATGATTATGTTGCCGCCTTTGTCACGGATGGTTTCAAAACCGTGGCTTACGCCCCAGTTGTAAAGATATTCAATCACTTTGCCCTCATGCTTTGAAGGGCGGGGGATTTGGGTAAGATTGTAGAAGTTATTCCAGACAATCTTTGGCTCCAGTTCTTTAATGCTCATAATATAATGTTATTAATTTGTTTTTACGGGATAAGATGCCTCGCGGCCAAGCTGATACACGGGAACGCGGGTTTCAACCAGCGGACGGCCGTCTTCCGTGAGGGTGAGGCGGCAGATCATGGGGATGCGATATTTGATGTATGTTGTCTTTGATGCCTTCTTGGGCTGTGAAGAGGAATCTTCCTTCACAAGGGCCTCCGGCTCAAGTTCAATATAATAGGGAGTACCGCGTCCGTTGGATACAAGGCCGCGTTCAGGGTCTGTGCGGAAGGCAAGGTAACGCTGGTTCTTGAGTCCTGCCTGGGGAATTACGTCAAAACTTGCAGTGAGTGTCCTTACCTGGCTGTAGCCGCGGAAAAGGGTGAGGTATTCCTCCTCCATCTGCCGGATTTCCCTCAGGGCATCGGCAAGGGCAGCGCCGGAGAATGTGGCGTCCGTGTTGCCGGTAGCTATGTCCAGGCGCTGGGCGCGGAGCGACAGGATTTGGTCGGCTGCTTCCTTTGCCTTGTCTTCAAGGGTCTTTGTCTCAATGAACTTCTCCTCCACGGGGACGCGGACAAATGCGGTATCGGTGGGAATGGTCTTGTAGACTATCCGCTTAACCACCTTGCTGTCTCCGGTGAGGCCTTTGTCGGAAAAATCTCCGCGCATAGGAGGGAGGAAGCGCCATGTGGCACTAAGCTCCGTCTTGTCCCCGAATGAAACCAGGCCCTGGGTGCTCAGGGTCATCAGTTCCGGGATGTCCGCGTCCAGGGGTGTGGCCGATTTACGGTCTGCCTCCAGGGATGTGCTGATGGTGGCGCTGAGAACGCGCGATGTCACTTCATCGGCCCTGCGTACGTCTATTCCCAGGAGTTTCTTTGCAAAGGCGGCGTAGGGACCGGCGAAGAAGGTCTCCTGCTCTGCCTCCACTTCCACGGTAATGGTGGTGGAGGGGAGGTAATAGTATACGCTTTCCTGGGCAAAGGCCGATGTGAAGATGCTCAGAAGGAGCGTTGCGGTCAAAAGCTTTCTCATTTCCATCTCTTATGTGTCCAGAGGTAGTTCCAGGGCTGATTCCTGAGATCTTCCTCCAGAAGTTTATAATACAGTTTCATTATGTCCATGGGGGCGATGCTGCCGGCATGCTCCGTAATGGGAACGAATTCCATACGGTACCCGCCTTCTTCCCTGTAGGCGAATCTGAGGTACACCACGGCCATGTCCATGCGGCAGGCAAGGGCGGCGCCGCCGGTCATGGTGGGAGTCTCCCTGTGCATGAATTCCACGGTGTGCTTGTGGCTGTAGCTGTAGGGGAACTGGTCCGTGATGAAGCAGTAGCAGAATTTCTTTCCGGCATGCTCCTGGACGTGGCGCACTATCTTATTGGTGGGGATGTAGCCGTCAAAGTCCATGTCACGGACCGGGGCGTCACGGTTTTCCCTCATAAACCTGTCCCAGAACTGGCTGTGAAGGGGAAGGTAGGTGATTGCAAAGGTGTGAGTGGTAAGGAGAAGGGGCTCTGAATAGGTGTAATTCAGGATGCCGCCTATGAGCTCCCAGTTTCCGGCGTGGGTCTGGAGAATCATAACCTGGGTGTTGTCCCTGAGGATGCGGTTGAATTCCTCCGGGTTTGCAATCTCTACTATATGGCTGCCCTTGAGGCGCTTACGGCCGCGGTCTCCTTTGCAGGAGCCATACCAAAGGGCTTCCGTGAAAATGCGGCCGAAGTGGGCGTAGAACTTCTTTTCAATGGCTTTAAGCTCCTGGGCCGATTTTTCCGGGAAGCTGTTACGGAGGTTATCCCTTACGACATTTACCCTGTAACGTATGACGCATCTCATGACCCATCCAAGGAAACGGCCCATTGCATGATGGAAGGAAAGGGG
Organism: uncultured Bacteroidales bacterium; assembly: GCA_900321715.1. GTDB lineage: Bacteria > Bacteroidota > Bacteroidia > Bacteroidales > UBA932 > Cryptobacteroides. The sequence continues at coordinate 358 of ONXC01000013.1, read as the reverse complement.
CAGACGCCCCATGAGGCGGAGCATTCCCCCGGCCAATCCCTGCCATAATGTCTTTCCTTGAGCCATACGTATCCACAAATATAGTCATATTTTATGTAATAAAGAATTTGTTTTTCAGGAATTTAATGCGTATATTTGCAGTCCTTTTTGGGCCAGAAAAAGGCCAAAAATAGGATAACTTATTTATTAACAATTAATTAACAAACAATGGTTAACCAGTACGAAACCGTTTTCATTGCAACTCCCGTTTTGTCTGATGCCCAGATGAAGGAAGCGGTTGCCAAGTACGTCAAGCTCATCACGGACAACGGTGGTGAGGTTGTGTACCAGGAGGATTGGGGCCTGCGTCAGCTCGCTT